>DATKBT010000071.1:0-18652 GCA_035546295.1 Thermoanaerobaculia bacterium | reverse complement strand
GCAAGAGAAAGAAGAGCGGGAGGAGGGTCGAGCCCTCCTCCCGCTCCGGATCGACGGGGACGAGACCCCGCTTCCTCCTCCGACGCTCCAGCGGGCTGGCGCGCGCTCGCGATCGAGAAGGCGCACCCCGTTGACGCTCGGACCGGCGGCCGTGAGCGGGCCGGCGCTCGTTGCGGGCGCTGGGGTGCGCCGAGAATCGCTCGTCGAGGTGGCGCCGGCGTTGGACCGGCACCACCTCTCCGAAGCTACTTCCAGCCCAGCCGGACTCCAACGCGGTAGATCCTGGGGGAGACGTTGTCGCTCAGGAAGAACGCGTTGGTGGCGCTGAGGTCCCGGCTGCGGGAGAGCTCGGTGCCCTCGTTGGTGAGGTTGAAGACGTCGATGCCGAAGGTGAAGTTGACCGCGCTGGTCAGCGCGAACTCCTTCTCCAACCGCACGTCCCCGGTCACCAGATCGTCCAGACGGTAGTCGTCGTAGTCGGTGACCACCCGGATCGTCCGGACGGACTCGTCGGAGGTCGTGATCTGGTCGAAATACGGCACTGGAAACCCCTCGCGAGCCTGGATCGAGGCCGAGAGGTTGAACCCCCACGGACGGTCCGGGGCGACCTGATACATGCCGTTGAGGTTCGCCGACCACGACGCCTGCAGGAACCGCTCGCCCTTGCCCGATCCGGTGGAGCGCGTGATGTAGAGGTCCCCGTCGCGCTCCCCGCCGTCGAAGGTGGCGGAGATGTTGTTGGCGTTGGGGTCGCTGTTGCGGACGTACTCGTCGTCGATCTGCCACTCGGCCTCGCCAAAGTTGAGGTAGCCGCGCAGCATCCAGCGGTTGGCCAGACGCTTGGTGAAGGTCAGCGCCCCGCCGAGGTACTCGCGCTCGCGCGAGCCATTGAGCAGCAACGTGCCGCCGGTGAAGTCGAAGTCGTCGGCGAGCGCGAAGAGCGGTACGTCGTAGTTGAACACCGCGCCTCCCGAGATCCCGCCGGGGATGGTCCCGGTGAGGGAGCCGTCGGCGACGTAGTCGTCTCGTGTGATGGTGCGGACCTGGTCGGTGTTCGAATCGCGCAAAAGAGTGCGCAACTCCAGGATGTCGTCGACGTTGCGCCAGGTGGCGGTGAGGCCGACGACGAACTCCGGCAGGAGCGCATGCTCGACGTTGAACACCAGCTCGCTGGTGATCGGCGCGTCGAGACCCGGATCGGTGATGTCGGGATCGACGAGCGAGGCCGGATTCGCCGGGTCGAAGCCGTTGGCGGCGCCGACCAGGTCGGGGTCGTTGAGCTCGGCGCCGGTGCCGGTGTAGGGAGCATCGACGTAGGGGAGGGAGAAGTAGGCGTAGGCCTCGCCCGCCGGGTTGGTCCGGTTGACGGTGCCGACGCCGAGCTGATCCGCGAACTGCGCGAAGCTGGCACGCAGCAGGGTCTCACGGTTGGCGCCCAGCGCATAGGTGAAGCCGATGCGCGGTGCGATGGTCTCCCAGCTGAAGTCCTCGGAGGCGCCTGGGTAGTTGAGAGCCGGCAGGACGTTGGGCACCATCGGGTTGCCCGGCACGTTGAACGCCTGGTTGACGCCCGACTGGTCGTCGAAGCGCAGGCCGAGGTTGATCGTGAACCTGCCGAAGGTGACCGTGTCCTGGGCCCACAGGGAGAAGTACTCCATCGTCACCGGCGTGGCGATGCCGCGCTTGGCCACCACGAAATGGGTCGAGGTGGTGTTGAAGGTGAACATGTTGCGCCCGGGCCAGGCGAAGTCGGAGGACGTCTCGTAGTTGCGCAGGCGACCGCCGACCTTGAGCTCGTGCGAGGCCGAGCCGGTGTTGAAGAAGTAGGACGCGTCGGCTTTGAACTCGTCGTTCGGGCCGGTGGCCGATCCCGACAGGAAGTTGTCCTGCCAGACGCCGTCGCTGCGCCGCCACGACTCGGTCGCGTCAGGCCCGACGCCGCCCTTGGCGGCGAGCTGGAAGCCGAAGTCGCCCAGCGAGTAAGTGCCGGTCAGGAACAGGTTCGACGAGAACACGTGGGTGTCCTCGAAGCGCATGATGGCCGACGGGCCGCGCTGGTTCCAGGTCGTGATGTCCGGACGTGTGATCGAAGCATCGCGCCCGAACTTCAGCTTGTCGCCGTTGTTCCAGGAGCCGACCGCCGAGTTCGACTGGGTGAACTGGGCGTTGGCCTTGAGCGACTGGTTCTCGAGGATGGTGTCGTCGGCGGTGCCGGAGGCGGCGTTCTGCTGGACGTCGTTCTGGCCCCAGGAGCCCCACAGCCAGAACTTGTCGCGGATCACGGCGCCGCCGGCCTCGAAGCCGAGGTCCTCGATCTCGCGGATCTGAGCGCCGACGTAGACGCTGCAGTCCCCGTCGTCGTCGCTCGGCAGACACTGTCCGTCGCCGAGATCGGACGGGCCGACGTTGGGCTGCGATTGCTTGGCGGCGCCGCCGAAGTATCCGGCCGCCTTGGTGCCGTAGAAGCGGGCGGAGCCCCGGAACTCGTTCGAGCCCCGCTTGGTCACCAGGTTGACGCCGACGCCCGAGCTGTTCTTGGTGACGTCGGTGCCGCCGGTGGTGAACTGCATCTCGGCGAACTGGTCGAAGTCGTAGTAGGTCGAGGAGGCGCCGAGCGCTCGCATGTCGGTGATCGACACGCCGTCGACCAGGAAGTCGTTCTGGTCGCCGTCGACGCCCTGGGCACGGAAGGAGGCCTGCTGTCCGGACTCGTTGCCGCCGACGTTGATGCGATCGACGAGCACCCCCGGGGTCTGGTTGAGGATGGCCCAGGGATCGCGCGCGGTCGGGATCTTCTCGAGCTCGACTTGCGAGACGGTGGTGCCCTGTTGGAGCTTGCGTTCGTCGAGCAACGGACTCTCGGAGGTGACCGTGATCGTCTCCTCCACCGCCGCCGTCAGGGTGAGCTGGAGCTCGGTGTTTCGGGCGACGCGGACGTCAACCTCCGGGTACGAGATCGAGCCGAAGCCTTCGAGCTCGGCGTTGACCTCGTAGCGGCCGGGGTCGAGGCCGAGGAACCGGACCTGGCCCTGGGGGTTGGTGATCTGGAGCTTGTCGGCGCCGATCCCGCTGATCGTCACCGAGACGCCGGGCAGCCGCTCGCCGCCGGCGTCTGTGACCGTGACGAACATGTTGCCGGTGGGCGCCTGCGCGAGGGCGGGTAGGGCGAGCGCGAGGAGCGCGAGGACGGAGAGGCCGGCCAGCGCGAGAGCGCGCACGGCGGACGTCCGTTCCGTGAGTCGACGAGTCAATTCCATGAGTCCTCCTTCGAAGTTGTGGCGCGCGCCGATGCGACGCGCGCACAGACGAGTTGCGGAGAACGGCTACATCAAGGGTTGTGCCAGGGCTCAGACTGCTCCGTCTGGCGCCGGCAAGTGATTCTGCGGCGAGGATTCGGAGCTCTCGGTTGCGCGCCTCGACCGTGACGGAGCCTGAGAAGTGCATTCCGCACGTCCAATTCGCTGGACGCGGACACCGGCCCGAGCGTCCCCGAGCGTCCGGGACGATCGGTGGTGTCCACGGAAGAGGTCGGACGAGGGGTGCGGAGGGCGGATCGCTCCCCCTACGAGTCCAGCTCTGAGCCAGCGCCGAGGAGAACGTGAATTCGGCCTGAGGAAGATCCTGGAGACCCCTTAGCAGGTTCGGGGGATCCTGGGACGCCCGTGGGGAGCGGTCGACACGTCCAGGGGATTGGACCTCGGCGACTCGGATCCCGCCCGCCAGCGCATTCCCCGAAAAGAAAACGGGAGGGGGTTCGGCAAAACCCCCTCCCTTGGAGACCATCGGAGGAAAGACCTCCGACATCAATGACTTACGGGAGCGCTCGTCCGAGGTTCAGGAGGAAGAGATGAGCATTCGGTGAAAGACGGCCGAGCCCGCGAGGCCCTTTTCTTCCGGCGCGGCTTCTTCGATGGCTCTCGACCCACCTCCTGGCGCCCGAAGTGCGCCCGTGGCGTCGACGACCGGACTGGCGCCCCGGCGGCGAGCAGCGCTGGTGGCGACGAGCCGTTCGGCCAGCCGGCGTGTCGGGACCAGCGCACGGGATCGCCGCCCGATCCAGGGAGATCGCGGGCTTCCGCGAGCGCCCGTCAGGGCTCAGGGGTGTTGTTCCGGGCCTCTCGCAGCTCGGACATCGTGCCGATGTCACCGTGAACGCCGGCGATCCTCTCGACCTCCAGCCCGAGCGAATCGATCTTCCGCGCCAGCGCCCCGGCCGCGGCGGAGCGCCCGCTCTCGATCGGAAACCGCACCAGATCCCCTTGGAAGAGCAGCCGCTCCGCCGGCAGGTGCACGAACAGGATCTCCTCGACGTGCGGGCTGGGCTCCGCGCGCACCACCCGGATCGCCGGCTCGCCCCCCGGGACCTCCCTCACGTCGGAGACCTCGACGATCTCCACCGTCGTCGCTGGGCTCTCGCCGAGCCCGGAGAGCGTGCGGGGTCCGGTGACGGCGCGGCGGAAGAACCGGACGTTTCCGGGAGTGGTGATCAGGGTCGCTCCGGTCTCCGCGACCGCCGGGACGCCGCTCGAGTGATCGAAATGATGGTGGGTGGCCACCACATAGCGCACTGGCTTGCCCGGGAACCGCGTCGCGAGCTCGCCCATCAGCTCGGTCATCGCCTCGCGGCCGACCGGCGCCTCCACGACGACCAGGTGATCGTCGCGCTCGACGACGAGCGAGTAGTAGTCGGCCGCGCCCGCCAGCGTTGCCAGGTAAACGCGCGGCGCGAGCTCGCGCATCGAGCCGTCTGCCCGCTCGCCCGAGCCGGGTGCTCCGGCCGCGCCGGACGACCCGGTCGCCGACGAGCTCGAGGGCGTCCCGCCCTCGCCGGTCTCCGGCTCCGTCTCCGCCCGCGTCTGCGACTCGGGCCTCGCGTAGCTCTCCGGGTCGTGAGACACCCAGGAGAGTTCCTCGAGTGCGACCGCGACGTGCGACTGTGAGAGTCCCTCGAGCCTCTTCTCCACGGATTCCGGCACCACCAGCCCGGCGAGCTCCTGCCGACCCCGGTAGCGGGTGAGCTCGTAGACATCACTCAGCATCGGCTCGTCGGTCAGCCGTCCGAGCGCGAAGAGCGTGCCGTCGGCGGCGAAGTAGAGATCGATGCGCTCGCCGAGATGGTGGGCGGAGACCATCGTCACCGTCTCGCCGTCGAGGTCGCCCACCCCTTCGAAGCGCAGCGAGCCGGCGCTCGATGCCAGCAGCGCGCGCAGGAGCAGCGGAGGGATCGAGCGCACCGCCGAGGCGATCTCCTCTCGGGGCTGGCGGTAGGTCGGCTGGACGGCGCCGGTCACGAGATCGACCTCGAAGGAGTCGCCATCGGTGACCACGGTACGGTAGCGGCTGGTGAACTCCGGCCACCGGAGCTCCTCGATCCGCTCCAGCCGCCGGCCGTCGGGGTCGACGAGCACCTCCGAGACGACGTCGAACGCGGGCTCGAAGGGCGGCTCGGAGGTCCTGCTCTGGGATCGCGGGTGGAGGACGCCGCGCCACCGGCCGAGCAGCTCCCCGGTCTCGGAAAGCCCTTGCGGAGCGTGCGCCCTGAACGCCGAGCGCACGAGATCCCACGCCCGCAGCTGCGAGAGCTGCGGATCGGCCGACGGCGACAGCAGGGCGGCGGCGGCCGGCCAATCACCGGCGAGGAAGGTGCGCAGGTCGGAGAGCAGGTCGGTCTCGACGAACGCTGCGTGCGCGAGCCCGGGGAGCGAGAGGAGCCGCGCATCCCGCAGCGAAGCGGCCCACTCGCGGCCGCCGCCGTAGGGTGCGTTGCGATCCCGAGTGCCGTGGATCACCAGCACCGGGACGTCGAGGCTCGCTGCCTCGGTGGCGGTCGTCACCGACGAGAGCATGGAGCCGACGAAATGGTGCTGCATGTGGAAGGCGAGACGGCTCGGCCACTCGTTGGGCAGGTCGCATCGGCTCGGGATCTCGTCGGCGGCGGCCGGGTCGCCGACCAGGCCTCGCCGCGACAGCCCCCACTCGAGCTCGCAGTAGCGCTGGGGATCGCTCTCGTGCAGTCCCTCGGCGCGGAGCGCGCGCAGCTCCGAGATCGTCGCCTGCGCCTCCGGCGCATCGAAGATCGACGGCTCGACCAGGTTCGGCGGCAGCGTGCGGTCGGGATCCATCGGCACCGGCCCGAGCTGGACGATCCGGCTCACCCGCCCCGGGTGCTCGATCGCGTACTCGACGACCATCTTGCCGAGGTAGGAGTAGCCGACGAGCGCGATCTCCTCGATCCCGAGGTGTCGCCGCACAGCCTCCAGGTCGGCGACGTCGGCTTCGAGCGTGAGGTGCTCGCCTTCGGTGACGCGGCTGGAACGGCCGCGGTTTCGCATGTCGTAGAAGACGACGCGGAAGTCGGCGGCGAGCGGGCACAGCTCGTCGAAGAGCAGGAAGTCGGCCGGCACCACGACGGTCGCTTCGCCGCCGCCACCCTGCCGGACGAAGAGCTCGATGCCGGCCTCGGTCTCGACCGACCCGCTGCGGAAGTCGAGATCGGCGCAGGCCTCGGCCCGCGCCGGATCGTCGAGGACGGTGAGCGGAGCGACGGAGAGGGTGAGGGCGGCGGCGAAGGTCCGGGTGCGACGGTTCATGCTGGGCTCCTCGGAGCTCTCTAGGTCGACTAGGCCCGCGGGAAGTTCGCAAAAGCGGTCAAAGTTTGATCAAGCCGGGTTGGTCGCCAGGATTCCGCGGTTTCGGCCTAGTCGGCCAGAGCCCGCGCCGCTTGCGGCGCTTGGGCGGGAAACATGAGCTAGCGGGCTCGTGGTATGACCACGCCTCGCCCCCGCCGCTCGTTGGGGGGTGGTGATCACCACGAGCCCGCTAGCCTCTCAGCGAGCCCGCCTCGCCGTCCTCAGGGAAAGATCAGGATGCGGGTGGGAGGCCGGCCGCCGCCATCGCGTTTCGATAACGGGTGTCGCTGCGCCAGCGGTCCCAGCGCGGATCGAATCGGAAGAACAGGATCGTCGGGTCGCGCTCGGCGACCGCCCGGTCGAGCCAGGCGAAGGCCTGCTCGGGCTGGTCCGCCTCGACGAACCAGAGCGCGAGGTGGCCGGGGCGAACGCGTTCTTTCTCGGTGAGGGCGGCCAGGCGCTCCGTCTCCGAACGGTGCATCGGGCCGCCCGCGAGCTTCGCCAGGTTGACGCGCGCGACCGGGTGTCCCGGCCGCTCGTCGAGGATCGAGCGGTAGTGCTCGGCCGCGAGCTCGAGGTCGTCGCCCATCCAGGCGACGAGAGCGGCGGTGAGCCGGATGGCGATCGAATCCGGATCGCCGTCGACGGCGAGCTCGGCCGAGTCGCGAGCCTCGTCGAGGCGGCCCAACATCAGCAGCAGCTCGGCATGGCTCGCGCGCGTCCGGGCGTCGTCGGGAGCGACCTCGAGCGCGGCGAGCAGGTCGGTCTCGGCGCCGCGCCAGTCCCAGTCCCCCAGCCACCGCGCGCCGGCTCGCACGCGCAGCGCCGGGACGTGATCGCGCTCGAGGGCGAGCGCCCGTGCGGCAGCACGACGGGCCTGATCGAAGCCGGCGTCGGCGGCGACGTCGCCGGCCGAGGCCCGCGCGCTCCACGAGGCCGCCAGCAGGCTCCAGGCGTCGGCATCGGACGGCCTCGCCTCCAGCGCGACGGTGGCGAGGGCGGCTGCCTCTTCGCCGGCGCCCGGAAGCGAGGCGTCCAGCGCGGCCCAGCCGCGCGCCACCAGCTCCGAGGGATCGACCCGCGCCGCGGTCTCGCTCCGGCTCGCGTCGGAGCGCCACGCCGAGGGTCCGAGGCTGAGCAGGACCAGCGCCGCAGCGCTCAGCGCCGCCCAGGCGGCGATCTTCGCTCCACCACGGTGGCGAGCAGGGGCCGAAGTGGAGCCACGGCTCTCCGGCGCCTCCGGGCGAGCTTCGAGCGGCGCGGCTTCCGCGAGCTCCTCGACCGGCGCGATCAGCCGATATCCCACCTTGGGGATCGTCTCGAGGTAGCGCGGCGACCGCGCGTCGTCCTCGAGGGCGCGGCGGATGTGGTAGATGGCGTTGGGCAGCACCTCGTCGGTGACGATGAGGCCAGGCCAGGCCGCGTCGAAGAGCTCCTGCTTGGTGACCACCCCTCCCGCGCCCTCGACCAGGCGCGTCAAGACCGCGGCGGCCTTGGGCTCGATGCGCCGCTCGGTCTCGTCGCGGCGCAGCACGTGTCGCCGCGGCTCGAACGTGAAGCGGCCGATTCGCCAGGCGGGCTCCATGAGCGGAGGCTATCGCGCTCGGGCCGGAAGCCGGCCGCGGCGGCGGTCGAACGGCTCGCGGGCCGCTTCTGGGCGGTGCGCCCGGTGTCAGGGGAGAGGGTTGGGCTTCGGGTGCGCCGAGGATCGCACCATGAAGTGGTGCCGGCCTTTGGCCGTTGGGTGACCGGACCCGCCGGCGCTGCAAGGTGGCGGTGTCTGTGAGGCGAAGATCCTCGCGCCCCCGAGCAGGCTCGGGGGGCGCTGAGGATCGCCCGATGAAGTGGTGCTGGCTGTTGGCCGGCACCACTTTCCCTAGGCTACTTCCAGCCGAGGCGGACTCCGAGGCGATAGATCCTCGGGCTGACGTTGTCGTTCAGGAAGAACACGTTGGAAGCGCTCAGGTCGCGGTTCCTCGACAGCTCCGTGCCTTCGTTGGTGACGTTGAACACGTCGAGGCCGAAGGTGAAGTTGACCGCGCTGGTCAGCGCGAACTCCTTCTCCAACCGCAGGTCGATCGTGGTCAGGTCGTCGAGCCGGTAGTCGTCGAAGTCGGTGAGGACGCCGATGTTGCGGCTCGATCCGTCCGAGGTCTGGATGTTGTCGAAGTAGGGGATGGGATAGCCCTCGCGCGCCTGGAGCGAGGCGGAGAGGTTGAAGCCCCACGGACGGTCCGGAGCCACCTGGTAGATGCCGTTGAGGTTGGCCGACCAGGTGGACTGCAGGAACCGCTCGCCCTTGCCCGAGCCGGTCGACCGGGTCAGGTAGAGGTCGCCGTCGCGGTCGCCGCCGCCGGTGGTGCGGTTCGGGTTGTTGTTGGCCGTGAACTCGGCCGGGACGTCCCACTCGGCGTCGCCGTAGTTGACGTAGCCGCGCAGCATCCAGCGATTGGCGAGCCGCTTGGTGAAGGTTACCGCGGTGCCGAAGTAGTCGCGCTCGCGCGCGCCGTTGAGGAGGTAGGAGCCGCCGGTGAAGTCGAAGCTCTCGCGCAGCGAGAACACCGGCACCGAGTAGCTCGATGTGCCACCGCCGGAGATCCCGCCGGGGAGGGTCCCGGTGAGGGAGCCATCGGCGACGTAGTCGTTGGCGGTGATCGTCCGGGTCTCGCCGGTCACCGCGTCACGCAGGATCGTCCGCGTCTCGAGGATGTCCTCGACCTTGCGGGCGGTCAGAGTGAGGCCGACGACGAACTCGGGGAGCAGCGCGTGCTCGATGCTGAACACCGCCTCCGTCGTGATCGGTGCATCGAGCCCCGGGTCGGTGACGTTGGGCGACACCAGGCTGGTCGGGTTCGCGGGATCGAAGCCCACCGGGTTCAGGTTCGGAAGCGTCGGGTCGTTGAGCTCGGAGCCGTCACCCGTGTACTTCGTGTCCTCGTAGGGGAGGGTGAAGTACGCGTAGGAGAACCCGGCCGGGTTCGTCCGGTTGATGGTGCCGGTGCCGATCTGATCGGCGAACTGCGCGAGGCTGGCGCGCAGCAGGGTGTCCCGGTTGGCGCCCAACGCGTAGGTGAGACCGATGCGCGGGGTGACCGACTTCCAGGAGAACTCCTTGTCGATCCCCGGGAAGTCGATCGCGGGAAGCACGTTCGGCACCATCGGATTGGCCTCGATTCGCGCCGGCTCGTTGACCCCCGACTGGTCGTCGTAGCGCAGACCCAGGTTGATCGTGAAGCGGCCGAAGGTGACGGTGTCCTGCGCCCAGAACGAGATGTACTCCTGGGTCACCGGCGGAGCGAAGCCGCGCTGCGCCACCACCCGATGGAGGGTCCTGGTGTTGAAGGTGAAGATCTTGCGCCCCGGCCAGTCGAAGGTCGAGGAGGTCTCGTAGGTCCGGAAGCGGCCGCCGAGCTTGAGCTCGTGCGAGGTCGCGCCGGTGTTGAAGAAGTAGGCCGCGTCGGCCTTGAGCTCGTCGTTCGGGCCGGTGGCCGAGCCGGACTGGAAGTTGTCCTGCCAGACACCGTCGCTGCGCCGCCACGACTCGGGAGCGTCCGGTCCGACACCGCCCTTGGCCGCGAGCTGGAAGCCGAAGTCGCCCAGCGAGTAGGTGCCGGTGAGGAACAGGTTCGACGAGAACACGTGCGTGTCCTCGAAGCGCATGATCGCGGAGGGGCCGCGCTGGTTCCAGGTCGTGATGTCGGGACGCGTGGTCGACGCGCCGCGGCCGAACTTCTGCTTGTCGCCGTTGTTCCAGGAGCCGACCGCCGAGTTCGACTGGGTGAACTGGGCGTTGAGCTTGAGCGACTGGTTCTCGAGGATGGTGTCGTCGGCGGTGCCGGACGCGGCGTTCTGCTGGATGTCGTTCTGCCCCCACGAGCCCCACAGCCAGAGCTTGTCGCGGATCACGGCGCCGCCGGCCTCGAAGCCGAGGTCCTCGATCTCGCGGATCTGGGCGCCGACGTAGACGCTGCAGTCGCCGTCGTCCGCGTTCGGCAGGCACTGGTCGGGCGCGAGGTCGGCCTGCTCGACGTTGGGCTGCGACTGCTTGAGGCCGCCGCCGAAGTAGCCGTCCGCCTTGGTGCCGAAGAAACGCGCCGAGCCGCGGAACTCGTTGGAGCCGCGCTTGGTGACGAGATTCACGCCGACGCCGGCCGTCGTCTTGGTGACGTCGGTGCCGCCGGTCGAGAACTGCATCTCGGCGAACTGGTCGAAGTCGTAGTAGGTCGACGAGGCGCCAAGAGCGCGCATGTCGGTGATCGAGACGCCGTCGACCAGGAAGTCGTTCTGGTCGTCGGAGACCCCCTGGGCGCGGAAGGCGGACTGTTGGCCGGACTCGTTGCCGCCGACGTTGACGCGGTCGACGAGCACGCCCGGGGTCTGGTTGAGGATCGCCCAGGGGTCACGCGCGGTCGGGATCTTCTCGAGCTCGACCTGGGAGACGGTGGTGCCCTGCTGGAGCTTGCGCTCGTCGAGCAGCGGGGACTCGGAAGTGACCGTGATGGTCTCCTCGACCGCAGGCGTCAGGGAGACCCCGATCTCGGTGTTGCGCCCGACGCGGACGTCGACCTGCGGGTACTCGACCGAGCCGAAGCCCTCGAGCTCGGCGCGCACGTCGTAGCGGCCGGGGTCGAGGCCGAGGAAACGGACCTGCCCCTGCGAGTTGGTGATCTGGAGCTTGTCGGCGCCGATGCCGCCGATGGTGACGGAGACGCCCGGCAGCGGGGCGCCATTGGTGTCGGCGACGGTCACGAACAGGTTGCCGGTCGGCGCCTGGGCCATCGCCGGCAGGGCGAAGCCGAGGGCTGCCGCGATGGCGAGTGTGCCGGCGAGCATCGCGGCCAGCTCTCGCTGGAAGCGCGGATCGCGGTTTCGGGTCTTGATCGAACGCATGAGTCCTCCCTAGTGTTCTGTGCGGCGCCGGAATCGGCGCTCGTGCACGGACGAGTTGCTGGGAGAGCGGCTGCTTCAATCGATGTGCCGATCGGTGGAGCTGAGGAGACCTTGCGTCGATCCCCGCAAATGCTCGTCTGCCTTCCGCGCGGCCCCATCGTGCTCGCCGCAGACCATCCGGGGCCTTGGATCACAGGCTGCGGTCCCCGGCGGTCGAGGCGCCGTCCTCACCCGCACCGTCCCCTTCCGAGGTCGATCACGGGAGTGCGGGCGCCGGCTTTGTCGCTCGACGTCGTCGGTTCCCCGACTCTCGTGAGGACTGAACGAGGGAGATCGGAGGGCGAGCGGAGCTGTCGGTGAGCGGATGCCGTGGGGCGACGCATCGGGAGCGAGACGGTGCGAGCCGAGCGATGTCCGCGTCCAATCAGCCGGAGATTGGACGGTTCCGTGGCCGGTTCCGTGGCCGGGCCGGGTCGGAGGTGACCGCGGCGCCAGGACGAACGCGGCGCCGCGGCCGAGGACCTGCGCGTTGGAGCCGCTTCAGCAGCCGAACCGTGAGCTCGGTCGACGACGTCGAGCGGGACGGCCGACGTTCGACCCCTCCGCCAGGGATCTCCGCGGGCGTCTGAGCGCGTGGCTCGCGAGTCTCGCGCGATCACGGCTTGCCGGCGCGGACCATCGGAACACCCGGTGTTTCGTAGCACGGCGCGAACAGGATCAGAGCTTCGAGCGGAGCGCGAGGCACCAGATTTCTGGGCCTCGGCTTCAACGCTCTGGATCGAGAGCGGGCCGAGTTGCTTCGAACGACCCTCGCGCCGGGGTTCGAGAGGAGGAGAAGCCGAGCGCTGGCTGAGGACGCGCCGAGGCCGGTTGCGTTCGGGCGGCTCCGCGCGGCACTGGTCCGCCGTGTTGGCGCGGACGCCTTCGTTTTCAGGGGCGCGCCGCTCTCTTCTTCCGTGCATCGCTGTGGCGCCCCGGGCATCGAGAGACGGAGCTCTGCCGGTCCTCGAGCGCGAGGCCGTGCGGAGCGCCAGGTTCTGGAGGGCGGCGGCTGGCCCGGTTCTCGCAAGACGGCTCGACGCGAAGGCTCGACTCGAGCGAGAGAGGATCGGTTGGGGCATCTCGACGACTCACGGACTGCTCGGCAAACGCTCGGCCCGCGGTCGAGGGACCGGTGGGCTGGCGAAGACGATCGGCAGCTCGTGTCTCGTGAGGTCGATCTGGCCAGCGGGGCTGGCAAGGGGTTCGGGCCGGCGATCGTCCGGCTCTGCGGCAGAGCCGGAGCACCGGTGGGATCGCATCGGCGCGTCAGCGCGGGTCCAACAGAGAGGGGAGGCCATCGGTGAGCAGGAGCAGTGAGCGCGAGCGAGGTGACGACGAACCGACGAAGATGGGACGAAGCAGATGAGGGCGTTGTCGATGAGCGACTCCCGCAAGCCCTCCGACCGCAGCTCGGCGCCCTCGGTCTCCGGCGCCGATCCGTCCTCGCGGCGCGGGATCGTTCTCTGCTTCGGCGATTTCGAGTACCTCCTCGACAGCGGAGAGCTGCTCTGCCACGGACGTCGGGTCCGGTTGCAGCCGCAGCCGGCACGAGTGCTCGAGGCGCTCGCCCGGCGCAGCGGAGAGGTCGTGCCGAGGCGGCAGCTCCAGCTCATGGTCTGGGGAGAGGGCGTGCATGTCGACTACGAGGAAGGCCTCAACTACTGCATCAAGGAGATCCGTCGCGCCCTCGACGACAGCGTTCGCGAGCCCCGCTATCTCGAGACGGTCCCGCGTCGCGGCTACCGCTTCCTCCCCGAGGTCCGCGTCCGGCGGCGTTCTCCCAAGGTGGCGATCGACACCGCGCCCAGACCGGCCGCCGCGCAGCGATGGATCGCGGTCACCCGGCTGATCCACATCGGCAGGCCCACCGGCGCCCTCGATCTCGAGGAGACCTTGCGCGAGGAGCTGATCGTCCGGCTGGGCGAGCGCCTCGGTCCGGCGTTCGGCGTGGTGCGCATGGAGCTGACCCGCCTGGTCGGTGACGGACGGACCTCCGGCGCACAGCTCGTGGTCGAGGGGAGCTTGCGCAGCGACGGTGGTCGGCTCGAGATCAACCTCCGGCTGCTCGACGTGGAGCAGAACGTCCAGCGGCTCGCCAAGCGCTACGTCTTCGACGCCGAGATGGGGGAGGCGGGGGACGAGGCTGGCAGCGCGCAGACGAGAGCGGAGGTCTCCGCAGCGGACGCGCTGGCCCGAGACCTGGCGGGTGTGATCGCGCCGTCGGCGACCTGATTGCGCCGTCCGCGACTGATTGCGCCATCGGCGACTGATTGCGCCGTCGGACGGTTGAGTCCCCGCCGGCTCGTACGGCCCCCAACGGCCCGGAAGGCTGAGGAGCGGCGCGACGCGGCGGCGACTGTGGTCCTCGAGCCGCGCCGACTCACGACTCGCCGGAGCGCGAGGACTTCGCTCGTGCCTACCGGTAACTTGCTCGCAGCTCGTTCGTAGAACAGGGGTGGGGAGCCTGCGTCCCTGAGAGGGTCCCGGTGAAGCTCGGACCGGGCAGATCGTCTCCGGAGTGAAACCTCGATGCTCTGAAGCTGTCTTGTTCCATAGACCGACACTCCCTCGGACGAGCGTCATGAAGTCCACCCTGGTATGTCCGGAGATCGAGATGTCAACGAAGGGGCCCCGAGCCGGGTCCGTCCAGCAACGGGCGACGCTCCCCGCCGCGATGGTGCCGGCGTGAGCCCGGCGACGCTGGACGAAGCCTCCGTCAGCGCGAGCGCGCGCTCCCGGTCTTCTTCGGTGCGGCTGTACTTCGACGAGTGCGAGTTTCGCGTCGACAGCGGCGAGCTGGTGCGCGGAGACGACCTCGTGCGCGTGCCGCCTCAGCCGTCGAAGGTGCTCGCCCTGCTGGCTCGCCGCAGCGGGCAGGTGGTCAGCCGCGACGAGCTGTGCGAGGAAATCTGGGGGGATGGCACCTGCGTCGACTTCGAGGAGGGTCTCAACTACTGCATCAAGCAGCTCCGCAGAGCCCTCGACGACGACGCCTCGAGCCCGCGCTACATCGAGACCGTCCACCGTCGCGGCTATCGGTTCATGGCGCCGGTGACGATCGGCGAGGCGACCCCGGAGGTCGCCTCGGTCGCAGGGGCTCGTCACGCCACGGTCCGCGGGCCGGCCGCTCCCCGTCTGGTCGTGCTCGAGCTGGTCGAGATCGGTCCGGAGCTTCCCTACTCGCGCTTCGGGGTCACGCTGACCGAGGAGCTGCTGGTCGGGCTCTCCGAGCGCCTGGAGCAGCGGTTCGTGGTGGTCAGCGGGACCCTCGAGCGCCTGAGGCGCGGGGCGGGCGAGCCCGGCCCTGGGGACGTTCTCCTCGAGGGCAGTGTCCGCGCCGAAGGCGACTCCGTCGTCGTCTCGCTGCGCGTGAGCCACCTCGAGCAAGGCCGGCCGCTGTGGAGCCGGCGCTTCGAGTTCCCGTGGCGCGGCGAGGCCTCCCTGTGCTCCGACCGCCCGATCGTCGAGCACTTGATCGACAGCCTGGTCGCGGACGCAGTTCCTTCCGCGGGAACCGGCGGCCCGGCCTCCTGAGGCGCCTTTCGTCAGAGGCCCCTCTCGGGCCGCCGAGCTCCACCACGGGCCGAGGGGCTGCGCGTGACATCACGAACCGTCGCGCAGACGACGCCCGCCGGCGCGACCCCTTCCGCCCGCCTACCTCCCCGTGAAGGTCTTTCCCTCTGAGGAGAGCCGCTCGAGCAACGGCGAAAGCTGCCAGTGGTCGCCGCCGAGCTTCTCGGCGTAGTGACGGATCTTCTGCGCGACCTCGCCGAGCCCGATGCCGTCGGCCCAGAACATCGGTCCGCCGCGGTAGACGGGCCAGCCGTAGCCGTTGACCCACACCACGTCGATGTCGCTCGCCCGGATCGCGATGCCCTCCTCCAGGATCTTGGCGCCCTCGTTCACCATCGGGTAGAGGCAGCGTTCGAGGATCTCCTGGTCGGAGACCTCGCGCCGCTCGATCCCCTCCTTGGCGGAGAACTCCTCGATCAGCTCCTCGACCTCGGGATCGGGCGCCGCGGCGCGGGTCTCGCGGTCGTAGACGTAGTAGCCGCTGCCGCTCTTCTGGCCGAGACGGCCGCGCTCGCACAGCACCTCGCGGATCGTGCTCGAGCTCGAGGTCTCGCGCTTCCAGCCGATGTCGAGCCCCGCCAGATCGCTCATCGCGAAGGGCCCCATCGGGAAGCCGAAATCGTAGATCACCCGGTCGACCTGCCAGGGGGTCGCGCCCTCGAGGATCAGCCGGTTGGCCTCGATCCGGCGCATGAACAGCATGCGGTTTCCGACGAAACCGCGGCAGACGCCGACCAGGACCGCGATCTTGCCGATGCGCTTGGACAGGTCCATGCAGGTCGCGATGACGTCCTTGGCGGTCTCCGCTCCCCGCACCATCTCGAGCAGACGCATGACGTTGGCGGGAGAGAAGAAGTGGAGCCCGATCACGTCCGCGGGGCGGTCCGTCGAGGCCGCGATCTCGTCGACGTCGAGCGCCGAGGTGTTGGTGGCGAGGATGGCCCCCTGCTTGACGATGGCGTCGAGCTGGCCGAAGACCTCCTTCTTGAGCTCCATGTCCTCGAACACCGCCTCGACGACGATGTCGCAGTCGGCGAGCCGCTGATAGTCGGTGGTGGGCGAGAACAGCCCCATCCGCTGTTCGACGTCTTCGGCGCTGATGCGCCCCTTGCTGGCGGTGCGGTCGTAGTTCTTGCGCACCACGCCGAGGCCGCGGTCGAGCGCCTCCTGGTCGCGCTCGACGATGATCACCGGGATGCCGGCGTTGGCGAAGTTCATGGCGATGCCGCCGCCCATGGTGCCGGCGCCGACGATGCCGCAGCTCGCGATCTCGCGCCGCGGCGTGTCCTTTGGTACGTCGGGGATCTTGGCGGCCTCGCGCTCGGCGAAGAAGTAGTAGCGCTGAGCCTTCGACTGCTCGCCCTGCATCAGCTCGGCGAACAGCTCCCCCTCCCGCGTCATCCCCTCGTCGAAGGGGAGGCTCACGGCCGCCTCGATGCAGCGGATGTTGGCCTCGGGGGCCTCGAAGCCGCGCGTCTTGCGCGCGATCTTCCGGCGGAACTCGTCGAAGATCTGCGGGTTCTGGCGGGCCTCGGCAAGCTTCTCGTCGCGGTCGCGGATCTTGACCAACGGCCTGCCTTCGGCCACCGCCTTCTCCGCGAAGGAGACCGCGGCGTCCACCAGCCCATCGCCAGGGTCCTCCTCGACGATCTGGTCGACCAGGCCATGGCGGTGCGCCTCCCCGGCCGAGATCGGGTTGCCCGAGGTCACCATCTCGAGCGCTTTCTTCACCCCGACCACGCGCGGCAGCCGCTGGGTGCCGCCGGCGCCGGGAAGGAGCCCGAGCTTGACCTCGGGGAGCCCGAGCTTTGCGCTCGGCACCGCGATGCGGTAGTGGCAGCACAGCGCCACCTCGTGGCCGCCGCCCAACGCGGTGCCGAAGATCGCGGCGACAACCGGCTTCGGACAGGCCTCGATGTGGTCGAGGACCTCGCGCAACCCCGGCTGCTGCGGCGGCTTGCCGAACTCGGTGATGTCGGCGCCGGCGATGAAGGTCCGGCCGGCGCACGCGATCACCACGGCGTCGACCTGCTCGTCGTCGGCGGCTCGGGCGATGCCCTCGTCGAGCCCCTGTCGCACGTGCTGGGAGAGAGCGTTGACCGGCGGGTTGTCGACCAGGAGGACGGCGACGCGTCCCCTCCGGTCGTAGCTGACGGATTGCGTGATCGAGTCCATGGATTCTCCCCTCCGGGGAATGCTGAGTGATTCTGGCGAAGGGGCAATGTTAATCGGCGCCCTCGACGGAAGCCGCAGATCGGCGCCGCCGGAGGAGATCTGACGGGCGAGCTTCCGTCGGCCTCGTCGACTCAGTCGACTCAGTCGACTCACCCCAGCACATCGGAGACTCCGCGCCACCGGTGGGTGCTCCAGGGACTCCGGGGAACCTGTCCTGGTCTCGCCCCCGAAGCCAGCGGCCGGAGCATCGCAGCCGTGTGGCCCCGTGCGTACCCGTCGTGCCGGACCCTGTAACCTCCGACTGGGCGCGAAGTCTCCCGAGTGACGGGAAGCTGCACGAAACGGAGAAGCCCGCATGATCGACGACCTCGCCAACGACACCGTCGCCGCGTTGCGGACCATCCGTCGCCGCCCAGCCGCATACTTGGGCGCCTTCGCGCTGCTCACGCTGGGGGTCGGCGCCGTCACGCTCGTCTTCAGCCTGGTGCGCGGGGTGCTGCTCGAGTCGCTCCCGTTCGCCGAGCCGGAGCGGCTGGTCTCGATCTGGGAGCGGTCGGACGAGCCCGGTGCACTGACGGAAGAGGCGCCGCGCCGCGCCAAGAACGTCGTCTCGCCGGCGAACTTCCTCGACTGGCGGGAGCAGTCCGAGACGGTCGAGAAGATGGCGGCGTTCGCGGTGACCGCCGCCAATCTCACCGAGGTCGGCGATCCCCGTCGGGTTCGCCTCGGCCTCGTCACCGAGGGCTACTTCGAGACGCTGGGGATCGAGCCGGAGGTCGGCCGCCTCTTTGCTCCCGAGGAGATGGTCGCCGACAGCGGACATCCGACGACCGTGCTCTCCCACGCGCTGTGGCGAACGGTGTTCGGCGAGGATCCGGCCGTGCTGGGACGTCGCGTCCAGGTCGACGGGCGCGATCTCGAGGTGATCGGCGTGATGCCGCCGGGCGTCGAGCTCGACATGGGGGAGGCGGCTGGGACGCTCGGCGCACCGGCCGATCTGTGGACCCCGCTGCCGATCACCGAGCAATGGTCGCAGCGCCGGGGCCGCTGGCTGCTGGTGGTCGGCCGTCTGGGTCCGGGAGTGAGCGTCGACAGCGCGAGCGCCGAGCTCGACACCATCGCCGAGCGGCTCGCGGTCGAGTACCCGGCCTTCAACGAAGGGTGGGGGGTGACGGTCTCGGGGCTCCACGATCACGTCACCTCGACGGTTCGTCCGACCCTGCTCCTGCTGCTCGGCGCGGTCCTCCTGGTGCTCGTCATCGTCTGCGCCAACGCCACCTCGCTGCTGCTCACCCGGGCCGCGGAACGCTCGAACGAGATGCGAGTGCGCGGCGCGCTCGGCG
>DATKBT010000070.1:0-199203 GCA_035546295.1 Thermoanaerobaculia bacterium | reverse complement strand
CGCACGCGCGAGCTGGCCATCCGCGGGGCGCTCGGCGCGCGACCGGCCGAGCTGGCGAGGGGGACGCTGTGGACCTCTGCCGTGCGCGCGCTGCTCGGGATCGGCCTCGGCGCACTGGCCTTCGCCCTCGGGCAGGCGGCGCTCGCGGCCCGGCTCGACCAGCTCCTGCTGGGAACGCGCCTGGGCTGGAGCGGCATCGGGCTGTTCGCGAGCGGTCTCCTCGGCGTCGCCCTGGCGAGCGCCCTCGCTCCCTCGCTGCGGGCCGCGCGCCAGGAGCCGTCGCGGCTGCTGCGCTCCTGATCGGCCGCTGCGCCATCTCGCCCCCGTTCTCCCTGCTCGCCGTGACCACGTGAACGCGTTCCGACTCCGGGTCTCGCGCCCCGGCCTCTGGTTCCAGACGATCTGGCTCTACCTGCTGCCGACGTCGGGTCGCGAGGATCTCCTCGCCTCGTGGCGGTTCTGGCTGGGCCTGGTCTTCGTGAGCTACCCGCTCAACCTGCTGGTCTACGGCTGGAACGACGTCGTCGACCGCGAGATCGACCAGCAGAACCCGCGCAAGGGAAGCTGGATCTTCGGCGCGCGCGGCAGCCGCGAGGAGCTCCAACGGCTGCCGCGCTTCATCGCCGCCGTCTTCGTGCCGAGCGCGGTCGTGCTGGCCGCCATCGAGCCGCGGCTCGCGTTGGTGCTGGCGGCGATGGTCGCCGTGAACGCCGCCTACAACGCGCCGCGCCGGGGCCTGCGCACTCGTCCGCCGTTCGAGCTGCTCAACCAGCTCGGCTATCTGCTGATCCTGCCGTTCAGCTTCTGGCTCAACGAGGTCGAGCCGGTCCGCTGGGAGGTCGTCGGCTACCTGGTGCTGTTCTGCACGCACGCGCACCTGATCGGCGAGGTCATGGACGTCGAGCCCGATCGCGCGAGCGGCCGTTCGACCACGGCGACCGCGATCGGCGTGCGCGCGACCAAGGCGATCGTGCTGGCGCTGGTGGTCGCCGAGGGCTGCCTGCTGGCCCTGGTGTTCGACGAGCTGGTGCTCGGCGGCTTTCTGCTCCTTGGTGCGCTCTGGCTGTTCGCCGACCTGGCGCTCCTCGATCCCGCCCGCCGCTACTCGCGCGGCGAGTACCGGCTGCTGGGCATCGCGCTCAACCTCTCGGGGTTCGCCAGCATCGCCTGGATCTGGCTGCGCGGCGGGTTGCGCTGACGTCGGGCGAGCCTCGGCGGCTCCGACCTCCTAACTCTGCGAGCTCCTACTGCTCCGAGCCGCTCCCCGTCGTGGTGACGCCGGTGGCAGGCACGAGGTACTGCTCGAACCATCGAACCAGGGCGTCGGCCGCCTGCTTCTCGTGGTCGCCACGGAAGCCGTGGCCGGCGCCCGGGATGACGATCAGCTCCGAGGTCACTCCGTGCTCGTCGAAGGCGGCCTTGATCCGCTTGCTGTGATCGAGCGGAACCAGCTCGTCGGCGTCGCCGTGGATCAGCAGCGTCGGCACGTCGTCCTTGCTGACGAACAGCAGCGGCGAGACCTCGTCGGCGAGCTCGTGGTCGAAGTCGAGGGCGGGGAAGCGCTCGTTCGGGCCGACCAGCGGTTGGAGGTCGACCGGCGGGAAGTAGGCGACCACGGCGGCCGGTCGCTCGTTGCCCATCGCTGGGCTTCCCTCGTATGCGGCCTCGGTGGCGACGCCCAGCATCAGCGAGAGGTGACCGCCGGCGCTGCCGCCGAAAACGCCGAGCCGGTCCGCATCGACCTTCCAGTCGGCGGCGTTGGCGCGGATGTGGCGCAGCGCTCGGCGCACGTCGGTCACGGCGTCCGGCACCTTGAACAGCGGGCTCGAGCCGTGGCGCACCAGGAACAGCGTGAAGCCACGCTCGAGCAGGCTCGAGAACGCCGTCGAGCGTGCGATGGCAGTGTTCGGGTCGGACCAGCGCGAGAACCAGCCGGCACTCACCATGAACAGCACGCCGGCGCCGTTGGGAGCGGCGGGCTCGACGACGTCGTAGGTCAGGGCCATGCCCATCTTGTGGCCGTAGACGACGTCGGGGTCGAGTCGGTAGAGGCCGGCGCCGAAGCTCGGCGTGACGAGAGCGGCGATCAGCAGGGTGCAGACCAGCAGCACGATGGAGGCGCGGGCTCGGTTCATCTTGGGTTCCTTTCGCGGCGCTCGAGGCGGTTCTTCGGCTTCTCGAGGATCTGTGCGTCGGTGCCCGCGATGGTAGCGGCCCGTCGGGCGATCCGACGAGCCAGGCGCGGCGGAGCGCGAGAGGGGAGGGCATCGGTCTGGTGCGACGCCGGGCTCAGCCCGCCGGCGGCAGGCCCGGGGGCTCGGCGACGAACGGCTCGGGCTGCGGGTCGAGTGGCGTCAGCTCCCGCCCCGCTAGCCCCGGGTGATCGGGGGAGATCTTGCGCGCGCGGAACATCGCGTAAGCCATCCGCGTCGCCTCCGGCGGCATCCATCCTGCCGCGTCGCCGCTGTAAGGGTTGCGGTACTCCCACACGACCTCGCCGGCCGGCGTCACCTCGAACACGTGCCCCTGGGGACCGAAGCACACGAAGGTGTTGCCGTTGCCCAGGCGGTGCGCGCCGGAGATGATCGGCGAGAACAGCGGCTCCTCGCCGGGCGAGCGCCACGTCCACTCGGGCTCGGCGGGGGGCCACGGTCCGTCGGCCGGCGCCTGGTAGCGGCCGTCGGCGCTCGCCGGCGGGGCCAGCTCGAGCACCGAGGAGTACTCGCCGTCGGGACGGGCCTGGCCGTTGTTGAACAGGGTCAGGTGGCCGGCGCCGGGGTAGCCCTCGGGCACCCACTCGACCTGGTGCTGGAAGAACAGGCGCTGGTCGGCGACCTCTCCGCGGCGGATCGTCCGCGGGTTCCCCCAGCGGTAGAGGATCTCGCCCCCTTTGCCGGAGCGCCCGCCGCTCGATCCGCGCGCCTCCTCGGTGGTCGTCGAGTGATCGAGGATCCACAGCTCGCCTAGGCTCGGCACGCTCAGCGCGATCTGGTCGAAGCCCGGGTGGTGGTCGATCGAGTTCACGTGCAGGAAGTCGGAGCGCAGGTCCTCGGGGGTGGCGTCGTGGGGGATGTAGCCCAGTGCCTTGAGCCGCGCGATCTCCTCCTCGTCCTCGGCCGCCGGTCGCACGTCGGCGTTGACGTCGAGGCGTCCGACGAGCTGGGCGGGGTCGCCGTGGTTGGCGAGCTCGGGGTCACGATCCTGGACCAGGTGGTCCCAGACGTGCCACTCCCAGACGATCCGCGCGTCGTCGCGACCGACCGGCTCGACCTCGAGGACCCAGTCGACCCACAGCCCCTGCTCGGGGACCTGTGCGGGATCGCGCCCGGCGGCAATCGCGTTCTCCCTGCTCACCAGCTCCCACGCGAGCAGCAGGACGTTGCCGTTGGGCAACGGCTCGATGTCGTGGTGCAGGATCTGCTCGTTCGTGGCGAGCGTCCACTCCCACAGGACCTCGCCCTCCCACGAGATCCGGCGGATCGTCCCGCCGACGCCGCCGGCCTTGAAGTTCGGCGGATCCTCGAGCGCCGAGCTGCGCAGGAGGCTGCCGTCGTCGAGCAGGTGGTCGGCGAAGCCAATGCTCTCCTGCTGCCAGGAGTGGACGACCTGTCCGGCGCGATCCACCAGGTGCGCAGAGCCGGAGCGCAGCGGGACGACCAGCACGTAGCCGGGGGCGGCGCCCTCCTCGTTGCGCAGCACACCGCGCGGCTGGGCGAGCACGGAGGCGACCCAAGCAGGAGGCGGCCCGTCGGGCCCGCCGGCGGATCCGGCCGGCACATCGGCGGCGGCGGCCGCCGGCTCGGCCGTGACCGGGTCCGTGGGGGCCGGATCGGCGCAGGTGACGGTGGAGAGGGCGAGCACGCCGCAGAGGGCGACCGCCCGCAGGGGGTGGTGGGGGAACATGACGGGTGCCTCCTTGGTAGGCGTCGTGGTTCTTGCCTTGCCTGGGCGCTCAGCGCTCAGCGCTCCGGCGCCGGCATCCGGGTTGCTCGCCGGTCAGCGGGCCTCTTCCTCGATGAGCTGGGCCCGCCGGTGCAGCACGTAGTTGCGGATGAGCTTCACGGCCTCGGCGTCGAGCACCCGCTCGAACGATGGCATTCCGCGCTCGACCCGGTCACCGTCGAGCAGGATGTCGTGGTAGGCCTCGAACACCCGCGGCGCCGACTCGCGGATGTCGGCGACCACGCCACCGCCGACTGCGCCGTAGCCGTGGCAGACCAGACAGTAGGTGTTGTAGAGGCGCCGGCCCTGGTCGATCGCCTCCGCCGAGCTGTCGTGCGGAATGGCAGTGAGCCGGATCTGGCGTCCGGCCGGACGCTCCGGCTCCTTCCCCTCCTCGCCCAGGGCGTAGACCACGACGCGGCCGTCGCTGTGCACGCCGGCCTTGCGCGCCGAGCGCGTGCCGACCATGCCGAAGGCGCCCCCCCAGCCGGAGAGCACCGCGACGTACTGTTTGCCGCCGACTTCGAAGGTCACCGGCGCCGCGATCACGCCGCTGCCGGTGTAGGACTCCCAGAGGAGCTCCCCGTCGTCGGCGCGATACGCCTTGAGCATGCCGTAGGGCGTCCCCTGGAACACCAGGTTGCCGGCCGTGGTCAGCACCCCGCCGCTCCAGGGCATGTCGTACTGGACGCGCCAGGCCTCCTTCTGCGCGACCGGGTCCCAGGCGAGCAAGTGGCCGAGGAGGAGCTCGGGGGGCGCGTCCTCGGCCAGGATCTGCTGGGTGGCGCCCGGGATCGTGTCGACCACGGCCTGGGGGATGTCCTCGGGCGCCGCCGGCACCACGCCCAGGTTCCACTGCCCCGGCTCCCGCTCGTAGTCCTGGTCGGGGACGTAGAAGCTCGACATCTCCATCGCCGGGATGTAGACGAGCTGGGTCTCGGGGTTGTAGGCCATCGGGTGCCAGTTGTGGCCGCCGAAGGGGCCGGGGAAGACCGCCGCCGTCTGGTCGGTGTAGCGCGCGCCCGGGAGCTCGACCGGGCGCCCGGTCTCGAGGTCGACGTGCGAGGCCCAGGTCACGGTGACGTACTTCTCGGCCGAGATGAGCTCGCCGGTGGCGCGGTCGAGCACGTAGAAGAAGCCGTTCTTGGGTGCCTGCATCAGGACCTTGCGCACCCGCCCGTCGATCGGCAGCTCGGCGAGCACGATCGGCTGGGTCGCCGTGTAGTCCCAGGTGTCTCCGGGGGTCGTCTGGTAGTGCCAGACGTACTCGCCGGTGTCGGGGCGCAGGGCCACGATCGAGGAGAGGAACAGGTTGTCGCCGCCGCCCGGGCTGCGCAGCTCCTGGTTCCAGGGCGAGCCGTTGCCGACGCCGACGTAGAGCAGGTCGAGCTCGGGGTCGTAGACGAAGGAGTCCCAGACCGTGCCGCCGCCGCCGTTCACCCACCACTCGCCGTTCCAGGTGGCGGCCGCCATCTCCATCGTCTCGTTCTCGAAGCCGTCGGCTGGGTTGCCGGGCACGGTGTGGAACCTCCAGGCGAGCTCGCCGGTGTCGGCGTCATAGGCCGAGACGTAGCCGCGCACGCCGTACTCGGCGCCGCCGTTGCCGATGATCACCTTGCCCTTGACCACGCGCGGAGCGCCGGTCGAGGTGTAGGGCTCGCTCTGGTCGAAGGTCTGGGTCGACCACACGACCTCGCCGCTGTCGGCGTCGAGCGCGATCATCCGGCCGTCGAGAGTCGTCACGTAGACCTTGCCGTCATAGAGCGCCACGCCCCGGTTCACCACGTCGCAGCACGCCTTCTGAGCGTATTCGCGGGGCACCTCGGGATCGAAGGTCCACAGCGGCTCGCCGGTCACCACGTCGAGAGCGAAGACGATGCTCCACGAGCCGGAGGCGTAGAGCACGCCGTCGACGACCAGCGGCGTCGCCTCGAGCCCCCGATTCGTGCCGGTCTCGTAGATCCAGGCGATGCCGAGGTCCGCGACGTTCTCGGCCGTGATCTGGTCGAGCGGGCTGAAGCGCTGCTCCTTGTACGTGCGCCCATAGCTGAGCCAGTCGCCGGGCCGGCTCTCGGCGGCCACCAGCGCTGCGTGGTCGATGGCGTCGACCGCGCGGGCGCGCCCGCTGCCCTGCGCCGGCGTCTGCGCGAACGCCGACGGCGACCGGCCGTCAACGACGAGCCCGAGGACGGCGGCGAGGGTGAGGGCGGTGAAACGCTGCGATCTGTTCATGACGGCCTCCGGCGGGCTCCTCGATTCCCTCGGTGCGACAGGGCGGCGCGTCCGAAGAGATCTCTGGGGCGCGATGACGAATGCCCCGCGAGTCTATTGGAGAGTGGTCGCCTCTTGGTGGCTCGCAGCGGCGCCGGTGGGCTCGACCAGCACCGCCCGTGTGGCCTCGGACCTGCGCCGCTCGGGCGCCCTCGCAGCGGGCGCCGAGCTGCGCCCGACCGCGCTCTCTTCGGCTACGCTCGCTCGGCCGTGCTCCGGGAGCCCCTGTTCATCCTCGCGATCCTGTCGCTGTGCGTCGTGGTGTCGGAGTGGATCGTCCGCCGCACCTGGCTCCGCCATTTCGGCACTGCGCTGGTCGTGATCGTGGTCACAGCGATCGTCGCCAACGCCGGGTTGATCCCGACCGGGACCGGGAACGTGCCGATCTACGGCGTGGTGTTCAAGGAGGTGGCCTGGATGGCCATCTTCTGCATGCTGCTCCAGGTGCGGCTGCGAGAGGTGGTCAAGGCAGGCCCGGTGATGATCGCGCTGTTCGGTCTGGGTGCGGCAGGCACCTGCCTCGGCGCGCTCGCGGGAATGACCGTGGTCGGCGGTCCCGCGCGATTCGGGGATGCTCACGCGGCGCTCGCCGGCATGTTCACGGGCACCTACACGGGCGGTTCGGCGAACTTCATCGCCATCGCGTCTCAGTACGAGGTGACCGACGGCCTGCTGCTCGCCAGCGCCAATGCCGTCGACGCTGCCATGACCGCGGTCTGGATGGCGGCGACAGTGGCGATTCCCCGCTTCCTCCCGAGGCGGGGAGCGGCTGCGGGAGGCCGGGTCGCGCCGGCGAAGGCGAGGGACGCGACGGTCAGCGACGGGAAGAAGGCGAGGATGGCGCGCGCATCGACGATCGACGCCGACGTCGCGGAGGACACGGAGGGGCTGCACCCGATCGACCTCGCGCTGGTCCTGGCGATCGCCGCGATCGCGGTCTGGGGATCGGACCCGCTGGCGTCCTGGCTCGGAGCAGCCCTCGGCTTCGAGATCCCGGGCATCCTGGTGCTGACCACCTTCGCGCTGCTCCTGGCTCAAGCGCCCCCGATCGCGAGGCTCCGCGGTCCGCGCGTCCTCGGGCTGTTCGGCGTCTATCTGTTCCTCGCCGTCATCGGTGCGCTGTGCGACGTCGAAGCGCTGCGCT
Organism: Thermoanaerobaculia bacterium; assembly: GCA_035546295.1. Lineage (GTDB taxonomy): Bacteria > Acidobacteriota > Thermoanaerobaculia > Multivoradales > Multivoraceae > DATKBT01. The sequence goes on along the minus strand of DATKBT010000070.1, from coordinate 191,846 downwards.
CCAGCGGTGTCTTCGGGCTGTGGCTGTTCGTCTTCGTCACGGTGCTGCTGGCCGTCCACGCGGTGTTCGTCTTCGGCGCCTCGACGCTGCTCCGGCTCGATCCCGACGTCGCCGCGGTCGCCAGCCAGGCCAACATCGGCGGCAGCACTTCGGCGCTGGCGTTGGCGCGCAGCCTCGGCCGGAGCGACCTGGTGTTGCCGGGAATCCTGGTCGGCTCGCTCGGCAGCGCGGTGGGAACCTACCTGGGAGTGGCGGTCGTCGTGCTGCTGTCGTGATCGTTCGGTCCGCGCGCAGGGCGCGGCAGCCGGAACGCAGCCCGGTTCGCCGGTTCAGGAGCCGCGCAGGAGGCGTCCCCCGAGTTTCGCTCCCCACGATGCGATGTCGTCGGCGATCGAGCCATCGCCGTCGCGGTCGAGCAGGTCGAGGAGCGAGCCCTTCATCTGGGGCGTCCTCTGCTCGATGCGCGAGCGCTGCTGCCCCAGCAGGTCCGAGAGACCGCCGCCGTCGAGGTTCTTGCCCTGCTTGGCCTTGGCCAGTGCGCTCATGACTATCGGCGCGAGCATCATCAGGAGCTGAGCGACCTGCCCCTTGTCGAGGCCGCTGGCGCGGCCCACGCCTTCTTCGACCGGGCTCTGCTTGGAGCCGAGGATGTGCTTGAGGATGCCCGCGCCGTCGAGGGCCTTGGGCTGCTGGGCGCCTCCGCCTCTCTCGCCCCCGAACAGCGCGCCAGCGGCGCCGAGCAGAGATCCGAGTCCTCCGCCACCGTCGCCGCCGCCACCCCCGAGTAGCGCACCGAGCCCCCCTCCGCCGCCTTGGCCACCGCCGCCGAGGAGCGAGCCGAGGTTGTCGATCAGGTCCGCGCGGTGGTCGCGCTCGAGGGCGCGCGAGAGCGACTCGGCGCCCTCGGTGCTGCGGGTGTTGCGGGCGAGACCGCCGATCAGCAGCGGCAGCGAGGTCTCGATCCCTTTGGCGGTGGCGTCGGGGGCGGCGCCGAGCTGCCGGCTGAGCTGCTCCACGGCGCCGGGTCCGAGCTGTCTGCCGACCAGGTCCAGGAGGTCATCCATTTCTCTTCTTCCTGTTCTCTCGGTCCGACGGTCCGAAGGGACCCGTTGGCACGACGCAGCAGCGCGCCGTCGCGCTCTCGGGCCGCCGGGAGTCGAGCGGGTTGTTGGAGGGGTGGCGCGAGCGAGGCCATGGTCGTGCTCATCGTACTCTCTGCCGAGATCTCCGGGCGTGCGCCGCGGTCGGGACCGCTGGTCCGAGCTGCTATGCTGCGTTCGAATTTCGTCCCATTCGAGCGGAGGTCGCCATGAATCGGAAGGCCGTCGAACTGCTGTGCCTCGAGCGCGGGCTCGCTGCGCCACGCCGCATCCCGAGGCCCGCCGTGTCGATGTCGGTCCTCTCGACCGCGGTCGCTGCGACCGCCGTGGTCGCCGGAATGCTCGTGGCGTCCGCCGCGATCGCCAGCTCGGTTTCGGTCGTGGAGGGAGCCGCCCGCTTCGGCAAGTTCGGAGCGCGCTTCGACATCGAGAGCTCCTGCTCGGCGGCGAACCTCGTCGACGTGACCGGCCCCTCGGGTGTGGTTACCGCCTGCGACACGCTGAGGGCGGACGGGACGGTTTCGTCCGCCACGACGCTGCGGGCGGGGGACCGCGTCGTCCTCGAGAACGGCTTCAACGTCGACTCGGGCGCGTCGCTCGCCGTCGAGATCGACACCTCGCTCTACCCCGACGCCTACCTGCAGGACGACACGCCGGACGGCGAGACGGTGTACGCGGCGCGCTTCTACCTCGATCCCGCGGCGCTCGGGCTCGACGCCGCGAGCGACCGCTTCTACCACTTCATCGCCAACGATGCCGCCGGCGATCCGGTGCTCAGGCTCGGTGTGACCTGGGATCCGGTCAACGGCGGCGAGGTCAGGCTCTTCCTCGAGACTTTCGAGGACGGTGGCGGCGTGGTGACCAACGAGAACGGCGCCAACGGGGGGGAGGCCGTGCTCGCCGAGAGCGGCGACTCCGACTGTCAGACCACGCCTGGCTGTTACCAGTGGGTCGAGGTCGGCTGGGTCGCGTCGAGCGGCGCCGACGACGGCACCGCCTACCTTTGCGTCAACGGCCTCGAAGCCGGCGATTGCAAGAATTTCGCAGGCCTCGACACCAACACCCGTACCGTCGACTCGGTGCGCTGGGGAGCCATGGACGTCACCGACGACCTGGGCGGTCGGCTCGACGTCGACGAGTTCGAGTCGCAGCGCGCCACGCTGATCGGCGCCTCCATCGAGGAGTGATCCGGGCGCGGCGCGGCTGCTCTCGCCGGCCGCGCTCGGCCCTGCCGCGCTCGGACGACCGCCCGGCCTATCCGCTGCTGCCCGCTGTCGCCGTCGCCGTTTCCTGCACCGGCGCCGGCGGCTGGTCGCAGACTCCGCAGTGGACGTCGTCGACCGGCTCCCCGGCCGCCAGCGCCGCCAGCCAGTCGCGGAACCGCACGCCGTTCACCTCGTAGCTGTAGAGCTCGGGCCGCAGCAGGATGGTGTGGACCGTGCCGGGGGCGACGTAGCTGACGTAGTTCGAGATCGCGGCGTCGATGTCGGCCTCGTTGGCGTCGAGCAGCGGTTGCAGGGAATCGACCTCGGTCTGCGAGATGCGCAGGAACTGGATCTGGGTCTCGTCCTCGGCGGTGTCGTAGCGGGCGAGCTGGATCGCGGGCGCAGCCTTGCCGGTCGTGGTGTAGAGCGCCTCGAAGCTGAACTCGTCGGGGGGCATCGAACCGAACTCCGGGTATCTCGACGCCAGGGCGTCGAGCGCCGCCCACTTGGTGTGCGGCTGCGCCTGGCTCAGGTTGCGGTAGCCGCCCGCGCCGTCGCCGAGCTGGACCACACGCGCGCCGGGGTAGGTCTCGGCGAGCTGGCGCGCGTAGACCGGCGACGGGATCGCGCCCGCGCTCGAGCCGGTGACGAAGACGGTCTCGGGTTCGGCGAAGTGCTCGGCGGTCCAGGCGAGAGCCGCCTGGCCGTTCACCCAGCCCTTGTGGTGCACGGCGACCTCGTGCTCGGGATGCTCCTCGCCCTCGGAGGTCGTGCCTGCGGGCGCGGTGTAGCCGGCGACCGTGTCGCCCAGGTGCACATCGCCGGTGCAGTAGGGGACCAGCACCACGCTGTAGCCGGCGAAAGGGTTCTCGGGGTGACCGAAGGCGAAGACGCCGTGCAGCGCTCCCTCCTCGGGCGCGGTCCCGGCCGCCGAGCGCAGCTCGGTCTCGGCGACCCGCTTGTAGGTGGGCCGGCCGTCGGGATCGCACGTTTCACCGGTCCAGCACCCGCCGCCCCCCTGGAGGTAGACCATCAGCTTCTCGGGATCGCCGACACGGACGAAGAAGCGGTACGGGCTGCCGTCCGAGCAGATCGTCTCGCCGCCGGGCTCGATCGGGTTCCAGCCTGGGCCGAGATCGGCGAGCGGGGAGGGCTCGGGCTCGGCCGGCGTCGAGTCTCCGGGTGCGCAAGCCAGCAGCGCGAACGCGGCGAGGCAGAGCAGCGCGGCGAAAGGGGAGCGGAGACGGGGCCTCGGATTCGGCGTCCGGGAGATGACGGGCATCGTGGTTCCTCCAGTCGGGTCGATGCGGAAGATCGTTGCGAGCTTATGCGGGATGCAAGGGATGCAAGGGATGCTGGGCGATGGGAACTGGAGCAGAAGTCGCGACGTTCGGTCGTTCGGCCGGTCGCCCAGCCAGCGTGACAGAATGGTCGATGGTCGCAGAGCCATCCCGATGGCCGATGGCCGCAGACGGCATCGCCATTCGAATCGATCTGGCCCACGACTCGATCCGAGAGGACAAACCCGAGAGGAGTCAGCCATGAGACTCAGCGTCATCGGACTCTCCCTGCTGCTGGCCGCTTCGATCGCGCCCGCAGCCAACCTAGATCTCGGCCCGACCGCCCAGACCGGGCAGCCGCCGCTCCAGTCGGTCGGCCCGATCGCGTTCGGCCCCGACGGAGTCCTCTTCGTCGCCGACGCCGAGAGCGCTGCGGTGTTCGCGATCGAGACCGGCGACACCGAAGCCGCCACCTCCACCAGCTACCTGGTCGAAGGCCTCGACGCCAAGCTCGCGGCCGTGCTCGGCGCCTCCTCCGACTCGGTCGTCATCCACGACCTCGCCGTCAACCCCGCCTCCGGCCGCGCCTACCTCTCGATCACGCGCGGCGCCGGCGACGATGCGACGCCGGTCCTTGCGCGCGTCGAGCCGGGCGGCGAGATCTCGGTGCTCGAGCTCGAGCAGGTGCGCTACGCCAAGGCCGAGCTGCCCAACCCGGTGGGCGAGGAGGCCAAGGACCGGCGAGGCCGGCCGCTGCGCCAGGAGGCGATCACCGACATCGCGTACTCCGACGGCAAGCTGCTGGTCACCGGGCTCTCCAACGAGGAGTTCTCGTCCAACCTGCGCACGCTGCAGTTCCCGTTCGACGGCGTCGGCAAGGGCGCCAGCATCGAGGTCTACCACGGCGCCCACGGTCAGTGGGAGACCCACGCGCCGGTGCGCACCATGACCACGATCGAAATCGACGATCAGTCGCACGTGCTGGCCGCCTACACCTGCACGCCGCTGGTGACGTTCCCGGTCGACGAGCTGACCGACGGCACCAAGGTCACCGGCTCGACCGTCGCCGAGCTCGGCAACCGCAACCGCCCGCTCGACATGTTCGTCTACGCCAAGGACGGCAAGGACTGGCTGCTGATCGCCAACAGCAGCCGCGGTGTGATGAAGGTCGACCTCGCGAGCCTGGGCCCGCAGAGGAAGGCGCCGATCACCGAGCCGATCGAGGACACCGCCGGGCTCGAGTACGAGACGATCGCCTCGTTGACCGGGATCGAGCAGCTCGACCGGCTCGGCAGCGAGCACGCGTTGGTCCTGGAGCGCGGCGACTCCGGCGTGAAGCTCCGCTCGATCGCGCTGCCTTGAGCCGAGCGCGCCACGCGATCGCCCGGGACCGCGGATGGGCGACGACCTCACGGGTCGTCGCCATCGCATCGGTCCTCGCTGCTGCGGTGGCGGCGCTGCCCGCGGCGTCCTCGGCCGCCGCGGGCTCGCCGCGCCTCGCGACGCTCGAGCCCGAGCCCGCCGGCTTCACCCTCGCGGTGCTCGGGCTCGATCGCGCGCAGCTCGAGGAGCTGCGCGCCAGCGACCGGAGCGGGTGGCCGCAGTGGTTCTCGCTGCACGTCAGCGATGTCGCGAATCCCCCGGTCGCCGCGCGGTACGCCCTGGTCGACGATCGCGTCGAGCTCCGGCCGCGCTTCCCGCTCGAGCGGGGGCTCGAGTACGTCGCGGCGTTTCGTCCCGGCGTGCTGGCGGGAGGCGCCGACGCCGACGGCGCCGCGATCCTCGAACAGTTCGAGCTTCCGCGCGTCGACGTGACGCCGACCACGCGGGTGATCGCAATCCAACCGTCGCGCGGCCTGGTGCCCGAGAACCTGCTCAAGTTCTACGTCCACTTCTCGGCGCCGATGACGCGGGGCCGCGCGTATCGGCACCTGCGCATCCTCGACTCGCGCGGCCGCGAGGTCGAGCTCGCCTTCCTCGAGCTCGAGTACGAGCTCTGGGACCCGGAGAGCAGGCGGCTCACCTTACTGTTCGACCCAGGCCGCTTGAAGGCGGGACTCAAGCCGCACCGCGAGGTCGGCCCTGCCCTTGCTGGCGGGTTCGACTTCGCCCTCGAGGTCGACGCCGACTGGCCGGACGCCGAGGGCAATCCGCTGCGCCAGGGCTTGGTCCACGAGTTCTGGGTGGGGCCGCCCGACTACGAGCAGCCGACCCCCGAATCCTGGGCCTGGAGCCAGCCGCGAGCCGGCACCCGCGAGCCGCTCGCGATCGGCTTCGGGGAGCCGCTCGACGGGGCGCTCCTGCAGCACTCGCTCTGGGTGGTCGAGCTCGGCGAGGCCGGGGAAACCGAGCGGCGCATCGAGGGTGTCGTCGAGCTGGCGCAGGGGGAGAGCATCTGGCGCTTCACGCCGAACGAGCCCTGGCGCCCGACGCGTCACGAGCTGCGGGTCGATCCGCTGCTCGAGGACCTCGCGGGCAACAGCCTCGCCCGACCCTTCGAGGTCGATCTCGCCGGCGGGGGCTCGGCCGTCACGGAGGGTTCGGAGCCGGCGCCCGCGCGAGGGCCGAGGTCCGGGGCCGAGCTCTGGCGCCGGAGCTTCGTTCCGGCCCCTTGACGGAGGTGCGCGAATGGAGGACGGTCGAGCACGGAAGTTGGCAGCGGGTGCTGGGCGCGCCGGGGTCGCCGTGGTGCTGCTGCTGGCGGCGATGACGGCGACCGGCGGCACACCGGCTCGCGTGAGCGGTGGCGGCGGCGGTGGCGGCGAGGGCGAGCCGATCGAGCTGTTCAACGGGCGGGATCTGACGGGTTGGAGGCAGCTCGGCGGCGAAGCTGAGTATCGGGTCGAGGACGGAGCGATCGTGGGGGTGGCCGTCGCCGGGACGCCCAGCAGCTTCCTGGTCACGGAGCGCTCCTACGGAGACTTCGTGCTCGAGCTCGAGTTCCGGGTCGACGACGGCCTCAACTCGGGCGTCCAGGTGCGCAGCGAAAGCCGGCCGGAGGTCGCGAACGGTCGCGTCCACGGCTACCAGGTCGAGATCGATCCTTCGGAGCGCGCCTGGAGCGCCGGGATCTACGACGAGTCCCGTCGCGGATGGCTCTTCCCGATGACCCTCAACCCGGAGGCGGGCGCGGCGTTTCGACCCGGCCAGTGGAACCGGCTGCGGATCGAGTGCATCGGTCCCGTGATCCGGACCTGGCTCGACGGGAAGCCGGCGGCGTCCCTGATCGACGAGATGACGCCGCGAGGCTTCGTCGCGCTCCAAGTCCACGCTGTGCCCGAGGCCGACGCCGGCAAGACCGTGCGCTGGAGGAACTTGAGGCTGGTGACCGACGATCTCGAGCCGGGCTCCGACGCCGGCTTCCCATTCGTGGTCGACACGCGGCCCAACCGGCTCTCCGATGCCGAGGCCGCGCTCGGTTGGCGCCTGCTGTGGGACGGCGAGACGACGAAGGGGTGGCGGGGCGCCCACGCCGAGAGCTTTCCCGAGACCGGCTGGCGGATCGCGGACGGCGAGCTCACCGTCCTCGAGTCGGGGGGCGGCGAGGCCGCTCACGGCGGCGACATCCTCACCGAGGAGGAGTACGCGGCGTTCGAGCTCCAGCTCGAGTTTCGGATGAGCGAGGGCGCGAACTCCGGGATCAAGTACTTCGTCACCGAGGGCTACGACGCGGGCGGCGGCTCGGCGATCGGGCTCGAGTACCAGATCCTCGACGACGAGCGTCATCCGGACGCCAAGCTCGGCCGCGGTGGCAACCGCACGCTCGCCTCGCTCTACGATCTGATCCCGGCCGTCAAGCAGCCGCGCTTCGTGAAGCCGCCGGGGGAGTGGAACCACGCCCGCCTCGTGGTGCGAGCCGACGGCACCGTCGAGCACTGGCTCAACCACATGAAGGTGCTCGAGTACGTGCGCGGGTCGGAGGAGTTCCTCGAGCTGGTGGCGCTCAGCAAGTACAAGGACTGGGAAGGCTTCGGGCGGTGGGAGCGCGGGCACCTCCTGCTCCAGGACCACGGCAACCGGGTCTCGTTCCGCAGCATCAAGCTCCGAGATCTCTCGACCCGTGAGCCCCAGGTCCGAGAACGTTGACCCGAGAACGCTGATCCGAGAACGCTGATCCGCAACCACGCGTCCGAACGGAGGCCGAAGATGGGCAGGACGACTCGCCGGGACCTGGCCAAGGGAGCGCTCGCGCTCGGCGCCAGCATGATCACTCGACCTCTGGGCGCGCTCGTGCCGCGTCCGGCCGCGCCCGCGATCCGGACCGCGCAGGGGAGCCCCGCCGATCGCGTGCGGGTCGCCGTCATGGGAATCCGTAGCCGCGGCCGGGGCCTGGCGCGCGAGCTGGCGCGGCTGGAGGGCGTCGAGGTGACGACGCTGTGCGACGTCGACCGGCGCTACGACGCCGAGTGCGTGAAGGAGGTCGAGGGCTCCGGCGCCGCCACGCCCAGGATCGAGAACGACGTGCGCCGGGCGCTCGAAGATCCGGACCTCGACGCACTGGTCATCGCGGCGCCCGACCACTGGCACGCCCCGGCCTCGATCCTGGCGGTCGCCGCCGGCAAGCACGTCTACGTCGAGAAGCCTTGCGGCCACGTCCCGCGCGAGGGCGAGCTCCTCATCGAGGCGCAGCGGCGCACCGGCAAGGTCATCCACATGGGCAACCAGCGCCGCTCCTGGCCCGGCGTCAACCGCTGCATCGAGGCCCTGCACGGCGGGATCATCGGCCGCGTCTACTACGCCAAGACCTGGTACTCGAACAACCGTGAGCCGATCGGATTCGGCATGGAGGCGGCGCCGCCGAAGGAGCTCGACTGGGAGCTCTGGCAGGGGCCGGCGCCGCGCACCGCGTACCGCGACAACGTGCACCCCTACGACTGGCACTGGTTCGAGCGCTGGGGGACCGGTGAGGCGCTCAACAACGGCACCCACGAGCTCGACGTGGCGCGCTGGGGCCTGGGCGTCGACTACCCGACCCGCGTCCTCGCCACCGGCGGGCGCTACGCCTACCGCGACGACTGGGAGTTCCCCGACACCATGATGCTCACCTGCGAGTTCGGCGCCGGCGCCGCGATCACCTGGGAGGGGCGCTCGTGCAACCGCCACCCGGTCGAGGGGTGGGAGCGCGGGGTCCTGTTCTACGGCGAGAAGGGGACGGTGCTCCAGGTCGGCGACACCTACAAGGTCTTCGCCAACGACGCGGAGCACACCCTGCTCGAGGAGGTCGGCGCCGATCGGCGAGACGAGATCGACGTCACCGACCCGACCAGCCCCGACGCCTCGCTCGACGGCGTGCACCTGCAGAACTTCGTCGACGCCGTGCGCGGTCGCGCGAAGAGCACCAGCCCGATCGAGGAGGCGCACAAGAGCGTCCTGCTCGGACACCTCGGCAACATCGCGTGGCGGGTCGGCCGCGCGCTCGAAATCGACGCCTCGAACGGGCGCATCCGGGGCGATCGCGAGGCCGAGGCGCAGTGGGGAAGGGAGTACGAGCCGGGATGGGAGCCGCGGGTCTAGTGTCCCGCGCGAGTCTCACCAGGGGCTGCTAGCCTTCGCCAATGGCCCGCCAGCGCGTCGCGAGAGCGTTCGCCGCCGCCAGACGCGAACGCCGGCTCGACCGCCGGCGATTCTTCGCCGGCGGTGTGGGCGCCGTCGCGACCCTCTGCGGCCTCGCTGGGATGAGCTGTCGCGCTCCGGCGAACGGCGCGAGCGTCCTGACCCTCGCGCACGGCCTCGACGTCACCCACCCCGTCCATCGGGCCATGGAGCACCTCGCGGCACGGCTGGCGGAGCTCTCCGACGGAGCCTTGCGGGCCGAAATCTTCCCGGGAGAGCAGCTCGGCAGCGAGCGCGAGTGTCTCGAGCTCCTCCAGATCGGCAGCCTTTCGATGACCAAGGTCTCGGCCAGCGTCCTCGAGAGCTTCGCGCCCGCTTTCGCGGTCTTCAGCATCCCGTACCTGTTTCGCGATCGCGCCCACGAGAGGACCGTGCTCGACGGCGCCATCGGTCGGGAGCTGCTGGTTTCGGCCGAGCGCTTCCGGCTGCGCGGTCTCGCCTATTACGACGCCGGCTCGCGCTCGTTCTACACCCGCTCCCGCGCGATCGCGCACCCCGACGACCTCGCCGGGCTCAAGATCCGCACCCAGGAGAGCCCGAGTGCGATCCGCATGGTCCAGCTCCTCGGCGGCTCGGCGACCCCGATCTCGTGGGGCGAGCTCTACACGGCCCTCCAGCAGGGGGTGGTCGACGGCGCCGAGAACAACCCGCCGAGCTTCCACCTCTCCCACCACTACGAGGTCTGCCGCTGGTATTCGCTCGACGAGCACACCGCGGTCCCCGACGTGCTACTGATCGGCACGCCGACCTGGAACGAGCTGGGCCCGCGCGAGCGCGCGTGGCTCGAGGAGGCGGCCGGCGAGTCGGCGGTGGTCCAGACCGAGCTCTGGCGCGCGGCGACCGAGGAGGCCCTCGCCGAAGTCCAAGCGGCCGGCGTCGAGGTCAGCCGCCCCGACAAGGGACCCTTCGCCGAGCGCGTGGCGCCGTTCCGGGAGGAGATGGCGGACGATCCGGTGCTGGGCGGATGGGTGCGGAGGGTGGTCGCGCTGGCGTCGTGATCGGGTCGGCTGGGCGCTCGGAGTCGCTTCGTCCCCGGTCGACGTGCTCGCTGTCACAGCCGGTGTCGGAACCATCCTCTCGACACTGCGCTACGCTCGCAGTCGTGAGAACCTGCTTGTCTCTCCCTGACGACCTCGTTGCGTTCGCGGACGCGGAGGCCGAGCGACGTAGCACCTCGCGGTCTGGCCTGCTGGCTCGCCTCCTTTGCGCGGAACAGGCTCGCGAGCAGGCTCGTCGCTACCTGGATGAGAACGGGTGGGACGTCTCGGAGGACGACGAGGCATGGCGCCGCTACCAGGCCCACCGGATGGCCGAGGAGTACGGCGACGAGCGGTGGAGATCCGGCGAGTGAGCCCCAGGATGTCGTTCGTGGGCTGCACGCACGCACTGCTGATCCTGGTCGTTGCCTCGCCAGAATCCGCGCTCGCGCAACAAGTCTCTCGCACGTCGGTCGTGGCCCGCGGGACCTTCGAGGTCGAGCTCGAGCCGGCCGGCGAAGCCGACACCCGCGATGGCGTGAGCCTGGCGCGGATGTCGCTCTCGAAGCGCTACGCCGGCGACCTCGAGGGGACCGCCGAGGGCGAGATGCTGACCGCGCTCACCCCCATCGACGGTTCGGCGGTCTACGTTGCGATCGAGCGTGTGACCGGTACTTTGCACGGTCGCTCGGGCAGCTTCGTGCTGCACCATCGCGGGGTCATGGATCGCGGCGCGCAGCGGCTCGAGATCGCGATCGCGCCCGATTCCGGCACCGGTGATCTGACCGGCATCGCCGGCATCTTCACCCTCGAGATCGTCGAGGGGGAGCATCGCTACGAGCTCGAGTACTCGCTGCCGAGCTGAGCCTCGGCCATCGGCCCGCGTCGATCGGCCGCCGCGGAGGCACGCCGCACGCGCCCCTCAGAGGTCGTCGCGGGTGACATCTGCGGACCGATCCACGCGCCCCGCTGGGCCTCAATGCACCAAACGCCTCTCCCCCTTCCAGTACCGCGCGCGCAGCACCTTCTTGTCGGGCTTGCCGACCGGGGTGAGCGGCAGCTCATCGACCAGCTCGACCGACTTGGGCGCGTAGATGGCGCCCTTCCTCTCCTTGACCAGCGCGATGAGCTCGCGGGGGTCGAGCTCGGCGTCGGGTCTCAGAATCACCAGCGCCTTGACCGCCTCGCCCCACTTGTCGTCGGGCACCCCGATGACCGCCGCGCTCGACACGGCGGGGTGGGTCGACAGCACGTCCTCGATCTCGCGGGGGAAGACGTTGAAGCCGCCGGAGACGATCATGTCCTTCTTGCGGTCGACGATGGTGTAGAAGCCCTGCTCGTCGCGCACCGCGATGTCGCCGGTGTGCAGCCAGCCGTGGCAGAAGGTCTCCTCGGTGAGCTCGGGCTGCTTGTAGTAGCCGAGCATCACCGAGCGGCCCTGGATGCAGATCTCGCCGGGCGAGCCGTCCTCGACCGGCTGGCCGTCGTCGTCGAGGATGGCGACGCGACAGCCCGGCATCGGCTTGCCGCAGGTGGCGAGCCGCGCCAGGTCGCTCCTGTCGTGGTCATCGCGCCAGAGCGAGGTGCCGAGCGCTCCGCTCTCGGTCTGTCCGTAGAGCTGGCAGAAGACCTGGCCGAGCCGCTCGAGCGCCTCCGCCATGCGCGTGGGCGACATCGGCGACGCGCCGTACATCACGGTTTCGAGCGACGACAGGTCGGTGCCGTCGAGCGCCGGATGATCGAGCACGGCGTAGATCATGGTCGGCACCAGCAGACCGAGGTTGGCGTTCACGGCCGGGACGGCGCGCAGCCAGGCCTCCGGGTCGAAGCCGCGCTGAAGCGTGACCGTGCCGCCGGACAGCAGCGCCGGCATGATCAGGCAGCCGGCGGCGTGGGTGATCGGCGCACACGCCAGGTAGCGCATCGGGCGCGGCAGGTCCCAGCCGAGCGCGACTCCTTTGACCATCTGGACGACCGCCCGATCGGGGAGCATGGCGGCCTTGGGCACGCCGGTGGTGCCGCCGGTGTACAGCAGCCAGGTGACGTCCTCGCCCGAGCGCGGACCGGGTCCGAGGCGCGACGAGGGCGCCTGCTCGGCGAGCGCGAGGATGTCGCGCGCGCGCGCGTCGCCGACGCCGGCCGGCCCCATCGTGAACACCTTCTCGACCGCGTCGGAGCGCGCCTCGAGCTCGCCGGCACGCTCGGCGAACGCCGGATCGACGATCAGGAAGCGCAGCTCCGCCTCGTTGCAAGCGTAGAGGTGATCGTCGAGCGAGCCGAGAGGGTGGAGCGCCGTGTAGCGGCCGCCGGCGAGTCCCGCCGCGCTCTGGCCCAACCAGACCTCGGGGCGGTTGGGGGAGAGCACGCCGACCCCCTCGCCGGCGCGCAGACCCTGCTCGCGCAGCACGGTCACCCAGCGCGCCAGCAGGTCGGCGGTGTGGAGGTAGGTCCATTCCACGTCGCCCTGCCGGAAGGCGACGCGGTCGGGAAAGCGCTGGAGCGCGCCGACGACGAGGTCGCCGTAGCTCACGTTCCGCTGCAGGTCGGGGTGCTGGGTCATGGCGCTCTCGCTCCTCGAAGGATCGTCTACCAGTTCCACATCGTTCCGTCGCGCAGCCGATTGACCGGAAGGTAGGCGCGACGGTACGGGTGCTCGGCGGCGACCTGCTCGTCGATCTCGACCCCGTGTCCCGGCGCCTCGCCGGGGTGCAGGGCTCCGTCTTCGAAGCGGTAGGCGTGGGGGAAGACGGCGTCGGTGGCCTCGGTGTGGCGCATGTACTCCTGGATTCCGAAGTTGGGCACCCACAGATCGAAGTGGAGCGCCGCGCCCATCGTCACTGGCGACAGGTCGGTGGCGCCGTGGCAGCCGGTGCGGATCTGCCAGAGCGAGGCGAGGTCCGCGATGCGCCGCAGGTGGGTGATGCCGCCGGCGTGGATGGTGGTGGTGCGGATGTAGTCGCAGAGCTGCTCGGCCAGGATGTGCTGGGCGTCCCAGATGGTGTTGAACACCTCGCCGATGGCGATCGGGGTCGTGGTATGCCGGCGGATCAGGCGTAGCGCCTCCTGGTTCTCGGCCGGGGTCGGGTCCTCCATCCAGAACAGCCGGAAGGGCTCGAGATCGCGGCCGAGGCGCGCCGCCTCGTTCGGGGTCAGCCGGTGGTGGCAGTCGTGGAGCAGCTCGACCTCTTCGCCGAAGCGCTCGCGCACCGCCTCGAACACTCGCGGAGTGTGGCGCAAATAGGCCGAGGTCTCCCACACCTCCTCGGTCGGCTGGTCCGGGTCGGCCGGCTCGTAGTACAGATCCCCCTTGCCGACGCCGTAGACGGGAGGGAGCCCCGGGACGCCGCTCTGGACCCGGATCGCGCGGTAGCCGAGCTCGAGGTAGCGGCCGACCGCATCGAGGGTCTCGGCCAGGTCGCGGCCGCTGGCGTGACCGTAGACGAGGACCTGGTCGCGACTGCGCCCACCCAGGAGCTGGTAGAGCGGCAGCCCGGCGGCCTTGGCCTTGATGTCCCACAGCGCGACGTCGACGGCACCGATCGCGGCCATGGTCACTGGCCCGCGCCGCCAGTAGGCGCCGCGATAGAGGTACTGCCAGGTCTCTTCGATGCGCTGCGCGTCGCGTCCGATCAGGCACGGGATCACGTGCTCGGCGAGGTAGGAGGCGACGGCCAGCTCGCGCCCATTGAGGGTCGCGTCGCCCAGACCCGAGATGCCGTCCTCGGTCTCGACCTTGAGGGTGACGAAGTTGCGCCCGGGGCAGGTGACGATGACTCTGGCGTCGCTGATCTTCAAGGTCGAAGGCTCTCCGTCGGTGAGCGCGTCGCGGCCGCGATCACGGTCTGTCGCGAGGAACGGGCCGAGTCTGCCAGAACCCGCGGTGCGGGTGGCGCGGCCCCTTCGCCTTGGCATGGCAGGTTCCGGTCGCTTCTGGCCTGGATCTCGGCGCCGGGGCATGACGTTCCGGCAGTCGTCGCGGGCCGCAGGCCGCGGGCGATCGGACCAACGTCCAAGCAAGCGAAAGCGAAAGCCGACGACAGTCCGGCCGCCGCGTCGGCCACCGCCTCGAACGAGGCCAACGGGAGCTGGCGGAGCGCGAGCTCGAGCAGGCCGCGGGCGGGCTGGCGGCGGTCCAGAAGGCGCGCGACGTCTGAGAGACCGCAGACCGGGGGCGATGCTCGTCGCCGCGCCTTGCCAGGCCCGCCACGGGCGATCCCCGGCTCGAAACCCGCTCCGAGCCGCCGTCGTAAGATCTGAGTATGAGCAAACGACGCGGCGTGGGCGGTCTCGTGTACCTGGTCTTCATCGGCGCCGGGCTCATCGGTTTCGGCGGCTGGATGGCGCTGGCCGAGATCGGCGCGCCGGTTCCGGATCTCGAGCGAGGGTGGCCTGCCTTCCAGATCTGGGGCGGGCTGGCGTTCTGGCTGGGCTACCTGCTGAACCGCCGCGCCTTCGGGCTGGCGTTGCCCGGAACGCTTGCGGTCCTGACCGGGATCTTCTTCCTGCCGTTCAGCTTCGGGGTCATCGATTGGAGCGAGATGGGGCAGTGGTGGCCGGTGTTCCCGCTGATCCTGGGGCTCTCCTTCGTGGCGATGTGGGTAGCCGCTGGACTGCGCTACTGGGGTCTGCTGATCCCGGCGGGAATCTTCGTCTCGGCGGGGCTGATCGCGCTCCCGATCACGGCGACGCCGTTCGGCAGCGTGGTGGAGATCGTGGGCTGGCCGGTCGCGATTCTGGCGGTCGGCGCGACGCTGACCCTGATCGCGATGCTGGTGGCGGTGGTGCGGACGATCCGCCTGGTCGCCCGCTGAATCGGCTCGGTCGAGGTCTCCCGGCCGACGACGGGTGTCGTCGCGACAGGCGACCATGACGGAGACGTGGTCGCGATCCCCCCGGAGTTGCCGCCTTCGCCCGGCAGAGTCGCCGGCACGACGCCACGGGTCGGGAATCGGCACCGAGGTGCCGGGATCGCAACGGCGACGCCACCGCGAAGGCCAACGACACGCCGCCCAGGACCACGAGCGCCAGCGCCAGCGAGCGATCGGCCAGGCATCCCGCGATCGGGTTGACCACCTCGATCGCCGCGGTGCGCAGCATCGCCACCGTCGAGAGCAAGCGCCACCGTGCCCCCCAGAGCGCCATCGTGCCCCCCCGAGCGCCATCGTGCCCTCCCGAGCGCCATCGTGGGGTGACGGGGGGGCTCGCGGTCCCTGCGGTGAGCGCCGGCGAGCGTTGATAGCGTGGCGCAGCCGTGAACAAGAGCAGGGACGGCAACTCCCGCCCCGATCGGGAGCCGGCATCGGTCCAGAAACCTGGAGCTGAGTTGACGGGATCGTCAGACGAAAACGGGAAGACTCCGCCCGAGAGCCGGGAGGAGGGGGCCGACCCGGCGGCCTCGGGTGGCGGCCGCGATCTGTTCGCGACCGGCGGCGCGCTGGGGGGCGGGCTGTTCCGCCAGCTCGCCGGCGATCTCGGCGCGCGGCCCTCCGACCTGCCGACCGACCCCGCCCTCGACCCGCTGATCGGCGAGACGGTCGGCGGCGCCAGCGCGATCGCCGTGTTGCCGTTCGAGAACCTTTCCCCCGAGGCCGGCGACCCGCTGCTCGAGGCGACCCTTCCGGACGAGCTCGTCGGTCTGCTCTCGCGCTCGCGGGAGCTCGCGGTGCGGCCGCTCGCGGAAACCCGCCGGCTCGTCGCCGAGAGCGGAGGGGGGCTCGCGGACGTGGGGAGGATCGCCGAGCAGCTCGGCGCCGATCACGTGGTCACGGGCAGGATCGCGTCGCGGGAGGGACGGGTCGAGGTCGCGCTCGAGGCGATCGACGTCGCGGCTCAGCGGGTGGTGTGGCGCGACGTGCTGTCGGTCGATCCGAAGGACCTGCTGGCGCAGCGGGAGCGGCTGCGCGACACGGTGCGCGGCGGCCTGCTGCCCGCTCTGGGCGTGAGCCAGCCGGCCGACGACACGCTGCCGGCGAGCTCGGAGGCCTACCGCCTGTACGTCGAGAGCCGCGCCGCGCTCGGCGACCCGGAACCCAACCGGGCCGCGATCGCGAAGCTCGAGCGGGCGGTGGAGCTCGATCCGACCTTCGCGCCGGCGTGGGCGCAGCTCGGAATGCTCCTTCACATCGACGGCTACTACTGGAGCAGCGACCGCGAGCAGCTCGCCCGGGCGCGTAGGGCCGTCGAGCGAGCGGTCCAGCTCGACCCCGACCTGATCGAGGCCTCGGGCACGCTGGTCGAGCTCCGGCTGGAGGACGGCGACCTGCTGGGCGCCTACCGGGCGGCGGGGGAGCTGCTCGATCGGCGCGCGCAGAGCAGCACGGCCCACGTGCTCCTGTCGATCGCGCTGCGCTACGGGGGACTGCTCGAGCAGGCGGTCGCCGAGTGCGAAGTGGCGCGAGGCCTCGATCCGGGGGACTCCTCGCAGCGCCAGTGCGTGCTGACCTACCTGTGGGCGGGACTGCCGGATCGCGCGATCGACGCCGCCGGCTTCGCCACCAGCCTGCTCTGGGAGAACGACGTGTCCGCGCGCATCGCGCTGATGAACGGTCGCCGCGAGGAGGCCGCGAGGCTGTGGGCGCGGCAGACCAGCCCGGAGGCGGGCCTGCTCCGCCGCGACCACCTCGTCGCGTGTCTCGGAGGGGAGTCCGGAGAAGAGACCAGAGAGGTGACCGGAGAGGAGCTCGACCGGCGGCTGACCGAGGTTTTCGAAGAGGTGCGCGCGGTCGCCGACCCGGAGTGGTGGTTCGCGTCCGCCGGGCTGTTCGCGACCTGCGAACGGCCGGACTGGGCCGTCGCCCTGCTGCAGCGGGCGGTGGACCGGGGCTACTGCGTGAATCCGTCGCCGCGGGTCGATCCCCTGCTACGCCCGATCGCCGATCGGCTCGGCGATTTGCAGCGGATCGCAGCGCAGTGCCGGGAGAAGTTCGCGGCGCAGATCCGGTGAGATCGGAGCTCGGTCCGGTTCTCCGCCCGCCTCGCGGAGGTCCCAAGCGGCGCAGAGGAGCCTGCGGAAGCGGCCGCCCGGGCTTTGCCGGTGGAGCGCGCGCTCTCCGGTAGCATCGGCGGGCCTTTGGAGCTCGAGCCGTGACCAAGCCGCCGGACCGCCAGCGCGACGCCGACGCATCGCCTCCCGAACCCGCTGGCGGTCGCTTCCCGGCCGGCGGGCCGATCAGCCGCGCCCCCACCCTCGAGAGCGGTGGCGCCGGCTCGGAGCGCTCGGCGGCGCCGGAGGAGGGGGTGCCGTCCGGCCCTCGTTTCGTTCCGGGGCAGGTCCTCGCCGGCCGCTATCGCATCGTCTCCCGGCTGGGGCAGGGGGGGATGAGCGAGGTCTACCGGGCCCAGGACCTCAAGCTCCTGCAGGAGGTGGCGCTCAAGTTCCTGCGCCAGCGCCGCGAGGAGGACGGCCGGCGGCGGGCGGCTTTCCTCAACGAGATCCGGCTCGCCCGCCGCATCTCCCATCCCAACGTCTGCCGGGTGTTCGACCTCGGGGAGGTCGACGGCGTGCCCTTCCTGTCGATGGAGCACGTCGACGGCGAGGATCTCGCCTCGCTGCTGCATCGGATCGGCCGGCTGCCGCGCGACAAGGCGCTCGAGATCGGCCGGCAGGTCTGCGAGGGGCTCGCCGCTGCCCACGAGCTCGGAATCCTGCACCGTGATCTCAAGCCGGCCAACTTGATGGTCGACAGCCACGGGCGCGCTCGAGTGACCGACTTCGGGCTCGCGGTGCTCGCGGACCAGGCGACTTCGCGGGCGAGGTCGCGGGGCGGAACGCCGGCCTACATGGCGCCCGAGCAGGCGGCCGGCGTCGAGGTCTCGGTCCAGAGCGACCTCTACTCGCTGGGCCTGGTGCTCTTCGAGCTGCTGACCGGCGAGCAGGTCAGCGAGCATCGAGCGCGCCAGCCGACCCGGCTGGATGCCGAGGCCGGCCCGGAGGACGACGGCGAGCCGACGGCGGCGGCCCTGCGGGCCCTTCCGCCGAGCGCGCGACAGATCATCGCGCAATGCCTGGAGAAGGATCCGCGGCTGCGGCCGGCGTCGGCCGAGACGGTGGCGCGCGCCCTCGACCCCGGCGTCGGCCTCGGCGAGGGGGCGCGGATCGCCGCGCTGGTCGCGATCGAGCTGGCCGGCGCCGACGGCTCCGAGCTGTCGGTCTCGGGCGTCGACTCGGCGGCGCTGGGCCGCGTCGAGCGGCAGCGGGGAGACCTGCTGGGCCGGTTCGGAGGGCGCGCGCTCGATTCCGGGGAAGGACCCGTCTACCTGTTCGAGCGCCCGTGGGCGGCGGTCCGCTTCGCCCTCGAGCACCAGCGGGTGCTGGCCGAGGACGGCATTCTGTCCGAGCACGGCGGCGCCGGGGGGCTCACGCTACGCTGCGCCATCCACCTCGAGGAGGTGGTCCTGCGGCGCGAGGAGGCGGCCTCCACCCGCGCCGCCGCGCTTCGGGTCACCGGGCTCGGAACCTCCCTCGTGACGAGGCTGCGCTCGATCGCGATGCCGGGGCAGACGCTGATGACCCGAGCGGCGTTCGAGGTCGCACGGCGTGGCGCGGTCGGCGCCGAGCGCTCGACCCGCCTGAGCTGGCTCGCCCACGGTGAGTACGACATCAAGGGCGTCGACGAGCCGGTCGAGGTGTTCGAGGTCGGCGCAGTCGGGCGCGCCCCGCTGCAGGCTCCCGCGGGCTCTGGCGAGTTCCGCCGCACCGGCGCCCAGGACACCATCCTCGGCTGGCGACCGGCCCCGTCGCTGCCGATTCCCCACCGCCCGCACTGGATCGTCCAGCGCAAGCTGGGAGAGGGGGGCTTCGGCGAGGTGTGGCTGGTGCGCCACGCCAAGACTCACGAGCTGCGGGTCTTCAAGTTCTGTTACGAGAAGGAGCGGCTCCGCTCGCTGCAACGAGAGGTCACGCTCTTTCGCCTGCTCAAGGAGGAGCTCGGAGATCGCGACGACATCGCCAGGCTGCTCGACTGGAGCCTCGACCAAGCGCCGTACTTCATCGAGTTCGCGTACACCGAGGAGGGGAGTCTGGTGGACTGGTCCGCGCGGCGCGGCGGCATCGCGGGCGTTCCGCTCGGGGACCGGCTCGACGTCGCCATCCAGGTCGCCACTGCGCTCTCCGCAGCGCACTCGGTGGGCGTGCTGCACAAGGACGTCAAGCCCGCCAATGTGCTGCTCAGCGAGGACGTCGGCGGCCGGCTGCACGCCGCCCTCACCGACTTCGGGATCGGCACCATCACCGAGCGCGCCAGGCTCGAGGCGCGGGGCATCACGGTCCAGGGCCTCACCGAGGTGCAGGCCGGGGACGGCGTCGGCACCACCACCGGCACCCATCTATACATGGCGCCCGAGCTCCTCGCGGGCCGGCCGGCGAGCATCCAGGCCGACCTCTACGCCCTCGGCGTCACCCTCTATCAGCTCGTGGTCGGCGACTTCGAGCGTCCGCTCGCTCCGGGCTGGGAGCGAGACGTCGACGACGAGCTGCTGCGCGAGGACATCGCCAACCTGGTCGACGGCGATCCGGACCGCCGCCCACGCAGCGCCCTCGAGCTCGCCGAGCGGCTCGAGAGCCTCGATCAGCGTCGCGAGGAGCGCGCGCGACAGCGGCGTGCGCTGCGCGAGGCGGAGCGGTCGGCGCGCCGGCGTCGGCTTTTCGGCATCGTGGCGGTGGTCGCGACGGTGTTCCTGGTGGTGGTGAGCATCCTGGCCGTGCAGGCGCAGCGGGCGCGAGAGGATGCCGAGCGGCGGAGCGAGCAGGCCGAGCAGCTCATCAACTTCATGCTCGACGATCTCTACGACGGGCTCGAGCGCATCGCGCGCCTCGACCTGCTCGAGCAGGTGAGCCGGAGCTCGCAGGACTACTTCGCCGGTTTGACCGCCCGCGACGAGACGAGCTCTGCCGCAGGCCAGCGCGGCCGGATGATGCTCCACGTCGGCGACGTGCTGGCCGCCGGTGGGGACGCCGAGGGGGCGGTCGTCGCCTACCGCTCCGCGGTCGATGCGTTCCGGGCGGCGAGCGAGCGCCAGGGTGATCGGCCGGAGCTGCGCGCCGGCCTCCTCCTCGCCCGGGTGCAGCTCGGGGCGGCGCTGGGCCGGCAGGGAAACACGGAGGACGCGCGCGCCGTGCTCGAGGCGGTGGTCGACGAGCTCGGGGGGAGCGAGGCTCGTGACCCGGACGGCGGCTCCCGCTCCAGCGAGCTGGACTACGGGGCGGCGCTCGCCCGCTACGAGCTGAGCGCCGTCCACCGCAAGATCGGCGATACCGGGTCCGCAGTCGCCGAGCTGCGGGATGCGATCCGACTCGCCTCGAGCCTGGTCGGCCCCAGCGGATCGGGCGACTGGCGGAGCTGGCGGCTGCTGGTCGACTCGCGCCTGGCGCTGGCCGAGGCCCTGCAGATCAACGGCGAGCACGAGCAGGCCCAGCGCCAGCTCGAGCTCGCGCTGGCGGAGGCCGAGCGGCTGGCGCGCGAGGACCCGGCCAACGCGACCTGGTCGCGACGCGTCGCCGTGATCCACTCTGCCGCCGGCTTCGGTTCGTTCCTAGTGGGGGACCTGGAGGCTGCGGCGAGCTCGCTCGAGTCGGCGACCGAGGCCTACCGCTCGCTCATGCGCAGCGACGCGGCGCGCGTCGAGTGGCGTGAGAAGCTGGCGCGCGACCTGCGAGTGCTGGGGACCGTCGAGACCGAGCGGGGAGATCCCTCGAGCGCGCTCGCGCTCCTCGACGAGGCGCGACGGCTGCTCGACGACCTGGTGTCAGCCGATCCCACGGTGGTGCGTCACCGGGAGAGCCTGGCGCGCGCGTACTGGGCGATCTCGCTCGCGCATCAGGCGCGCTCGGAGCTGACGCCGGCCCTCGAGGCGAAGCTCGAGAGCCATGCGTTGCTCGAGGAGCTGTGGCGGTCCTCGGGGGATCCGGGGCCCCGCAACGAGCTCGCCTACAGCCACGTCGCGATCGGCGACCTGAGGTTGCAGCTCGGACACCACGAACAGGCTCTCGACGACTGGTCTCGCGCCGTCGAGCTGGTGGAGCCGATCGTCGAGCGCAGCCCCGAGACCCAGTACCTGGACACTTACGCCCAGGCGCTCTTGAAGCTGGGACGGCTCGAGAGGGCGCGACCGGTGGTCGAGGAGCTGCTCGGGCGCGGTTGGCGCGATCCCGTGTTCCTCGAGACGGTCCGGGGCAGCGGTCTGCCCGCGCCTTGACCGGTCGCTCGGCTTTGCGGATCGCGGCGTTCGCGGCAGCAAAGGCCCCGCCGCCTTGACGCTTCCGCCGGGGCCATGTTAGGACCGCCTCGCCCGATTTCGTTCCACGGCCGACCAGCGGAGACGCCGCCATGAGCATCGAGCAGACCAGCCCGCAACTCGGAGCAGAGCTCCTCACCGGATCGATCCTGAACGCTTCGAGCGCGCACGATCCTGCCGAGGCGGAGGAGAGCTGGGGACTGAGCGCGGCCGCGGCGGCCGGCGACGACGACTCGAGCAGCAGCAGCAGTAGCAGCACGACGGCATCCGACTCCGACTCCGACTCCGACTCCGACGCCGACCGCTCGCCGGACTCCGACCTGGACACCGACAGCACCGGCGTTCGCTGTCCCTGACCGCGCCGCAAGCCTCCATCGGCGGCGAGCCGATCCGGCTCGACGAGGCCCCCCGGCGGCTGATCGGGCTCGGGCTGATCGATTCCTCAGAGGTGATCGCCGGCGGCGTCGAGATCTCGACCCTGTCACGTCGCAACCTCAACCTGCGGGTGTCTCGTCGGGAGGGCCCCGGCTGGCTCGTCAAGCAGGCGGATCCTCTCCGCACCGGCGGCGCCAGGACGCTCGCCCGGGAGCTGGAGCTCTACGAGGTCTTTGCGCGTGAGAGCGTCGCCGAACCGCTGCGCGAGCTGATTCCTCGAGCGCGCCTCCTCCGCCGGGACCCGCCGCTGTTCGCGGTCGAATGGAAGGCCGGCGCGCGCTCACCTTGGAGGGTGTACCGCGACTCTCCCGCCGAGCGCTTCCCCTGTACGCCCGCCGCCGATCTGGGCGCGGCGCTGGGCCTGCTGCACGCAACGTTCGATGGTCGCGCACGCGATGCGGGCAGCGGCCTGTCACGGCTCCCGCGCCGACCGGCCGACTTCCTGTCGGTGCATCTCCCGGCCCCTCACGAGCTGAGGCGGATGAGCGCCGCGCAGGTCGAGATCTCTCGCTTGATCCAGAGCGAGCCCGCGATCGGAGCGGGGCTCGATCGCGCCCGCTCCGACTGGCGTCCCCAGACCCTCCTCCACGGCGACGTGCGCTCTGCCAACCTGCTGGTGCTGCCGCCGTCGACGGAGAGAGACGGCGGAGTCGTGCTGATCGACTGGGAGCTCGCCAAGTGGGGAGACCCGGCGTGGGACCTGGGGTGCGCGATGGCCGACCTGGTGCATTTCTGGGTGCGCGGCATGCCGCGCGACGCCGCCCTGCCGCCGGAGCGGCGAGCGGCGCAGGCACGGGTGCCTCTGAGCGCCATCCAGCCGGCGTTCGCGGCGCTGTGGAGCGCCTACCGATCGGCGCCGGGATCGGCCGCGAGCGCCGAGCGGGAAGGAGATCTCCTCTTGCGCGCGGTCCGCTGTAGCGCCGCCCGGCTGATCCAGGCCGCGTGGCAGCGCTGCTCGGGCGTCGCGTCGGTCGCGGTTTCAGAGCGATCGTTGCTGCAGATCGCGGCCAACGTGCTGTCGGATCCGGCGGGCGCCGGTCGCACCCTCTACTCCCTGGCCGCATCGAGCTCTGGAACCTCCTCGAGCGCAGAGAAAAGGGGAGAGAGAAGGGGAGAGAAAAGGGGAGAGAAAAGGGGGGAGAGCCCAGCATGATCGGAGCCGGTCGATGATCCGGGGGGCGTGGCCGGAAGACGACGACTCGGTTGCCGCCGCGGATCACGAGATCGCCGAGGAGCTCGGCCTCAGCACCGACCTCGTCCGGTTGTCGAGGGTGGTCGAGCCGGCCGGCGAGTGCACGAGGCTCGAGCAGGCGCTCTACCGGCTCTATCGGCGGCGCGGCGTGGATCCGCGGGAGCGGGTCGATCCCGAGGCCGATGCCGAGCTGGTGCGAGCGCTCAGCCGCGCCAACACTGGCCGCGGCACCTGGGAGCCCGACTGGACGATCGAGCGTGCCGGCGACGCCGGCTCGGTCGCGGTACGGCGGGAAGGGGTCGTCTACTTCTCGGATGCCCGGCGGGTGAGGGTGGATCCCGACCCCGGCCCGGGATCCGGTCCTCCTGCCTCCGGCGCGAGCTGTCGCGTCTTCGTCCCCGAGGAGCGCCAGCGGCTGCACCCCGGCTCCTACGTCGCGCTCGGCGACGCCGACCTGGCGCCCGCTCGCGAGCTGTGCTGTCTGGTGCGGGTCTACTGGCACTTGCGAGTGAGCTCGGCTGTCCCCTGGCTGCGCCGCCTGACCTCGGAGCTCAACCGGCGACGAGTGCCCTTCCGGCTCAAGGTGGCGGCCTCCACCCGCCGCTTCGACTCCGCCGATTCCGGCGTCCTCTACCTGGAGCCCGTCGCGGTCGAGAGCGCCTGGCCCGTGATCGCCGAAGCGTACGCCGAGCACGCCGGCCAGATGCGATCCTCGCGACCGCTCATGACCTTCCCGCTCGCCCCGGGTCTCGGGCTCGCCGAGGGGCCGGCCGACGGCTCGAGCTTCGGGCGAGACCGGGTCGCGCGGATCGCGGCGGCCTTGATCGGCCCTGACGATCTGATCGAGGACGATCGGGTCGAGGAGGGGCGGGCTTCGTCTGCTGCGCTGGCGTCCCGTTGCCGGGCGGTTGCCGCATCCTTCGCCGGGGCCGGGCTCGAGCCACGCCGGCCCTACCTGGCGCCGGGCTCGCCGGATCGATGGCGACCGCTGCAGGCTTCCGAGCGCGGGCCCTCGAGGGGGCGGCGGAGGGCCGGTCGCGCGCGACCGGAACGAAGAGCCGAGGTCTCTGACCCCGCGGCCAGAGCTCCGGCGGCGTCGTCGACCGCGATCGGGCCCCTGTTGGCGGAGGCGGTGCGGATCGGCGACCATCTCTGCGCCGAGGTCTTCTGGGACGGCGGGCGCTGCAACTGGACGGGGCGGGACCCAGGGGACGTCTGCGCTCCGGGCACAGCGCGGGCGAAGGTGACCGCGCTGGGATTCGACGTCTACCAGGGCTCTGCGGGCCCCGGCCTGTTCCTGGCCGAGCTGTCGACCGTCACCGGCGAGAGGCGGCATCGCCAGACGGCCGCCGCGGCGCTACAGCGCTCGCTCGACGTGATCGTGGCTGAAATCGAGGCTGGAATCCGGCCTGGAATCATCGCGGGGCTCGAGCGGGATCGCATCCAGCGAGCCGCCGGCGGCGCGGGCGGCGTTGCCTCCGGGGCGCTTCCCGGCTTCCTCGCCGGCCCACTCGGCGCCCTCGCGGCGGCACTGCGGGGTGGACGGCTGATCGACGACGAGCGGCTGACCTCGCGGTCGCGCGTGCTGCTCGCGACCGTGCTCGCGGGCTTCGGAGAAAGCCTCGACGGGGAGCGGCTCGGCACGCTTCGCCTCGACCTGCTCGGCGGCGTCGCCGGGATCGTCGTCGGCCTGATCGAGCTGGCGCCCGGGCTCCCCGGGGCGGCTTGTCTGGAGATCGCTGACCGGCTGGGAAGCGAGCTGATCTCGAGCGCCGAGACGCGGGGGGAGATCTGGAGCTGGCCGAACCTTCTGGTGTCGGGGGTCGCGCCCGCCCGCCCGCCGCTCGCCGGGCTGTCTCACGGCGCCTCCGGGATCGCCTTGGCGCTCCTCGATCTCCATTCCGCGACCCGAGACGCCCGATTCCTCGAGGCGGCTCGCGGCGCGCTCGCCTACGAGCAGACCCTGTTCGATCCCGCCGAGGGCAACTGGCTCGACCTGCGACCGCCGCTCTCGGGGGAGGCGGGGCCCGCGCCTCGCTTCAGCGTCGCCTGGTGTCACGGCGCGCCCGGCATCGCGCTCGCGCGCCTGCGTGCGGTGGCGGTCGATCCAGAGCAGCGGTCACGCCACCGGGAGCAGGCGACGATCGCCCTCGAGCGCACCCGCCGTGAGGCGGAGCTGCGCTCGGTCGAGCTCCTCGACGCCTCGCTCTGCCACGGGCTCGGCGGTCTGCTCGACGTGCTGCTGTGCGGAGCGGACGCGCTGGACGAGCCGCGCCTCGAGGCCGCTGCGCGCGAGGCAGCGACGGCCGCTCTCGCTTCGAACAGGAGACGGGGATGGCCGAGCGGAGTGCCTTCTGGAGGACCCAATCCCTCCCTGTTCCTGGGCCAGGCCGGCGTCGGCCACGTCCTGCTCCGGCTCGCGACCGGCGGCGAGCAGCGCCCGCCGTCGCTGCTGCTCGGCGGGATTCCGGCCTAGCCGGACTATTCATGAGCGACCTACTGCGGACGCGCGTGAGGAATCGAGCGGGCCCGCTAGGCGTCAGGGCGTGGTCTCGACCGCCGTCTGCGCCGCCTTGGCGCCCTCGACCATCGCGGCGACGTCGCGCAGGAGCTGCTTCGCGTCGTAGACGATGCCGTCCTTGATCGTGTAGCGCACGCCGCCGACCCGTTCGGGCTTGCCGGTCTCGTCGTTCAGCTTGACCGCGCCGGTCCCGTAGAGCACCTTGAGGTTGGCCATCGGATTTTCGTCGACGACCAGCAGGTCGGCGAGCATCCCGGGCCGCACCACGCCGCGATCGATCGGCGCTTCGGACGGCTTCGCGAGCTCCTGGGCGCCGTGGTAGGTGGCCGCCCGGATCACCTCCAGCGGATGAAAGCCGGCCTCTTGGAGCAGCTCGAGCTCGAAGATGGTTCCGAAGCCGTAGAGCTGATAGATGAAGCCGGAGTCGGAGCCGACGGTGACCTTGCCGCCGCGGTTCTTGTACTCGTTGAGGAACTGCATCCAGACACGATAGAAGTTTCGCCAGGCGACCTCGTCCCAGGTCGTCCAGTCGTACCAGTAGGAGCCGTGGTCCTCGCGGCTGGGCTCGTAGAACTCCATCATCGCCGGCAGCGTGTAGGTCTCGTGCCAGTCGGCGTTGCGCGCGCGCATCACGTCGCGTCCCGCCGAGTAGATGGTCATCGTCGGATTGATGAAGAAGCCCAGCTCCAGGAATTCGTCGAGCAGCGCGTTCCAGCGCTCGCCCCCCGGCTCGACCAGGCTCCACTGGCGCGCGACCTGCCCGAACCGGGCCTGCTCGTCGGAGTAGTTCATCTCGATCGGCCAGGGCTGCACGTCGTGGCCCTCGTACATCGACTCGAACAGGCCGTAGAAGTGGGTCATCGAGGTCAGCCCGAGGCGCGCCGCGTCGAGCGCGTTCATGTCGGCGACCCCCATCTGGTCGAGGTGGGCGGTCGACCCCAGGCCGAGCTTTCCGGCCTCGTCGATCAGCGCCGCCATGACGTCGGGAGGGTAGGCGCCGAGCTTGAGACCGTCGACTCCCTTTTCCGCTGCGTAGCGCACCCACTCGCGCGCATCCTCGGGGGTCAGGACCTTGCGGTCCTTCCACTCCTCGCCGCTCCCGGGACGCTGGTAGGAGACGATGCGCGGAGCGACGATCTCGTTGCGGGCGCTGCGCTCTCGCTCGGAGAGGTCCCACTCGAGCGGCCCGGTGGGCACGCCGCGCACCGTGGTGATGCCGTGGCCGAGCCAGAGCTTGTAGACGTACTCGGCCTCGGGCGCCTTGGGCACGCCGCCGGTGTGCACGTGCAGGTCGATGATGCCGGGCAGCACGTAGGATCCGCTGAGGTCGAGCTCCTTGGTGGCGTCCTTGGGGCGCTCGTCCTCGTCGATCGCGCCCTTGGGCGCCCCCACCCCCTCGACCTGGGCGATGCGGTTGCCTTCGATCACCAGGTCGACCGGTCCGCGCGGCGGCGCGCCAGTGCCGTCGATGACGGTCACGCCGCGCAGGATCAGGCGCTCGAACGGTCCCTCGCCCTCGCTGGCTCGGCGATTGGGGGCGGCTGCGACGAGCCGCTCCTGCTCCTGTTGCTCAGTGGTCGCTGCCTCTTCGGGCTCCGCCTGCTGGGCGAGGAGCGGCCGGCCGGCGAGGGCACAGAGGGCGAGCGAGAGGGTGAAGCTGACGGTCTTCGACGGCGGTTCGATACGACGGCGCATGCTCGAATCTCCTGACGTCCCGGAGGTCCGAGCGTATCGGCCGAGCGGCTGCTGGGCAAACCGCGGACGCGGCCCATCCGACGCCGGGGGACCACATCGGAGGCTAACTCCCCGGCAGCCGGAACAGATGGCGGATCCGCTCGAGCAGCGAGTCCGGGCTTTCGGTGGCTTCCCGCTCCTGCCCCGTGGCGCGTTCGCTGCGCTTGGCCTCGACCGCCGCCTCGGTCTCTGCGATGCGCTCGGCGAGGGCGCGGCTCAGCACCTCGGCGAGGTCGGGGCGGGCCTCCAGGATCGGCGACAGGTCGTCGCGATCGAGGATCAGCGCCTCGCAGTCGGTGATCGCCGTGACGTTGGCGCTGCGCGCCTCGCCGTTGAGCAGCGCCCGCTCGCCGAAATAGTCGTTCTCCCTCAGCTCGGCGACCTTGACCTCTCCCGAGAGCTCGTTCGGGCTCCGGCTCACCTCGGCCCGGCCCTTGAGCAGGACCATCATCGTGGATCCCGACTCGCCCTCGCTGACCAGGCGCTCGCCCCGATCGAAGAACTGCCGCCGCGCGTGCTCGCCGAGCCCCTCGACGGAGCCCAGGAGCCCGACCATCGATTGCGCATCGCGCGCGAAGACGCTGATTCCAGCGTTTGGGTGGAGGCTTGAGCGAACTTTGACCGCTTTGTGAGCTTCCCGCTGGCCTAGTCGACCTAGGACGGGGACGCAGCCGAGGTTTCGGGCGCGCGCGAGCGTCCGCCCGGGAGGCGAACCGGGCGCAACCTTTGACAAGGGGACCAATTCAGTCCAGAATGAGCGGAGCTTTTGAGAATGAGTCTCAACAAGAAACCCGGCGACGACGAGCCCGTCCCGACGGCGGCGGACGGCGCCGGGACGTCCGGCAAGCTCCGCCGGCGCCTTCGCGCTCTGGGCGTCTGGGGCTTCCTGTTCTTCCTGGTGAAGGGGCTTCTCTGGTTGGCGATTCCGGCCGCTATCGCGGCCTGGCGCTGGCTCTCGGGGTGAACGGGCTTCGACTCCGCACCTCTTGGCCGAGCAGCGGCAGCCCGAGCTCAGCGATCGGGCGCCAGCCGAGAACCGGGTTCAGAACGAGCCGAGAACGGCCGAGAAACCAGCCCGCGTGAGAGACCGAGCAGCCCGGAGGGAGCGCCCGTGACCGAGCAGACCGTGATGGCCCGTCTCAAGGGCGAGACCTGGGATCTGCATTCCAAGGCCGAGAACCGCGAGTTCCAGAAGCGGATGGTGCGCGGCCTCATCGACTGCGACGAGTACGCGGCCTGGCTCGGTCAGATGTGGCTGATCCACTCGACTCTCGACGGCTTCGTGCGCGCGCGGCTCGGCGTCGCCGGCGTCCTGATCGATCGAGCCCGACCGCCGCCCCGTCCCACCGCAGCCACGCGCCACTGCGCAATTCGCTCTCGCAGCCGTTCGAGGCGAGGCCGTCACTCGCGCAAGAGCCAGCGCAGCCCGCGGCTGATCGCCGCGGGGACCACGCTCAGGTGGGTCTCGGCGTCGAAGATCACCAGCTCGGTCCGGAGCGAGCAGCGCGACGGCCGCGAAGAGCCCGAGAACCGGCGCGATCCTCGGGATGCCGGCGCGATGCTCGAAGCCTCGACGCTCACTCATCGTCCTCATCGTCGCCGTGCTCGTCGCCACCGCTCCCGGGGGTGTCTTCACCGGCTCCCGCCTCTCGCTCGTCCGAGTCCGCGTCCTCGTCCGCGTCCTCGTACTCCAGCGGCTCACCGAACGACGGCTGGGGATCGAGCGGCGCCAGCGTCCGGCCCGCGATCGCGGGATGGTCGAGCGCCACGTGGGCCGCCCGGAAGACCGCCATGTTGAACTGGTCGACGGGTTGAGGCGCGGAGCCGTCGCGGTTGCGGACGTTGCCGTGGTACGGGTTGTAGTACTCCCAGACGACGGCGCCCTCGGGGTCGACCTCGAAGAGCCTCCCCTGCGGCCCGGAGCAGACCAGCGTATTGCCGTTGGCTAGTCGCTGCGCGCCGGAGATGAAGGGCGCGAAGAAGCTCTCGGGCTCCGAGTAAGACCAGACCGGCTCGGCGGGTCCCCACGGCCCGTCGGCCTCTCTCGAGTAGCTGCCATCGGCGGTGAGTGGAGGCTCGAGCTCGAGGACTTCGGAGAAGGACTTGCCGCCGGGGCGCCCTCCACCGTTGTTGAACAGCGTCAGGTTGCCCGCGCGCTCGAAGCCTTCCGGGATCCACTTCACGTCGTGCTGGTAGAACAGCCGCTGCGCGCTCTCGTCCCCCTTGCCGTAGATGCGGGGATTGCCCCAGCGGTAGAGCAGGTCGCCGGCCGGGCCGCGCGCCTCCTCGGTCGTGATGCCATGGTCGATGATCCAGATCTCGCCGGTCTCGGGAACCGAGAGCGCGATCTGATCGAGACCGGGGTGGTAGGCGATCGCGTTGATGTGGAGGAAGTCGGGGGCGATCTCGGGCTCCTCGCTGTCGCCCTCGCCGTCATCGGACGCTTCCTCCCCGTCCGCCTCGTCGTCCTCGTCGTCCTCCTCGGGGATGTAGCCGAGAGCCCTGAGTTGCTCGATCTGCTCCGGGTCGCTCAACGGGCTGACCACCGCTGGATTGAGGTCGATGCGGCCGGGGTGCTCCGCCCGGTCGCCGTAGTTGTCGGCGTTCTGATCGCGGTCCTGGACCAGATGGTCCCAGACGTCCCAGCGCCAGACGATTCGCGCCTCGTTGTCGGGGAGCGGCTCGACCTCGACGACGAAATCCGGCCACAGGCCCTGCTCGGCGATCTTCTCCGGCTCGCGTCCCGCGCGCAGCGCCTCCTCGCGGCTCTTGACCTCCCAGCCGATCGCCAGGAAGTTGCCGTTGGGCATCGGCTCGATGTCGTGGTGGAGGATCTCCTTCTCGTTGGAGAGCTTCCACTGCCAGGTCACGGTCCCGTCCCACGCGATCTTCTGGACGATGCCGCTGACGCCGCCGGCCTTGAAGCCGAGCGCGTCGGGATCGCGCCCGGCTCGCAGCAGCGTCCCGTCGTCGAGGAGGTAGAGACCGGCGGGCGCGTAGTCGCTCTCCCAGGTGTGAACGGCGCGTCCCTGCCGGTCGACCAGATAGGTCGTGGAGGAGAGCAGGGGCGAGAACAGCACGTATCCCGGGGCGGCCTGGGGTGTATCGAGCACGAGGCCCGCGGGCGGTGTCTCGGTTTCGGTGACGTCGCCGGCTGCGGGGTCGGGGCTGCCGCAGCCGGCGAGGGTCGCGATCGACGCCAGCAGGACGAGCAGGACCTGGACCCAGTAGGGCCGCAGGGGACGGAGACGAGTATCGTGCATTGGAGCCTCTCCTCGAGGGGCGCTCGCGGTCCCGAGATCACCGGGAGCAGGACGCGCGTCTCAGCGCGTGAAGGGAAGTGACGGGGGCGGGCAGAGAGGCAGGGCAAGAGAATCGCGATGGTATCCGAGGTGGTTCGGGCCCGCGCCGCCGGCCCCCTCGGCCGCCGGAGCGGCCCGGGCGACTGGTCGGAGGGCGCTCGTCGGCTAGAATGCCGTGACAATCCGCCAGCGAGCGCCGCCCGATGAAGATCCAGACCCGCCCAGAGCCCGCGCCGATCCTGGCGCTCGCCGGCTCGATGCTCCTCACGCTGAACGCCTCGGTCCCGGCTCGATCGGCTCAATCGGCTCAATCGGCTCAGTCTATCGGATCGACGGCGGTGACGGTGCTCTATCTCGATCGCGCGGAGACGGTGGAGCGGACGCTCCCCGATCCCACCGACCTGTGGATCCCAGAGATCGAGCTGACGCGCGTCAACGGCTTCACGCTCAAGCCCGAGGGCGCCTGTCTGGAGGACCTGTGCATCCCGGTGAGCACCGAAGGGGCGGATCCGATCCTCTCGAGCTCGGGCGACGAGACCTGGTTCTCGCTGACGGCGTTCGCGCGCAAGCTCGACCAGGCCTTCGTGACCGCGCGCGGCGGCGAGCGCAACCTGTGGAGCTTCTCGCCGATCCCGGTGACCCAGGCGCCGTTCTTCGACCGCGCGATGGCGCCCGACTTCGAGCTGCCCGATCGCGACGGCGACCCGGTCCGCCTCTCGGAGCTTCGAGGAAGCAAGGTCCTGCTCCTGACCTGGGCCTCGTGGTGAGGCTGCAGCCGTGACCTGCCAGGTTGGCAGGCTGTGTACGAGGAGCTGAAGGACCAGGGTCTCGAGATCGTCGCCGTCGCTCAGGACACCGCAGGCGAGGAGGCCGCGGGTCCTTTCTACGACGCGGCGAAGGCGACCTTCACCACGTTGATCGACCGCCAGCACCTGGTCAGCTCGCTCTACGACATGGTCAACGTGCCGACCGGGGTCATGATCGACGAGGAGGGGCGGGTGGTGCGCTACGACGAGGGCACCTACACCCGCACCTACCAGGCCGGCAACCTCAGCTTCGGCACCGACGAGTACGTGCCGATCTTGCGCGACTGGGTGGCGAAGGGCGCCGCCAGCGAGTACGTCTTCACCCCCGAGCAGATGGCCGAGCGGCTGCCCGAGCGCGACCCGGCGGAGCTCGAGGCCGACGCCCACTTCCGGATGGCCACGTACCTGTTCGAGCGCGGGGAGCGCGAGGCGGCAGAGGTGCACTGGTCCGAGGCGCAGCGGCTGCACCCGGAGAGCTGGAACTACCACCGCCAGGACTGGTCGTTCACGCCCGCCGAGGCGGGCGCCAACTGGGTCCGCAAGTTCCAGTCGCTCGAGGGCAAGCCCTACTACGCACCCCTTGAGAAGCCGGCCGAGGCGCCCCCCGAGTAGCGTTTTCCGGGCCGACCCGATCTTCGGATCATCCCTCGTCGAGGGAGTTCACGGCGCCGGCGCCGCCGGATCGCCGGGGTGGGCGGCCGCGCTCCTACGCCCTCGGCTGCCGGCGACCGGATGCGTCCGGCGAGCGACGCCGGCGCGCCGCCACCGACTCGCACCCGTGCCGGGGCGACGGGAGGATCGAGCAAGGCCAGGTGATTGCGCGCGACGTCGGCCATGTAACCACCGACTCCGAGCTCGACCGCCACTGCGAGCTCGCGGCGGGCGGTCTCGTGGTCGCCGAGCGTTTCGGCAAAGAGCCCGAGGTACAGGTGCGCGTAGAACGAAGCGAGTCGTCGTGTCGTTCCGTCGCGAGGCTGGTCTGCGGCGCGCAGCACGGTCGCGCGATCGGCCCGTCCGGCGAACAGGTCGTAGAGCTCGGCCATCGGCACCCGAGAATCCCGACCGACCGGCAGCAGCTCTTGGCGCGCGGACTCGACGCCGCGAGCGCTCGCGACGCATAGGAAGTGCCAGGCGGCGTTCTCGACATCGGCGGGGTTCACGGTTCTATGGAGCTCGAACTGGGCGGCGCATTCCCGGTCGCGGCCGGTCTGGTACTGGGCGATCCCACGCTGCCAGAAGTAGGGCTCGCGCTCCGGGACCAGCCCCACGAGGCGGTCGAAGTCGGCGAGCGACGCGGCGACCCGTCCGGAGCGATAGCGGGCGTTGGCGCGGAGGTAGAGGGCGTCCGGATCGTTCGGCTCGATCGCGACCGCGCGGTCGTAGAGATCGAGGGCGGAGGCGCGCCGGCCGCTCGCCTCGAGCCCGCGCGCCTCGCGCAGCAGCTCGTCGAGACCTTGACTCCGGCTCGCGTTCGGAGGGCCGGCTGCGACGACACCGGCGAGCAGAGCCGCGGCGGACAGGATCCCCGATCGCGGCCGATGGAAGCGCATGAGGGCAGCGTATCGGAGGCGCGCCGGCCGTGGGCGCCCTCCTCGGTCCGGGGCTGCTACGCTGACCCGCCACCGCCGTCGGAGCCTCCATGAGAGCACTCGTCGTCGAGCTCGCGCAGCGCGCGTTGACCGTGACCGTGACCGTGACCGCGACCGCGACCGTGGTCGCGAGCGGATCGACCCTGCTCGCCCAGCCGACGCCCTGGACCGACGCCCCGGCCGGCGACTGGATCCAGCTCTTCGACGGAGAAAGCCTGGAGGGGTGGACTCCCAAGATCCGCGGGCGCCAGCTCGGCGACGATCCGCTGCGGACTTTCCGGGTCGACGACGGGAAGCTGGTCGTGCGGTACGACGGCTACGACGCGTTCGACGAGCGGTTCGGCCACCTGTTCTGGCGCGAGCCGCGCTCCCACTACGTGATCGCGGTCGAGGTCCGCTTCGTCGGCGCCCAGCTCCCCGATGCGCCCGCCTGGGCGCGCATGAACAGCGGGGTCATGGTCCACTCCCAGTCGCCCGAGTCGATGCTGCGGGACCAGGACTTCCCGATCTCGATCGAGGCCCAGCTGCTCGCCGGCGACGCCGGTGAGCGGCGTCCGACCGCCAACCTCTGTACCCCCGGTACCCACGTCGAGCGCGACGGCGAGCTGGTCGTCCAGCACTGCGTCGAATCGTCGTCGCGCACGGTGGCGCCGGGGGAGTGGGCCCGAGTCGAGATCGTCGTTCTCGGCAACGAGCGGATCGAGCATCGCGTCGACGGCGACGTGGTCCTGACGTACCAGCGCCCCCAAGTCGGCGGCGGAGTCGTCGCCGGCTTCGATCCCGCGGTCAAGGAAGACGGCCAGATGCTCGGCGACGGCTGGATCGCGCTCCAGTCGGAGAGCCACCCGATCGAGCTCCGCAGGGTCGAGCTGCTCGAGCTGCGCGGCTGCACCGATCCGTCGTCGTCGAGCTACCGGCCGTACTATCTCGCGTCCGAGGCCTCGGCCTGCGTGCCCCCCTGAGCCGACGCGCCGTTCGTGCGCTCGGCCACGCACTCGATCTCGACCAGTGCGTCGAGCGGGTTCGCGCGCACCGCGACCGTGGTGCGCGCCGGTCGATGCTCTCTGAAACGACGGGCGTAGACGGCGTTCATGCCCGCGAAATCCTCCATCGAGCGCAGGTAGACGTTGGTCTTGACGACATCGCCGAGCCCCAGCCCGAGGCCGTCGAGCACGAGCTCGAGGTTGTCGAGCACGCGCTCGGTCTGCTCTTCGATGGTGACTCCGGCCAGCTCCATGGTGTCGGGATCGAGCGGGGTCTGCCCCGAGCAGAAGACCAGCGAACCGGTCGACACCGCGTGGGAGTAGGGGCCGATCGCGACCGGGGCCCCCGGGATTCGGTGGGTCTTCATCGGCGGAGGATGCTACGCGCTTCCGGTCTCTCCGTGCGGTGCGGATAGCATGCTCGCCCATGTCGAGCACTGAACCCCGCCTCGTCGTCCGCCCTCGCCCGCCGCGCGTCTTCGCCGCTTCGCTGCTGGTCTCGATCTTCCTTGCGGTCGCGCTGCCGGCCGAAGACTGGCCGCAGTGGCGCGGTCCCGGCCGCACTGGCTCGGTCGAGGGCTTCGAGCCGCCGGCCGAGTGGCCGAGCGAGCTCGCCCTCGGCTGGCACACCGTGGTCGGCCCGGGCGACGCGTCGCCGGTGGTCGCCGGTGGACGCGTCTACGTCTTCACCCGCGACGGCGACCAGGAGTCGCTGGTGGCGCTCGACGCGGACTCCGGCGAAGTGTTCTGGCGCAACGGCTACGTGCAGGCGTTCACACCGCTGACCATCGTCGCGCGCCACGACAAGGGTCCGTTCTCGACGCCGGTCGTGCACGAAGGCCGAGTCTTCACCCTGGGCATCCGCCAGAAGCTCACTGCCTGGAGCGCCGAGACCGGCGAGATCGTATGGCAGCGGTCCTTCGACGACGCCTTCAAGCGCCCGCAGCCGTTCTACGGCACGTCCCAGTCGCCGCTGATCGCCGGCGGCCGGCTG
This sequence comes from Thermoanaerobaculia bacterium, assembly GCA_035546295.1. GTDB lineage: Bacteria > Acidobacteriota > Thermoanaerobaculia > Multivoradales > Multivoraceae > DATKBT01. The sequence continues at coordinate 156,883 of DATKBT010000070.1, read as the reverse complement.
ATCGTCCATCTGGGGGGACCGGGCGAGGGGGCTCTGCATGCATTCGAGCCCGCCACCGGTGAGGATCGCTGGCGGGTGGCGACCGCCGACGGACCTGCCTACGGCTCGGGCATCGTCGCCGAGCTGGCCGGGCGCGCGCAGGTGGTGAGCTTCACGCAGCGACGCCTGGTCGGATTCGATCCGGCGAGCGGCGAGCTGCTCTGGGAGGTCCCCTACCAGGTCAGCTTCGACACCGCGTCGGTGACACCCGTGATCCACGACGGCCTGGTCATCGTCTCGTCGGATCAGAGGCCGGTGGAGGCGTATCGTGTGGTCCGGAGCGGAGACGGCTTCGCGGCCGAGCTGGCCTGGTCGAACGACGAGGCGCACTTTCAGTTCTCGAGCCCGGTGCTCGCCGGCGGCCGGCTCGTGGGCTTCTCGGTGCGCAACAAGGGGCAGGTGGTGGCGATCGATCCTGCCAGCGGCGAGCTGGTGTGGTCTGGGCCGCCACGGCAGGGCGAGAACGCCTACCTGATCGCGGCGGGTCCGCTGGTCCTGGTGGTGCGCGACAGCGCCGAAATGGAGGTCGTCGACGCGGCCGCGGACACGTTCACGGTCCTCGCCGGCTACGAAGTCGGCGAGAGCTGGATGTGGTCACACCCGGCGCTGCTCGACCACGCGCTCCTGGTCAAGGACTACGACGGGCTTCGCCGTTGGGAGCTGGTCCCTTCGTCCGGAGATTGACGAGCCGGCTGGCTGGCGGGCTCACGGCCGGCACACGGGGCGGCAGGCGGGCGTCGTGAACGATCTTTGCCTCGACGTAACTTGTTGTGTTATCATGACTTATCTCTTCGAGATCTGCTTTCGCGATGCTCTTCGGCGGTGGCCGGAGGCTCCGCGTTCTCTGCACTACCGGGTCGAGGCCGGCCCCATGCCCAGGCTTTGTCTCGCTCTCCGGCTCGTGGCACGGCGAGCCGGGCACGCCGAGACGCCGGAGGGATGAGCGAGCTCCACTCCACCGTCGAGCCGGTCGGGGGCTTCTCCGAGAAAGGCTTCTACCTCCGCGAGTTTCGCGGGCGCACGGTCGGGGTGCTGCTGCCTCCGGCGGTCGAGGACGTTGACCGGGAGCTGCTCCGTGTCTTCGACGAGCTCCGCGGCAACGCGACCTGGGTGATCGCGGTCGCCTCGCCGGGCAGGCGGCTCGCTGCCTTCGATTGCCAGGTGATCCCCAGCGGCACAGCGAGGCTCGAGGGGACCGTCTGGCGCGAGCTGCGGGAGCGTGGCCGGGTCGTGGTCGAGTCCGAGCAGGCTGCTTTCGAGACTCTGCTCGACGTGGCGGCCCGGCTCGCGCTCCACAAGGTCGTTCGTCTGGCCGATCTCGACGGCGTCGCCGACGCCGCTGGCCGGCGGCGCCCCTTCGTCGATCTCGACGAGCTGGAGTCGATCCGCGCGGAGGCTGTCCCGGAGCTGCGGCAGATCCTCTTCGAGATCGAGCGCCTGCTGCAGGTGGGGGTGCCCAACGTCAACCTGTGCACGCCGGCCGGGATGCACGACGAGCTGTTCACCTACTCGGGGTCGGGGACGCTGTTCACCCGCGAGCGCTACGTCGTCGTGCGCCGTCTCGGCCTCGACGACTACGACGCTGCCGACGACCTCATCGCGCGCGGCGTCGCGGAGAGGTTCCTCGCGCCGCGCAGCCCCGAAGCCATCGACCGGCTGCTGCCCGATTCCTTCGGCGCCTTCGTCGAAGGGCGTCATCTCGCCGGGATCGGAGCCCTGATCGTGCCGCCCGGCGCCCGAGGAGGCGAGGTGGCGAGTCTTTACACCGTGACCCGATTCACGGGGCAGGGCCTGGGCGCGCACCTGGTGCGCTTCGCCGTCAAGCGCGCCCGCGACCGCAATCTCGCCTTCGTCTACGCCTGCACGACTTCGGAGCGTGTCGGGTCTTGGTTCCGGGGCCTCGGCTTCACGCCGGTCGACCACGATCTGCTGCCGGCCGAGAAGTGGGAGGGTTACGACGCGGAACGCCGGCGTCTCGTGTCCTGCTTTCGGCGCGAGGTCTGATCCCGGGCGCGGCGCGGCGCGGTCGCCGGCGGCCTTGCCCGTCGCCCGCCTCCGCGCGCGTCAGCCGTGGCTCGCCGGCTCGAGGAGGAGGGTCGGGACACCGTGGGTCTCGCTCTTGACCGTGAGCACGCGGGTTCCGGGCTTGCGCCCGTCGCGCACTTCGCTGGTCTCGATCCCGCTGGCGGCGAGACGCGCCTTCGCCGCGTCGGCGTCCGCGACCCGGTAGGAGACGCCCCAGAAGAAGTCGTCGTTTGGCGCCTCGGCGGCAGGAGCGCTCGGAGCCTCGTCCCGCGGCCGGACCGGGGCGGCGATCTCGACAGTGACGGCGCGCGCGCCCGCCCCGAGCTGGAAGAACAGGAGACGCGCCCCCCACTCCGGGAACGATCGATCGAGGGCGAGCCGGATGCCGAGGACGTCGCCGTAGAGCCGCCGAGCGCGGTCGCCGTCCCGGCTCCGGATCACGACGTGATCGACGGCGTGGACGGCCGCCGCCTCGTTCACGGCGCCGCCCTCGACCGTCGTCGTCTCGGCCGGCGGCAGGGCCTGCGGCGGCGAACGGTGCTCGATCGCGAACAGACGCGCGCCGTGGGTGGCGTCTCGGGGCAGGAACACGTTGACCCACTCGCGCACTGCGCCAGTGTCGAGGTTGGCTCCGCGCCCCGGCTGCGGCTGCGCCGGGCGCAGCCCTCGCTCCTCCGCCTCGCGGCGGAAGGTCTCGCCGTCGGCGACGCCGAACGCGAGCATGGAGGCGCCCTCGGCCGGCTCGCCGGGAGCGAGCGCGAAGGCTCCGTGGCCGGACTCGGGCGCGCTGAGCAGCTCGACGTAGGTGTTCTCGAGCCGGAACAACGAGTTGCGCGTACCCCATTGCGGGTGCTCTCCGCGCCATGAGGGTGCGCGTCCGAGCAGGAGCCGGTAGTGCTCGGTCGCGGCGTCGAGGTCGCGCACGCGCAGGACGATGTGGTCGAGAGAGTGCACCAGCGGCTCGGACATCGCGCGAGCATAGCGGGCTCCCCGGCCCGGCTCGTTCGGGGGCGATCCTCCGGTTACGGCCGACGCCCGGCCAGCCGTGGCTGCGACTTCGGCAGCGGCGGCGGCGAGCGCAGGTGCCCCTGCTTCAGCAGCAGGAACGCTCCGTCCACCGACTCGATCCGCGGTGCGCAGCCCGCCGGCATGCGAGCCCAGCCGTGGCGGCCGAGCTTCTGGCGCTCGACCTGGCAGGCGCCGGCGAGGACCAGCAGCTCGAGGCCGTCGGGCGCCGCCCAACCCTCGACCGTCGAGCCGGGCTCGAGCCGGCAGACCGAGGTCGACTCTTCGCGGAAGGCGTGGAGGCGGCAGAGCGACACGCTGCCGGTGTGCTCCTGCTCGATGGTCTTCCAGGCCTTGGCGGCCTGCTCGTCCAGTCGCGCGCGCACCACCTGGCGGTCGTCGGCGTGCATCCAGTGCAGCTTGACGAACAGAACGCAGCCGTCCTCGCTCCGGGGAGAGTGGGAGCTGCTGACCGGATTCCGCAGGTAGCTCCCTGCCGGGAACTCGCCGTGCTCGTCCGAGAAGGCTCCTTCGAGGACCAGCAGCTCCTCGCCGCCACCATGCACGTGCTGCGAGAAGCGGCTGTGCGGCGCGTAGCGGACCAGGCTCGTCGCCCGCGCCACCTCCTCGCCATCGCGCTCGAGCATCCGACGGTCGACTCCGCGCATCGGCGAAGGGGTCCAGGGGAGCTCGTTGGAGCGGACGATGGCGGGGATCGTCAGGTCGGCATGGATCCTCATCGTTCTCGCATGCTACTCGCTGGCCGCCTGGCGTCGGACCGCTGGTCGGCGAATCGTTGGCTGTCGCGCGGTCGCCGGCGCTCGGCCGGCATGATGGCGCTCGCCCGCCACCCTCATGCCGTTGCCGGCTCGAGCTCTGGCGCCGCCGCCAGCTCTCCGACCCGCTCGACCAGCCGATCGAGGAGGTCGACCACTGCGAGCGGGGTCGAGACGAACGGGTTCATCAGCACGACGCACCATGCACAGCGAGGACGCATCCCATTCTCCCTCCCACGTGTCCACCAGAGCCCTCCACGAGCTTGCCGTAGCGCGCCGATGGAGGTCGGTGCGCGAGAGATAGAACGGATCCTCGCCGAGCGCGACCCGAAAGCGTGGAATGTGCCTACGGTGTCGATCGACCGCTTCCGGCGGGGCGGGCGTGAACCGTTACTGCGGGGCCTCTGACCGGCGGCTCGACTCCTCGACCCGGCGGCGTTCGTGGCCCGAGAGCGTCGCGAGCGCGTCGTCGAAGGCCGAACGGGCGTTGCCCTCCAGGGCGTAGCGGCGCTCGACCCGAATCAGCAGCTCGGCGAGCTCGAAGTCCGAGCCGATGCCGCGCGCGGTCCGCAGCAGACGCTCGAGGCCCTCCGCCGACAGGTCGCGCTCGAACGCCGCACTGAGGGCGCGGTGCAGCTCGAAGTCGGAGCCGACGTCCTTGGCGATGTCGAAGTAGACGTCGGGGAGCTCGCGCCCTTCGGGGTAGCGGCGCGCGGTCGCGATCAGGAGCTCGACCGCTTCGAAGTCCGAGCCGATGCTCGAGGCGGACTCGAGCACCGCGTCGAGCTGGTCGGCCCAGCGCCCGCGATCATCCTGCGCGACGTGTCCGCTCTGGACGTCGCCGCGCTGGACGAAGGCGTCGAGCGACCGCCGGAGCTCGAAGTCGGAGCCGATGGTGGCGGCGACCTCGAAGAAGGTGTCGGGGATGGGGTGGCCGGCGGGGTAGCGGCGCAGCAGCGCCACGATCAGCTCGGCCGCCTCGAAGTCGGAGCCGATGGTCAGCGCGGCCTCCAGGATCGTGTCGAGCACCTCGGGGCTCAGGTCGCTCTTCGCCAGCAGCGTCGCCAGCGTGCGCCGGAGCTCGAAGTCGGAGCCGATCGTCTCGGCGGCGCGCGCGAAGGCGGTCTGGATGCTCGGCTCGTCGAGCGCCTCCGGCGGGAGCTGCGAGAGCGCCTCGGCGAGCTCGAAGTCGGAGCCGATCGTGGCGGCCGCGAGCTCGACCCATCGTCGCAGCTCAGTGGTGTCGAGGTCGGCCTGCTCGAGCCCATGAGTCAGGTAGAGCCGGCTGACGTGGTCGCTCGGGATCAGAAGGATCTCGTCGAACAACCCGTCGACGCCGGAACGGGCCAGGATGCGGCCGACCCTCTCCTCCGCCTGCCAACCGGTGACGCGCAGCAGGAAGGGAAGGCGCTCGGCGAGCCAGGTACGCGCCTCGGCGTCGAAGTCCCGGTTGCGGCCGCCGACCGAGAACGAGTACCGGGGTGTCGAGTCGCCGCCGGCCTCGACGATCAACCGGCGATCGGTGCCACCGACCTCCTCGCGATAGTCCATCCGCGCTCCTCGACCGACCCGCGCGATGCTCCGCTCGTCGTCGGCGATCTCGAGCTCTCCGTCGAGCTCGATCTCGAAGCGGCAGTCCTCCGCCTCGAGCTCGTACTGGTAGTGATCGTTGCGGCGCTGGATCTGGGTGCTGCGCAGCGGCCCGCAGCCGGGCAGGACCTCGTCGTCCTCGTCGTCGTAGGTGCGGCTCAGGCTCGCCTCGACCGAGCCGCCTCGTGAGCTCTCGCCCTGGGCCGCGACCGGACTGGTGCCGCTCGAGCTGCTCGCTATCTCGCCCGCGACGATCGTTGCGCTGCGGGCCGATGCCTCGAACGCGCCCGCCAGCTCCTGCTCGGCGAGCTCCTCGACCGACAGCGAGCCCGGTGCGGCGATGCGCACCGAGGCCACCAGGGGCGCCACCAGGCCGCACGAGATCGCCAGGACCGCCGTGATCGTCGTGACTCGAGGTGCGGAGCGATCGCGCCGATCGTCGAGCACCGCCTGCACCCGCTGGTGGAGGCCGGAGCGACGCGCCATCGCGGCGACCGGCTCGGGGAGGCGGCCGCCGACCTCGCGCGCGAACCCGATGAGCTCCTGCGCGTAGCGGGCCGGCGCCACACCGGCGCGCACTACGTGGTCGTCGCAGGCCAGCTCGCTCTCGGCGATCAGGCGCGACTCGGCCCACCAGACGAAGGGGAGCGGCCAGTAGAGCGCCCGCACGAGGCGGGCGAGCGTGTTCCAGGCGGCATCGGCGCGATGCGCGTGCGCCAGCTCGTGGAGGAGGACGTGGCGGAGCCGGTGCGCGCTCCAGTCGGTGGCGCCCATCGGGAGCAGGACCACGGGGCGGAGATGGCCCCAGGTGATCGGGATCTCGATGGCATCGGTGAGCCGCAACCGGGGTCGACGATCCGTCGAACCGGCGCTCTCGAGCCAACGGTCGAGCTCGATCTCGGAGACCGGTAGGGAGCAGGGGCCGGAGCAGGGGCCGAAGCAGGGGAGGGAGGAGCGGAGCAGCCGGCGGCGTCGCAGCAGCCCGCGCCCGAGCCCCAGGAGGAGGGTCACGGTGCCGAGCAGCCAGAGCGCGGCGAAGGCGACCGGCCAGCCGAGAGCGATCAGGCGGGCGAGCGTGATCGTGGCGTCTCGCCGAGACGTCGGGCGGGGGGAGGCGGTCACGAGGTCGGAGCTGCCGGTGACGCCGAGACTCGCGGATTCGGCGGAGTCGGATTGGGCGGAGTCGGATTCGGCGGAGTCATTGTCGAGAGGCAGGGATGGCGCCGCGTCGGGCAGGACGTGCGCCGCGCGAGCCGGGCCGGCAGCCCGCGGCGCTTCCACGACGGCGGCTGTGTTGGCGGCCGGTTGCCGGTGCGATCGCTCGGTGATCGTCGCCGGAGTGTTGGCGGCCGGTCCCTGGCCGTTCGCGACAGCCAGCGGCGCCGGCAGCCGAATCGCCGCCGCGGTCGGCACCACGACCCGAAGGACCGGCAGCGCGAGGAGCGACACCATCGCCGCCGACCAGAGGAGGTGCCGCATCGAGGCGGTGCGCGCGATCCGGCAGCCGAGCGCCGTGATCGCTACCAGCAGCGCGGCGCCCAGCGCGAGCTGGAGCAGGACCGGGAGGACCGCCGCGGACCGGGACGGATCGAGGAGCGGGAGCACGTCGGTGTCGAGGAGGCGAGTCGTCGTCATCTTCAGGCTCCGTTTCCGCGGGCGCGCGCCCGCTGGACCAGGTCTTCGAGCTCGTCGAGCTCATCGGCCGACAGACGGCCGGCCTCCATGTCGAGCAACGCGGCGACCGCTGCCGAGGGCGAGTCGTCGAAGAAGGTGGCGAGCACGCGCCGCAGCGCCGAGCGCTCGGCGTTGCGGCGCGGCGCCCGGGGCAGGTAAACGTAGCGTCTGCCGTCCTCGCGGTGCTGGAGATGCCCCTTCTCCTCGAGGATCCGGAGCATCGCGCGCACCGCCGAGTAGCTCGGCGGGTCGGGCAGCTCGTCGAGCACGAGGGCCACGGTCGCCTCGCCATGCCGCCACACGATGTCCATGATCTGGCGCTCGCGCGCCGAGAGCTGTCGTTCGAAGTGTTCTCGTCTGCTCATCGGAGCCGTCCCCACCGACTGCTATACGTTTAGCACATGCTAGAGTTTTAGCAAATAGCTCCCGTGTTCGAGCCGTATCGATTTGGCGTGCAGGGGCGTGCGGGAGGTTTTGCGGACGGTCCGCGTGGCGACGCAGTGCCACACCGACGAGGCGGTAGAGGATCCGCCGCGAGGAGCCTCGTCCCCCGCTTATCGCGACCTGCTCGACCGACGATCGTGGTCTCGTTCGGGCTAGGATTGCCGCTCTCATGCCCCTTTCGCAAGGCACCGTCCTGGGCCACTTCGAGGTCGTCTCCTCTCTCGGCGCGGGAGGGATGGGCGAGGTCTACCGGGCTCGGGACACCCGCCTCGGTCGCGAGGTGGCGATCAAGCTGCTGCTCGGCGAGGTCGCCGCCGACCCCGACCGCCTCGCCCGGTTCGAGCGGGAGGCGCGGGTCCTGGCTTCGCTCAACCACGTCAACGTCGCGACGCTCTACGGCTTCGAGACCGCGGGCGACGCGAGCTTCCTGGTGATGGAGCTGGTCGAGGGCGAGACCCTCGCCGAGCGGATCGCTCGGGGCCGGGTGCCGCCCGACGAGGCGATCTCGATCTTCCTCCGGATCGCCGACGGTCTCGAGGCCGCGCACGAGAAGGGGATCGTCCATCGGGACCTGAAGCCCGCCAACGTCAAGCTCAGCCCCGACGACGGCGTGAAGATCCTCGACTTCGGTCTGGCCAAGGCGCTGACTCCGGAGGGCCGCGAGGACGCGAGCCGGAGCGACTCGCTCTCCGTCTCGCCGACGCTCACCCTGGCGGCGACGCGTCGGGGCGTGGTGCTCGGGACCGCCGCCTACATGGCGCCCGAGCAGGCGAAGGGCGGCGAGGTCGACCGCCGCGCCGACGTCTGGGCGTTCGGGGCCTGCCTGTTCGAGGCCCTCGCAGGCCGGCGGGCCTTCGGCGGCCGCGACGCCACCGAGGTGATGGCGGCGGCCCTCACGCTCGAGCCCGCGTGGGCAGCTCTTCCCCCGGTCGCGCCGTCGCTGCGGCGGCTCCTCGCGCGCTGCCTGACGAAGGACCCGAAGCGGCGTCTCCGTGACATCGCCGACGCCCGGCTCGATCTCGAGGAGGCTCGGAGCGAAGGCTCGCGGAGCCCGGCTGCGGCCGGGACCAGCGCGCGACGAGGGTGGCTCGCGCCCGTACTCGCGGGAGTGGCCGGGCTGGCGTTGGGCGCGTTCCTCTTCGCCGCTCTCGCGGGTCGCGGCGACGCACCCGGCCACGCCGTGACGCCCAGGCTTCGCGCGACCCAGGTCCCGCTGCTCCCCGGCGTTCCCCTCTACAGCGAGGGCCGCCAGATCGCCCTCTCGCCCGACGGGGAGGAGATCGTGTTCGCGGCCGGGGCGCTCACCGACACCCGGATCTATCGCCGCCGCCTCGATCGATTCGAGATCGACGAGATCCCGGGGACCGAGGGGGGGCGCTACCCGTTCTTCTCGCCCGACGGCCGGTGGCTGGCCTTCGCCGACGACGAGCACCTGAAGAAGGTCTCGATGACGGGCGGCGGGGTGCAGGTGCTGTGCGAGGTCCAGTCCGCGGGGAGCGGCGCGTGGACCGACGATGGCTGGATCTACTTCACCCACAACGATACGACGTTGGCCCGGGTGCGCGAGGAGGGCGGAGAGCGAGAGGCCTTCCTGGACGTCGGCGCGGTGAGTCTCTCGCCACTACCGGGAGGCCGGGTCCTGGTCGCCTCCTTCGTTCTCGAAGGGTTCGACCGTTCCTTCGCTCCGATCCTGGTGGCCACCGCGGACGGCGAGGCTCGAGAGGTGCTCCGGGGCCACTCGGCGAGCTGGCTGGCCGTGCCGGGTAGTCCTCGAGGTCACGTGCTCCTCGCGCGCGGCGACGAGTTGTTCGCGGCTCCGTTCGACCTCGATCGTCTCGAAGCGCTCGGCGAGGCCAAGCGGGTCCGCGGCGGGCTGTGGACCGACTCGATCGGGGGTTGGGCCCGGTACGCGATCTCGGACACCGGGACCTTGGTCTACGTGGCGGGGACCGACGACGCGCGCACCGTCCCGACCTGGATCGACCGGGTCACGGGCGAGGAGGAGCCCCTGCGCGGCATCGAGCCGGCGGTGCGCAACACCTTCGACCTGTCGCCCGACGACACCAGGCTGGTGTACCAGGCCTCCGGTGGGCGCGATCAGATCGAGGTCTTCGACCTGCGACTCGCCACGACCACCCGGCTGTCGCGCGACGGCGGGCTGGCTCCCGTCTGGTCTCACGACGGGTCGGAGATCTTCTACGAGACCACGCAGGGCCCGCTCTCCATCGTTCGCGCAAGAGCGGACCGGAGCCGGGAACCGGTGAAGATCCCGATTCCACCCATCCAGACGACGCCCGCGGGCCGTCCGGTACCGCCGGGCCGGGACTGGATGGACCCCACCTCGGTTTCGCCCGACGGCCGCTACCTGGTCACCCTGCGGTTCGGCCCCGACGTCTGGCTGGTGCCGCTCGAGGGAGGGGAGCCCACCCCGCTGCTGGCCGGAATCCTCGCCAGCGTCTCGCCCGACGGCCGGTGGATCGTCTACCAGTCGAACGAGGGTGGCGACTACGCAATCTACGTCGCCCCGTTTCCCTCGGTCGAGTGGTCCCGCCGCGTTTCGGCCGGCCGCGGCGACGATCCGCGGTGGTCGCCGGCCGGCGGCGAGCTCTTCTATCGCGACTTCGATCGGATCTACCGCGTTGCCTACTCCGCCACGGACACCGAGTTCCTCCCGGAGCCTGCCGAGCGGGTGCTCGACGTCGACTTCCACAACTCGTGGGGGTTGTCCTTCGACGTCTCGCGCGACGGCAGACGCTTCCTCGTCCAGAAACCCTCGATCTCGGCCACCGCCGAAGGCACGGTCGTCGTGGTCGAGGGCTGGCGGTCGGAGGTCGAGCGGCTGGTGCCGGCGGGGTAGCAGCGCTGCCGCCGCCCCGGTCCGGAAGACGGCGCTCGCCGTCGAGCGGGAGCCTCTCGGCGGCGCGCTGTCGCTCGACCGGAAGGCCTCGCCGGCTCAGTACACTCGGCGGGATGTCTTGGCGGCGACCTCGAGCGGCGGGTGATCGGGCGAGGGACGGTCGGCGATTCGACGGGATCATGGGCGGAGCGACACGCGCACGAGCGACAGCGATCACATTGCTCGTCCTGCTCGGGCACTCGGCGACGCCCGCCGCCGCTCGCCAGCCCGGGGACGCGCGCGAGCTGCACCAGCGCCCGGCCGCTTGCACCGACGCCGGGCTGCTCCGCGAGGAACGGGAGCTGCTGACCGGGAGCTCTCGGGTCGCCGCCGATCTCGACGATCCCGACGTCGACGTGGCCTTCTGGTCGGACTCGGCGGCGCGCCGGGACCGGCTCGAGGCGTGGAGCCGGAGGGTGCAGGCGGTGCGGGAGCGAGGTCTCGCTCTCGCCGACGCGCGATCCCTCGGCACGCTCCTCTACGGTGCGCCGGCCTGGCGGGTCGAGCTCGGCGACCTCTCCGCTGACACCGTCGTCTGCTCGAGCCTCCGGCCGCTCGTGATCGAGAGATTCCGCCGCGCCGGCGACGACCTCTTCCTCCCCTCGATCGCCGGGCGACAGGACATCCGCGAGGGTTTCCCCGTCATCACGGTCCGCGGCCCCGAGGGCCCCGTCGCGTGGTCGAGGTCGAGCGGCCTGCTGGCGTTGCTGGCCGGCGGCTCTCCGCTGGCCAGGCTGGCTCGGAGCGGCGCCGAGGGCGCTGTGCTCGACGATCGTGCGTGGGGCCGATGGCGGGAGCTGATCCGCGAGGAGGTCGACCGGTCGGGGTGCCTCGCCGGCCAGGATCGGGTGCGGGATCTGCTGTTCCGGGCTCTGGACGAGGCTCGCGGACGCGAGGATCTGGAGGACGACCTGGCGGCTCTGCGCGCGGTGCTCGCGGCCGCCGTCGAGAATCTCCGGTCGGACCTCGAGCTCAGCCCAGCGGCCGGCGCTGCGCCCGTGATCGAGAGTCTCGAGGCGAACGCGCTGCGACAGGGGAGCGGGCAGCTCCTCGGCGTCAGAGTCGAGCTCGCTGGATCTCGGCGACCCACGCTGGTCCGCGTTCACGCCTTTACCGAGAAGGGTGAGCTAGAGCTGACCAGCGGCGTGCTGGTTGCGTCGCCCGACGACGCCGTCGGCGGAACGAGGCAATGGCTCGGATCCGTGCCGCGAGGGATCGCGTGCGTGGTCGCGCGCGCCTATGACCTCGGGACCGGCGTTGCGGGCGAGCCGGCCGAGGCCTGGTCGAGGGAAGGCACCGTCGAGGAGAGCTCTCTTCACCTCGAGCTCGCCTGGCGACGCGTCGGCTTCGAGCTCGAGGCCACCGCCGGAGTCGTCGAGTCGGAGGTCGACGCGGTCGGCTTCAGCGCCGACGGCGGGACCTCGTTCGTTTGGGCGGCCGGCCCCGACTTCACCGCGACGATGACAACGGATCCGCCCGGCATCGAAGCGAGCGTGCTGGCGGTGGCGGTCGACGCGAGCGGTCGCGAGATCTCGCGCGCTCGCGGGATCCTCAGCGCCCTCCCCGCCAGGACGGGGGTATCTTCGCGAGCTGAGTCTGTCCGGGAGCGATGGAGCCGGCGCGCGCGGGTTCGTTGCCGAGGTGGTCCACGCCAGCGGCCGCCGGCTCGAGGGCGTGGAGTTCCTCGTTGGCGGCGAGGTGGTGGAGTGGCAGTCGAGCGCGCCGTTCCTTCTGCTGCTGAACGTCGACGAGGCCCGCTCTGGCGTGGTCGTCGAGGCGCGGGCTCGCTTCGAGGACGGCGAGACGGCCGAGGGCGCCCTGGTGGTCGGCTCACCCGGCCGGCTGGCGGAGCAGGTCGACGTCCGCATCCTGGAGCTCCCGTTTCAGCTTCGCCGCCGCGATCGATCGCGATCGGAGCTCACCGCTGCGGACCTGATCGTGAGCCTGGTCAGCCAGGACGGCTCCGGTGGAGCGGAGCGCAGCCCCGAAGCGCTCCTCCTCGAGGAATCGCTCCCGCTGCGCACACAGCTCCTGATCGACGTGTCCGGCACCATGCTCGAGGAGCGGGAGTCCCTCGGTCTCGCGCTCGACCGGTTCGCGCGCTCTCTGAAGCCGGACGACGAGATCGGTCTGGTCGAGTTCCGCGAAACGGCGCGGGTGGTGCTTCCGATGAGCGCTGACGAGCTACCCCTGGTCGCGGCATTCGAGACGCTCTCCGCCGGCGGCGGAACCGCGCTGCTCGACGCGATCGCGACCGCGGTCGCCGCAATGCCGGCCACCGTCGGCCGGCGCGCGGTGGTGCTGCTCAGCGACGGCATCGACGAGCACAGTACTCTCGGAGTCGCCGACGTCGACGGCTTGCTGCGCCGTGCGCGCGTGGCGCTCTACGTCATCCATGTCGAGAGCGATTCGCTGGCGAGAGACCCCATCCGGGCGAGGGCTCGAATCCGACACCTCTCGAGCATCCGCGGCTTTCTCGAGACGCGCGCGAGGGGCTCGGGCGGGCACTACTGCTTCGCCACGGACCAGGCTGCGATCGAGGATTGTCTTGCCGAAGTCGTGGAAGATCTCCGGCGGACCCATCTGGCGGTGATCCACCTGCGATCGGGCGAGGACGGGAGCGGGGCCACCCTGAAGCTGCGGCCCGGCATCCCGGGCCGGCTGATGATCCGGTGATCGTTCGGCCCCTCGCCGCAGAGAAGCGACGTCGACGCCGCGGCGAGCCTCAGCAACGCGAGCGCGCGGGACGTTCCGCAGCGGCGAATGTGGCGCCGGGGCCGGCGTCGAGGAGATCTTCGGGGCCGCAGAGCCGGCGACCGCTCGTCATCGCGCCTCGAGTATGTTGCAAACAGAATTGCGTTCGAGATCGTGGAGCGGGCGAGGTCGCGACGCCTCCGGGCGTCGCTGAGAAATCGGTTGTCCTCGAATGGGCGACGCGAGAGAATGGTCGCTCGGAGACAACCGCGGATCTGCAATCGCGAGCTCGCGATCGCAGAGGCGGCGTCGGCAACGCGGGATGGACGAGGTGTAGCGCTCGGCGACGGGAGGAGGCACGTCATGCGTCAGGTCGTTGGAGCCTGGTTTCGGTGCCCGTGGTGTTGCCTCGTCGGTGGGTTGGCGGGGTTCGCGATCCTCGCGCACTTCGGCTGCCAGACGGGCGACGGGGGTGAGAGTGCTCGAGTCGAGCCGCCGCGGGCGGCGGCGGCGCTCGCCGCCGCCGACGAAGACGAGGAGCTCTCGCCGGCCGAGCAGGCCGCGTTTCGCAACGCCGTCGAGGAGCCGCCGGCGGACTGGACCGGCAACGTCTTCGAGCTCAGTCACGATTATCCGCAGGAGCTGCCGGCGCCCCCGGAAGGCGGCTATCCCTGGGAGGCTTTCGACTTCGAGACCGAGCCCGCCGAGTACATGCAGGCGGTGCTCGACTCCGCGCGAGCCGACCTCGAAGCGCTCGACTGGGATCCGACCCGGATGCCCGAGCCCACGTGGTTCCACGCGCCGTGGATGAGCCAGGGACCGCCGAGCGGCTCGGGACGTGAGTTCATCCGCGGGATGACCAGGGAGCGCGCCTCACGGATCGGCGAGCTGTCGCCGGATCAAACCAACAACTTCATTCCGAACTACGCCGTCGGCTTCTACAACGACGTCGCGGGCTGGACGTTCGGCCGCGTATGGGCCGATCCGGGGAACCCGGCGTTCGAGAACGGCGAGCCCGTCTTTAAGAACGGCGCGATGGGCATCAAGCTCCTGTTCACCAAGGCCGACCCCGAGGTTCCGGGAGACGGCGTGCCCTACTTGGTCGGCTCCAAGGAGTGGCAGGCCAACATCGCACCCTTCCAGAGCGACGACCGGGTCCCCGAGACGCTGCGCCTGCTCCAAGTCGACATCGCGGTGCGCGACGTGCGCAACGACGACGTCACCGGTTGGATCATGGGCACCTTCGTCTACAACGGATTCCAGGAGGGCGAGACGCCCTTCGACCGGCTGGCTCCGGTGGGCCTGATGTGGGGGGACAGCCCGGGTTTCCTGCCCGCCGACGCCGAGGGGGGCGAGACGCCTCCTCAGCAGTGGATCAACGACGACGTCGGCACCTTCCAGCACCTGGGCTGGGCGAAGCGCATCAATGGACCGGTCGACAACCCGGCGTCGTCGTGCATGTCGTGTCACGGCGGCGGCGCCGAGACGCCGGTCCAATCCCCGATGATTCCGCCTGCGAGCCTGTCGGACGAGGAGAAGCTCGCCTGGTTCGTCAACGTCGGGGCGGGGCAGGCGAAGGACGAAGGATCCATCTCGCTCGACTACTCCCTGCAGATGGCGGTGGCACTTCAGAACTGGAAGCAGTGGTCGTCGAGCCAACCCGGTCCGGGGCCGCTGGAAGCGGCGCCCGCCGTCGCCGGGGACACTGCTGTGATCGAGCACCCGGTGACCCGCGGCGAGGAGGGACCGCCGGCCTGACGTTGGGCCTGGTGCTGCCCTGAGGATCTGGACGGGACTCCTGGGAGGAGCTGGGAAGATCGACCGGCCTTGAGCTCATGGCGTCTTCGCGAAACCTCGGGTGGCCGCTCGACGTCCATGTCTGTGCACTGCGATCCGTCCAGCAGCGATCGCCGCTCGCACGATCGTTGCGAGACCTCTACGGAGGAGCCAGCATGTTCGAGAAGATCCGAAGCCTCTTCTCCTCCGGCGACAAGCCGCGATTCACCACCACGCCAAGCGATGACGCGCCACGATCGCCGCTGATCCGGATGGAGGGCGTGAGCCGTACCTTCGTGGTCGACAAGGTCGAGACCCATGCGCTGCACGGCGTCGACTTGGAGGTCGAGCGCGGCGAGTTCGTGGCCGTCAACGGGCCGTCGGGATCGGGCAAGTCGACGCTGCTGTCGATCGCGGGTCTGATGGACCGGCCGACCGAGGGCCGCTATCTCCTCAACGGCACCGACGTGTCGACGCTCGACGCGAGAACGCTGGCCGCGACCCGCAATCGCGAGGTCGGCTTCATCTTCCAGAGCTTCAATCTGATCGGCGATCTCACGGTCGCCGAGAACGTCGAGCTGCCGCTGACCTATCAGGGCCTGCCCGCCGCGGAGCGCCACGAGCGGGTGGCGGCCGCGCTCGAGCGGTTCGAGCTCACCGACCGCGCCGGCCGAATGCCGAGCCAGCTCTCGGGAGGCCATCAGCAACGGGTCGCAGTGGCGCGCGCCGTGGTCGGCAACCCGAGCGTGCTGATGGCGGACGAGCCGACCGGCAACTTGAGCTCGAAGCAGGCGGAGGCCGTCATCGAGATGCTCCAGGAGCTGCACCGCGGCGGCTCGACGATCCTGCTGGTCACCCACGATCCGCGCTGGGCCTCGGTCGTCCAGCGGTCGGTCGAGCTGTTCGACGGCCAAGTGGCGTCGTAGCCCGACCGGCCGCACGCGGAGCACGAACTGGACGAGCCTTCGTAGCGGCCGACCCCCTGGTCGGCCGACGAACGTGCCGGCATGACACGCGCCACGAGACGCGCACCCGGAGCGACTGTCGGGGCGCCGCGATCCAGCCGGACGGAGCCCGCCGCTACTGGCCGTTCAAGTAGTCCCAGGCGACGCCCGCCATCGCGCGCACACCGACGATCAGCGCATCCTCGTTGGCGAAGAAGAACGGCGAATGGTTGGGCGCGGCCTCGCCGAAGCCGACACCCTCCTCGTTGACGCCCAGCCAGAAGTAGAACCCCGGCACCTTCTCCTGGAAGTACGAGAAGTCCTCCGAGCCCATGATCCTGGGCTGCTCGGCGACGCGGTCGGCGCCGGCGGCCCATTCGAGGGTCGGGATCATCCGGCGCGTCAGCTCGGGATCGTTGTAGGTGACCGGCGCGTAGGGGTCGATCGTCACCTCGGCGGTGGCGCCCGCCGACTCGGCGATGCGCTTCGCGGTGCGCTCGATGCGCTGGAGCAGATCCTCGCGCATGGCGCGGTCGAAGGTGCGGATCGTGCCCGTCATCACCACGTCGTCGGGGATGATGTTGCCGCGTACCCCGCCGTGGATGCTGCCGATGGTGACCACCGCGGGGGCGGCGGTGATGTCGAGCTGGCGGCTGGGGATGAGCTGGAGCGCGGTCATGATCTGCGCCGAGACGATGATCGGGTCGACACCCGCCCACGGCGAGGAGCCGTGGGTCTGGCGGCCGCGCACCGTGATCTGGAGCGCGTCGGCGGCCGCCATGGCGCCGCCTGACCGATAGCCGAGCGAGCCGACGGGGGTCGGCCCGACGTGGAGCCCGAACACCGCGTCGGGCGCCGGATCGTCGAGCACGCCCTCCTCGATCATGAGCGCTGCGCCACCGCGCTCGCCAGGAGGCGGACCCTCCTCGGCGGGCTGGAAGATGAGCTTGACCGTGCCTGGCAGATCGTCGCGCATGCCGGCCAGGATCTCGGCGGCGCCCATCAGGATCGCGACGTGGTTGTCGTGGCCGCAGGCGTGCATGACGCCGACCTGCTGGCCGGCGTACTCGGCGGTGACGTGCGAGGCGAACGGAAGGTCGACCTTCTCGGTGACCGGCAGCGCGTCCATGTCGGCGCGCAGCGCCACCACCGGGCCCGGTCTGCCGCCACGCAGCACTCCGACCACGCCGGTATGGGCGACGCCGGTGGTCACCTCGATGCCGAGCGAGCGCAGGTGGTCGGCCACCTTCTCGGCGGTGCGGAGCTCGCGGTTGCCGAGCTCGGGGTTCTGGTGGATGTCGCGGCGCCACTCGATGACCCTGGGCTCGATCGCGGCCGCCGCCTTCGCGATGCGCTCGCGACCCGCCTGTGCCTCGACACCCGCGGCACGAGCCGGGCCCGAGGATGGGCAGAGCAGGAGCGGGGCGAGGAGGAGGGGCAGGCGGGAGAGGCGGAAGCGGCGAACGGAGTGGCTCGGCATCGGTCGTCCTTTCATCGGTGTTCCCTTCGGGGAGTGCGATCCTGCCACGTCCCGGAAGACGGCGTTCGACCGCCGGTCGCAATGCGTCGACCGGAGCGGTCGGATGCGTCCGAGATCTCGTCGGCGAAGGGCCGGCGGGGTCCATCGGCGCCTCGGCCGACGTGGCCCTTCGGCGACTGCAGGATGCGTCGAGACGGTGGTACCGTGCGGTGCCATCGATGCTGCAGGTAGCCGCCCCGACCGCCGGTCCGGAGGAGCTCGCGCGCCGGCGAGACGGACCGCGAGCGCGTCGAGCGGCGGATCGCGTCCCTGCGCCAGGAGCTGGAGCAGGCCGAGAGCCGGCAGCGTTCGATCAGCGAGTCGGCGGAGGCGAAGCGACGGCGGTGAGACCGCGGGAACGGCGAAGGAACCTCAGGGGGTGCGGCGATGATCCTGACGATGCTGAGCACGAAGGTACTGACCACGACGATCCTGGCCACGACGATCCTGACCGCGACCCTCACCACGACCATGCTGAGCGTGGCGCCCGGTGCGGGCGGGGCTCCTGGTCCGGCGGCCGGCGCTATACCGCAGGAGCCGCTCGACCGCGCCGCCATCGACCGCGCCACCATCGAGCGCGAGGTCATGGCGGTGCTCGACGCGTTCATGGCAGGCTTCAACGCGATGGACATGGAAGGATGGGAGGGCACCTTCCATTTTCCCCACTACCGGCTCGCCGCCGGCGGCATGAACGTCCTCGAGGGCCCGGGGCTGCGCGACGGCGCCGACCTGAAGCGCCGGCTCGAGGCGACCGGCTGGCACCACAGCGCCTGGGAGCGCCGCGAGATCGTCCATCTCGGTCGCGACAAGGCGCACGTCGACACCCGCTTCGTCCGCTACCGGGCCGACGGCTCGGTGTTGGCCGCCTACGACTCGCTCTACGTGCTGACCCGGGAGGACGGAACCTGGCGGATCAAGCTCCGCTCGAGCTTCGCTCCTTGAGAGGCTAGCTCCTGGAATGGTGGATACCATTTCCAGGGCTGGCAATCTTCTCCCCCCAACCCAAAGGGGGGCCTCGCAGTCGCCCGACTCTGACGAGTCGGGCGCCGCTCGGGGCCATCGGGAGGTGGCGGATCCGCTCGCCCAGGTTCGGCACCACTGCGGCGCACGACAGCGGAGCTCGATCGCCGTCGCGTGACCGGCTCCTCCGGCGGCCTCGAGATGTCCTGGAACCTCCTCCCGCACACTGTCGTCCACCTGGGCGCCGCCGCCCTCTACGCGTGGCTGATCGCCGCTCTGGGGCGCCGGCTGCTGCGCAGTCTCGGACAACGAGGCCCCGCCGAGGCACTGGCGCTCGACCTGGCGCTCGGCTTCGCAGTGCTCGCTCAGGTCCTGTTCCTGTTCGGGCTCGCGGGCTGGATCGAGCCGATCCCGATCGTGGCGCTCCTCGTCCTGGTCGCCGTCGTGTGCGCCCGCGACGGCCTCGAGGTGGCGAGGGATCTGGGACGGCTGCTGCTCCCGAGACGCGGTCACGAGCGAAGGTCTTGGTGGTGGCGCGCGATCCCCTTCGCCCTGGTCCTGGCGCCGATGCTGGTGCTGGCGCTTTACCCGCCCACCGGCTTCGATTCGCTCAACTACCACCTCCCGTTCGTCGCCTCGTTCGTCGAGAGCGGCCGGCTGGTGACCAACGAGACGCTGCGCTTCCCGGTGTTCCCGCAGCTCGTCGAGGTGGTGCTGACGGCGCCGTCCCTGCTGGTCGGCGACACCGCCGCCGAGGCGTTCCTGCTCGCGCCGACGCTGGCGGTGGCGCTGCTGGTCGGGGCGTGGGCCGTCCGGGCCGGCGGACGATCGAGCGGCCCGCTGGCGGCCGCGATCTGGCTGAGCAGCCCGCTGGTCGTCTGGATGTCGAGTCAAGCCTACGTCGATCTGACGCTCAGCCTGTTCGTGGTCGCCGGGCTCCACTGCGTCGCGCGCGCGCGCGACGGCGGGCACTTGCTCCGTGCCGGGAGCGCCGGCAGGGGAGCGACCTGGCTCGTCCTCGGTGGGATCTTTCTGGGCGCGGCCTGCGGCACCAAGTACCTCGGGCTCCCCTGGGCCGCGCTGGGCGCCGCGTTGGCGTGGGCCTCGGCGGGCGAGGGGCGGCGGCTGCGGGCCGTCCTCGTGGTCGGCCTGGCCGCCGGGGCGGTCGCGGGCCCCTGGTACGCGCGCATCGGGCTCGAGACCGGCAATCCGGTGTTCCCCTACCTGTCGGAGGTCTTCACTCCCGGGACCGACCGGTCGACCCCCGAATCCGGATCCGGATCTTCGGCTGCCGAGGACACGGCCGTCGCGCGGGACCGTCGCCGCGCGAATCCCTTCCGTGGCGGCGTCACCGGCCTGCTCGCCCTCCCGGTGTCGGTGACTTGGGCCCGAGAGGCCTTCGATCGCCAGGCGCCGATGACGCCCTGGGCGCTCCCCGTCTTCCTGGCGGTGGTGTGGCGCGCGCGTCGCGATCGGCGGCTGCGCTGGGTGCTGCTGGCGACGGCCGCGTACGGCCTGACGCTGCTCGTGCAGTCGAGGATCGCTCTGCGCTTCGTTCTGCCGCCGGCCGCCGTGCTGTCGGCCGCCGGCGCCGTCGCCCTGCGGCCGGCGATGGCGTGGGCGATCCGCCGGGCGCGGTCGCTGTCGCGCCGGCGGCTCTCCCGCGACGCTCTCGAAGCGCTCGTGCTCCTAGCCTTCCTCGGCGTCGGCGCGCTCTACGGCGCCTACAAGGTGACCGAGCGGGGCTTCCCGCCGACCGACGCCGAAGGTCGCGCGCGCTATCTGACGCGGTGGGTTCGGGGCCACCAAGGTGTGGAGCACCTCAACCGCGAGCACGGATCGGATTACGTCGTCTACGGCCTGCACCACGAGCAGGTCCGTTACTATGCTCGCGGTCGATTCCTCGGCGACTGGTACGGGCCCTTCCGCTTCCCGCTGGTCACGCCGCTGCTCGCGAGCCCGGAGCGTCTCGAGCAACGGTTGCGGTCGTGGGGGGCCGATCACCTGCTCGTTCCGCGAGAGCTGGGGGAGCGCTGGGCCCTGAATGCTTTGAGCGCCGCTCCTTGTCCTCGGGGCTCGGGCGGCTTCGAGATGGTGTGGGAGGACGCGCAGGTCATCGTCTATCGGCTCGTCGAGCCGGGCGCGACGGGAAGCTGCGCCGAGAACGGAGAGGGTCCAGACAGATGAACGGAATCCGCGGTCAGGAGCTGTCGGCCGATCTGACGGTCTCGGCGGCGGTGCTGCACGACGTCGACCGGCTGGTCGAGGCGCTGGTCGACGGCGCTCACGCGGTCGGAGGCACCGTGCTGTCGCAGCACTGCCAGCGCTTCGAACCGGTGGGCGCGACCGTGGTGGTGATCATCGGCGAGTCGCACCTGCTGGTCTCGACCTATCCCGAGCTCGAGCTGGCGTCGCTCAACGTCCAGACCTGCTCCGCCGACATGGATCTGATCCAGGGTCTCGAGGCGGTCTCGCGGCGGCTCGAGGCGTCCGAGGTCCGCTCGATGGTGGTGCTCCGGCACCTCGACGTTCCGTTCGAGGTCGTGCTCCAGACCGGGCGTGTGGCGTTCCGCGACGGCCGTCTCGAGGAACCGGGCTCGCCTCATCGGCGGCCGGTCCAGGTCGGCGAACGCGGCTGAGATCCACCACGGGCTGCCAGAGGAGGGTGACTGAGGATTCCCCTGGGAGATCTTGGTGGCAGCATCAAGTCCATGCGCATCATGGGTGCCCGGATCCAGCTCGTACCCGCCCCCTCCCGATGGCCCCGAGCGGCGCCCGACTCCTCAGAGTCGGGCGCCTGCCAGGCTCGCTCTGGGGGTTGGGGGGAAGAAACCAGCTAGCCTCGAATGTGCCACTCAGCACGTTCAGAGGCTAGGAGGCAGGTATTCGAGATCCGGTTCTACGGCTGTCCGCGGCGACGCGCCGCAGGCGCCTGGAGCCGCGAGAAATGGCTAGCCGGAGATCTGCTACAGCGCGCGCAGCGCGCCCAAGCAGATCGGAGGCTAGCGTGGCTTCTGGGCGCGCAGGGCGAGGAGGTAGCCGTGGCGCCGGGTCGCAGGCAGCCGCCGATAGGCGAAGGCGAACGGTCTGGTCAACGCCCCGGTGAGCCGTGCCAGGCCCGAGCCGCGAGTCGACGCCCAGAGGTCGGCCATGCGCAGCCAGCCGGGCATGAACAGGATCCCCGAACGCCCGGTCACTCGAAACCCGGCGTCCTCGAGGAGACGACCGAGCTGCCCCGCCGAGAACGCCTTCTCGGCTCCGTAGTGGTAGAGGCCGATGCGCTGGAGAGCGAAGACCATCAGAGGCCGCAGGAAGGGGTCGAACAGGTTCGGCACGCCGATCACGGCGCGCCCGCCCGGCTTGAGGATCCGGTAGATCTCGGAGATCGCCTGGCGGTACTCGGGGAAGTGCTCGATGGTTCCCATCGAGTAGACGAGGTCGACGCTGGCGTCGGCGAACGGGATCGAACGGACGTCGCCGGCCGCGAACAGAGGCCGATGCCCTGCGAGCACCTCGCGCGCCTCCTCCGCGGTCGCCAGCGCGATGTCGACGCCCGCGATCCGGGCGCCGCGCTCGGCGGCCCAGCGCAGGATCTCGGTGTTCTTGGCTTCGTCCCAGAGATCGGTCTTGAACAGCAACGCGCCGTCGAGCTCGCCGAGCAGCTCGGTGAGCAGGAGCTGCTCGCACTCCGCGTAGTAGGCGGTCGACGCCGCGCTCTTGAGCGAGGGAAAGTGGGTGCCGACCCCCGACCAGAAGTCGGTGTAGGTGCGGCGGTCGTTCGGCGCGTCTTCCAAGGGCGTACCTCACCGATTGCGGCGGCCGACGACTCTCGCGTCGGTTCGTCCGAGAGGCCGCGGCTGTCCGACCGGGGCTCACCCGTGCGGCCCGGGCGAGCGCGCTGGCTGCCGCGATCCTCTCAAGGCGGAAGGAGCGGCACGATACTATCCGCGCACTTCCGCCAGGGACGGGCTGCCGCGCGGGCGAGGAGAGGATCGGACGAGCCGGCTGTACGGCTCGGGCCCTCGCCGGCCGACTCGATGGCACGAGCCTTCCTCTCGAGCTCGTCGACGCCGATGACCATTCGCTGCAGCAGCGTTCACAAGACCTTCGTCACCGCGCAGGGAACCGTGATCGCGCTCGACGACGTCTCGTTCGAGGTCGGCGAGCGCGAGATCGTCTCCATGGTCGGTCCCAGCGGCTGCGGCAAGAGCACCCTGCTTCGCATCGTCGCCGGTCTGCTCGAGCCCGACGCAGGGACGGTCGAGGTTCCGAGCGCCAACGGGCGGGGCAGGCCGTCGAGCGCCCTGGTCTTCCAGGACCACGGGCTGTTCCCGTGGAAAACCGTGCTCGACAACGTCGCCTTCGGGCTCCAGATGGGCGGGCGGCGGCGCCCCGACAGCCGCGCTCGCGCACGCGACCTGGTCGAGCGCGTCGGCCTCGGAGACTTCGCCGAGCACTACCCGCATCAGCTCTCGGTCGGGATGCGGCAGCGTGTCAACCTGGCACGCGCCTTCGTCGTCGATCCCCAGCTCCTGTTGATGGACGAGCCGTTCGCGGCGCTCGACGCGCAGACCCGGATCGTCCTCCAGGAGGAGCTGCTGGAGACCTGGCGGGCGAGTCCCAAGTCGATCCTCTACGTGACCCACGACATCGAGGAGGCGGTGCTGATGGGCGACCGAGTGCTGGTCATGAGCGGTCGCCCGGGGCGCATTCGGGACGTCGTCGCGGTGCCGCTCGCACGTCCCCGCGAGCTCGCGAGCCGCGGCGATCCGGTCGTGGCGGACCTCGTCTCGAGGATCTGGCGGCAGATCGAGGACGAGGTGCGGGGGAGTCTGTCGGCGCCGGCGCGGTCGCCGGCCGGGCTCGGGCGCGGCGGGCGGAGATGAGAGTCGAGAGATCGAAACATCGGAGAGACCGAGAGATCGAGAAACGGGGGCGTCGGAGATGAGAGCGAGCGCGAAGCAGAGACCGTCGCCGGAGCGCGGAAGCGCTCCCGGAGGAGCCTCGATGCGTCGGCCGCGATCGGAGCGCGCTGCGCGACTCGTGCCGCTCGTCGTGCTGGTCGGGGGTCTGGTCGCCTGGGAGGGAGGGGTGCGCTCCGGCGCGGTGTCCGCGCTCTTCTACCCACCCCCCTCTGCGATCGGCGGCACCCTCGTCGAGATGCTCCGCGAGGGCGCGCTGACCAGCAACCTGGGCGCGACGATGTCGCGGATCCTCCTCGGCTTCGCCTTCGGCGGCGGCATCGCGCTGGTCGTCGGTCTGTGCATGGGCTGGTCCACCAGCGTCCGCCTCGCCGTCGATCCGATCATCGCTGCGATCCATCCGGTCCCCCGCCTGGCGCTGCTGCCGCTCATCCTGCTGATGTTCGGGATCGGCGAGACGTCGAGGGTGATCGTGGTCGCGCTGTCGAGCTTCTTTCCGGTCCTCATCAACGCCGCGGCCGGCGTGCGCCAGATCCAGCCGATCCACTTCGACGTCGCCCGCAGCTTCGGCGCCTCCAGACTCCAGGTGTTCACCGACGTCGTGCTCCCCGGGAGTCTCCCGTCGGTGCTGGCGGGGGCCCGGCTGGGCCTGATCAGCGCGCTCAAGACCACGCTGGGGATCGAGCTGATCACCTCGGAGCAGGGGCTCGGCCACCTGATCTGGTTCTCGTGGGAGACCTTCCGTACGTCGCAGCTCTACGCCACGCTTCTCATCGTGGCGCTGCTCGGCATGGCCCTCAACACCGCGCTCCGACGGCTCACCGCCTGGGCGGCGCCGGGGCCGGGCGCGGCCATGCCATGAGCTCGGGCAACCGGCTGCTCCTGCTGCTGCTGGGCACCGCCGCCGTCTGCTGCACGCGGCCGGCCGGCCCGGGGGTCGCCGAGCAGACTCCCCTGCGCAAGATCCGCGTCCTCGCGCGCGCCCACCTGAGCATGGCGCCACTGCTGATCGCCCAGGAGGAGGGCTATTTCCGCGAGCAGGGACTCGACGTGGAGCTGTTCTCGCTGGCCTCGAGCCGAGACGGGCTGCCGGCGCTGATCAAGGGGGACCTCGACGTCCTCACCAGCAGCATCGTGCCCGCCTACCTGAACCTGATCGCGCACGGCGCTCCGATCCGGCTGGTCGCCGACAAGGGGCGCATCGGCACCGGCGGCTGCAGCTACCTCGGCTTCTGGACCCGACCCGACGCGGTCGTCTCCGCGCGCACGCTGAGGCGCCGTTCGAGCCGCCAGCGGTGGCTCTTCTCGGTGGCGCGCGGCACCTTCTACGAGTACCTCTCCGAACGATTCCTGGCCGGGACCGACATCCCGCCGGACGACGTGGATCTCGTGGACATCGACGGCTCCGCGGAGGTCGAGGGTCTCGCTCGGGGCACGGTCGACGTCGGTCTCGGCACCGAGAGCAAGTTCCTGGCGGCGGCTCGAGAAGGGCTGCTGGTGGAGTGGAAGAGCGCCAGCGACGTGCTTCCAGGCTTCCAGTTCTCGGTGCTGCTGTTCGGGCCCAGCCTGCTCGAGACCGACCGGGAGGCCGGCCAGCGGTTCATCAACGGCTACCTGCGAGGCGTTCGCCAGTACAACCAGGGCAAGACCGACCGCAACCTGGAGATCCTGGCGGCCCGGACCGACTTCGATCGCGAGACGCTCGCCGAGCTGTGCTGGATCCCGATGGACGCCGACGGACGGATCAACGAGCGCAGCCTGGTGGAGCTGATGGACTGGGGACACGAGCGCGGCTACGTCGACCGTGTGCTGGCGCCCGAGGAGTTCTGGGACCGGCGATTCATCGACGAGGCCGCGCGGCTCCTGGGCGACGCGGTCACGACTCAGCCCGGCGCGAGCGCTCGGAAGTGAGGGCCGTGCCCACCACCGCCAGTCGCTGCTGGTAGGCTCCCGAGTCGTTCGAGTCGATCACGTTCGAGTCGATGGCGCTCTCGGAGCCGGCCGCGAGGCCCCGCGGGTTCCGGACGGAGGATGAGGATGAGGATGCGTTCGGGGCAGGCACGCGTTCTGGGCTCGATCCTTCTCGGGCTCGCGCTGTCTGCTCTGCCGGCCTCGGCCCAGGCTGCGCCCGAGACCGCCGGCGACCCGGTTGCCGAGCCCGGCACCGGCGGCGCCCAGCGCGAGCGCGAGGCGTCGGCCGACGCAGCATCGGGCGCCGCAGCGTCGACCGACGAGACTCCGCTGATCACCGACGAGATCGTGGTGACCGCAGGCCGCAGCGAGCAACTCGTCCGCGACGTCCCGGTCAAGGTCACGGTCTTGACCGCGGCCGACCTCGAGCGGAGCCCGGCCCAGACCACGGACGACTTTCTTCGGCAGCTGCCGAGCTTCAACACCCAGCGGTCCCAGTCGAGTCGGGTGGAGGGGCTCTCGGGCCAGTCGGTCGCCTACCGCGGCCTGGGCGGCAACTCCGCGAGCCGCGCCCTGGTCCTCGTCGACGGAGTGCCGCTGAACGAGCCCTTCGCCGGCTGGGTGAGCTGGAGCCGCATTCCGCCGTTCAGCATCGAGCGGATCGAGGTGGTGCCGGCCGGGGGCACCGGCGCCTGGGGCAACCAGGCGCTGGCCGGTGTCATCCAGGTGATCACCCGACGTCCCGAGCCCGGCACCGTGCTGTTGAGAGGTCAGGGCGGCAGCGACGACACCTTCGATGTGACCGCGGGCGCCAGTCACGTCGTCGGCCCCTGGGCGTTCGCCGGCTGGATCAACGATTTCCAGACCGACGGTTACTCGCAGATCCCGGCCGAGGTGCGCGGGCCCGCCGACCTCCCCGAAGCCTCCGAGATGCGAGTGGTCGACGGCAGGGTCGAGCGTTCCTCGGCGGGTGGGGGCAGGAGGCTCACCTTCCAGGCCAATGATGTCCGCGACGACCGCTTCGGCGGCGATGCACTGAGCACCGAGGACCTCGACCTGACCACGACCCGAGCCGCGTTCGACGCCGTCGGCTCGGGGACCGCGTCCTGGAGGGCCAATCTGTTCGCTCTGCGGCGCCGCAACGCCAACACGCGGGGCAGCATCAGCGACGACCGCACCACGGTCGAGCCTCGCCGCGCCCAGTTCGACAACCCGTCGGACTCTTTCGGCGCCAGCCTCTCCTGGACGCGGGGCCTCGGCGACGATCACCTCGTGACCGCCGGGATCGACGGCCAGTGGACCGACAGCGAGGTGAACGAGGACAGCGACTTCGAAGAGGGCTTCGGGTTCGTCGAGCGCCTCCGCTCCGGCGGCGAGCAGACCCTGGGCGGGATCTACGTGCAGGACAGCGCGGTGCTCTCACCGCGCTGGCGTCTGGCTTTGGGGGGGCGGGTCGATCGCTGGCGCAGCTCGGACGGCATCTTCTTCGGGCTCGACCTCGAGAGCGACGAGGTGGTCTACGATCAGTCACTGCCGACCCGCAGCGAGACCGTGTTCAGCCCGAACCTGGGGGTCCGTTACAACGCCAGCGACGCGCTGCAGATCCGGGGCGCTCTGTTCCAGAGCTTCCGGGCGCCGAGCCCGAACGAGCTGTTCAAGTCGTCGCCGTCGTCGCGTACGTTCCTGGCGGCCAACAACCAGCTCGATCCCGAGCGCGTCGTGCTCGGGGCCGAGGCCGGCTTCGACTTCGTCCCGGGCAGGGCCTTCCTGCTGCGGCTCACCGGCTTCTGGAACGAGGTCGACGACCAGATCGTCGACGTGACCGTCGGACGCGCCGGCGACGAGCCCGAGGTGATCCCCCCCTGCGGCCTGCTGCGCGCCGGCGGTCGCTGCAACCAGCGAGGGAACCTCGAGCGCGCGCGCAGCCGCGGAGCCGAGCTCGACGTCGAGGGGCGGCCGCATCGCTTCGTACGCCTCGTCGGACGCTACGCCTATACGGATTCGAAGGTCCGGCGCGCTCCGACGGAGCCCGCGCTCGAGGGGCTTCAGATCCGTCGGATCCCCGAACACCAGTACTCGGTCCAAGCCGAGTATGTGAACCCCGACCTGCTGTCGGTGTCGGTGCACGGACGCTACCTCGGCGAGCGCTTCCAGGAGGACCTGAACACCGAGCTGATCGGCGACTCGTTCCAGGTCGACCTGCACCTCTCGCGCCGGCTGCCACGCGGGCTCGAGGCCTATCTGGTGGTGGAGAACCTGCTGGACGAGGACGTCGAGGTCGGGGTGGACGATACGTTTCCCGAGCTCGGTCAGCCCCGCTGGATCCACCTCGGGATGCGCTATCGCTGGAAGGCTCGGTAGTCGACGGGAGCGGCGGAGCATGAACGTCCGCCGACTCGTCATGCATGCCCGCTTCGCGTTGGGCTTCCCTCGTTACCTGCGCCATCGCGTGACGCTGGAGGAGGCGCGTGCCGAGGTCGCGCGCCGGCTCGAGACCCGCGGCGAGAGCTTCCTGAAGCTCGTCACGCGCGCGGTGTTCGGCCATCGAGCCAGCCCCTATCGCCCGCTCTTCGAGCTCGCGAGCTGCGAGCTCGGCGATCTCGAGCACTCGGTGCGCGCCCGTGGGCTCGAGGGCGCTCTGCGCGAGCTGCGCGCCGCCGGCGTCTACGTGTCGTACGAGGAGCTCAAGGGGCGCGTTCCGATGGTGCGCCAGGGGCGCGAGATCCCGGTGTCGCCGGGCGCCTTCGACAATCCGTTTCTGCGCGCCGCCTACGAGAAGGGCACGGGCGGCACCACCGGGCCCCGGACGCGGGTGATGACCGATCTCGACAACCTCCGGGCCAAGGCGATGATGGGGCGGCTGGTCGACGAGATCAACGGGACGCGGGGCCTGCCGATGGCGGTGTGGCGGGGCCTGCTCCCCGACAACGGGCTGGGAGCGATGATCTCGCGGCTCCCGTTCGGCACGGTTCCCGAGCGGTGGTTCACGCCGGTCGCGGCCGAGCAGCTCCGAGGCGCGCTCGAGTACCGGCTCGCGACCGCCTACGTGCTGCGCGCGAGCCGACTCTTCGGCGTGCCGCTCCCGGACCCCGAGCCGGTCCCGGTGGACCGGGCGCTCACCATCGCGCGCTGGGCGGCGGACGCGATCGCTCGCGCCGGCGGCTGCCACCTCCGCGCCTACGTCAGCCTGCTGGTGCGCGTCAGCGTCGCCGCGCAGGAGGAGGGTCTCGACCTGACCGGCGCGGTCTTCGGCGGCGGAGGCGAGCCGCCGACCCCGGCCAAGGTCGCCCAGATCGAGCGTTCGGGCGCCCGTTACCTCCCGTCCTACCACGTGAGCGAGCTTGGGCGCGTCGGCGTTTCGTGCCTGGCCCCGGTGGAGGAAAACGACCACCACTTCTGCGCCGACCACCTGGCGCTGATCCAGCACCCGACGAAGATGCCCGGTCTCGATCTCGAGGTCGACGCATTCTGCTTCACGACGCTGCTCCCGTCCGCGCCCAAGATCGCCATCAACGTCGAGAGCGACGACGATGGTGTGGTCGAGGAGCGGGCTTGCGGCTGCCCTTGGGAAGAGCTGGGGCTCCGCTTCCACGTTCGGTCGGTGCGCAGCTATCGCAAGTTGACCGGTGAGGGGATGACCTTGATCGGCAGCGACGTCGTGCGCCTGCTCGAGGAGGAGCTGCCAGCCCGCTTCGGCGGCGCCAGCACCGATTACCAGCTCGTGGAGGAGGAGGACCCGGGCGGGCAGACGCGCTTGACCCTGCGGGTCAGCCCGAGGGTGGCTCTGGTCGACGAGCAGGAGATCCAACAGGCGATGCTCGAGGGGCTGGCCGAAGGCAGCCCGGCGGCCGATCTCGCTCGCGCCACCTGGTCCTCGGCGGGGACGCTGCGGGTTCGCCGCGAGGAGCCGGTTTGGACGGCGGGCGGCAAGCTGATGCCGCTCCAGCTCGGGTCACGCACCCGCGCCGTTCGGAGCTGACGTGAGCGCCGATCCGTGAGCGAGCGGCCGGCGCCCTCCAACCCGAAGGACATCCGCAAGCGGCTGCTCGACGGCGGCTCGCTGGTGCTCGCCGCCGACGCGCTCCAGGGTCCGGTCGCGGTCGTGCTCGCCGCCTACCTGGGTCGCCGTCTGGGCATCGAAGGGCTGGCGTTGTACCTCCTCGCCGCCAGCGTCGTGACCTGGTTCGAGATCGCAACCAGCTCACTGTTCTCGCGGGCCACCGTCCAGCTCGTCGGCGAGGCTCACGAGTGGCGACCGGTGGCGTCGCTGGTGCTGCGCTGGCACCTCGGCTCGAGCCTGGCGATGGCGACGATCCTGCTCGTCGTCGCCGAACCCGTCGAGCGCATGCTCGGAGTCGAGAGTCTGGGCCAGATCCTGCGGCTGTTCGCGCTCGAGCCCCCGCTGTTCGCGCTGGCTCGAGCCTACACCCAGGTGCTGGTGGGTCTCGGACGCTTTCGCGCACGGGCGCTCTGCAGCGCCGGGCGCTCGCTCGCCAGGCTCGTGATCGCCGTCGTTCTGGTCGAGGCGGGGATGGGGGTGCAGGGCGCCGTTCTCGCCTCGATCGGCTCGGCGGCGTTCGAGCTCGCGCTCGCGCGCTTTCAGATCCGGCTGCCGTTGATGGAGAGGCCGCCGCGTGGGCTCGGAAGACGGCTTCTGAGCTACTCGTTGCCGCTGTTCGCGAACGGTATGTCGCTGCAGCTCTTCCATCGCCTCGGTCTGCTGCTGCTGGTGCCGCTCGGCGGCAGCCTGGCAGGCGCCGGCATCTACGGAGCAGCCCAGAACCTGCTGCGGGTGCGCCGCATCCTGGGCCAGTCGCTGACCCCGCTGCTGCTCTCCTCGCTGACTCGGCTGCGGCGGGACGGCGAGGTCGACGGCGCTGGCGCTCTCGCCCGCGATGCTCTCTCGTGGAGCCTCTACCCGACGCCCGTCATCGCCACCCTGGCGGGCGCGGCATCGGGAGTGATGGCCCTGGTCTTCGGCGCCGAGTTCGCCGAGGGCGGCCCGGTCCTGGCGTGGCTCCTCGCCTCGGCTCCATCGTTCCTGGTCCTCTCGGTGGCCACCGCGGCGCTGGTCTCGGAGGGACGCCCGGCGGTGCCGGTCAAGCTCAGCGTCCCGACCGTGGTGGTCGCCGCGCTCGGCATGGTGTGGGCGGTGCCCAGGGCCGGCGCCGTCGGCGCCGCGGCGACCACGTCGATCTGCGCCGGCGGCTGCGCGCTCGCGGCGCTGCTGGTGCTGGGACGCGGGCTCGACATCGCTCCGCGGGCGGCCACCGTGGCGCGTTGCGCGATCGTTTCGGGCGTCGCCTGGCTGGCGGCCCGAACGGCGCCGCTCGAGGGCTGGTGGTTGCTGATCGAGCTGCCCGCGATCGCGCTCGCGGCGCTCGCCCTGCTGGTCGTGCTGGGCGAGCAGCGAGCCGCCGCGAGCCGAGCGCTGCGCAAGCTGTTCCCGAGAGTCGCCGCTCCCCGCGGTTGAAGCCGATCGGCGAGCCGTTCCTGCGTGCCCGGAGGCGAGAACGAGGGGAATCATGGCGACCATTCCCACCTGGAGGAGAGCGACGATGGCCGAGCTGAAGACGAAGAAGACTGGAGCGAGCGTGAAGCAGTTCCTCGACTCGATCGAGGACCCGACCCGCCGCGAGGACTGCCGGCAAGTCGTCGAGCTGATGCGAGAGGTCACGGGAGAGCGCCCCGAGATGTGGGGTCCGAGCATCATCGGCTTCGGGCGCTACCAATACCGCTACGAGAGCGGACGCGAAGGAGACTGGTTCCTCACGGGTCTGTCGCCGCGCAAGCGGAACCTCACCCTCTACGTCATCGCGGGCTTCGCCGAGCACGACGAGCTGCTGTCCAGGCTCGGCAGGCACGAGACCGGCAAGTCCTGCCTCTACGTCAAGAGGCTCGCCGACCTCGACATGGAGGTGCTCCGCCGCCTCGTCGAGCGCTCCGTCGCCGAGATGCGCGAGCGGTACCCGGACTGAGGATCGAATTCGCGGGCGGATCGGGTCTCCGGGGAGTCTAAAGAGCCTGTCCGCGTATTCGGACAGGCGAGTAACTCAGGTGGGGTTGGGCCGGAGACTGAGCCTGCGAGCTCTCCGGGTTAGCGCGCCGAGCCGATCGCCAGAGCGAGCAGGAGGAGAGCCAGCCCCGCCGCCGCGATCCCGGCGACGAGGGTGAGCCAGCGGGTCCGGCGCGATTCCGCCGGCGGCTCGGAGATGGCCGCCCGCGCGTCGGTAGCGGCGGCCGTCACGATCGCTGCCGTGGTCTCGGCGGGCGTAGGCACCACCGCAGCGGGAGACGCGTCGCCTCCCCTCCTCGACAGCTCCTGGACCCAGTGCACGACGTGCCAGATGTCGCTCGGCGAGTATGTGTCCTCGTAGCCGGGCATGGCGGTCCCGCCCATCCCCTCGCGGATCCGAACGTAGAGCTGCTCCCCCTCGCCGCCCCCTTTGAACATCCCCGTGCGCAACGAGGTGGCGGGGAGCCGGTTGCCGTCGAAGTCGACGTGGACCGCGCCGAAGGGAGGAGAGCCGTCGTCGCCGTGACAGGCGGCGCAGGCCTCGCGGTAGAGCTCGCGCCCCTGCGCCAGGCTCGCGGCGTCGGCCTGCGGTTCCGGCGGCACCTCGACGGGCGGGCCTGGGACCGTGCGCGAAACGAACACCTCCTCTGCTACAGCGGGGGTCAGCCTCCCGGCGGCGATCTCGGCGTCGAGGTGCTCGCGCAACGCGTCGGTGCCCAGCTTGCGGACGAACAGGACCAGGGAACGGATCTCGACCTCCGACAGCTGGTTCCAACCCGGCATCCCCGAGCCCGCCATCCCCCGCGAGATCGTCCGGAACAGGTCCTCGTCGGTGGGCACCCCGTTCTCGGTGGTCGACAGCTTGAACCGCGCCGACTGGAAGCTGCGCGGACGGGCATAACTGATGTCCTGGCGCATGCCGTAGCCGTCGCCCTTCTCGCCGTGGCACTCGGCGCAGTAGACGAGGAACAGCCGGCGGCCGGACTCGAGGTCGAAAGTCTCCTGACCCTCGGGCAGGGCGGCCCCAGCCTCTGCGCTCGCCACCAGCAGCCAGAAGAGCGTCGAGAAGGCTCGGCTGACGACCCTCCGCCGCTGCCGGTCGTGG
Organism: Thermoanaerobaculia bacterium; assembly: GCA_035546295.1. Lineage (GTDB taxonomy): Bacteria > Acidobacteriota > Thermoanaerobaculia > Multivoradales > Multivoraceae > DATKBT01. The sequence continues at coordinate 124,587 of DATKBT010000070.1, read as the reverse complement.
CCGGTGTTCCTTCGCCGCATCGGCTCGTCCCGCGTCGTCGCCCGAGACCGCTCGGGCGGCGGCTCGGGGCGCCCCTTCAACGCCAGGTGACCTCCATCGCGAAGAAGTGGTCGAAGACCTCGCGCCCCGGGTGGTTGTCGGGGTTCTCTTCGGGGCTGCGCACGTAGAAGTCGAGCTGCTGGGCCGCCGGGTTCACGGCGCCCGCGGGTCCGTCGGCGTCGTCCCGGCTGAAGACCCGCAGCGTTTCGCGATCGCGCATCCCCTGGGTGACCATGAAGTGGATCTGGTGGTCCTGGTAGAGGGGCTCGCCGTCGAGGGTGACGTGACCGAGACCCCAGCCGGCGACGTAGAGGAGGCTCTTGGGCCAGTTCGCGTCGCCGCAGCCGGCGTCGCCGTGCTCGTAGAGGAACGCCGCGATGCCGCCGTCCTGGCAGGGCGAGAGCTCGACGAAACGGTCGATCGCCACCTCGTAGCGCCCCTCCGGGAGGTCGAGGGCGGCGCGGAAGACGCCGTCGTTGGCGATCTCGTCGACGTCGATCTCGATTGTGCCCTCGACCGCCTGCACGTCGGCGGCGTCGTCGCCCATGTGGTCCCAGGGAGAGCGATCGGAGAGCGTGCCGACCTGGTGGACGCGCGAGCCGGCGATGCGGAAGCGCCCGTCGTAGGGGCGGTGCTGCTCGGGGGTGTAGATGCCCATCGCGGTCCCCGGCTGCACGCGAGCGCTCGCCGGCGTCGCGGCAGATCCGGCGGGCGTCGCGGCGGGCGTCGCCGGATCGTCGTTCCCGCCGGTCTCGGAGCAGGCGGCGGTTCCGACGAGGACTAGGATCAGCACGCCGAGCGGGAGCGGGTGCGGCGGTCGCCGGAGCGAAGTTTTCATCTGCGGGTCCTCCGAGGGGGCGCCGGTCGCTCCGGCGCTGGGGTGGTCGGGGATCGATGGTAGCGCCGCCGAAGCGGAGCTGCCGCCTCGGGCCGGTCTTTTTCCGCCGAGACAGCCCGGACCCCGGACCGCGGACCTCGCTGGTCGCGCCGGCCGTGTCACGCGCACCGGACGCGAGGCGCTGCGCAGACGGTACGCGGGCGCCGATTCGTGCGACCGCGCGTGTCGGCCGCTAACATTCCGGCCCTGATCCAACCGCTCCAACGGAGGGCAGAGGAGCTTCATGTTGTCGACGACCTCGCGCAGCCGGACCGCGTTCCACCCCCATCGTCTCTTCGCTGTCCTCGGCTCGCTCCTCGGCGCGCTCTTCGTTCTCGCGCTCGGCGTCGGCGTCGCTTCGGCTCAGGATGGCGCCGAAGGCGGCGAGTGGCGGCACTACGCCGGTGACCGCGGCTCGACCAAGTACTCGCCGCTCGACCAGATCGACGCCTCGAACGTAGGTCGCCTGGTCGAGGCCTGGCGCTGGGACTCGGTCGACACCGACGTCGACACGCCGCATCGCCCCGGTCACTTCAAGAACACGCCGCTGATGATCGGCGGCGTGCTCTACGTGTCGACCACCCTCTCTCAGGTCGCCGCGATCGACGCCGGCACCGGCGAGACGGTCTGGGTCTACGACCCGAAGAGTTATCAGGCGGGGCGCCCGGCCAATGCCGGCTTCCAGCACCGCGGTCTCGAGTACTGGACCGACGGCGCCGAGCAGCGGCTGATCTACACCGCCCAGAACCGCCGGCTGATCTCGATCGACCTCGAGACGGGGCTTCCGGACGTCGAGTTCGGTGACGAGGGGATGGTCGACACCTCGGTGATCGACGGAGAGCAGACGCGGCTGTCGGTGATGACCCACAGCGCGCCGGTCACGGTCTGCGCCGACGTAGTCGTGGTCGGTTCGATCATCAGCGACGGTCCGACCGGACCCGAGATGCCGCCCGGACACGTCCGGGGTTACGACGTTCGAACCGGCGAGCTGAAGTGGACGTTCCACACGATCCCTCGTCCCGGCGAGCTCGGGCACGAGACCTGGCTCGACGGCTCCTGGGAGTACACGGGAAACACCAACGTCTGGAGCATGACGAGCTGCGACGAGGAGCTCGGCTGGATCTACCTGCCGCTCTCGACGCCGACCAACGACTGGTACGGCGGCCACCGCCCGGGCGACGGCCTGTTCGCCGAGAGCCTGGTGGCGCTCGACGCGCGCACCGGCGAGCGCAAGTGGCACTTCCAGGCGGTCCACCACGGAGTGTGGGACTACGACTTTCCGTGCGCGCCGAACCTGGTCGACGTCACCGTCGACGGCAGGAAGATCGAGGCAGTGGCCCAGGTCAGCAAGCAGGGATTCACCTACGTCTTCGACCGGGTCACGGGCGAGCCGGTGTGGCCGATCGTCGAGCGCCCGGTGCCGCAGAGCTCGGTGCCCGGCGAGCGCACCTCGCCGACCCAGCCGCACCCCACCAGGCCGCCGCCCTTCGAGCGTCAGGGGGTGACCGAGGACGACCTCATCGACTTCACCCCCGAGCTGCGCGCCGAGGCCAGGGCGATCTTCCAACAGTACGTCGCCGGGCCGCTGTTCACCCCGCCGATCGTGGTCGGAGAGGGGGGCAAGAAGGGGACGCTGATGCTGCCGAGCGCGGCCGGCGGCGCTAACTGGCGTGGCGCCGCGATCGACCCCGAGGATGGATCGCTCTACGTCCCCTCGATGACCCTGGTGATGGTCAACGGGCTGCGCGAGGCCGACCCTGCGCGCTCGGAGTTCCGCTACGTCTACGGCGCCGACTTCCTGGTGCCCGGCCCGCGCGGCCTACCCCTGATCAAGCCCCCCTACGGACGGGTCACCAAGATCGACCTCAACCGCGGCGAGATCGTCTGGCAGGTCGCCGACGGTCCCGGGCCGAAGGATCACCCCGAGCTCGCCGGCCTCTCGCTCGGCGACCTCGGCAGCGCCGCCCACGGCGTGCTGTCGAACGGCGGGCTCGTGCTGACCAGGAGCTTGCTGTTCGTGATCCAGGCCGAGGTCGACGAGAGCAACATGATGCGCATGGGCAAGACCGGCTACCTGCGGGCCTTCGACAAGGAGACCGGCGCCAAGGTCTTCGAGCGCGTCGTCGAGCCCACCCCCCACGGCTCGCCGATGACCTATCTCCACGAGGGAAGGCAGTACCTCGTGGTGGCGGTCGGCGGCATCGATCAGCCGGCCCAGCTCGTCGCCTTCGAGCTGGCGTCCTGACCCGGGCTCGTGATGCGGCCGGCGCCCCTGCCGGCCGGGCGCAGGTTTCCGCCGCTCTGCAACGGGACCCGGCGGGTCGCCGCGACCGCCGACGAGCTCGGACCTACAGCGACCGCTTCGACGTCACCAGCCACTGGACGCTGTCGATCGATCCGCCGCCGTCGAGCGGGAAGGCCACGTCGACGTGGAGGACCGAGCCCTTGCCGCTGCGCGTCGGACTGAGACGCAATCCGAGCCCGATGTCTTTGAGCACGCCGGGATCCTCGAGCCGGTCGTCCCCGTACCAGGCGCGGCCGACGTCGAAGAACACCGCCGCGCCGACCTTGGCCAGGCGCAGCGGCTCCCAGTCGGTGAAGAAGCGCTGCTCGACGGTGAGCAGCGCGCGCCGGTCACCGGTGGCGAAACGTAGTGGATAGCCGCGCAGCCCGCTGTCTCCGCCGAGCTGGAACGGACGCTCCTCGTCGAGGTCCTTCCCCCAGTCTCCGTGCAACCGCGCGAACAGGGCGTGACGGCCGAGGTTGCGCCAGTGGTAGCGGAGCTCGCCGCTGACGATCAGGTTCTCGTAGCCCTCGGTGCTGCCCCAGCGCGCGCCGTGGAAGGCAGCCGCGAACAGGAGCTGGCGGGCGGTCGGCTGGAACCCCCAGGTGGCGTCGATGCCGACGATCACCAGGTCGCGGGTCGCCCCCAGCGAGGTCGAGGAGTAGCCGACGCGCGTGTGCATGCGGGTGCCGACGTTGACGTCCTCGGTGCGCGCGATGTTGTCGAGGTCGCGCGCCTCGACGAAGCGGTCCTGGAGGTATTGGTAGTCGACCCAGACCTGAGCGAAGGCGCGATCCTCCGGCGGCCGCGACGCGATCGGCTCGGCCTGCTCGCCGGCGTCTGCGACGGAGGGGGAGAAGTCCAGGCTCTCCCAGGTGTAGCCCAGCCGCCAGCGCTGGATCCTGCCGTCGACCAACCCCGGCGAGCGACCCCAGTTGAGCTCGCCCACCTGGTGGTCGACGTCGAAGCGGTTGACCACCTGTCCGCGGTCGAAGATGCGGTCGGTGCGCGTCTCGGTCAGCGCGGTGAGGCCGGCGGACCAGCGGGTCTCGAGCGAGTAGAAGGGACGGTCGAGATGGAGCAGATAGCGGTGCCCATCGCTGTTGTCGGCAAGGATCAGCTCGATCTCGGCGTGACGACCGAGCGGGTTCGAGTCGCGGAACAGGATCTCGTTCGAGGTGCGGTCGACGGACTCGCGACGGCTGACGCCCAACTCCTTGCCGGTGCCGAGGAAGTTGTTGTCTTGGAGCTCGAACTCGACCGCGTTCTCGCCCCCTTCGCGCCCGAAGTTGACGCCGCCGGAGAGGGTCCAGACGTCGCGGGTCCTCACCTCGACGTCGACCGCGCCGTCGCGGTACCCGACCGGCTCGATCTCGGCGTCGAACAGATAGTTGCGTTCGCGCAGAATGCGCTCCGACTCGGCGAGCAGGCGCGCCGAGAACGGCTCCCCTTCGCGAAACAGGAGCTGGCGCTCGACCACCCGGTCGCGCGTCTTGCGGTGGAGCCGGTTGATCCAGCGGTGCATCCTGCGGTTCTTCCTGCCCTCGCTCTCGTCGAAGACGTCGCCGACGCGAACCGTGATGCGGCCGATCGCCGCACCTTCCCTCTCCAGACGCTCGAGCGAGAGCGCAGGCGCCTCCGCGGCGCCCGCCGGCTCCCCGAAGATCCCGGCCGCGAGCACCTCGCTCTGGGGCTCGAGGCCACGCTCGCCCTCCCCCTCCGCCGGCGGGGGTGGTGGAGCTGCTTCCTCCGCGTGCAGCGCTCCGCTGCCGAGAACGCTGCCGAGAACGCTGCCGAGGACGAGCGCCGCGATCAGGGCGAGCGCTCCTCGCGCTCGCCACCGGCGGTCACGCATCGCCGGGGTCTCCCGCCGGCGCGGCGGGGCGCTCCGGCCGGTCGACCCGGTGCACGCGGAGCATCGTCGGCGGCGGGTGGGGCGGATCGCGCGGCCGGTCCTGGTTCGCGGGCAACGTCTCCCAGCGCAAGTAGTGATCCCCCTGCTCGTCGAACACCGGATCGCGAGCCTCCATCCCCGGGAAGGCGGACTCGATCCGGCGAAGCCGCCGCATCGGCTCCGGGGGATCCAACGCCTCGACGGGGCGGAGCGACCCGCCGTCGAGCACCCAACCACCTTCCCCGAACATCACGTGTTGGAACCATTGCACGAGACGGCCGTCGGAGTCCACGTTCACCGGACGGACGACGATGTCGTGGGCGAGGGCGCCCTTGCGGTCGACGTCCCAGCGGTACTCCCATTCGCTGGCCTGGACGATCTGCCAGCGCTCGCCGGTCCAGCGCGCATTGAACGCCTGGCTGCGACCGTGAGCGCCGTAGCGGCAGTAGGTGACCAACGGCCGCCGCTCGGGATCCCATCCCAGGCCGAAGCCGAGGGCGACCAGCCCGTTTCCGGGTCGCACCGGGTCGACGACGACGCCCTTCGTCCCGGGCGTGATCGGCAGCTCGACGGCGGCGCCCGAGGCGCTCTCCCAGCGCACGAGATCGGCGCTGCGGGCGTAGGAGAGGTCGAAGTTGGAGTCGCCGCTCGCCGACTTCCGCCACATCCAGACCAGGTGGAACAGGCCGTCGGGGCCGCGGGTCGGTCCGACCGGGTAGGCGCTGTGCCGCCTGCCGCCGTCGAGGAGCGGCCGGTCGAGGAGACGCCGCCAGGTCCGTGTGGCGGGATCGTAGGCGTTGGCGATCGTCGTGCCGCGCCCCGACGCCCCGTCGCGGTAGAGGAACAGCAGGTCCCCTCCGGGCCCTTCGAGGAAGACCGGGTAGCTGACGCGGTCCTCGCTCTCCCCGAGCATCGCGGCGGGCTCGAGCGTCGTCGCGTCGTGGGGCCGCACGCTGCGGAAGTAGAGCAGCGGCTCGTTGTGCATGTTGCCGGAGACGTGGAGGTGACCGGCGGCGTCGACCGCGATCGCGACACCGTCGTGGCTGTCCCAGTCCAGCCGAGAAGGCAGCCGAACGAACTGCCACTCCGTCGAGTCGAGAGATCGGGAGGCCACGCTCATCCGACGCTCGGCGTCGTAGTAGGCGACGTACTGACGATCGCCGGCGGTGGCGATCCCGAAGCTCACCGGATGGCCCGACCACACCGGCTCGACCTCGACGATCGGGGGTGGAGCTCCTGTCTCTCCAGCAGCTTTCGCCACGAGCCCTGGAACCGCGGAGAGGAGCACCACGGCGGCGAGACAGAGCGGCGCGGGGCGGGGTTGCAGCACTGCGCGAAGTGGATCACCGAACGATTCGTCGCATCAAGCCGGGGGAGCAGCTGCGGTCGGTGCGCCGGCCGCTCCGCCGCTTCGCGAGCCGCGAGACGACAGCGGCCAGGACGGGCCGGAGCAAGGGGTTCTCGAGATCGCCACCAACTTTCTGCCGAGGCACGGGGTAGTTGAGGTCGTGGGAGCACTCATCGACACGGAACGGCCGATCGTGAGCTGCTGCGATCACGGGACCCGCAGATGAGCGGGTCGGGCATCTCGAGAATCCGGCGCCTGCCGGGCGGAGGCTGGTGTTGACCGATTCGAGCCGCGACGATCTGCTGGAGCTGCTCTGGCAGCGAGTCGACGGAGAGATCTCGGTTCGGGATCGCCAGCTCCTCGAGGAGATTCTCCGCCAGCGACCGGACGCACGCCTCGAGGTCGAGGCGATCGAAGCCCTGGCCGCCCGGATCGAATCTCTCCCCACGATCGATCCGCCGGCCGGCATGGTGTCGCGAGCGCTCGCTCGCATCGCTGCGGCCGGCGGCGTGCCCACGACCGGAGCGACGACACGTTCGCTGGACAACGACAGTTCCGACTCGATCCCGACGAGGAACGAAGAGGAGGTAGGACAAATGAGCGAGAACAGAGGTTTGCGGACCGGGATGTGGCTGGCTGCAGCCGCAGTGGTGATCGTCGCCGTGGGTCTCGTGCTGGCCTTCGGCGACTTCAGAGGCGGTGAAGAGGGCGCGGCAGGAAGCATCGCGGGCGTCGAGAAGGCGGATCGCTACGCCGAGGGAACGATTACCGAGGCCGACGTCGAGCTCGAGGATCCCGAGATCCAGCAGGTCGTCCAGACCGACGAGTTCCAGACCATCATGGCCGATCCGGAGCTGCGTGAGCTCTACGCCAGCGATGCGATGCGGGCCGTGCTCGCCAACGATGCGCTGCGCGCGGCGTTTCTGAGCGATCACCTGCGGGCCGCTCTGGCCAACGACGAGGTGCGCGCGGCCGTCGCCAACGACCGGCTCCGCGCCGCGCTGGCGGCTGATGGCTTCCGCGCGGTCTTCGCCGACGCCGAGGTTCGGGCGCTGTTCGCCAGCGACCGCGCCCGTGCGCTGTTTGCCAACGACCGCCTGCGTCAGATCTATGCCAACGCCGACTGGCGGGCCTCGTTCGCCGCCGACAGGTGGCGGAATGTCTTCGCCGACGCCGAGATTCGCGCCCTGTTCGCCAACGACGAGCTCCGCGCGGTCTTCGCCAGCGACGCGATGCGTGCGGTGTTCATGAACGACGAGCTGCGCGCGATGTTCGCCAACGATCGGCTGCGCGCGGTGTTCGCCAACGACCGGCTGCGGCAGGCACTGGCCAACGACAGGATGAGGGCGGCCTTCGCGAGCGCCGATCTCCGCGCCCTCTTCGCCAACGACCGCGTGCGTGCGATCTTCGCCAACGACAGCCTCCGGGCGGCGCTGGCGAGCGAACGGTTGCGCGCTGCGCTGGCGAACGACAGGCTGCGTGCTGCGATGGCGAGCGACCGCTTCCGCAACGCCGTCGCAGCGGGTGACTTCCGCACCGCGCACTCGCGTGCGATCGAGCGCTGAAGTCCGGTGATCGGAGGGATCCCCGGACCGCTTCGTCGGAAGCTCGGGACGGGGTCGGCGTCGAAGCCGCCGAACCCGTCGCTCTTGGTTCGGCTTCGCTTCCGACCTCGGCCGGGGTGCATCGTCTTCGCCTGATGTCGCCGACGTCGCCAACACGCCCGCGAGCCTCCGTTGATCCGGAACGCGTCGATTCCTCGCCCCGCGGGGAGCACCGTGGAGCGCGAATGTTCGACGAGGCGTCGTGGGGCATCGCGGTCGAGCCGCCTGGCGAGAGCTCGGCCGAGCTCGATGCTGCCGCGAGCGTTCAGTCGCCGACCGCGCTCGTGGCCGAGCCCGCCGGAAGGAAGCTCGCGGGGCGGCGCCGCGCCGGCCTCGCTCGCTCGCGTGTCATGAGGCCGAGGAGCGCACTGCCGGCGCTGGCGATTCTGATGCTGTCGGTGCCGGGGTCGGTCGAGGCGCAGCTGCTCGCGATCGACACGCCAAGCCTCGAGCTGGTGTATCCGGGAGAGGCGTTCTCGTACCTGGTTCGTCACGCCGCGGCCTGCTCGGAGAATGCGCTGCGCTTCCATCGTGAGCTCTACGACTACGAGCCCGACGAGCGGATCACAATCCTGCTCGAGGACTTCAGCGACTATGGTCACGGCGGCGCCAACACCGTTCCCAACGATTTCGTCAACTTCGGGGTGGCGCCGTTCAGCTACGTCTACGGGGCGGTGCCCGCGATCGACCGGTTCTACTGGATGGCCAACCACGAGATGGCCCACATCGTGACGATGGACCAGGCTGCGGGCCGCGATCTCACCTTCCGGCGCCTGCTCGGCGGCAAGGTGGATCCCATCGCCGATGCGCCGCTGAGCATCTTCTACAACTACCTCACGAATCCGCGCTGGAACGCCCCGCGCTGGTACCACGAGGGGATCGCGGTGTTCCTCGAGTCGTGGATGGCGGGCGGGCTGGGGCGCGTGCTCGGCGGCTACGACGAAATGGTCTTTCGCAGCATGGTGCGGGACGACGCGGTGTTCTACGACGTCGTCGGCCTCGAGTCCGAGGGGACCACCATCGACTTCCAGGTCGGCGTCAACTCGTACCTCTACGGCACTCGATTCATGAGCTACCTCGCTCACCGGCACGGGCCCGAGAAGCTGGTGGAGTGGACGGCCCGCCGGCCGGGCAGCCGCGCGCACTTCGCGAGCCAGTTCGAGCACGTCTTCGGACGGCCGCTCCCCTCCGCCTGGAGCGAGTGGATCGAAGCCGAGAAGGAGTGGCAACGAGCGAACCTCGAGGCGATCCACACGCATCCCGTCACGCCGGTCCAGCCGGTCTCCGAGGGGCGCTTCGGCTCGGTCTCCCGCGCCTTCGTCGATCCGGCGGGGGAGCGTCTCTACGTCGCCGTGCGCTACCCCGGGCAGCTCGCGCACATCACGGCGCTCGACCTCGAGAGCGGCCAGCTCGAGAAGCTCGTCGACGTCGACGGGGCGGCGCTCTTCTACGTCACCTCGCTCGCCTTCGACCCCGACGGACGGCGGTTGTTCTACACCACCGACAACTACGGGTGGCGCGACCTCAACGTCCTCGAGCTCGAGACCGGCAGGGCTCGGCGCCTGCAGAAGGACCTGCGGGTGGGTGATCTGGCGTTCGACCGCTCGGGCGGGACGCTGTGGGGCGTCCGCCACTTCAACGGCATCTCGACGATCGTTCGGATCGAGCCGCCCTACGAGTCGTGGGACCACGTGCACTCGTTCCCCTACGGCCGCGACCTCTACGATCTCGACGTCTCGCCCGACGGCCGGCTCCTGGCCGGGGTGCTGGCGATGGTCGACGGCTCGCAGCACCTGGTCGTGTTCGAGCGCGAGGAGCTGCTGAGCGGTGCGGCCGAGCACCGCCTGCTGTTCGACTTCGAGAAGAGCTCGCCTTCGAACTTCACCTTCTCCGACGACGGCCGATTCCTCATCGGCACGTCGTACTACTCGGGGGTGTCCAACGTCTTCCGCTACGACCTCGCCGGCGACGACCTCTCGGCGATGAGCAATGTCGAGACCGGTCTGTTTCGACCGACCGTGATCTCGGAGGACGAGCTGCTGGCGTTCCTCTACACCGGCAGGGGTCTCGTGCCGGTGAGGCTGCCGAATCGCGAGGTGGATCGGGTCTCGGCGGTGCGCTTCCTGGGCACCGCGATCGCCGAGCGGCACCCAGTGGTGCGCGATTGGCGGGCACCGTCGCCGAGAACGGTCGAGGTGCCCTCGGCAGAGGAGCGCGTGCCTTATCGGGCGGCCGCGAGGATCGCGTTCGAGAGCGCCTACCCGATCGTGGAGGGGTACAAGAGCCGGCCGGCGGCGGGCTATCGCTTCAACTTCTCGGACTCGCTCAACCTCGCGGGCCTCGACGTCACTGCTTCGTACTCGACCGACGAGGACCTCGACGACGCCGAGCGCCTGCACCTCGACGTCGGCTTCCACTACTGGGCGTGGGAGGTGCGAGCGTCCTACAACCGCGCCGACTTCTACGACCTCTTCGGCCCCTTCGAGCGGAGCCGCCGCGGCTACTCGCTGGGCTTCTCTTGGCAGAAGACGCTGATCTTCGACGAACCGCGCAAGCTGACCCTGAGCACCGGTCTCACCGGCTACGGCGATCTCGAGACTCTGCCCGACTTCCAGAACGTCGGCGTCGCGGAGGACGAGCTGCTCTCCGCGGAGATCGCCCTCGACTACGAGTACCTGTGGAAGTCGCTCGGCGCGGTCGACATCGAGAAGGGGACGACCTGGCGGCTCGTGGCGTCCTCCAACACGGTCGACTCCGGAACCACGCCGCGTCTGAGCATCGAAGCGGCACGCGGCTTCCCGTTGCCGATCGACCACTCCTCGATCTGGCTGCGCGGCGCCGCCGGAAGCGGCTTCGGCGACCGAAACGATCCGTTCGCGGGATTCTTCTTCGGCGGCTTTCGCAACAACTTCGTCGACCGCCTCGACGAGAAGCGGTTCCGCACGCTCTATGCCTTTCCCGGTCGCGACATCGACGAGCTCGGCGGGCGCAGCTTCGCCAGGGCAATGCTCGAGTGGACGCTGCCGCCGGTGAGATTCCGACGGCTCGGCGTGCCGTCTTTCTACGTCAACTGGCTGCGACCCGCCCTCTTCGCCGGCGTTCTCCAGACCGACCCCGACGCCTCGGCATTCCGGACGACGGACTACTCCGCGGGCCTGCAGCTCGATCTGCGCATCGTCTTCTTCTCGAACCTCAGCACCACGCTCTCGCTTGGCTGGGCGCAGGCCTGGGGCGACAGCGGCGATGCGGAGGACGAGTGGATGATCTCGCTCAAGATCCTGTGACCCCCCGAGCGCATTCTCGCTGCTAGGAGCCTGTCCGAGTAACTGGTAGCGATCGCTGGAACAGTCGCTCGGTTCTACGGCTGTCCGCGGCGACGCGCCGCAGGCGCATGGAGCCGCGAGGAATTGCTAGCCGGAGTGTGCCAAAAAGCGCGCGGAGCGCGCGGGCACATCGGAGGCTAGCGCCGATTGAGCAGCAACTGGACCTGCCACAGCTCACGGCTGTCGACGTTGAAGATCGGCCGCAGCGCGAGCATGCCCGTCCGACCGATGCTGCGCTCGAGGAAGCGGAGCTCCTCCAGTTGGGCTTCGAAGTCCGCGCTCGGCTCGACTTCGAAGCCCGACTGGCGTGCGATGAGCAGACCCTTGGCCTGGATCGAGAGCTCCAGGTGGAGGCGGATCAGGCAGATCATGTCGGCGATGGCCCTGCCGGGGAAGCGGTCGCGCAGCGTCTCGAGATAGCCGCCGACGTGGCTGTCGGTGATCCGCCCTTCGTTGATCAGCTCGAGCAGCTCGCAATCGGTGTCGAAGCCGATCCCGAGCCAGTCGCGCGTCGCCGCCTCGCTGATCCGAAACACCACGAAGACGAGGGCCGGAAGCGCGAGCAGCACGATGACGGTCGATGTCCTGGGCGACACCAGGAACTGGTTGTAGAGCGAGTGGATGAAGACCGCGAGGAGCAGGCCGGGGACGTAGATGCTCCAGCGCAGCTCCGAGCCGGTTCGATCGGCCAGGAATCGCGCCGTCACCGCGACCAGCGCAACCGTGCCTCCGTGGAGCACGGCGGTGCCGAAGCCGCGAACGATCCAGAACCCGACCTCGGTCGTCTCGAGCAGCAGGAAGTAGCTGAGGTTCTCGACCACCGCGAAGCCGGCGCCGATCGCGAAGCCGTAGATCGTGGCATCGACCAGGAAGCCGATGCCCGCCGTTCGAATCAGCCAGACCACCAGGACTCCCTTCGCGATCTCTTCGATCCACGGAGCCACGTAGTGGGAGAGCTCGACCGCGGTGAGCGTGCCCGCCTCGAGCCAGGCGCCGAGGATCAGGTAGCACAGGAGCGCGACCAGCGCGCCGGCGACGATCATCGCCACCGCCGAGCGGAGCGGGACGAGCTTGTAGCTGTCGAGCAGGATGAGCCCGAGCAGGAGCCCCAGCACCGGCAGCAGCGCGATGATCAGCGCCAGGAGACCGTTCACCGGGATTCCGCGAGCAGCGAGCGCAGCTTCTTGCGCGCTTCGAACAGGCGCGAACGAACCGTCTTCTCGGCGACGTCGAGGATCTCGGCGATCTCCGCGTAGCTGAACCCGTGCAGGTGCCGAAGCGCGATCACGGCGCGCTGGTCGGGTCCGAGCAGGCTCAGGGCCTTCTCGAGCTGGAGGTGCGCTGCAACCGAGCCCCACGAGCTCGGCGTCTCCTCGGACGCAGAGGCCGAGCCCTGGTCGAGCGGTCTGGTTCGCGGCGACTCACGCTCCACCCAGCGCAGCGCCTCCCGCACGACGATCTTGAAGGCCCAGCGGAAGAACGGGCGGCCCGAATCGTAGCGATCGAGCTTCTCGTAGACGCGAAGCAGAGCGATCTGGGTGACGTCTTCGGAGTCCTGCGGGTGGTGGATGATGCGGTAGGCGGCATTGAAGAAGGGCCTGCGGTAGGGCGAGACGAGCGCCGAGAAGGCGTCGAGATCCCCGTCCCTGGCGGCTCGCGCCAGCCTTCGGTCTCTCAGCTCGTCGCCCTCCAGCGGTCGGTTCACCGCGGCTCGTTCTTCATTCGATGGTGAAGATCTTGTCGAAGCCCGCCATGCGAAAGATTTCACGGATGTGGGGAGAGAGGTTCCGGAGCTTGATCTCGTGCCCCGCCCGGTTGAGGCGAGCCTGCGTCGCGAACAGCAGGCCGAGGCCGGCGCTGGAGATGTACTGGAGCTTCTCGAAGTCGATCACCGTGTCGCCGGTGACCCCCGCGAGGGTCGAGCCGGCCGAGCGCTCGTGAGAGGCGTCGAAGCGGCCGATCAGCTCGAGGGTGTTCGGGTCGGGTCTTTTGATCTCGAACATCGGCGTCAAGAGAGGATGCGTTTGGTCGCGGTGACGGTCATGACTCGATCATCGTAGTCGTAGACGAGCTCGTCGAGCATCCGTCGGGAGAGATGGATTCCGAGGCCGCCGGCACGGCGCTCGTCGATGGGCCGGTCGACCTTCGGGTCAGCGACCGCGGTCGGGTCGAACGGCTCCGCGTCGGGGTCGATCAGTTGGATGCTGACCGTCTCCGGGTCCTCCCGCAGGCGGATCGTGATCTCGGCCCTCGTGGCGTCGTTGTGGCGCACGAAGTTGGTGAACAGCTCCTCGGTCACGAAATCGAGCGACAGCCCCACCTCCGGGTCGATGCCGGCGCGTTCGAAGAAGCGGTGCAGGAAGTCGAAGACGGCTTCGAGCGCCCCGATCTCACGCGCGAAACTCTGCTCGGAAGTGCGCATCGCTCTGGGGTTGCAGCGTCTCGATCCTTTCAGACGAGCGGCCGCCGATCCAGGACGTTGAACGCCAGCGCCTGCGGTGGCGCAGCTCGGGCGAGCGCTGTTCCTCGAGCCACGGGGCACTCGCGCCCTGAGCAACGGCGTGCGAGCGCCGGCTCGCGGCGCTGTCAGTCGCCGGCGAGTTGGGCGCGGACGGACGTCGAGACCGTGAAGCACCACGGCGGCGCACGGCGGGTTCTGCGGGCCGGGCTCGCCGATGCCCGTCATCTCGCCGCCGCTCCGGTTCGGCGATGGAGATTCGAGGCTAGTAGTCTCTGTTTGTCCGGTCTTCTCAGCTCTTGGTCCCCGAGCCTGCGAGCCCGCCGCGGCGGCAGTCTCCGTCATCCGAACCGCCCAGGCCACCCGATCTCGATCGATGTCCGAACAGGAGTTCCTCGACGCGCTTCCATTGCTCGATCGCGTGGTGAGCTTCACCTGTCGTCGCAATGGGCTCTTCGGCGCCGAGGCGGAGGAGTTCGAGTCCTGGGTGAAGCTGCGGATCATCGAGAGCAATTACGCGGTCTTCGCGCGGTTCGAGGGTCGCGGCAGTCTCCAGAGCTACCTCGCGATCGTGGTCCTCAACCTCTTTCGGGACTACCGGATCTCGAAGTGGGGCAAGTGGCGGCCGTCAGCGATGGCGAAGCGGCTGGGCACCTTTGCGATCCAGCTCGAGTCCCTGATCTCGCGCGACGGCCTGACCGTCCAGGAGGCAGTGGCGACGGTGGGCAGCGCGTCGGCCGACGCGCCGTCCGGCCGGGAGCTCGAGGAGCTGGCGGCGAAGCTGCCGGTGCGCGTGCGCCGGCGCGAGCTGGGGGAAGAGGGGCTGGATCGGACGGTGGCGACCGGCTCGGCCGAGGAACGGACTCGCTCCGGCGAGCTCGACGCGGCGGCTCGTCGCGTCAGCGAGGCGCTCGAGCGCTCGGTCGCGGCCCTCGAGACGCAGGACCGCCTCATCCTCCGTCTCCGCTTCCAGGAGGGGCTCAAGATCGTCGACGTGGCGCGGGCTCTCGGCCTGGACGCCAAGCGGCTCTACCCGCGCATCCAGGGCATTCTGGTCGGCGTGCGGGCGGATCTACAGGAGGCGGGCGTGACCTGGCCGCAGGTCGCCGAGCTCCTGGAATGGTCCGGTCTCGATCTCACGACCCCGTTCGAGGGCGCCGGCGGAACTCGAGGTGATGTGTCCGTCTCCTCCTGAGAGGTGTTGCCTGGATGAGATCCCCCGCCCCCCGCCCCGGCGCCGCCACGACGCGCGCTTGTCCGCCTGCCGAGGACCTCGCTGCCTTTCTCGACCTCCGTCTCGACGGAAACGAGCGGCGGGAGGTGGAGTCGCACCTCGCCGGCTGCGAGGACTGCCGCGAGAGCTACTCGGAGGGGCTGCGATTCCGGCAGGAGGAGGCCGCCGCCGAAGACCGCGGGGCAGGCGCCCAGCGCCGGCTCGTGATCCCCCGGCGCACTTGGGCGCTGGCGGCCGGCGTCCTGCTGGCGGCGGGAGTGGCCGGGCTGTGGCTGCTGCTGCGCGATCCCTGGACGGGTCGCACCCGGACGCTGGTGGCGTCTCTTCCTGCCGGACGGGAATTGGCAAAGGTGCTGGGGCCGGCATGGAGCGATTCGGTCTGGTCGCTCACGCGCGGGCAAACGAGCTCGCTGATGGCCACGCCAGCGGCCTCGGTCTGGCTCGGCGCGCGCGTGGTGGACCTCGACGTCGCCCTGCGCGCCGACGACGTCGAGGCCGCGCGCCGCCTGACGCGCGAGCTGGTCGAGAAACTGGCGAACCGGGGAACGCCGGAGGAGCAGGTCGTGATCTCGTACGAGCTGCTGCTCGAGGAGCTCGAGACCGGAAGCGAACGCACGACGCTCCTCGAGGGCGCTGCGCTCGCGGAGGTCCTGGTCGCCGACGGCGTGGAGCCGACCCACTACCAGGTCGGCAGGTGGCTCGAAGCCGGCCGCCTCGCCTCGCTGGTCGGCGACCCCTCGATCTACCGCCGGCGGGGCTGGAAGCGGATGGTCGAGCTGCTGTCCGAAGCGACCGGAATCCCCCTCGAGCTCGCGGATGCGATCGGGTCGCTGCCGCCTCGGACAGCGCCGGAGCCGGCTGCGACCCGAACGGCGATCGAGCGCCTCCTGGCGGCCTTCGCGAACGGCGAGGTGTCGCTCGAGACGGGAGGAGCCTGACCGAGCGACACCGCCTGGAGAACCGGTTTGCCGGCCTCGAATGCGAAGTCGAGCGCGCGGATCGAGAGCCCGCGGCGCACCGGAGGCAGGGGCTCTGTGGCGACGCCGCTCCTCGTGGCTCGATCGTCGCGCGAGGAAGCCTCGAAGAGGGTTCCGAATCCCCGTCCGCCGACCCCTCGCCGCCGCTCTCCACCGAGTGGACAGAGGTCCTCGTCGGCGTCGACTCCGGATCCCGATCCCGATCATGCCGCTCCTCCTGCGCGGACGTTCGATCTCGCAGGGTGCAGATGGCAGGCGACGGCGCGCCCGCCCCCGAGCTGGACCAGCTCGGGAGGGACTTCCCGGCACTCGGGCATGGCGTCGGGGCAGCGGGGGTGGAAATGGCAGCCGCGCGGCGGGTTCATCACGCTGGGGATCTCGCCCTCGATCACGGGGCGCGGGCGCGCCGCCTCGAGCGCGGGATCGGGGATCGGGACGGCGGCGAGCAGCGCCTGGGTGTAGGGGTGGAGCGGCTCGCGGATCAGCTCGTCGCGCCCGCCGACCTCGACGATGCGGCCGAGGTACATCACGGCGATGCGGTCGCTGATGTGACGCACCACCGCCAGATCGTGGGCGATGAACAGGTAGGTGAGGCCGAGCTCCTCCTGGAGGTCCATGAGGAGGTTGACCACCTGCGCCTGGACCGAGACGTCGAGCGCCGAGACCGGCTCGTCGCACAGCAGCAGGCTCGGGTCGAGGGCGAGCGCGCGGGCGATGCCGATGCGCTGGCGCTGCCCTCCCGAGAACTCGTGCGGGTAGCGGTCCGCCATGTCGGGGAGCAGCCCGACCCTCGACATCAGCTCGTCGACGCGCCGACGGTAGGCGGCACGGTCGCGGGCGAGCCCGTGAACGACGAGCGGTTCGCCGATCAGGTCTCGGACCTTCATCCGGGGATCGAGCGAGCCGTAGGGGTCCTGGTAGACCATCTGCATCTGGCGCCGGACCTTGCGCATCCGGCGCTGATCGAACCCCGTGATGTCGGTCCCTTCGAACACGATTCGCCCGCGGGTCGGTTCGAGCATGCGCAGGATCGCAAGCGCGGTGGTCGACTTGCCGCAGCCGCTCTCGCCGACCAGTCCCAGCGTGCGGCCGCGCTCGATTACGAAGGAGACGCCGTCGACCGCCTTGACTGCGCCGGTCTGGCGCTTGAAGAGGATTCCCGCGGTCACCGGGAAGTGGACGGCGAGGTCCTCGACGCGGAGGATTTCGTCTCCGATGCACGGGATCTCGTCTCCGACGCACGGGATTTCGTCCTCGAAGCACGGGATCTCGCGCGGCTCCGCCCGGCTCGCCGGCCGATCCTCGTCGCGGGACTCCGCTCCCTGGCCGGGCCCGGTCTCCGCGAGCGCCCGGCCCCCGCGCGCCGCGTTCGCTGGCTCAGACCGGCACATCGGCGAAGCAGGCCTTGGCGCGAAGCTCGCCGGAGCGCTCGAGCAGGTCGTTCTCGGCCCCGACACTCTCGGGCCCGACCGGCTCGAGCTCGGGGCGCTCGGCGCGGCAGCGGTCGGTGGCCACGG
Source organism: Thermoanaerobaculia bacterium (assembly GCA_035546295.1). Classification (GTDB taxonomy): domain Bacteria; phylum Acidobacteriota; class Thermoanaerobaculia; order Multivoradales; family Multivoraceae; genus DATKBT01. The sequence continues at coordinate 107,032 of DATKBT010000070.1, read as the reverse complement.
AGCAGCGCGGCGCGAAGGCGCAGCCGGGGGGGAGGTCGGCGAGGTCCGGGGGCTGTCCCACGATCGGCGCCAGACGCCGCCGGCGCTCGACGTCGAGGCGCGGGACCGAGGCGAGCAGGCCGCGGGTGTAGGGATGCCGTGGATGGGCGTAGAGCTCGGCGGCGGGAGCGGTCTCGACGATGCGGCCGGCGTACATGACGGCGACGCGGTCGGCATAGCGGGCGACCACGCCGAGATCGTGGGTGATGAGGATGAGCGCCGCGCCCGACTCGTCGGTCAGCCGTTCGAGCAGGGACAGGATCTGGGCCTGGACCGTCACGTCGAGCGCGGTGGTCGGCTCGTCGGCGATGATCAGCTCCGGCGCGCACGCGATCGACATCGCGATCATCACCCGCTGGCGCATGCCCCCCGAGTACTGGTGAGGGTAGGAGCCGAGCCGCTCGCGGGCGTCCGGGATGCGCACCCGGGCGAGCAGATCGCAGACCTCCTCGAGCGTCTCGGCCCGGGCGGTCCGACGGTGGACGCGCAGCGGCTCGCCGACCTGGGTGCCGATCGTGAGCACCGGGTTGAGCGACGACATTGGCTCCTGGAAGATCATGCCGATCCGATTGCCGCGGATGCTGCGGATGCCGGCCTCGTCGAGCTGGAGCAGGTCGCAACGGCTCGGGCCGCCGGCGCGCCCGCCGAAGCGAACCTCACCTCGCTCGATGCGGCCGGGGGGCTCGGGGATCAGGCGCAGCAGCGAGAGCGCGGTGACGCTCTTGCCCGAGCCGCTCTCGCCGACCAGCGCCAGGGTCTCGCCGGCGGCGACGTCGAAGGAGACCGAGTCGACCGCGCGCACCGGGCCTCGGTCGGTATCGAAGGAGACGGTGAGATCGCGCACCGATAGGACCGGCTCGCTCACGCGCGCGCGCTCCGCTGCGGGGCTCCGCTCCGGGCCCGGGCGCAGCGTGTCCTCACTCGAAGCCCATCCGTCGCTTCATGTCGTGGTCGATCCAGATCCGTGCATAGATCGGCCAGGGTCGGACCGCCCCGGCGCGCAGCTCGCCGTCGTAGTTGCGCACCCAGGGCCACCAGGCGACGTGGTTGTAGGGGGTGGGCAGCCAGACGTAGGGCGCCTGGTCGAGGACCTCGACGGTGAGCTCGCGGAGGATCCTCTGGCGCTCCTCCTCGTCGCGGGTGCGCAGCGCCTCGTCCATGCGGGTGTCGAACCCGGGGTCCGACCAGCCCGACGGGTTCCAGAGCTGGCCGGTGGTGAAGTTCTTGCGCAGACTCGTCGTCGGATTGGTGTGCCCGGACTTCATCAGGTAGCCGGGACCGTGTGTCTTGGTCGTCATCCGGGAGAGGAACGACGCGTACTCGAGCGGCTCGATGACCATCTCGACGCCGACGCGCTCGAGGTAGCCGGCGACCAGCGGCATCAGCTCGGCGTGGTCGAAATCCGAGGCGTTGACCTGCGCGGTGAAGCGGAAGCCGTTGGGATAGCCGGCCTCGGCGAGCAGCCGCTTCGCCGCTTCCGGGTCGTAGCCGAACAGTTCGCGCACCGACTCCGGCATCTCGTCGAGCGGCTGGTAGTAGCCGACGAACTCCGGGTGCATCGGGTGGCCGAGCAGCTCGGCATGGCCGCCGTAGTAGAGGTCGACGATCTCCTGCTGGTCGACGGCGAGGTTGAGCGCGCGGCGCACGCGGAGGTCATCGAACGGCTCCTGGTCGACCCGCAGCGCCAGGAATTGCCCGGTGCCGCCGAGGTAGCGTTTCCAGCGCAGCTCGGGCGTCGTCTCCTTCAGCCAGTCGACGGCCAGCCAGCTCATGATCTCGAGGATGTCGATCTTGCCGGTGCGCAGCGCGGTGTGCTGGGTCGCCTCGTCCTTGATCACCCGATAGACGATGCGGTCGACGTAGGGGAGTTGATGGTCGATGCCGTGGACTCTCTCGTGATCCCAGTAGAGCGAGTTGCGTTCGTAGGTCTGCGCGTTGCCGGGGACGAACCCGGTGAGGCGGAAGGGGCCGGTGCCGTTGAGGTGACGCCAATCGCTGGCATCGACGGCGCCGATCTCCCGCGGGACGATCGCCGAGTAGAACCCGTAACCGAAGCGGTAGGGCCACTCGGCGTTGAACTCGCGGAAGCGGAAGACCACGGTGTGGGAGTCCCGCGCCTCGACCGACTCGACGTGGTCGAAGTAGCCGCGGATCATCTTCGGGCTCGCCGCCTGCCGCTCCCAGGTGAAGAGGACGTCCTGGGCGTCGAGGTCGCGCTGCTCCATGACCCCGGGCTTGGCCGGGAAGAGCACGCCACGGCGCAGGCGCACGACCAGGGTCAGCGGGTCCTCCCACTCCCAGGACTCGGCGAGCTCGCCGCGGATCGCGTCGGTGGGCAGCCACGCCTCGGCGCGGAACGGGTAGGCCCCGCCCCGGCTGATCGCCTGCGCGAGGTCGGCGGCGAAGAGCTGCTCGTAGATGCCGCCGGCGTCGTGGTTGAGCTTCCAGTTCCAATCCGCCGGGTCCCACGAAAGCGCCGAGATCGTCACGTAGATGGTGCCGATCTCGAGCGTGCCGCCGCGCTGTGGGGTCGGGCTCGCCTGCGCGAGAAGGTCGGCGATCGCCGCCTCCGACGGCGGACCGCAGCCGGCGGTGAGGAGACCGAGCGCGAGCAACGCCCCGCCCACGCCGGCAGATCGGTACCTGTCCCCGATCTGGGTCATCGGATGCCTCGCATCCTGGGGTCGAGGAGGTCGCGAAGCGCGTCGCCGAAGACGTTGATCGCGTAGACCACGAGGGTGAGGCACAGCCCCGGCGCCAGCGCCAGCCACGGTCCCATCGCCATGTAGGCGCGACCGCTGCCGCTGAGCATGCCTCCCCAGGTCGGCGCCGGGGGCGGGACGCCGAGCCCGAGGAAGGAGAGACCCGCTTCGGACAGGATCACGGCGCCGACCCGCGTGGTGAACAGCACGATGATCAACGGCATGACGTTGGGCACGACGTGCCGGCGCAAGATCCACAGCGTGCCGGCGCCGGTCGACTGCGCGGCGTGGACGTACATCTGCTCGCGCGCCGAGACCACCGCCCCGCGCACGATGCGCGAGCCCGCGATGCCGTAGAGCAGCCCGAGCACGACGATGATCTGCGGCATCCCCGGGCCGACGACCGAGATCACCACGATCAGGAGCACCAACCCGGGGAAGGCCATCCAGGCGTCCACCAGCCGCTGGACGACGAGGTCCAGCCGTCCGCCGACGTAGCCGGTGACGACGCCGATGACCAGCGACAGCGCGGTGGCGATCGCGGCCCCCGAGAACCCGACGATCACCGACAGTCGTGCGCCGTGGAGGATGCGCGAGAACACGTCGCGCCCGAGCGCATCGGTGCCGAGCAGGAACTGGAGCGACGGCGGCTCGAGCCGGTGGGCGAGGTCGACCTGGTTGATCCCGCGCGGGGCGAGCACGCCGGCCAGGATCCCGCACAGCAGGAAGAGCACCGAGATCGCCGCCCCGGCGGCGCCCAGCGGCTTGTCGCGCACCAGGCGCCGGAGCAGGTCGCGACCTGCGCTGCGGGCGCGCGGCAGGGCGGCGCTGGAGTCGATCGCGGGCGCCGTCATCGAACCCTCAGCGCACCCGCACCTGGGGATCGAGCAGCCCGTAACTGAGGTCGACCAGCAGGTTGATCGAGATCACGCTCAGCCCGACGACCAGGAAGATCCCCGAGATCAAGGGGTAGTCGCGCTGCGACACGGCTTCGAGCAGCAACAGGCCCATCCCGGGGATCACGAAGATCTGCTCCATGATGACCGCGCCGCCGATCAGCAGCGGCGCCTGCAGGCCCACCAGGGTGACCACCGGGATCAGCCCGTTGCGCAGCGCGTGGCGGAGCACCACCACGCGCTCGCGCAGCCCCTTGGCGCGCGCGGTGCGGATGTAGTCCTGGCGCAGCACCTCGAGCATCATGGTGCGAGTGATGCGCATAGTGACCGCCGACAGCGAGAGCCCGAGCAGGATCGCGGGCACGAGCATCTGCTTCAGGTTGGCGACCGGGTCGTCGAGGAACCGCGTGTACTCGAGCTCGGGCGCCCAGCGCCACCAGACCGACGGGAAGACCATCACGAGGGTGGCGAGCCAGAAGCTGGGCACCGCCAGCATCAGGATCGAGAACGAGCGCGTGACGTAGTCGCCGAGGGTGTCCTGGCGGATCGCCGAGTAGACGCCGATCGGGATCGCCACGGTGAGCCCGATGACCAGCGCCAGCAAGCCGAGCTCGAAGGAGATCGGCAGCCGCTCCGCGAGCTCGCGCGAGACCGGGGACCCCCGCCACAGCGAGCGTCCCAGGTCGCCGCGCAGGGCGCCGCCCACCCACGACGTGTACTGGACGAGCACCGGGCGGTCGAGCCCGAGCGCCTGCTCGACCCGCGCGCGGTCCTGGTCGGCCGCGATGTCGTTCTGCGACATCATCAGATCGACCACGTCGCCCGGGATCCAGCGCACCGCCACGAACACGATCAGGCTCGCGAACAGGAGCGTCGGGATCAGCGCCAGGAGGCGGCGGAGGATGTAGGACTGCACGGGGTTTCGGTCGCGGTCGGCGCCCTCGGGCGTCGGATCGGTCGACGCCCCAGGCGGGTCGATTGTGGCACGTCGCGGATTCCGGCTCCGCCGCTGAGGACCCGCGTGGCGTCGCGTGTGCGCACTGCTCGCCAACTCGCGAGGAACGCCGTGTGGCGAGGCGACCGCTCGAGTGTCTAGTGGCTGGAAGGCGCCATTGGCGCGCCGAGCACCACCGACTCGAGGAGGCCCCAGAGATGGAGCGCGCGAGACCAGGATCCACGATCTCGACCCGGCGAGGCCTGCGAGGCCGGGTCCTCCCGGCGGCGGTCTGCCTGACCCTCGCTGCGTCCGTCGGCGGGAGCGCCGGCCGCAACCTCCCGTCGACGGCGCTGGTCGGTGCCGCGCCTGCTCCGTACGCCCCATACGCTCAGGAGGCGCGGTGGCTGCCGGTGCCGCTGGCGATCACCGACGTCGGGGGCGGAGAGCGCATGCTTCCGACGCTTCCGGACGAGGCGGTGGCGCGCTCGGTGGCCGTGCTCGACCTCGATGGCGACGGGGCTCTCGAGCTGGCCGTGGGCTACCGCGTCGGCGACGGCGGGGTGCTCGCGGTGTGGCGGGGCGTCCGTTCGGTGCAACGCCCGGGCTTCGGTGCGATGGGGCATGCGGCGGCGGGCGCGGTCGCACTGCCGTTCGCTCCGTCGGCCACGATCCATCCGCTCGCCGCGCCGCCCGAGATCCTGCTCGCGGGAGACTTCGACGCCGACGGTCGCGACGACCTCGCCCACACCTCTCCCGGCGCCGACCGGGTCCACCTGCTCCTCGAACTCGAGCGCGAGAGGCCGGCGAGCGCGGAGTTGGTGCTGCCCGGCCGCGTGCTCGAGGCGATCGCGGGTGAGATCAACCGCCGCGACGGGCTCGAGGACCTGATCGTGGCGGTCGACGGGGAGGAGGGCGCTCGGCTGGTGGTGTACGAAGGTTGGCGCGGCGCTTCGTCGGCAGTCCCGGAGACGGTGGATCTTCCGGGTCCCCCCGAGCAGCTCCTGCTCGGCGACTTCGACCGCTCCCATCCACGGGACCTGGCGCTGAGAATCAACGGCAATCTCCATCTGCTGGTGGGGCGGGACCGGCGCCTCGCTCCGACTCGCGCGGCGCCGTCGGGCGACGAGCGCCGGGACGGCGTGCCGGCGCCGTCGCTGATCGAGGTGGACGGCGCCTGGGAGGTGGCCGAGATCGCGCTCGGCCGCCCCGGCGAACGTTCCGGCGACCCCTATCGCGAGCTACTGGCGCGTACTCCCACGGGGTGGGCGGGCGTCGTCGGCGACGAGTGGAGCGGTCGGTGGGAGCTCTCCGAAGACAGCTCCAATTCGGTCCGTCTGGGGGCCGGGACGGCACCAGCGGTCCGTCGAGACGGGATCGAGGCCGAGCTGACCGCACGTCTCGACGCGGACGCCGTCGATGACCGAGTCGTGCTGCTCGCCGATCGGCAGGAGCCGTGGCTCCGACTCTCGGCGGCCGGCGGCGGCGGGATCGCCGTCAATTCGAACGGCGACGACGCCGACGGCGACGTTGGCGACGGTGTCTGCGACACCGGCAGCCTGTCCGGCGGCTTCACCGGCCTGTGCACGCTGCGAGCGGCGATCCAGGAGCACAACACCGGCGGGTTCGGCCGGCCGATCGTGGTCGGGACCTCGCCGGCGATGCCGATCCAGCCCCTCAGCGGGCTGCCGGCGATCACCGTGCCGGTCGACCTGAGCGGCGGCGGAGTCATCGACGGTTCGATGTGCGCCTTCTGCACGATCGGGATCCTCCTCTCCAACGCCGAGAGCAGCAGCGTGAGCGGTCTGGTGATCCAGGGGTTCTCGGTCGGGCTCCAGATCAACAACGGGGACGGCAACCTGATCTCGGCCAACCGCGTCGGCACCGACGCGACCGGCTCGATGAAGGTGGGCATCCCCACCTCGATCGCGCTGCTCAACTCCTCGGAGAACACCTTCTTCGACAACGTGGTGGCGGGCCCGATCACCATGATCTTCGCCGGCTCGCACACCAACACCTTCGTCGGAAACTTCACGGGCGTGAGCCCGACCAGCGGCGCGGACCTCGGATTGGGCGGAATCAACGGCAGCAGCGGGGGAGGCGATCTGACGGTGGTGATCGGCAACGTGATCGCGAGCGGGGGTGTCGAGATCGAGGGCGGCGGAGGCGACGGCTCGCGGGTCGAGGACAACATCGTGGGCTCCGACGACTCCGTCGGGTCGGTCGTTGGGAACAGCGATCACGGGATCCGCCTGGTGGGCGTCGACGGGGCGACGGTTCGTGCCAATCGCGTGGTCGGCCAGACCTCGGGCGGGATCACCGTCTCCGGCGACAGCCCGGTGGTCGCTGCCAACCGCGTCGGCGTGGACTTCTCCGGGACGGCCGCCCTGCCCAACGCGAACGGCATCGGTGTCGGCGGCGCGGACGCAACCGTGTTCGACAACGTGGTCTCGGGCAACACCGGAACCGGCATCGACGCGCTGTGCCAGGGCGGGGTCTGCACCGTCGTCGACAACCGGGTCGGCACCGACGCGACCGGCTCGCAGGCCCTCGGCAACGGTCTCATCGGCATCTCGTTCGGTGCGTTCGGCGGCGCGGTCGAGGTGCGCGAGAACGTGGTGGCCGCGAACGGGAGCGGCGGGATCCGAGCCGGTGTCGGAACGGCACAGGTGATCTCGGGCAACCTGATCGGCACCGATCAGGCAGGCAGCGCACCGCTCGGCAACGGGCGCCACGGGATCCTCCTACAGTCCCAGGGGAGCTTCGTCCTCGGCAACCAGATCGCCGACACCCAGGACGTCGCCGGTGTACAGGGTCACGGGCTCGAGATCCAGGGATTCGGGGCGAGCGGCAACGTGGTCGAGGGCAACCTGATCGGGGTCGCCGGCGACGGCGCGACGCCGATGGGCAACCAGGGACACGGCATCCTCCTCAACAACAGCGCGCCCAACAACCGGATCGGCGGCGGAGGAGGCAAGGGCAACGTCATCGCCCACAACGGCCTCGCCGGCGTCGCGGTCGGCTCGGGAACCGGCAACACCGTCTCCCAGAACACCATCTTCGAGAACGGCGGGCTGGGCATCGATCACTCCGCGGACGGTCCGACCCCCAACGATCCCGGCGACGGCGACGGCGGAGCCAACAACCGCCAGAACGCTCCGACCATCGTGGACCTCGGCGGCAGCAAGTCGGTCAGCCTCGCCAGCCATCCCAACGAGACCTTCCAGATCGAGCTCTTCGCCAACGACGAGTGCGATCCGACGGGCTTTGGCGAGGGTCAGAGCATCCTCGGGTTCGCGACGCTGACGACGGACGGCGCCGGGAACGGCAGCGTGCTGTTCCCGTTCGGCGCCGCGATCGTCAGCGCGACCGCGACCCGCGACTCGACCGGCGACACCTCGGAGTTCTCGCCGTGCGCGTCGCGGCCCGCCACCATGGTCAACTCGCAGCGCGATCTCTCCGACGCCGCAGCCGGCAACGGCGCCTGCGACACCGGCTTCCAGGTCACCATCCTGGGCCAACAGAGGCCCGAGTGCACGCTGCGCGCAGCGATCCAGGAGGCGAATGCAGCGGCGGGCGACGACGTGATCCTGTTCGACCCCAACGGCCCTGGCGAGCCCGGCGCCGCCCAGGACGGCGAATACCTCATCCGTCCCGGATCGTCCCTGCCTCTCGTCACCGGCACGACCCGGATCGGCGGCGCGCCGGGCTCGCAGCAGGTCGACGTCGACGGGCTGGTCGCCGGGGCGGCAACCGACGGCCTGCGCTTCGCGGGCAGCGCCAGTCGCTCCGAGGTGCGCGATCTCGCCATCTACCGCTTCACGGGAGAGGGCATCGACGTCGACCGCGCTCCCGGGTTCAAGCTGGTCTCGTCCTACCTCGGAACCGATCGGGCTGGGACGGCCGGACGCGGCAACGGGCGGAATGGGCTCCGCCTGAACGCCGTGCAGGGGGGCGAGGTTGGGGGACCGACCGGGGAGGAGCGGAACGTGATCTCGGCCAACGACGCTTCGGCCATCCTGGTGCTCGATTCGGTCGGGGTCGTCGTCCACGGCGGCAACCAGATCGGCACCGATCCCGACGGCAGCGCCTCCCTCGGCAACGGCGGCGACGGCATCGAGCTCGTCTCCACCCGCTCGTCACGCATCGGCTCTCCCGGCCCCGACGATCCGAGCAATCTGATCGCGGGCAGCGGCGGCGTGGGCATCTCGCTCACCGCGAGCCACGACAACCTGATCGTTGGCAACAACATCGGGGAGTTCGAGCTGCCCCCCCTCGGCCTGTTCGGCGCCCCGAACGATCTGGGCGGCGTGCTGCTCACCGACGGCAGCCGCGGCAACCGCATCGTGCGCAACGAGATCGTCTCCAACTCGCTCAACGGGATCGTGCTCGCCGGCGTCGACACCGAGCGCAACGTGGTCTCGAAGAACCGCGTCGCCGGCAACGGCGGCGGCGACGGCATCGTCCTGCTGGACGGGGCTCACGACAACCGGATCGAGCTCAACGTCGTCTTCGCCAACGCCGGGGGCGCCGGCATCGGCGTGAAGGATTCGGGAACCGTGCGCAACGAGCTCACCGGCAACGAGATCAAAGGCCACGCCGCGGGGCTCGGGATCGACCTGGCCGGCGACGGAGTCACCGCGAACGATACCGGCGACGGCGACGCCGGCCCCAACCATCGCCAGAACTTCCCCGTGATCCGGGCCTACACCGCGGGAGGGATCGCCACCGGCGCGCTGAGCGGGCCTCCCGGCACCACCTACCGAATCGAGCTGTACTTGAACGAGAGCTGCGACCCCTCGGGCCACGGCGAGGCCGAGCGGCTGGCGGTGACGACCACGGCGACCACCGACGTGACCGGCAACGCCGCCTGGCGCGCCGTGCCCGGGATCGACCCGATGCGACCGTTCCTGACCGCGCTGGCGATCCGCCAGCCGGGCGCGGGCGGCACCGCCTTCGAGCTCGACACCTCCGAGCTGTCGGCGTGCTACGAGGTCGACTCGACGCCTGTTGTGCCAACGTTGCTGATCAACGAGGTCGACGCCGATCCGGGGCCGATCCCGCGCGAGCTGGTCGAGCTCCTGTTCCGGGGCGCCGGCGCCGCCTCGCTCGTCGGCAAGGTCGTGGTGTTCTTCGACGGCGAGACCGATACCTCGTATGCGGCGTTCGACCTCGACGGCGAGGTCACCGACGCGCAGGGCCGCTTCGTGCTCGGCAATGCCGATGTCGCGGGGGTCGACCTGGTGTTCGACGATTTCCTGCTCCAGGACGGCCCCGACGCGGTGGCCGTCTACCAGGCGAACGGCAGCGACTTTCCGAACGGCACGCCGGTCACCACCGTGAACCTGCTCGACGCGGTGGTCTACGGCAGCGGCGATCCCGACCCCGGCCTGCTGGTCCTGCTCGCAGCCGATCAGCCTCAGCTCGACGAGGCCGGCGGCGGCCGCGCGACTCTGCATTCACTCCAGCGTTGTCCCGACGGCGCCGGCGAGGCCGGCGAGACGGAGGGCTTCGCGCCGGCGCCGCCGACCCCCGACGACGCGAACCGTTGCCTGCGCTGCCAGATCGACGCCTTCGATTCTCTGTTGGCGCCCGATCCGCTCCTGCGGGCGCTGGTTCGCGAGGACCTGAGCACGCCGGTCGCGGGCGCCACCGTGTATTTCGAGGTGATCGCGGGACCGAGCGCCGGAGCGCTCGGCGCCGCCATCACCGACTCCCAGGGCGTGGTGAGCTTCGAGATCGACCGTCCCGCCGGGGCCTGCGGCGCCGACACGGTCGAGGCCAGCGGGATGTTCGACGGCCTGCCGTTCGTCTGCCGGAGCCAGGCTTGCGCCTGGTGCTCGGCTGACGCCGACCTGATCCTGGCCGACAACCCGACCCCGGGCCCTGCCCTGTTCTCGGCCTGCGGCTCGATCACGGCCGGGACCTCGTTCGTCGTCTCGTCCGGCGACGACGTCACCTTCCGGACCCGGCGGGTGATCCTGACCAGCGGATTCCGGGTCGAGACCGGCGGCTCGTTCGCCGTCGATCTCGACAGCCAGCCGTGAGCGGGTTCGAGAGGAACGCTCGCGTGCCCGGCCGGTCGGCGGCGCGCCTTGACTCGCCCGCGCCGGCCCTGCAACGCTGCTCGCCATGCCCAGTTGGGGTACGAGCTCGGAGGATCCGGCGGCGGCCGCGCACGAGCGGCGGCTGGTGGCGAGGTTCCGGCGTCGGCGCGATCCCGCGGCCTTCGAGGGGCTCTACGAGCTGGCGCGGCGCCCGGTCTATGCGGTCTGCCTCCACTTCCTGCGCGAGGCGGGCGCCGCCGAGGACGCCTGCCACGACGTCTTCGTGCAGGCCTGGGAGCGGTTCGAAACGATGCGTGGCGAGCGTTTCTTGCCCTGGGTGCGAACCATCGCCACCCACCACTGCCTCAACCAGATCCGACGGCACGCGGTCGCTCGGCGGGTGCTGCCGGCGAGCCGGCCGGAGCCCACGACGGACCTCACCGAGCGGACGGCGGCAGCGCGCCAGGAGCTCGAGCTGGCGCGCGGGGTTCTCGACGGTCTGTCGCCCCACCAGCGCGAGGTCTTCCTGCTGCGCCACCTGGACGGTCTCGGGCTTCAGCAGATCGAGGAGGTCACCGGATACTCGTCGGAGCAGGTACGGTCCTACCTGCAGAACGCGCGGCGCAACTTCGCGAACGCCTGGGAGCGGCTGGTGATCCCGGAGCGCGGACATGGATGAGGCGACCTTCGAGCGCCGTCACCGCGCTCGTCTCGACGGGCTGCGCCGGGAGCGCGGGGAGTGTCCGAGCGTCGAGGAGCTGGCGGCGCTCGAGGCGGACGCAGCCGAGATCGCGCTCCGGGATCACCAGCCGCTCACCGACGAGCGGCGAAGACGGGTGGAGGCCCACCTGGCGCTCTGCGCCCGATGCTGCCGAGAGCGCGAGCTGCTGGCCGGGCTCGGGACGTCGGACGCGAACCTCGACGAGGAGGACTGGGCCGCCGCCCGCGAGCGGCTGCGCGCACGCCCGGCGCCCTGGCGCGATCGCGAGGTGCGACCGGGGCGCGACTCGCTGCGACCGTGGATGGCGATCGCGGCCGCGGTCCTGGCGCTGGTGGCGGGGTGGTGGTGGTGGTCCTGGAACTCCTCCGGCGCGCCGGTGTCGGAGGTGCGCGGCGGCATCCTGCTCACCGAGCCGACCGGTCGCGTTCCCGCTGTCGACCGCTTTTCCTGGTCGGTGGCGGCGCCGGCGCCCCTGCTCTACCAGGTCGAGGTCCAGATCGAGGTCGGGGGCGCGGGCGCGGGCGGGGCGGAGACCGGTCTGGGCGAGCCCCACCGCTTGACCACCACGCAGACGACCATCGAGCCACCGCCTTCGCTGCGGAGCCGGCTGCGGGAGGGCTCCCGCTTCCGGTGGCGCGTGGTCGCGTTCACCGGCGGCGCCGACGAGCCAGATCGCGTCTTCGGGCGCTCGTCCTGGGTGGAGGTGGAGGTGGCGGAGGAGTAGGCTCGCGCCATGCCCTTCCCGTGGAGCCTACGCCGGGCGGTCGGCGTCGCTCTGATCCTCGCTCCGATCCTGGCTCTGATCCTCGCCCTGCCTTCGCGGGCGACGGCGCGCACCGAGCTCGAGCGGCGCCTCGAGGAGCTACGGGCGGCCGGCGCCGCCGAGGAGGCTCTGGCGCTGGTCGACGGCTCGGCCGCCGCCGAACGGGCCGCGCCGGCTGCGCTCGCCCGCTGGCGGCATCGGCTGCTCGTCGAGCTGGGAAGGATGGCGGAGGCGGAGCGCGCCGGGCATGCCTGGGTCGCGGCGGCCGCGGCCGGAGATCGCGAGGACGAGCTCGAGGCGGCGCTGGAAGTGGCGCGGTTCCTCGCCCGGCGCGGCAAGCGCGCCGAGGCCGCCGACCTGCTGGAACAGCGCCTCGAGCTGGCGGAGACGGCGGCGCCCGATCGGCGCCTCGAGCTCTGGCTCGAGCTCGCCAACTCGTGGACTTCGTCCGGTCGCTACGTCGAGGCCGGGTCGATGCTGGAGGCGGCCGTGGCGGCGGGGCGGGAGATGGAGCTCTCGACGGCGCAGCGGATGGCGCTGCTCGAAGCGTGGGGCAACCTGCACTTCTTCCGTCTCGAGCCGAAGCTCGCGCTCGGCTATCGCGAAGAGGCGGCGCGGCTCGCGCTCGACGGCGGCCGGCCCGCCGATGCCTTGCGCCTCTACACCGACCTCGGGCTCACCCGCATCCAGCTCCACGACCATGGCGCGGCGATCGCCGATCTCGAGCGCGCGGCGAACCTGATCGACGAGCCCACCGACGGCCGCCGGCTGCCGATCCTCCACGGGCTGGGCGTTGCGGCTCTCGAGCTGCATCGGCTCGACGACGCCGATCGCGCCTTCACCGAGTTCACGGCGGAGGCGGAGCGGCTCGGCAACCGGCGCCTGCTCTCGGTCGGTGTCGGAGAGCTGGGGCTGGTGGCGCTCGAGCGAGGGGACGTGGAGGGCGCGGTCGCGGCCTTCGACGTCGCGATCGCGCATGCGCGGGCGGCCCGCGACCTCGGCAACGAGGTCGCGTGGTGGATGAACCGCGGCAAGGCCCGGCGCGATCAGGGTCGCTTCGAGGAGGCGCTCGCCTCCTACCGTGAGGCCGAAGAGCTGGTCGCCCGGCTCCCGGGTCGGGTCGAGGCCGCTCTCTTCAAGCACGTCGGGCAGTGCCACGCCGGACTGGGGGACGACGTCCGGGCGCTCTCCTCGTTCGCGCGCGCACTCGAGATCGCGCAGCGATCGGGCGATCGCAAGGTGCTGTGGGAGACTCAGCGCGAGCTCGGCCGGCTGCACCGGCGGCGCGGCGATCCGGCGCGGGCGGAGGCGAGCTACCTGGCGGCGCTCGACGCGCTCGAGTCGCTGCGCAGCGGCCTGCGCATCGAGAGCTTCAAGACCGACTTCTTCCAGAGCAAGGTCCAGGTCTACGACGAGGCGCTCGAGCTGATCGCCGTGCGGGAGACCGACGGCGCCGAGCGCTCGTTCGAGATCGCCGAGAGGGCTCGCGCCCGCGCGTTCCTCGACACGCTGGCGCTGACCTCGACCGACCTGCACCAGACACTGCCGCCGGCGCTGCGCGAGCAGGAGCGGCGGCTGCTCGACCGGATCTCGGCGTTGCAGGCGGAGTTGCGCAGCGGCGGGAAGGGCGGGACCGGGGACCGCCTGGCGGCCGCCGAGAGCGAGTCGTCCGCCTCGCGCTCGATGCCGAGCTGGTGACGCTCTCGGCGTGCCAGAGCGCCCTCGGAAGCGTGGTGTCGGGAGAGGGGATGGTGTCGCTGACACGGTCCTTCTTCTACGCCGGCACCCCGGCCGTCGTCGCCAGCCTGTGGAGCGTCAACGACCGGGCGAGCGCAGCGCTGATGGAGAGCTTCTACCGGTCGCTCTCGTCCGGAGCGAGCCGGGCGCAGGCGCTCCGCGAGGCCAAGGCCGCGATGCGGTCGCGTGCGCGCTACCGGCACCCCTACTACTGGGCAGGATTCGTGCTGCTCGGCGACGGCGAGGGGGGCGTCGCCTTCCCGGAACGGGCGGGGCGCGCCGCGCCGGGCGGCGCTCTACTGTTGCTGTGTCTCGTCGCGGCGGTTCTCGCGGCGGGGATCGCGTCGCGTCGAAGGTGGGCACGGCGTCGGGGCGGCTGAGGCGGTGCGCGGGTGCGACCGCCGAACCGGCTCGCTGATAGGTTTTCGGCGAACCGACGGCGAACCGACGGCGAACCGTCGGCGACATTGCGGCGGCGCGGCCATCGGAGCCTCCGGGCGCGAGCGGACGCCGGCGCCCGGAGTGACGCCCCTTCGGGGGAATACGCGACCGAAGATGGTTCGAGGAGGATCGATGCGAGGCCGACACCCGTTGATCGCCGTGGCCGTGCTGCTGTCCGGATGCGCGACCGGGACGCCCGCGCCGTCGCCGGGGCCGATCGGGGTCGTTCCCGTTCCGAGCTCGGTGCGGCCGGGCGTGGGCGAGCACGTGCTGAGCGGCGCCACCACCGTCGCCGCCGCCGCCCAGCTCGCCGAAGTGACCGCGCGTCAGGTCGCGGCGCTGCGCCGCGTTACCGGCCTGCCGCTCGAAGAGGCGGATGCGCGGGCCGCGACCCTGCGGGTGGAGCACGACGCGAGCCAGCCCGAGGAAGGCTACGAGCTCGAGGTGTCGGCTGATGGCGTGCGCATCGCGGCTTCGGCTCCGGCCGGCGCCTTCTACGCCTTCCAGACCCTGCGCCAGCTCCTGCCTCCCGAGGTCGAGAGCGCCGAGCGGGCCCCCGGGGTCGAGTGGCGGTTGCCGGTGGTCGTCATCCGGGATGCGCCGCGGTTCTCCTGGCGCGGTCTGCACCTCGACACCGCCCGCCGCTTCTTCGACGTCGAGACGGTGAAGCGCTACGTCGATCTCATGTCGCGCTTCAAGCTCAACCGCTTCCACTGGCACCTCACCGAGGACCAGGGCTGGCGGGTCGAGATCGACGCCTACCCGAGGCTGATGGAGGTCGGGGCCTGGCGCGCCGAGAGCCCGACCTGGTCCCGCGACGACGACGACTCGGTGATGGACGGTGTTCGCCACGGCGGCTACTACACGAAGGAGCAGATGCGAGAGGTGGTCGAGTACGCCGCCGAGCGGTTCGTGACCGTGATCCCCGAGATCGAGCTGCCGGGGCATGCCACCGCCGCGATCGCCTCCTATCCGGAGCTCGGCTGCACCGGCGAGCAGCTCGAGGTCACCACCACCTGGGGCATCTTCGAGAGCATCTTCTGCCCCTCGGAAGAGACCTTCGCGTTCCTAGAGACGGTGCTCGACGAGGTGATGGAGATCTTCCCCTCGCCGTGGATCCACATCGGCGGCGACGAGGTCCCCAAGAAACAGTGGGAGGAGAGCTCGCTGGCGCAGCAGGTGATCGAGCGCGAGGGGCTGACAGACGAGGAGGAGCTCCAGAGCTGGTTCATCCGGCGCATCGAGCGGCACCTGAGCGCCAACGGAAGGCGGCTGATCGGCTGGGACGAGATCCTGGAGGGGGGGCTGGCGCCCAACGCGACGGTGATGTCCTGGCGCGGAACCGAGGGCGGGATCGCGGCCGCCCGCCAGGGGCACGACGTGATCATGACCCCGGTCGAGCACGCCTACTTCGACTTCTACCAGGCCGGTCCCGAAGGGGAGCCTCCGGGCGCCAACTGGTCCGGATCGATCCTCCCGCTCGATCGCGTCTACGCCTTCGAGCCGGTGCCCGAGGAGCTGACCGCGGAGCAGGCCGAGCACATCCTGGGCGCCCAGGGCAACCTGTGGAGCGAGCACGTCCCGACCCGCGAGCATCTCGACTACATGGTCTACCCGCGCGCGCTGGCGATGGCGGAGGTCGCCTGGAGCCCGAAGGAGGCCCGCGACTGGGAGGGCTTCGTCGCGCGACTGCCGGCGGTCCTGCGCCACCTGGACGAGCTGGGCGTGAGCTATCGGCGTCCCGCGGAGCACCTCGCCACGGCCGCCGCAGGATCCGATTGACTCCGATCGCGGTCGGCGGGCGCCCGCTACGCGCGGTCGCGCGTGGTGGAATTCGGCGGCCGGCTCGATCGTAGAGGAGCCGACGGCTCGAGGCCACCGCTGTCGCGAGGCCACCGCTGCGCACCGCCGCGAAACGGGCGTAGCATGCCGTCCAAGATCCACCGCCGTCTGCAGGAGGCTGAAAATGCCGCGAAGAAGACCGTCCTCCCCGCTCGGGCTCGTTCTGCTGCTCGCCCTCGCATCGATCACCACACCGGCGCTCGGGCAGGACCTGAGCCTGGACCAGGTTCTCGACAGGTACTACGAAGCGCTCGGCGGCGAGAGCGCCTGGGCCGCCGTCACCTCCACCCATCAGAAGGGAACGATGCAGATGATGGGGATGGAGGCGCCGATCGAGATTTGGTCGAAGCGCCCCGAGAAGCTGCGTCTCGAGTTCACCATGCAGGGCATGACGGGGATCCAGGCGATCGATGGCGACAGCGGCTGGCAGGTGATGCCCTTCATGGGCAGCACCGAGCCGGAGCCGATGCCGGCCGAGATGCTGGAGATGATGTCGAGCGACGTCGACATCGACGGGCCGCTCTTCGGCTGGAAGGAGAAGGGCCACCAGGTCGAGCTGGTGGGCCAGGAGGACGTCGAGGGCACCCCCGCCTACAAGCTCCACGTCACGCTCGCGAACGGCGTCGAGCTCGACTACTTCCTCGACGCCGAGCACTTCGTTCCGATCCAGACCACGATCGATGCCACGTTCCAGGGGCAGGAGTTCGAGACCACGACCACGATCAGCGACTACAAGCAGGTCGGCGACCTGATGATCCCGCACTCGATGCAGTCGGAGTCTCCGATGGGAACGCAGACGATCACGGTCCAGGAGGTCGAGATCAACCCCGAGATCGAGGACTCGTTCTTCGCCATGCCCCAGCCGGCGGCGGAGTCGAAGCCCGAGGGTTGATCGTGGATCGCACGCCGCCGTTCGAGGGCGCGACGCCGCACGGTGTCGCCGCGCTCGCTCTTGCCGTCACGCTGGCCTCGACGGCACTCGCGGGAGCCGTCGAGGTCGACCCCGCCTTCTTCTCCGGTCTACGCGCTCGCGCCATCGGACCGGCGGTGATGGGGGGGCGCATCGCGGCGCTCGACGCGGTGCGCGCCGACACCCTACGCGTCTTCGTCGGCGCCGCCAGCGGCGGCGTCTGGCGCAGCAAGGACGGAGCTCTGACCTTCGAGCCGGTGTTCGACGAGCACATCCAGTCGATCGGCGCGATCGAGATCGATCCGAGCGATCCCGACGTCGTCTGGGTCGGGACCGGCGAGGGCTGGACGCGCAACTCGGTGTCGATCGGCAACGGCGTCTACAAGAGCACCGACGGCGGCGACTCGTGGGAGCGCAAGGGCCTCGAGGAGTCGGAGCGGATCACGCGAATCGTGGTCGACCCGCGCGACGGCGACAAGGTCTTCGTGTGCGCCACCGGCCACCTGTGGGACGCCAACGAGGAGCGCGGCGTCTACAAGAGCACCGACGGCGGGTCCTCCTGGCGGCGGGTGCTCCACGTGGACGCCGACACCGGCTGCTCCGATCTGGCGCTCGATGCGCAGAACCCCGAGGTGCTGTTCGCCGGCATGTGGCAGTTCCGGCGCACCCCCTGGTCGTTCTCCTCGGGTGGACCGGGATCGGGTCTCTACCGCTCGCTCGACGGCGGCGAGACCTGGAGCGAGCTGACCGACGGTCTGCCCGCGGGCGAGAAGGGGCGGATCGCGGTGGCGATCGCGCCCAGCCGGTCGAGCCGCGTCTACGCCGTGGTCGAGGCCGAGAAGACCGCGCTCTACCGCAGCGACGACCTGGGCGCGACCTGGGTGCAGGGGAGCTCCTCGTTCGCAGTGTCGGCGCGTCCCTTCTACTTCGCCTACGTGGTCGTCGACCCGGTCGATCACGACCGGGTGTACAAGCCGGGGCTCTACCTCGCGATCTCCACCGACGGCGGCGAGACCTTCTTCAACGGCGGGGCCATGCATGCGGACCTCCACGCAGTGTGGATCGATCCCGAGGACCCCTACGAGATGCTGGTCGGAACCGATGGCGGTCTCTACCACTCGTACGACCGGGGCGCGGCCTTCCGCCACGCACAGGCGCTGCCCATCGCCCAGTACTACGAGGTCGGCTACGACCTGGCGTGGCCCTACAACGTCTACGGCGGGTTGCAGGACAACGGCTCGTGGGTCGGACCCTCGCGCGTCTCGGGAGGGATCCACAACCACCACTGGAAGAACATCGGCTACGGCGACGGCTTCCACGCCTATCCCGACCCCGACGACCCCGACCAGGTCTTCGTCGAGTACCAGGGCGGCCAGGTGCTCCGATACCGCCACAGCACCGGCGAGATCAAGCAGATCAAGCCGTATCCCGAAGCCGACGACCCGGACCTGCGCTGCAACTGGAACACCGCGCTGCACGTCTCGAGTCGGGGCGCTCTCTACGCCGGCTGCCAGTTCCTGTTCCGCTCGGTCGACGGCGGCGAGTCCTGGCAGCGCATCTCTCCCGACCTGACGACCGACGATCCCGAGAAGCAGCTCCAGCACGAGTCCGGCGGCCTCAGCCGCGAGAACACGACTGCCGAGAACCACACCACGATCGTGGCCATCGGGGACTCGCCGCAGGACGAGAGCGTGCTGTGGGTCGGCACCGACGACGGCAACCTGCAGGTCACGCGCGACGGCGGCGAGACCTGGGCCAACGTCGCGAGCGCGGTGCCGGGCGTGCCGCCGTGGACGTCGGTCTCCTCGGTCGAGCCCTCCCCCCACGACGCGGCGACCGCCTTCGTCACCTTCGACGGCCATCGGCTCGGCGACATGCGGCCCTGGGCGTTCGAGACCACCGATCACGGCGCGACCTGGCGGTCGCTGGTGCCCGCTCCCGCTCCCGCCGGCGACGCAGGCGAGGGGGAAGAGGGAGCGTCGGGTGACGCGGAGAGCGGCGACGTTCCCGTCCTCGATCCTGCGAAGGACCCCGCCACCGAGGGCGTCTCCGGATTCGTCCACGTCATCCGCCAGGACCCGGTGAACCCGGACCTGCTCTTCCTCGGCACCGAGCTCGGGCTCTTCCTGTCGATCGACCGCGGCGAGAGCTGGGCCCGTTTCGAGGGGAACCTGCCGCCGGTGCCGGTCCACGACCTCGACATCCACCCGCGCGACCACGATCTCATCATCGGCACCCACGGGCGGGGCGTCTACATCCTCGATGACCTGACCCCGCTGCGCGCGCTGCGCGCCGAAGCGCTCTCGCAGCCTCTCGTCGTCCTGCCGTCACGCCCGTCGGTCCAGTTCCTGCCCGCACAGGTGCAGCGCTTCCCGGGCGCCGACGAGTGGGTGGGGCAGACCCTGCCGGAGGTCGCCAGCCTCTACTACTTCCAGCAGCGCCGTCACATCTTCGGCGACATGCAGGTCGAGATCTACGATCCGGGCGGGGAGCTGGTCGCCACCGTACCGGCCGGCAAGCGCCGCGGCATCAACCGCGTCGATTGGGCGATGCGCCGCCCGGCGCCCAGGATGCCGCCGGCGACGTCGCTGGCGCCGGCGATGGTCGGCCCGCGGGTGCCCGAGGGCCGCTACACCTTCAAGATCCTCAAGGGAAACGACACCTACGAGGGGTCCTTCGAGCTCGAGCCCGACCCGCGCGGCGGCTACAGCCGCGAGGACCGCGCCATCCAGCAGCGGCTCGCGAACGACCTCTACGACGCGCTCGAGGAGCTGACCTTCGTGGTCGACGCGATCGTCGAGCTGAGAGATCGAGCGCGCGCTGCGGCGGAGAACGCCGCGGGCCGGGTCGCCTCGCGACTCGACGACTACGCCGACGAGCTCGATGCGTTCCGCGCCACCCTGGTCGCGACGGCCGAGGGCGGACCCTTCACCGGCGAGATGAAGCTCCGCGAGAGCCTCGGAGAGCTGTTCGGCGCGATCGCGTCGTTCGACGGTCCGCCGACCCGCTCGCAGATCGATCGCGCCGTGGTCCTCGCCGACCAGGTGTCGGCGGCGCGGGAGCGTTACGAGGAGCTGAGCTCGGCCGAGCGCCTCGAGGCGGTCGGGCGCCAGCTCGAAGAGCCGCTCGTGCCGCTGTCGCGCGAGGAGTGGGAGCGGCGCCAGGAGGAGGGGGGCTCGCGGGGGGGTCCGCCGGCGGACGCGGCGGAGTGGTGGCTGAGGAGCGCGGCCCGACCCCTGCTCCTCGTCCGGTGAGAGGGCGATGGCCAATGCCGGGCGGTGGCCAGCTCGGCGTCTACGAACCGCGACGCGAGCGCCCCGATCCCGTTTGGCAGGCTTGCGCACGGCGCTCCGGCCCCGTTTCTCTGGCTCGTCGTGGCGGCGGTGCGGCGCCCGCCGATCGGTTCCGCCTCAGAGCCGAGGCTCCTCGTCGGGCTCCCGGCCGAAACCGACCGGATCCCAGGCGGACCCGATCCCGACGCACAGGGCGGGTCGGTTTCGATTCGGTGAGCCGGATCGTCAGTCATCTCCTCGGGCCCCTGTCGACGAGACCTGGCCAGCGCGCGTCGCGCGCTCGGCGAGTCGCGCGCCGCGCAGGATGTTGCCCATCGCGTAGTTCCCCTCGTGGCAGGCGTACTCGTAGACGCCATCCTCGGTCGCGGGCCATGGATACTCGCCGCTCCACGGCGCCGTCCAGACGACCGGGTCGTGGACCGTGAACTCGTAGCGCAGGGTGTCCGCGTCGATCCGCGAGAAGCGCTCGATCACGCGCAGCTCGCCGCTGGTGACGTAGTTCTGGCGCAAGCCCGGCGCCGAGAGGGGGGAGAGCCCGGGCTTGAAGTTGCGGGTCTCGACCACCAGGGTGTCGCCCTCCCACCGTCCCACCGAGTCGCCGAGCCAGCGGCGGGGCGCATCGGGAGGCTCGTGCTCGCCGCCGATGCGGACGATGCGGGCGTCGTGCACCATCTCGGCCAGGATCACGAGCCGGTCGCGGGTCTGGATCACGCGCTTGAGGTTGTTGTAGACGACGGGCAGCACCGGCGGCCCGGCGGGGGAGCCGAAGCCCAGCATGCAGCGCTCGCCCAGCGGGCGGATCTCGGGGCCGTCGAAGGGCCCGGTCCCCTCGCGCTCGAGCCACCAGGCGTCGGAACGGTCCTGGAGGTTGTCGGCGTTGCGGCCCCAGAGGTCGAGGCGCTCCTGCCTCATCGCGGCGCCGCGCTCGGTCATCGGCGGGTAGCGCCCGTCCGGCGGATCGGTGAGGATCGAGGTCCGCCACTTGCCGTCGAGCCGGATCGCCGCGCTCCCGGGATCGAGGTAGTGGAAGTTGTAACCGCCGACGTTGCCGCCGGCGGGCGGCGCCTCGCGGTCGGGGTCGCTGGCGCGCGCGAACAGCTCGAAGCGCGCCTCGGCCTGCCGCGCGATCCGTGCCGCCTCCTCGTCGTCGAGCGCGAGCTGCTCCCCGAGCGCGGCCGGACGCTCGGTCGGAGTCAGAGTCGCGACGTCGTAGGTGCCGGAGAGGTCCGGCTTGCCGTCGGGCATCCGCGGGAGGTCGGCCTGCGCGTGCGCTGCCGTCGCCGAGAGGGCCGCGATCGAGAGGGTGGCGAGCGCTGCCAGCAGGTGGCGCCGGGAGGAGAGGGCGAAGTGGTGCATGGCTCGGTCTCCCACTGATAGCGCGGTGATCAAGCCTAGCAGCGGCGCCCACGAGGAGGACGGACGACCTCACGAGCCCGGGATCGCAACGCCGCCAGGGCTCGATCGGTGGCAGGCCGAGATCCCCTCGCGACGAGGGCTCAGCGTCGCCGCTCGTCCCCTCGCCGCCGCGCCTCCACCAGGACCGCCTCCATCTCGGAGCGGTAGTGGTCGAAGGTGTCGTCGACGATCGACAGGGTCGGGACCTGGACCGGGCTGAGCGAGAGTGTCTCGGGGTCCCAGCGGCCGAAGCCGAACTCGTGGACCCCCGAGCTGCCGCGCCCGGGCGCGGCGTGGCTGAGATGCTGGAAGAACTTCGCGTAGCGCTGGATGACCCCGGCGAGCAGCGGCTGCGAGAAGGACTGGTAGTAGGGGATGAAGCTCAGCAGCGCGTCGTAGTGCATCTCGCCGATCACGGCGACCTCCGGGTGGCGCCGTCTCAGATCTTCGACCAGCCGGCGGGTGCCCTCGTGCATGTCGGCCTGCGGGTTGTTGACGAAGCCGCCGACGATGTCGAGGAAGTAGGCGTCGGGCCGGTACTCGGCGATCGCGTCGGAGATCCGGTCGGCCAGCCAGCGGCGCCAGGACTCGACGCCGAGGTTCATGTAGGAGAGCCAGCCCTCGTGGTGGCGGTCGTTGTCCCAGTCGACCCAGTCGAGGTCGAAGCGCTCGCCGTCGAGCTTCAGCGTCGCCGCGTCGGCGATCCGCTCCCAGCCAGGCTGCCTGCGGTTGGCGGCGTTGGCGCCGAACATCGGGACCATCGCGAAGCCGAGCTCGCGGCCCTCGGCTACCAGCGCGCGGAATCCCTCCCCGCCGCCCATGCGCGGGTCGGCCTCGTAGAGCGGGTAGTCCCAGTAGTAGCGACCGTCCCACGAAGTCAGGAAGGCGAGGGCGCGGCGCGCCGGGAACCGCCCGGCGATCCAGCGCAGGATCTCGAGCATGCGCGCGTAGTCGTTGAAGACATAGCCGGTGTAGTGCTGACCGTGGAGCGTGATCGCCAAATCGACCTCGCGCATCCAGGCGGGGACGTCGGGGCGGGTGTCGAACGGCTCGACGCCGAACGCCTCGGCCACGTGGTCGTAGTGGAGCCGTCCCGCCTCCTCGATCGTGGCGCTCGAGCCGATCCGCCAGCGTGGCATGCTGACGCGTCGCTGCTCGCGCCAGCCCTCCGTCTCGAAGGTCGCCTCGAGCCGGTATGCGCTCTCGCCGGGCTGAAGGAAGAAGCGCTTGGTGCGCACGCGGTCGTCGAGGGAGGAGACGAAGCGCACCCGCCCGTCGGCTTGCTCGATGAGCAGCAGCGGCGTCGTCATTCCGTCGTTGGCGACGGGGCCGAACAGGTCGCCCCCAGAGAAGGGGTAGCCGAGCAGCACCTCGTGGTCGCCGCGATCGGCCCAGGGCGAGCCGGCGACCGAGATCCGCCCGCGCGGCAGGCCGCGCAACACCGTCGCGATCGCCTTGACGGGCAGCTCCATCTCGACGTCGGCGTCCCACTCGACCTGATCGCCGGCGCGCCGCAGCCGTGCGACCAGCCGTCCGGACGCGGTCTCCTGGCCGCCGGCCCAGGTGAGGCCGCTGCACACCAGGTCGAGACCATCGGGCCGCCGCTCCACCTCGATGCGCTCGGCGTCGAGCGCGTAGCAGTTCTCGTAGGTGAAGACGCGGAAGCCGAAGCGGTAGCCCGCGAACTGCACCGACGGTTCGGGGAAGTCGAAGCTGAACTGCATGTGGGTGCGCCCGCGTCTCGGCATCAGCGTCTCGCTGGTCGAGGTCAGCGGCAGCATGACTCCGTCCTCGACCGAAGGACCGGGCGGCGGCGCTTGCGCTCGAGGGCGAGCGAGGCGTTGCCGGGCCGGCAGCGCGGCGCCCAGCGAGGCACCGAGCGAAGCCCTGCCGACCGATCCCAGGAGCGTGCGGCGCGAGAATGGGCGGCTCATGTCGGCGGGCTCCTTTCGGCGTCGTCCTCGTCGATCGAGGCCAGCAGGACTCCGAGCTCGTGGAGGGTCTCGATCGTCGCGTCGGCGAGCGCGAGCACCTCGCGACCCGGGTCGGTGTGCGGGTTGGGCACCGCCACCACCTTCGCGCCCGCCGCCTTGCCGGCGCGGATGCCGGCGCCGGAGTCCTCGACCACGACGCACCGTGCCGGCGCGACCCCGAGCCGCCGGCAGATCTCGAGATAGACGTCGGGGGCGGGCTTGCCGTGCTCGAGCTCGTCGGTCGAGAGCAGGCGCTCGAAGCGGCCCTGCCAGCCGGCGCCGCGCAGGACGGCGTCGATCAGGCGCTGCGGCGAGCCCGAGGCGAGCCCCAGCCGGTAGCGGGCGGCGCAGGTGTCGATCGCCTCGTGGGCGCCGGCGAGCACCGGCACGTCGCCGCCCCGGTAGCGCGACTCCATCCGCGCCACGATCTCCTCCTCGACCACGCCACGAGCGAGCGTGCCCTCGAGCTTCTCGTAGAGGGCCTCGACCCAGACCGCGGTGTGGACGCCCGCCATCGCGCGCTGGTCGGTTTCGGTCCAGACCCTGCCGTGCTCGCGGAGCAGGTCGCGGCGGGCGTCGTACCAGACCGGCTCGCTGTCGACCAGGAGCCCGTCCATGTCGAAGAGGACGGCTTGGATCACGAGTCGTTCCTTGGGGGATGCGTGGACGGAGAGAGGCTGCGGCGTCGGGCTCGGGGGACCTGACGTATCCTATTGCGGCCCTTAGCATCCCGTGGTGAACGCCGACGCTGACGCCGAGATCCGAAGTCGCAGCATGTCGCCAACCGGACCCAGCTTCGCGATCGGTGTCGACTACGGCACCAACAGCGTGCGCGCGCTGGTGGTCGACACGCGCACCGGGGAGGAGGTGGCGCTCAGCATCTACGACTACCCGAGCGGAGAGGCAGGGGTGCTCCTCGATCCGCGCGATCCCCACCTCGCGCGTCAGAGCCCCGCCGACTACCTCGAGGGATTCCGTGTGGCGGTGCGCGATGCCGTCGATCGGGCTCGCGAGCACGCGCACTTCCGTCCCGAGCGCATCGCGGGCATCGGCGTCGACACCACCGGCTCGACCCCGATCCCGGTCGATCGCCGAGGGCGTCCGCTCGCCTTCGACCCGGCGTTCCGCGACGACCTCGCGGCGCAGGCGTGGCTCTGGAAGGACCACACCTCCTGGGTCGAGGCCGCCGAGATCACCGAGGCGGCGGCGGCGCGACCGGAGGGCTACCTGTCGAAGTGCGGCGGCACCTACTCGAGCGAGTGGTACTGGTCGAAGATCCTCCACTGCGCGCGCACGGCGCCGCGGGTGTTCGAAGCCGCCGACTCGTGGGTCGAGCTGGCCGACTTCATCCCCGCCTGGGCCACCGGGAGCTCCGACCCTCGGACCCTCGTGCGCGGCATCTGCGCCGCCGGCCACAAGGCCATGTACAACGAGCGGTGGGGCGGGCTGCCGAGCGCCGAGCTGCTCGGGGCGCTCGATCCGCGGCTCGTCCCGCTGCGCGACCGCTTCGCCACCCCCGCGCTCAGCGCCGACCGGCCTGCCGGTGGGCTGTGTGAAGAGGTGGCCGTTGCGGTCGGCATTTTGGCCGGCACCCCGGTCGCGGTCGGCGCCTTCGACGCGCACATGGGCGCGGTCGGCGCCGGCATCCGTCCCGGCACCCTGGTCAAGATCCTGGGCACCAGCACCTGCGACCTCATGGTGGCGCCCGACGACGGAAGCCTCGCCGACGTCCCCGGGCTCTGCGGACAGGTGCCCGGCTCGGTGCTCCCCGGGCTGATCGGGCTCGAGGCAGGACAGTCCGCCGTCGGCGACGTCTTCGACTGGTTCGTGCGTCGGATCGCGCCACACGGGCTCGACGGGGAAGACGCGCATCGCGCGCTGAGCCGTGAGGCCAGCGGGCTGCGCGCGGGGGAGAGCGGGCTGCTGGCGCTCGACTGGAACAACGGCAACCGCACCGTGCTGGTCGACCCCATGCTCACGGGGCTGCTGGTCGGCCAGACGCTCCACACCACACCCGGAGAGATCTACCGAGCGCTGATCGAGGCGACGGCGTTCGGCGCGCTGGTCATCATCGAGCGGCTCGAGGAGCACGGGGTGGCGGTCGAGGAGGTCGTGACCTGCGGCGGGATCGCCGAGAAGAGCCCTTTCGTGCTGCAGGTCTACGCCGACGTCTGCGACCGGCCGATGAAGGTCAGCCGCTCGAGCCAGACCTGCGCCCTGGGCGCCGCGGTCTTCGGCGCGGTCGCGGGTGGCGCGCACCCCGACGTTCCGACCGCGCAGGCGGCGATGACGGGGGTGCAGGAGCGGATCCTCGAGCCCTCGCGCGATGCCGCTGCGACCTACCGCGAGCTGTTCGCGCTCTACCGGATCCTGCACGACGGCTTCGGCGGGGTTGCGACCCCGGGGGGAGCCGAGCTCGGGCGCGTGATGAAGGACCTGATCGACGTGCGCGAACGGGTGCGGCGGGAGGCCGCGCCCGCCGAAGCCCGGCCGCCCGGGATGATGACGCGGCTCGTGGAGGATCCGTGCTCGAAGAGCTGAAGGCCGAGGTCTGCCGGGCCAACCGGGCCCTGGTGGCTCACGGGCTGGTGACCCTGACCTGGGGCAACGTCAGCGGGATCTGCGGGGAGCGCCGGCGCGTCGCGATCAAGCCGAGCGGCGTGCCGTACGAAGAGCTGACCCCCGAGCACGTGGTCCTCGTCGACCTCGAGGGGCAGGTCCTCGAGGGGGAGCTGCGCCCTTCGTCCGACACCGCCACGCACCTTCGTCTCTACCGCGAGCTCGACGGTATCGGCGGCATCACCCACACCCACAGCCGCCACGCCACCGCCTTCGCCCAAGCGCGTCTCGAGATCCCATGCCTGGGCACCACGCACGCCGACCACTTCCACGGTGCGGTGCCGGTGACCCGCGTGCTGAGTCCCGAGGAGGTCGAGCGCGACTACGAAGGCTGCACCGGGGAGGTGATCCTGGAGCGCTTCCACGGGCCGGGCGCGCCCGACCCGCTCGAGATGCCGGCGGTGCTGGTCGCCGGCCACGCGCCCTTCGTCTGGGGGCGAACGGTCGGCGAGGCGCTCGACAACGCGATCGCGCTCGAGGCGGTCGCCGGAATGGCGCTCGAGACGATGATCCTCGCCGCCCGCGCACAGGCGCCGGGGGCGCCGCCGCTCGAGGACTGGGTGCTGGCTAGGCACTACGCGAGGAAGCACGGCGCGGACGCCACCTACGGTCAGCGTCCCGTGGACGGACGCTCGCCCGCCGGGAGGGAACCGTGATCGACCTCTCCCGCCAGGAGGTCTGGCTGGTCACCGGCAGCCAGCACCTGTACGGCGAGCAGGCGCTGCGGCAGGTCGCCGAGCACGCCGCCGAGGTGGCGCGCGAGCTCGATGGCTCGCCCGCGATCCCCGTGCGAGTGAAGAACGCCCCGGTGGTGACCACCGCCGACGCGGCGCGCGAGGTGTGCGCGGCGGCGAGCCGCGAGCCCGCCTGTGTCGGGGTGGTGACCTGGATGCACACTTTCTCGCCGGCCAGGATGTGGATCGGGGGGCTCCAGGTCCTCGACCGGCCGCTCGCGCACCTGCACACGCAGTTCCAGCGCGACCTGCCGTGGTCGACGATCGACATGGACTACATGAACCTGCACCAGTCGGCGCACGGCGGCCGTGAGTTCGGCCACGTCTGCTCGCGCCTGGGCATCGCCCGCAAGGTGGTCGTCGGTCACTGGCGCGACCCCGGCGTCCAGGGACGGCTCGGCGCCTGGAGCCGGGCCGCGTGCGCCCGCGCCGACGGCAGGCGCGCTCGGGTGGCGCGCTTCGGCGACAACATGCGCCAGGTCGCGGTCACCGAGGGGGACAAGGTCGAGGCCCAGATCCGGTTCGGCACCGCCGTCGACGGCTGGGGTGTCGGCGACCTCGTCGCGCGGGTCGGCGCGGTGGGCGATGACACGATCGACGCCCTCGTCGGCGAGTACGACGACGCCTACGAGGTCGCCGAGGAGCTGCGAGCAGGCGGCGAGCGGCGCGACGACCTGCGCGAGGCGGCGCGGATCGAGCTGGGACTCCGCGGATTCCTCGAGGAGGGCGGGCTCGTCGCCTTCACCGACACCTTCGAGGACCTCCACGGCCTCCGCCAGCTCCCGGGGATCGCGGCGCAGCGTCTGATGGCCGACGGCTACGGCTTCGCGGCCGAGGGCGATTGGAAGACCGCGGCCCTGGTGCGCGCGCTCAAGGTCATGTCTTCGGGGCTCGAGGGCGGCGCCTCGTTCATGGAGGACTACACCTATCATCTGGAGCCCGGCCGCGAGCGGGTGCTCGGCGCCCACATGCTCGAGATCTGCCCGTCGATCGCGGCGGCGCGAGCGCGCGCCGAGATCCACCCGCTCGCGATCGGCGGCCGCGGGGATCCGGTGCGCCTGGTCTTCGATGCGGCTCCCGGGCCCGCGATCAACGTGGCGCTGGTCGATCTCGGCTCGCGGTTCCGAGTGCTGTCGAACGAGGTCGACCTGGTCGCCCCCGACCACCCGCTGCCGAGGCTGCCGGTGGCGCGCGCGGTGTGGGTGCCGCGGCCCGATCTGGCGACCGCGGCGGCGGCCTGGATCCATGCCGGCGGGCCGCACCATACGGCGCTGTCGCCGGCACTGCGCGTCGAGCACGTGGAGGACTGGGCGCGGATGTGCGGCGTCGAGCTGCTGTCGATCGACCGCGAGACGACGGTGCGCGCCATCGAGCGCGAGCTGAAGCTGAGCGATGCAGCGTGGCCAGCAGGCCGCGGCCACGGATGAAACCGAAACACTGGGGGACGAGCGCATGAGCGGGCTGGACTGGATCGTCATCGCGGGCTACTTCGGGCTGCTGCTGTGGCTCTCCTGGTGGGTGATCCGCCGTAATCGCGACACCGCCGACGACTACTTCTTGGCCGGACGCAATCTCAGCTGGTGGATCGTGGGCGCATCGATCTTCGCCTCCAACATCGGCTCCGAGCACCTGGTCGGGCTCGCTGGCTCCGGAGCGACCGACGGGGTCGCGCTCGCTCACTACGAGCTGCACGCTTGGTGCCTGCTGGTGCTGGGCTGGGTCTTCGTACCCTTCTACATGCGGTCTCGGGTGTTCACCATGCCCGAGTTCCTCGAGAAGCGGTTCAGCCCGGCGAGCCGCTGGCTGCTGTCGATCATCTCGTTGTTCGCCTATGTCCTCACCAAGATCGCAGTGGGCATCTTCGCCGGCGGCATCGTCTTCTCGGTGCTGCTG
The DNA here is from genome assembly GCA_035546295.1 of Thermoanaerobaculia bacterium. Lineage (GTDB taxonomy): Bacteria > Acidobacteriota > Thermoanaerobaculia > Multivoradales > Multivoraceae > DATKBT01. The sequence continues at coordinate 78,093 of DATKBT010000070.1, read as the reverse complement.
CCCGAGATGAGGCTCGGGCCGCTCGACAGCTTCTGGATCGGCTCGATCGCCGTGATCGTGCTCACCGGCCTGTACACGATCCTCGGCGGGCTGCGCGCCGTGGCCTACACCGAGGCGCTGCAGACGGTGATCCTGATCCTCGGCTCGGTTCTGGTCACGCTCTACGGCCTCGAGGCGCTGGGCGGCTGGGACCAGCTGCGCTCGATCGCGGGCTCCGAGATGTTCGATCTGTGGAAGCCGCTGGTGCCCGAGGGGGTGGAGGGGTCGTGGGCGCCGGTGCGCGAGGTCGCGGCGACGGGAGAGGTCACGCGTCTCGCCTGGTACTTCAACGACAACTACCCGTGGCTCTCGATGCTGTTCTGCGCGCCGATCATCGGCCTCTGGTACTGGTGCACCGACCAGTACATCGTGCAGCGCGTGCTCGGCGCCCCCGACGAGCGCGAGGGCCGGCGCGGCACCATCTTCGCTGCGGCGCTCAAGCTGCTGCCGGTCTTCATCTTCATCATTCCCGGCATGATCTGCTTCGCGCTCGCCGAGAGCGGGGCTTCGCCCGCGATCCAGCAGGTGCTGTTCGACCAGAACGGCGAGCTGATCCGCGAGGAGGCGCAGAAGGCCTTCCCGTTGCTGGTCGCCACCGTGCTCCCCGCCGGCGTGCGGGGCATCGTGGTCGCCGGCCTGCTGGCGGCCCTGATGAGCTCGCTCGCCGGCGTGTTCAACGCCTCGGCGACGCTGTTCACGATGGACTTCTACAGCAAGCTGCACCCCGGGGTCTCGCAGCACCGACTGGTCTGGATCGGACGCGTCGCCACCGGTGTCATGGTGCTCATCGGGCTCGCCTGGATCCCGGTGATCCAGGGGGGACGCGGGCTCTACGACTACCTCCAGGGCGTGCAGGCATACCTCGCCCCGCCCATCTTCGTGGTCTTCTTCCTCGGCGTGTTCTTCCGCCGCATGAACTCCCAGGGCGCGCTCGCGGCGCTCGTCGTCGGCTTCCTGCTCGGCCTGTTCCGCCTCGCGGTCGACACTCCGGTCAAGCTCGGCCTCGCCGGCTTCGAGAACGGCTACGCCGAGGGCTCCTTCCTCTGGGTGGTCAACAACACCTTCTTCCAGTACTACAGCCTGGTGATCTTCCTGGTCTGCGTGGCGGCGATGGTCGGGGTCAGCCTGGCGACCAGCCCGCCGAGCGAGCAGGCGATCCGCGGGCTCACCTACGGGACGATCACGGCCGAGGACCGCACCACGTCGCGTTCGAGCTGGGACTGGCGCGAGGTCGTGGCGTCGGTCATGGTGCTGGGGATGATCCTGGCGGCCTACCTCTACTTCACCGGCTGAGGATCGATTCCCACCCTGATCGCCCCCACCTGATCGAAGCGATCAGGATCAGCAGACAGGCCAGGCAACGGCCTCCGGTCGACGCCGGGGTCGCCCAGCGGCGGCTGCCCGCAGGGCTCCGACGCGACCGCGTCCTCGAGGGTGGCGAGCTCGGCCGGCGGCTCGACGCCGACGTCGCGCGTGAGGGGGGAGTGCCCCGTCGGGGCGTGCACATCCCACGGGGCCGTCGCCCGATCGGAGGGTCGCAGTGCGCGAAGGCCAGGGGCTCGGACCGGCGTTCGGTTCCGCACGCCGCCGCCGGGCGCTCCTCGCCGACGGGACGGGCTCTCAGGGACAGGTGGCGAAGGCCGTGGTGTCGGTGATCGCGTCGGCGGCGGTGCCCAGCGCGTTCTGGTAGCTCCTGACCGCGCCGGTCAGGTCGTCGCGGACGGTCAGCGTGTACTCGATGTTGGTGGTCGCTGCCGCGAACACCCAGTAGTGACCGTTGAGCGAACAGGCGTCGAGCACCTTGACCAGGAGCTCCCAGTTGTCGGGGTCGAAGACGTAGAACAGCCCCGAGTCGTCCGAGCGGAACGGCACGACGATGGCGTTCCCGCTGCGCTCCTCGAAGTCCCGCCAGAAAACCTCGACCCCGAAGCGGCTGCGGTTGAGACAGAGCGTCTCGTCGCTGTCGGTACAAAGCGCGGCGGCCGAGCCCACGCGGGGCGAGCCTCCGGCATCGAGGTCGCCCACGCCGAGAGCGCGGGCGCGATCCTCGAGCCGGTCGATTGGCATCAGGGTCGAGCGTGGCGTCGCCGCGTTCGAAGAGCCCGGGCAGGTGGCGAACGCGTCGGTGTCGGTGACCGCGGGTGCCCGATTGCCGGCCTCGTTGCTGTATCGACGGATCGCCCCGGTCGCGGTGTCGGTCACCGTCACGTCGTGCTGGAGGTTGGTGGTCGCGGCGAGGAACACCCAGAAGCGATCGTTGGCGGCGCAGGCGTCGAGCACCTTGACCAGCATTTCCCAGTTGTCGGGGTCGAAGAAGGAGAACAGGCCAGAGTCGTCGGAGGCGGTCGGGACCACCTGGCCGGCGCCTTCGGTGCCCGAGAAGTCCCGCCAGTCGATCTCGACGCGGAAGCGCCCGCCCTCGAGGCAGAGCGTCGTGTCGCCCGCGATGCACTCGCTCGGCACGCCGCCGACCGCGACCGTCCAGCCGCGGCGGCTCACGAGCTCACTGGCATTGCGAGCGAGGACGAAGGGGGTCGGGTCGCGGACGATCAACTCGATCGCGTACCGGCCGGGTCCCGGCGGCACGAAGGAGAAGGACGAGTCCTCGCTCACCGCGGGCGCGCCGTCGACGGTCCAGGTCACTTCGAGCGGCGGCCCACCGACCGGTTGCAGGAGATCGGCTTCGAACCGCACGGGCTCGCCGGCGAACTCGATGGTGCTGTTGGGAGGCGGTGTCACCGAGCGCGGCTCGATCAGGTCGATGCCCTGGGCCGGCACTCCCCAGCCGCCCCGGTAGAGGTCGAGCACGTACTCCTCCCGGCAGATCTCGCCGAACGGCACGCCGAGCACGTTCATCAGGCATTCCTGACGCGGACGGTACATGCCCTCGGCCCGGTACCGCGCGCCCTCGAACAGGCCGACGGCGTCGGAGAAGGCCTGCGACTCGGGCGTCGGCACCGGGGTGGCGGCCGCGATCCACGGCTCCCACTTGACCAGCGAGCGATTCGTCTCGTCGGTGACGTTGGGCTCGCACCCCGGTCCGTTGCGGTCCGAGCAGGGTGGGTAGCCGGGCGTCTCGAAGTCGTACTCGTCGGCGAGGCCGGCGAAGGAGTGGCCGTATTCGTGGCGGGCGATCTCGACGGCGTCCTGATGGGTCGAGGTGACCGAGACGAAGCCGCCGGAGCCGCCATAGGTCTCGTCGTTGAGGAGGACCAGGATCCGGTCCCAGTTGGGCACCGCAGCGGCCGCCGCCAGCACCTTGCTGGAGTCGACGACGGCGAGGCGGGCGATGTTGAAGGCGCAATAGCGACCGTCGAGAGCAGTGTCGACGAAGGTTCCGGCCAGCGGATCGCCCTGGGCGGCGGCGTCGCCACAGCAGGTGACGTCGCCGGCGGTACAGGACGGATCGTACGGAGGGTGGTCGGCGCCGCTCTCGGCAGAGGGGACGAAGGCCTTGGCGACGTTGACGAAGTTGCGGTACTCGGCGTAGGGCGAGATCGAGAAGAAGCGGTTGGCGAGGGTGGTGGCGTCGTCGTCGAACAGCCCGGCCTCATCGGCGCGGTAGCCATCGCCGAGGATCGCCAGGTCGACGCGATTCGAGGAGTTGGCGGCGCTGCCGATCCGGACGACCTGCGAGCTCGCCGCCGGCACCCGCGCCGCACGTCCGGCGAGGTCGGCGATCGCGAGCGAGCTCGAGCGGGCTCCTTCGATCACCAGTGTTCCCGACTCGACCGCGGGCACCCGCACGACGAAGGCGCGTCGCGCCGGGCGGTACGAGAAGTGCTCGATGGCGATCGCGCCGGTGGCGGTCGGAGCCCCGTGGAACTCGCCGCGCACCAGCTCGGGGACCAGCACCCATTGCTCATGGATCAGCCTGCCCGTGGCGTCGGAGAGCTGGACGCGCAACTCGTCAGGTCCGGGCTCGGGCAGAGTCTCGCCGGGAAGCCCCCTCGTGAGAGGCGCTTCCAGCACCACCCGCTCGCTCGAGTAGAGCTCGATGCCGCCGTCCGGATCGAGCTCGAACACCAGGTACCAGGCGTCGGTCCCGCCTCCGTCCCGCCCAGGGCGAGCCTCCTCCTGCTGTGCTGAAGCCGCCGCGACGAGCGCAGCCCCGCCGATCGACACCAGCGCGACCCAACGGCGCAGCGAAGCCATTGCGCAGCTCATCGGCGAATCGTAGCCGGTCGTACCGCCGACGAGCCCACGAGCCCGCGCGATCCGTGGAGATCAGGGCGACGGTGCTGGTCGGCGGCCGCTGGCAGACCCCGGCTGCGGAGTGCGAGCTTACTCTCCGGGGCGCTGCGCCGCCTGCTGATCGAGCGGGGCCGGCTGATCGAGGCCAGAATCCCGGCCACGGCGCTCGCCGCCGAACGAATGGTGCTGGTGAGCTCTGTCCGTGGAATCATCGCCGCACGGCTGGCGGCTCCCGCCAGGCCCACGGATCCCTCCAGGAGACCGGTTCATGAAGCTGTCACGACGCCTACTGCTCCAGGTCGGTAGCGGCGCCGCCGCGGCGGCCGCACTGCCGGCGGCCGTCCATTCGCGCGCGTTCGCCGAGGACGAGCTGCCCGATCCGATCCGGGCTCTCCAGCCCGGGGACGACGACATCGAGCCGATCTCGCTCGACGAGCGCCGCGCCCGCCTGGTGCGCGCCCAGGGGCTCATGGCCGAGCACCGGCTCGACGCGCTGGTGGTCGCCTCCGGCAGCTCGCTCGTCTACTTCACCGGCGCGCGCTGGGGAAACAGTGAGCGCTTCTTCGGCATGGTGCTCACCCGCAGGGGAAACCCCGCCTGGGTGACGCCGGCCTTCGAGAGGGAGCGGGCCTCCGAGCAGATCCAGATCGGCGAGGACGTTCGCGCCTGGCAGGAGCACGAGTCCCCGTACGCGCTGATCGCCTCGATCCTGGCGGATCGCGGCGTCACCGGCGCTCGCATCGGCATCGAGGAGACGATGCGTTTCGTGTTCGCGTCGGGGATCGGCGACGCGGCGCCGGCCGCCGAGCTGCGCTCGGGGACGCCGGTGACCGCCGGCTGTCGAATGATCAAGGACGCCCACGAGCTGGCGATCATGCGCCGGGCGAACCAGAAGACGGTGGCCGCTCACCGGGCGGTGTTCCAGTCGCTCGCCGAGGGCATGACCCAGCGCGAGGTCGCCGGGCTGAGCTCCGCCGCTCACTCGAGGCTCGGCATGCGCGGAGGCTCGCTGGTGCTGTTCGGCAAGGACGCCGCCTACCCCCACGGCACCACCCGACCGCAGCCGCTGCGAGCGGGGGACTTCGTCCTGATCGACGGGGGCGGCAGCTTCCTCGACTACTCGAGCGACATCACGCGCACCGGAGTCTTCGGCGCCAAGGCCAGCGACCGGCAGCGCGAGATCTGGGAGGTCGTGCGTCGCGCCCAACAGGCGGCCTTCGAGGCCATCCGCCCAGGAGTCGAGTGCCAGGCGATCGACGCCGCGGCGCGCCGGGTGCTGGCCGACGCGGGCTTCGGCGCCGACTACGAGCACCTCACCCATCGCCTCGGCCACGGCATCGGCATGGACGGACACGAGTGGACCTACCTGGTGCGCGGCAACAACACGAAGCTCGAGCCCGGGATGTGCTTCTCCGACGAGCCCGGGATCTACGTCTACGGCGAGATGGGAGTGCGTCACGAGGACATCGTCCACGTCACCGAGGACGGCGCGGCGAACATGACGAAGTGGTCGGGGAGCCCCGAGGACCCGGCGGTCGTGTGAGCCGTGCAGCGCTCTTCGCCAGCCGGCGCATCCTGCGCCCGGGCGCTCGGCTCCGAGCCACCGGGCGCGGTTGGAGCCGAGGCTCGAGACGGCGCCGGCCGGTGCAGGCGGCTTCCGCTCTGGTGCACGAGTTGGTCCATGAGAGCTGTGGTCCATGAGAGCTGCTGCCTCCGGCGCAGAGGGCTTTCTGATCGAAGAAGGTCCGCGCTGACCTGGCGGCTCACGCCGCGTGTTGTCGTTCCTGTTGGTGAGAGCGACGTCGAGGCGGGCCAGCCGGCCCGCCCGACCCGGACCGGGGCCGCCGCCCACGCAGGCCTCGGGCCGGCAGCCCGCTCTGCTCCCACCTGGTTCGAAGAGGGACCGCCGTGATGAGGACCAACCCGCCCCTCGACAAGCGCTACGACGCCGTCGTCGTCGGTGGCCGCTGCGCCGGCGCCGCCACCGCGATGCTGCTGGCCCGCCAGGGGCTGCGGGTGCTCGCGGTCGAGCGCGGGCGATACGGCTCCGATACGCTCTCCACCCACGCGCTGATGCGGGTCGCCGTCCTCCAGCTCAGTCGTTGGGGCGTCCTCGACCAGGTGATCGCGGCCGGTACGCCCAGGGTCCGCGAGACCTCCTTCCACTACGAGGACGAGGTCACCAAGGTGCCGATCAAGGCCCGAGACGGGGTCGACGGGCTCTATGCGCCACGCCGCTCCTTGCTCGACGCGCTGCTGGTCGACGCGGCGGTGGAGTCCGGCGCCACGGTGCTCCACGAGACCCGGGTGCTCGACCTCGTCCGCGAGCCCGGCGGCAGGGTCGCGGGCGTGGTGGTCCAGAGCCCGGGCGGCGAGCCGGTCCAGGTGGAGGCAGGCATCCTCGTCGGTGCGGACGGCCGAAGCTCCACCGTGGCGTCCAAGCTGAGAGCTGCGATCAACCACCGAGGCCGCTTCTCCAGCGCCGTGATCTACGGCTACTTCACCGGCATCGAGCGCACCGGCTACCACTTCCTGTACGGTCCCTCCACCAGCTCGGGCGTGATCGAGACCAACCCCGGCGAGGACGGCAGCCCGCAGCTCTGCGTGTTCGCGGCGATGTCGGATCGCCGGTTCCTCGAGCGCGAGCGTTTCGACCTCGAGGCCGGGTTCGAGCGAGTCCTGCGCGAGAGCTCGCCACGGCTGGCGGAGGAGGTGGCGGGCGCTCACCGGGTCACGCCGCTGCGCGGGTTCGCGGGAACGATCGGCTACTTCCGCCAGAGCTGGGGCCCCGGCTGGGCGCTGGTCGGCGACGCCGGCTACTTCAAGGATCCGATCACGGCCCACGGCATCACGGACGCTCTGCGCGACGCGGAGCTGCTCGCGCGCGCCGTCGCCGCCGGGACCGAGGGGGCGCTCGCCGATTACCAGGAGGAGCGCGACGCGATCTCGCGCGACCTGTTCGACGCCACCGACGCGATCGCCTCCTACGACTGGTCGATGGAGGAGGTCCAGTCGCTGCATCTGAGGATGAGCAAGGCGATGGGACCCGAGCTCGAGATCGTGAAAGCATGGGAGGAGCTGGCGCTCAGCGCCTGATCTCCAAGGCGGGTTCCACAGCCCCAGCCCGCCGATGCGAGCCGACAGCCGAGCCCGCAGACTGCGGAGATGGGACGCCAAGGAGGAGACGATGGATTCCACCGTGACCGAGGTCTGGCCCGCCGGCATGCCCGAGGTGGGGCAGCGGGCGACGCGCAGCCGTGAGGTGACCGCCGAGGACATCGTCCACTTCACGGCGATCAGCGGCGACCGGAACCCGCTGCACTACGACGAGGAGGCGGCGAAGGCCAGCCGCTTCGGCGAGATCATCGTTCAGGGGGGGATCACCAGCGCCATCCTCAATGCGGTCGTCGCCGAGGATCTGCCCGGTCCGGGGACGGTCTTCCTGCACGTCGACTGGAGCTTCAAGGCGCCGGTGCGGCCGGGCGACGTGATCACGGGCGAGGTCGAGATCCTCGAGGTGCGCGACGACAAGCCGATCGCGAAGGTCGCCACCCGTGTGGTGCGCGACGACGGGGTGGTGGCGCTCGAGGGGACGGCGCTCTGCTACCGGATGCCGCTGGGCTGAGGGATCCGGCGCCGTAACGGCTCGAGGTCGCGGGGCAGAGCGGCCGCGGTCCGGACGGAGTCAGCGCTCTTCGGCGACGACACGAAACGCGCCGAGCAGCGGCGCATGATCGAGACCCGGCCACAGGACCTCGAGCCGGTAGGCGCCCGGCGGCAGCTCGGTGGTGTCGAGCACCGCGAGGAAGGCGGCGCGGTCGCCGTCGCGTTGAGGCTCGCGAACCTCGAGCGCGCCCTCGGCGTCCGCGCGCAAGCCTCCGTCGCCGGCCAGCAGGAGCACCGGCGTCGGGAGTCGGGCCGGCAGCTCGCCGACCAGCCACAGCATTGCGCCGAGGCGCTCCCCCCGCTCGATCGCGGGGTCGATCCAGGGCACGACCTCCTCTCGGCCCATCCGCAGCGGCCACTCGAAGGCGGCGCCGTCGCGCGCCTCGCGGAGCAGCAGGCGCTCGCCCCGGGCGACGAAGAACAGAGGCGCCAGCGCCTGGACCGCTCCGGCGCCGCCATCGATCGCGATCGAGCGCGACAGCCGTCGGTCCTCGGCGGTCACCAGGAGGTCGAGGCGCGCAGCGTCGGCGGGGACCACGAGGTCGCCGATGAAAGCGAGGCCGCCGGCGGGCAGGCGACCGAGCGCCTCGCCGTCGAGCTCGACGCGATAGAGCAGCGAGTCGGCGGACTCGCGCGAGCCCTCGGTGACGAAGATCTCGAGGTCGACGGCGCCCCGGTCCGAGATCTCGCGGATTTCGGCGGCGCCGATCGAGACGCCGAGGAGGATCCGCGTCCACTGATCCGACTCGCGAACGGGCTGCGCCAGAACGCCGGCGCGCAGGATCCGCGCCGAGCGCTCGAGTCGACGCTCGGCGTCCGCGATTCGGCGGTCGACGTCGCTGAGCTCGCCGCCGGAACGCGGGGCGTAGTAGTGGGGGCGGTGACGGATCTCGACCCCCGGGATCGGCTCCACAAGCTCGACTGCGAGCTGGTGGCGCGCGCCGTCGGCGACGACGTCGCTGGCCAGGATGCGCAGCAGGTAGGTCACGCTGGTCTGCTCGAGCAGATCGGCGGTCGCGACCTCGAGCCGGTTGTAGTTCTCGAAGGCGGTGCCGCCGGTCTCGTTCGCCAGGTAGAAGAGTGAGGGGTTGAAGCCGAGACCCTGGCCGAGCGTGTGGATCCGCCAGCCGCTGCGGCTGAGCTGCTCGGTCATCGTCTCGATCGAGGTGGCGACGCCGGCGCCGCCGTCTCGAGGTGGCGAGAACGCTCCGCCGGTCTCGGTGACGAAGGTGTCGAAGGGTGGGCCCTGGGAGAGCAGGAGGGCGTGCTTCTGGCCGCTGACCCCGCGCAGCAGCGCGCCGAGGTTGCCGAGCGCTTCGGCGTAGAGCTGGGTGTCGCGGTAGCGCTGATAGTTCACCATCGAGGCGCCGAGCGCGAACGCGTCCTCGACGCCGGATCCCACGCTCCGCGCGGCGCCGCCTCCGAGTTGGGCGCCGACCTCGTCGGCCATCCCGGCGTCGATGGCGGGGCCGGCCGTGATCAGGACGCTGGCGAGCTCGCGGCCGAACGCCTCCACCGCCGACCGGCCGTACGCCTGGGCCTGCTCTCCCGGCGACCGCGGCGCCGACGCGGACAGCGCAGCGATCGCCACGCGCTGCCGTTTGCCCTTGCGATCGGCGAGCGCGTCGAGATAGTCGAGCGCGTGGCCGAGCCGCTCGCGATCGGAGGTGAAGCCGGTGACGATACCGGCGGTGCCGCGGGATCCGAGGCCGATCAGGGCCATCCGGTCGGTCGGTTGCATCTGCTCGGCGACCATGGTGCGCAGCGCCGCGATGCTGCGTGAGAGGTAGCCGCCCTGGTTGTTCACGAAGTCGATGATCGTCAGGAAGCTGCGGCTGGCCTGGGCGGGAGGCAGGGCGCCGGCTCCGGAGTCGGGGAGGGCGGGATCCGCGACGTCCGGGCCGGAGAGGTCGATGACGTCGAAGCCGACGATCTCTCGCGGCTCCCCCCGGTCGAGGACGCGAAAGTCGGCGGCCTCCAGCCCCCGCACGGGCGCCCCGCCGAGCAGCACGTGGACCGGTACCTCGATCTCGAGGACGCGGAGACGATCGGCGAAGGTGTCGGCGGGCTGGGCGAGACCCGAGGACGCGGAGAGCAGCAGGCAAGCGACCCAGGGCAGCGCGGTCCTCGTCGCCGGCCGCGCCGAGGACGCCGCCGGCCCGAGCGGCGTTCGGCGCGGGGCCGAGAGCCCACCGAACCCCGAGGCGCTGCGCTCCGTCATCTGTTCCTCCCGCGTCACCCGGCCCCCGGGCCGAGCTCTCCGCGCCGTCGAGAACTGTAGCCCGAACCCCCAGGAGGCTCGCCGGGGCGAGGCGCCGCCCCGCGGACGAGAGTGGCGAGCATCACCCGTCGTCCACAGAACGAGTGGCCGGATGCCGCGCGGGGTGGGTAACGGCGCGAGGCGTCGACGCATTCCGCTCGCGCTCCGCCCCGACGGCTGCACGGGCGGGAGGCTTCGCGGCTTCGCGGCGTTGCTTCACGGACTGCTCGCGGCTCGCCAGGACTCGCCGAGCGCGAGCGGCGTAGGATGCCCGACGAGATCTCGACCCACGATCCGCTCGCCGACGCCATCGACTTCGACCGCTACCTGAGGGCGATCGACAGCGTCGAGGAGGCGGCGCGGGTCGCTCACCAGCGGGGCGAGGACCTCGAGGCTGCCGCCCGCACGTTCCGGCTCCCCGAGGAGATCGCCGACTGGGTGCTCTTCTCGCCGACCTACTTCGAGATCGCCTTCTCCCGCTGGAAGCTCGAGCTGTAGCGCTTCGGAGGGTGCCGATGGACGGCCGCCGATGGACCGCGACGTCCGAAGGGTCGATCTCGAGACGCGTTCTGCACCCTCGAATGCCGACGCTGGTAGCCTTCGACACCGCCTCACGTTCGACACCGCCTCACGTTCGAACCGCCTCACGTTCGACGCCGCCTGGAGTGCTCCAGCCGGCCATCTCTTGGAGGTCGCCGATGCCGCTGTCGATCCCGGAACGCCGGTTCGCCCCCCACAGCCCCGCCCTCTGCCTCGCGCTCGCGCCACTGTTCGTCCTGGTCGCGCTCGCGAGCCCTTCGCTCGCGCAGCCCGCCGATCCGGTCGCGCTCTCGGTCGCCTACCGGGTCGAGGCCGACGTGACCTACCTGGAGGCCGACGGCTACGAGTCGAAGCTCGACCTCTATGTTCCTCGGGCGCCGGGGGAGCCGAGGTCGACCCTCCTCTACATCCACGGCGGCGGCTGGGTGGGCGGCACCAAGGAGGGCGCTTCGATGCTGTTCCTGCCGTACCTCGCGGCGGGCTGGGCGGTGGTCAACGTCGAATACCGGCTGGCGCGCACCGCGTTGGCGCCGGCCGCAGTGGAGGACGTTCGCTGCGCGCTCCGCTGGGTGCAGAGCAACGCAGATCGCTACAACCTCGACCCCGAGCGGATCGTGGCGAGCGGGCACTCCGCCGGCGGACATTTGGCGCTGCTGGCCGGCATGCTGCCCGCCTCGGCCGGCTTCGACCGGCGCTGCCCGGCGGCGGCGGTAGGGACCGAGGCCGGGCGCACCGATGCGGCCGAGCCCGAGATGCCGGTGGCCGCCATCGTCAACTGGTTCGGGATCACCGACGTCCGTGATCTGCTCGAGGGCGAGAACGCCAAGACCTACGCCGTGGCCTGGTTCGGCTCGATGCCGGATCGCATGGAGCTGGCGCGCCGGCTCTCGCCCCTCACCTGGGTGCGCGACGGGCTCCCTCCGGTGCTCACCATCCACGGTGACGCCGACGACATCGTTCCGCACCAGCACGGCGTCCGACTGCACGAGGCGCTGCGGGCGGCGGGCGCGACCTCGGAGCTGGTGACCGTCCCCGGAGGCAGCCACGGCGGCTTCACGGTGCCCGAGTACCAGACGGCCTTTCGCGCGATCTGGCAGTTCCTCGACGAGCACGTCCTCGTGTCGCCGTCCGGCGGCCCCTGAGCCGTCGCGGTCGGAACTGGGCGCGCTCAGCTCGCGGCGCGCGCGGCGAGCCGCACGGGCAGCCGGCGGGAGCCCCATCGCCCGGGGGCGGCCTCGAACCGGCCGGGACAGGCGGTGCCGCAGCTCGCGCAGCGACCTGTCTCGTCGAGGCCCCACGCCAGGATGCGGTAGCCGTCGCGGCGGATGACGGCCTCGCCGCAGCCCGCGCAGTAGGTGCTCTGGCCGCCGGGGTCGTGGACGTTGCCGGTGTAGACGTGGCGCAGCCCGACCGCTCGCGCGATCTCTCGGGCCCTGCTCAGCGTGGAGGGGGGCGTGCTGGCGACGTCGCGCATCTTCCAGTCGGGGTGAAAGGCGGTGAAGTGGAGCGGAATGTCGGGGCCGAGCCGCTCGTGGACCCAGCTCGCGAGCCCTTCGATCTCGCCCGGGTCGTCGTTCTCGCCGGGGATGAGCAGGGTGGTGATCTCGAACCAGACGTCGGTGTCGTTCCGCAGGTGCTCGAGCGTTTCGAGGACGACCTGGAGCTCGCCGCCGCAGATCTTCTCGTAGAAGCGCTCGGTGAACGCCTTGAGGTCGACGTTGGCTGCGTCCATCGCCGCGAACAGCTCACGCCGCGGCTCGGCTTCCACGTAGCCGGCGGTCACCGCGACCGGGTGGACGCCGAGCTCGCGGGCCGCGTGCGCGACGTCGACGGCATACTCGAGGAAGATCGCGGGGTCGTTGTAGGTGAAGGCGATCGACCGGCAGCCGAGCTCGGCGGCGGCCTGCGCGAGCCGTTCGGGAGTGGCCCGGTCGGTGAGCCGGTGGATCTCGCGCGATTTCGAGATGTCCCAGTTCTGGCAGAAGCGGCAGGCGAGGTTGCAGCCGGCGGTGCCGAACGAGAGGACCGGCGTGCCGGGCAGGAAGTGATTGAGCGGCTTCTTCTCGATCGGATCGACACAGAAACCGCTCGAGCGGCCGTAGGTGGTGAGCACGATCTGGTCCTGCTCGCATGCGCGTACGAAGCACATCCCACGCTGCCCGTCGCGCATCCGGCAGCGGCGCGGACAGAGCTCGCACTCGACGCGGCCGTCGTCGAGCCTCCGCCAGTGGCGGGTGCGCACGACCTCCGGGCGGGTCGGATCGAGGGGAACGGCAGGCGTCGGCATGGGGTCTGCTGGGATGTTGCGGCCCGGTGCGCGCTCGAGATCGCGGGCCGGACACGGGACAGGTGCGAGACCCTTCGCGAGATCTCGCTGCTGCTCGACCCGAGATCGACCCTGTCGGCCCGCTGGCCTGCCTGCGACAACCACCAGGCACGCCGGGTTCTTCCCGCCCGCGGTGCCCCGGGGCGCGACCGGCTCGCCTGTCCGAGTCATGGGGCAGGCGAGTCCGTTCTTCCGAAGCGATCGTGGGCAGGATGAGCCTGCGAATTCTCCGCGGACGAAAGCGCGCGGCTGGTATCGTGGAGCCATGATGCGGCGGTCGCCGGCGGTCGCCGGGGTCTTCTACCCTCACGATGCGAGGGAGCTGGCCGAGCGGGTCGATCGGCTGCTGGCCGGCGGAGCGGAGCGGCTCGGGGCGCGCGCCCGGCCCGAGGCGCCGAGCGCGCTGATCGCCCCTCACGCGGGCTACGAGTACTCGGGTCCGATCGCAGGAACCGCGTTCGCCACCCTCGCCGAGCACCGGGAAGCGTTCGAGCGGGTCGTGCTGATCGGCCCCGCCCACTGGGTCGAGTTCCGCGGGATCGCGCTGAGCGGCGCGACCACGTTCGAGACCCCGACCGGCACGGTACCGGTGGCCCGCGATGTCGTCGCGCGGCTCGCGCGGCTGCCCTCGGTGGCGGTCAGCAACGCCGCCCACGAGCCGGAGCACGCCCTCGAGGTCGAGCTGCCGTTCCTTCAGCGCGCGCTCGGCGCTTTCGAGCTGGTCCCCTGGCTCACCGGCGAGGTCGAGCTCGAGGTGGTGGTGGAGACGCTGCGGGCCAGTGTCGAAGGCGCGCGCTGCCTGGTCGTGGTGAGCTCGGACCTGAGCCATTACCTCGACGCGACGGCGGCCCGGCATGCCGACGCCGAGACCGCCCGGGACATCGAGTCGGGCCGCAGCGTGCGCGGGGTGCAGGCGTGCGGGGCAACCGCGGTGAATGCGCTCAATGCGGTCCTGTCCGTGGGGACGCGGCTCGAGACCCTCGATCTGGGCAACTCGAGCGACGCCGGCGGACCGCAGGACCAGGTCGTCGGCTACGGCGCGTTTCGCGCCGCCTGAGACCCCTCCACGGCGAGGCGCGGCGGCGCCACCACGTCGGCAGGGGTTAGACTCGCCCGACGTCGGAATGAAGCTCTCCACGCGCCGGCAGGGCGCGCGCTCGAATCCAGGAGGTCGAGATGTCCGCTCGTGGCTACCGCCGGTCAGCCTTCTCCGTGCGGCGCTCTGTGCGCGCTCGCTCGGCCGCCTCGCTGCTGGCCGTGGCGTTGGCGCAGATCTGGGCCGGAGCCGGTCTCGCTGCCGAGCCCTCCGCCAGATCCTCCACTGGGCTCTCCACTGGGCTCTCCACTGGGCTCTCCACTGGGTTCTCCACTGGGCCCTCCATGGAGCCCGTCGACTGGGAGATGGCGGGCCGCATCCGCGAGGAGGCCTTCTCCGGCTCGCAGGCGATGGCGATCGTCGAGCACCTCACCGACCGCGTCGGCGCCCGGCTCACCGGCTCCCCCGCGCTGCTCGAGGCCAACGAGTGGACCCGGAGCCAGATGGAGGGGTGGGGTCTGCGCAATGCGCATCTCGAGGAGTGGGGGCCCTTCGGGCGCGGCTGGTCGTTCTCGCGCGCCTCGCTGCACCTGACCTCGCCCCGCAGGCTGCCGCTGTTCGCGCTGCCACAGGCGTGGACGCCGGGCACGAAGGCCGCCGCCCGCGGCGCGGCGGTCCGACTCGAGCTGTCCACGGAGGAGGACCTCGAGCAGCATCGCGGGAAGCTCGCTGGCAAGGTCCTGCTGTTCGGAGAGCCGCAGGAGATCACCCCCGGGGAGCAGGCGTACTTCCGGCGGCGCAGCTCCGAGGACCTCGACGAGCTCGAGCGGTTCCCGATCCCGGAGGAGCGCGATCGGGGACGCGATCCGGACTTCCGGCGGCGGATGATGCACCGCGCGCGCTTCCAGCCGCTGCTCAACCGCTTCCTCGAGGACGAGGGGGTCCTTGCCGTGCTGCGTCCGAGCGGCCGCAACGACGCGATCCTGCGGGTCGGCGGCTCGGGCTCCCGCGAGCCCGGCGAGAGCCCCGGAGTCACCGAGCTGGTGGTGGCGGCCGAGCACTACAACCTGCTGACCCGGCTGCTCGACGCCGGAGAGGAGGTCGAGCTCGAGGTCGAAGTCGCGGCGCGCTTCCACGACGACGATCGGATGGCCTACAACACGATCGCCGAGATCCCGGGGACCGACCTCGCCGACCAGGTGGTGATGGTGGGCGCCCACCTGGACTCCTGGCACGCCGGCACCGGCGCCACCGACAACGCGGCGGGCTGCGCGGTCGCGATGGAGGCCGTGCGCATCCTGCAGGCGCTCGGGGTCCGTCCGCGGCGCACCATCCGCGTCGCCCTTTGGACCGGCGAGGAGCAGGGGCTGCTGGGCTCGCGCGCCTACGTCTCCGAGCACTTCGCGTCGCGCCCTCCGCCCGAGAAGGAGGAGCGCAACCTGCCGCGGTTCCTGCGCAGCGAGCGGGGGCCGCTCACCCTCGAGCCCGAGCACGCCGGTCTCTCGGCCTATTTCAACCTCGACAACGGCAGTGGCAGGATCCGGGGCGTCTACACCCAGTCGAACGCTGCGGTGGTGCCGATCTTCGAGACCTGGCTGCGTCCCTTCCACGACCTCGGCGCCGATCGGGTGACCATGCGCAACACCGGCGGCACCGACCATCTCTCCTTCGACCGCGTCGGACTGCCGGGCTTCCAGTTCGTCCAGGATCCGCTCGACTACTCCTCGCGCACCCACCACACCAACCTCGACGTGCTCGACCGCGTCCAGCGCGACG
Source organism: Thermoanaerobaculia bacterium (assembly GCA_035546295.1). GTDB lineage: Bacteria > Acidobacteriota > Thermoanaerobaculia > Multivoradales > Multivoraceae > DATKBT01. The sequence goes on along the minus strand of DATKBT010000070.1, from coordinate 62,256 downwards.
ACCTGATCCAGGCGTCGGCGATCATGGCCTCCTTCGTCTACCACGCCGCGATGCGCGACGAGCTGTTGCCGAGAAAGCCCCTGCCCCCGGAGAGCCGCGGCGAGGACGAAGGCAGCGACCAGCCGTCGACGCCGCCGACGCCGGCCGCCGCCGGCTCTAACTGAACGGGCCCTCGCGCCGAGGGGGAAAACGGGGAACAGCGCCGGCGGCGCTAACATGGGAGGTCGAGCTGCGCAAACGCGGGTGATCTCTTGAACGACGGCATCGTTCGCATCGGCGGCGCCTCCGCCTTCATCACCGACTCCACCGGGGCGGCACGGCAGCTCCTCGCGGTGCCCGACCTCGACTACCTGACGTTCGACTTTCTCGCCGAGGTGACGCTCTCGATCCTGGCCAAGGTCAAGGCGCGCCGCCCCGAGCAGGGCTACGCGCGCGACTTCGTCCACGTCGTGTTGCCCGACATCCTCGGCGAGTGCCTCGAGCGCGGGGTGCGCATCGTGGCCAACGCAGGCGGGGTCGATCCCGCGGCCTGCCGCGACGCGATCCTGGCGATCGCGCGCGACCGGGGCCTGCGCCCGCGCATCGCGCTGGTCGGCGGCGACGACCTGATGCCGCGCGAAGAGGACCTGCGCGCGCGGGGCATCACCGACATGTTCACGGGGAGGCCGTTCCCGGGCCGGCTCGAGACCGCCAACGCCTACCTGGGCGCGGGGCCGATCGCCCGCGCCCTCGACGCCGGCGCCGACCTCGTGATCACGGGCCGGGTCACCGACTCCTCGCTGGTCCTCGGACCGCTGATCCACGAGCATGGCTGGGGCAGCGAGGATTGGGACCTGCTGGCGCAGGGGAGCCTCGCCGGCCACGTGGCCGAGTGCGGCGCGCAGGCGACCGGCGGACTGTTCACCGACTGGGAGGAGGTCCCCGACTGGGCCGGCATCGGCTACCCGGTCCTCGAGTGCGCTGCGGACGGGAGCTTCGTGGTGACCAAGCCGGAGGGGACGGGGGGCCTGGTGACGCCCGCGACGGTGGGGGAGCAAATCCTCTACGAGATCGGCGATCCCCGGGCCTACGTGCTGCCCGACGTCGTCTGCGACTTCACCAGGGTCAGGCTCGAGCAGGTCGGCGAGGACCGCGTGCGGGTCACGGGCGCGCGCGGCCGGCCCGCGACCGACAGCTACAAGGTCTGCGCGACCTGGTCCGACGGCTACCGCTCGTTCGCGCTGCTGCCCGTGATCGGCATCGACGCTGCACGCAAGGCACAGCGGCAGGCCGACGCGATCCTGGAGCGCATCGAAGGCATCCTCGAGCGGGAGGGTCTCGGCGCGTTCACGGCGCGACGAGTCGAGGTGCTCGGGGCGGAGGCTTCGTACGGCGCCCACTCGCGGGCTCGTGGATCGCGCGAGGTGGTCTGCAAGATCGGGGTCGAGCATCCGCGGCGTGAGGCGCTCGAGGTCTTCGGGCGTGAGGTCTCGGCGCCGGTGACGTCGATGGCGGCGGGGAGCGCCGGCTGGTTCGTCACGGGCCGCCCCGCGCCGTCGAGCGTCATCCGTCTGTTCTCCTTCCTGCTGCCGAAGAGCGAGGTGTCGGCGACCGTCGACGTGGGGGGCGAGGTCCTGGCGGCGCCGACGCCGCCGGGCCGGAGCTGGGATCCCTCGCGCGTCGAGCCGCCGGCTCCGGGGGGCACGGCCGCTGATCCGACGAGCGAAGCCCGCCAGGATCTGGTCGAGGTGCCGCTGGTGCGCCTCGCCTGGGGGCGCAGCGGCGACAAGGGGGACTCGTTCAACGTCGGGATCATCGCGCGCCGGCCCGAGTACCTGCCCTGGATCCATCGCGCGCTCACCGAAGAGCGGGTGGGCGAGCACTTCCGCCACGTGTTCGCGGATCCCCAGCGCCGCCGCGTCGAGCGCTTCGAGCTCCCCGGGATGGGCGCGCTCAACTTCCTGCTCCACGAGTCGCTCGGCGGCGGCGGAATGGCGAGCCTGCGGGTCGACCCGCTGGCCAAGGGGATGGCGCAGCAGCTCCTCGAGCTCGAGGTCCCGGTTCCGGCCTCGCTCCTCGAGGACGCCGGTGGGGTCCGGAGTCGCGAGAGGGCGCCGGCATGAACGCTCGATCCCCGAAGGCCATGCGGGCCCTGTTCTGCTGGAGCCTGCTCCTCGCCGTCGTCGGCGCCGCCGCGCAGGCTCAGTCGCCCGCCTATGACGTCGTCATCCGCGGCGGCCGCGTGCTCGACGGGATGGGAAACCCCGCCGTGTTCACGGACCTGGCGATCCGCGAGGGCCGGATCGTCGCGCTCGGGCGGATCTCGGGCGAAGCACGGGAGGAGATCGATGCGCGCGGGCTGTGGGTGGCGCCCGGCTTCATCGACATGATGGACCAGTCGGGGAGCGTGCTGCCGCGCAACGGACTCGCCGAGAACAAGGTGCGTCAGGGGGTGACCACCGCGATTGGCGGCGAGGGGGGCCTGCCGGTGCCGGCCGAGGGCGCAGCCGAGTACTTCGCGGAGCTCGAGTCGAGCGGCATCAGCCTGAACTTCGGCTCCTACTACAGCGCGACCCAGGCGCGAGTCGCCGTGATGGGGGCAGTGGCGGGGGAGGCGACCGCCGAACAGATCCGCTCGATGCAGGGGCACCTGGACGTGGCGATGCGTGCGGGCGCGATGGGAATGACCACCGCCCTCATCTACCCGCCGTCGAGCTTCCAGGGCACCGCCGAGCTCGTCGAGCTCGCGCGGGTGCCGGCGCGCTACGGCGCGATCTACGCGAGCCACATCCGCGACGAGGGTCGCGGGCTGGTGGCAGCGGTGGAGGAGGCGATCGCCGTCGGTGAGGGGGCCGGGCTGCCGGTCGAGATCTTCCATCTCAAGGCGGCCTTTCAGCCCGGCTGGGGGCTGCTGATGGAGGAGGCGGCGGTGGCGATCGAGCGGGCGCGCGCGCGCGGCGTCGACGTCGCGGCCGACGTCTATCCGTACACGGCCGGTGGCACCGGCCTCGAGGCGACGGTGCCATCGTGGGTGTTCGCCGAGGGCGTCGCGAAGGCGCGCGAGCTGCTCGCCGACCCCGAGGTCCGGGTCCGGCTCAAGCGGGAGCTCGAGACCGGCTCGGAGGGCTGGTGGAACATCGTCGAGGCGGCGGGCGGTTGGCAGAACGTCGTGCTGGTCAACGCGCGGAACCCCGAGAGCTCCCGCTTCGAGAACCGCTCGATCGCCGACATCGCCTCCGAGCTCGGGCGGGATCCCGCCGACGTCGCCTGGGACCTCGTGCTCGACGGCGCCGGCCGCGTCATGGCGATCTACCACATGATGAGCGAGCGTGACATCCGCACCGCCCTCGAGCAGCCGTGGACCAGCATCGGCTCGGACGCCGGCGCCGCGCTCGAGCCCGGCAAGGTCGATCTGCTCGGGCTGCCTCACCCCCGCAGCTACGGCACCTTCCCGCGGGTCATCGCACGCTACGTGCGCGAGATGGGGGTGCTGACCCTCGAGGAGGCGGTTCGCAAGATGACCTCGTGGCCTGCGACGCGCATGCGTCTGATCGACCGCGGCGCGATCCGCGAGGGGGTGTGGGCGGACCTGGTGCTGTTCGACTTCGAGCGCATCGCGGACATGGCCACCTGGGAGGACCCGGTCGAGTTCCCGGTGGGGATCGAGCGGGTCCTGGTCAACGGCGTCACGGTGGTCGCGGGCGGGCGCCACACGGGAGAGCGTCCCGGGCACGTGCTCTACGGTCCGGGGCGGAGGCTGGCCGAGGAGGGCGTGCCGCCGTTCGGCGGGGGCGCGGAGCTTCCGGGGGACGAACGATGAGCAGCGAGACGAGCGGGCGGATCCGGATCGAGTCGCTGGACGAGCACGAGCCGATGAAGGGGTGTCACGGCCGCTTCGTGCACAGCGCGACGATGACCCACGCTTACTGGCGGATCGAGCAGGGCGCGGTGGTGCCCGAGCACCGGCATCCGCAGGAGCAGGTGGTCAACGTGCTCGAGGGGGAGCTCGAGCTCGTCCTCGACGGCGTCGCCCACCGGCTGCGCCCGGGGGACGTGCTGGTGGTGCCGGCCGACGTCGCTCACTCGGCGCGCGCGATCGCCGAGAGCCGCGTTCTCGACGTCTTCTCGCCTCCGCGCGACGTCACTGGATTCGTCCGGTAGCGGCACGGGCTGCGTGCCGCCGTCGCGTGCGGAGCTTGGATTCATCGGCGCTTCGCGGGACGTTTCTCGTGGCCGGGCTGCGTGTCGGCGGATGGAAACGGGCGCGCGGGCATGCTGCAGGGCCGGGCCTTGTAGGATCGTCTTTCTGCGTCGATGTCATGGGGCGCCCCCCCTCAGGAGAGATGAATGCCTACCAATCCGCTGATCGCCGATCCGCACGGCGGCTTCGACCGGCTCGACGACTCGGATCCGCAGGAGACCCGCGAGTGGGTCGAGGCGCTCGAGGCCGTGATCGCGCACGAGGGGCCGGAGCGCGCCCACTATCTGATCGAGATGCTGGTCGACAAGGCGCGGCGGTCCGGCGCCTACCTGCCCTACAACGCGACGACCAGCTACGTGAACACGATCCCGGCCGCACTCGAGGAGCGCTCGCCTGGCGATCTCGAGCTCGAGGCCCGGATCCAGGCGATCGTGCGCTGGAATTCCATGGCGATGGTGGTGCGCACGAACCAGCGCAACGACGGGCTCGGCGGGCACATCGCGAGCTTCGCCTCCGCCGCGACTCTCTACGAGGTCGGCTTCAACCACTTCTTTCACGCGCCGTCGGAGGACCACGGCGGCGACCTGGTGATGATCCAGGGGCACTCGTCCCCGGGGATCTACGCGCGCGCCTTCCTCGAAGGGCGCCTCGAAGCGAGCGATCTCGATCGCTTTCGCCGCGAGGTCGAGCCCAACGGCCTCTCGTCGTACCCGCACCCGTGGCTGATGCCGGGCTTCTGGCAGTTCCCCACCGTGTCGATGGGCCTGGGGCCGATGATGGCCATCTACCAGGCGCGCTTCCTCAAGTACCTGGGCAACCGGGGGCTGGTCGACGCCGAAAAGCGCAAGGTCTGGGTGTTCGTGGGTGACGGCGAGACCGACGAGCCGGAGTCGCTGGGCGCGATCTCGCTCGCCTCGCGCGAGAACCTCGACAACCTCATCTTCGTCATCAACTGCAACCTCCAGCGGCTCGACGGGCCGGTGCGCGGCAACGGCAAGATCATCCAGGAGCTCGAGGCGGTGTTCCGGGGCGCCGGCTGGAACGTGCTCAAGGTGATCTGGGGCTCCTACTGGGATCCGCTGCTGGCGCGCGACACCGACGGGCTGCTGCGCCGGCGGATGGAGGAGGCGGTCGACGGCGAGTACCAGGCGTACAAGGCGAGCCGGGACGGCGCGTACGTGCGCGAGCACTTCTTCGGCAAGTACCCGGAGCTCAAGGCGATGGTTGCCCACATGAGCGACGACGACATCTGGCGTCTCAACCGCGGCGGCCACGATCCCCAGAAGGTCTACGCCGCCTACCACGCGGCGGTCCACCACGTCGGAGAGCCCACCGTCATCCTGGCCAAGACGGTCAAGGGGTACGGCATGGGCGAGGCGGGCGAGGGGCAGAACCCCACCCATCAGCAGAAGAAGATGGGGGAGGCGGCGCTGCGTGCGTACCGCAACCGGCAGAGCATCCCGATCTCCGACGAGGAGCTCGCCGAGGTGCCCTACTACCGGCCCGCGGACGACTCCGCCGAGGTCACCTATCTGCGCCAGCGCCGCGAGCAGCTCGGCGGCCCGCTCCCCGCCCGCCGCAACGATGCGCCGGCTCTCGAGATCCCCGCGCTCGACAAGTTCGAAACCCTGCTCGAGAGCTCGGGCGATCGCGACTTCTCGACCACCATGGCCTTCGTCCGCTTCCTCAACCTGCTGACGCGCGACAAGACGCTGCGTCCCCACCTGGTGCCGATCGTGGCCGACGAGGCTCGCACCTTCGGGATGGAGGGGATGTTCCGCCAGCTCAAGATCTACGCCCCCTTCGGCCAGCTCTACCAGCCGGTCGACGCCGGCCAGATCGCGCCGTACGCCGAGGCGCGCGACGGCCAGATCCTGCAGGAGGGCATCAACGAGGCGGGAGCTCTGTGCTCCTGGATGGCGGCCGGGACGTCCTACTCGAACCACGGCATCCAGATGATCCCGTTCTTCATCTTCTACTCCATGTTCGGCTTCCAGCGCGTCGGTGACTTCATCTGGGCGGCCGGCGACATGCAGACCCGCGGCTTCCTGCTCGGCGGCACCTCGGGACGCACCACGCTGAACGGCGAAGGTCTCCAGCACGAGGACGGCCACAGCCACCTGCTGGCCGCGACGGTGCCCAACTGCGTCGCCTACGACCCCACCTACGCCTACGAGCTGGCCGTGATCCTGCACGATGGCCTGCGTCGGATGAACCAGGAGCAGGAGAACATCTTCTACTACGTGACGGTGATGAACGAGAACTACGTCCATCCCGCGATGCCGGACGACGCCGAGGAGGGGATCCGCAGGGGGCTCTATCGGTTGAGGGCCGGAGGCGGCGGGGGCAACGGTGACGGGGAGCGCGTCCAGCTGCTGGGCTCCGGCGCCATCCTGCGCGAGGTCGAGGCGGCGGCCGAGATGCTGGCCGAGGACTGGGGCGTGGTCGCCGACGTCTGGTCGGCGCCCAGCTTCAACGAGCTGCGACGGGACGGCCTCGCCGCCGAGCGCTGGAACCGCCTCCACCCGGGCGAGGAGCCGAAGGCCTCGTGGGTCGAGCAGCAGCTCGGCGACACCGAGGGCCCGGTGATCGCCTCGACCGACTACATGCGCTCCTTCCCCGACCAGATCCGCCCCTTCGTGCGCCGCCGCTACGTGACGCTGGGCACCGACGGCTACGGGCGCAGCGACACCCGTGAGGCGTTGCGCGGCTTCTTCGAGGTCGACCGGCGGCACGTCGTGGTGGCGTCGCTCAAGGCCCTGGCCGACGACGGGAAGGTGCCGATGGAGAAGGTGAGCGAGGCGATCGAGAAGTACGAGATCGACCCGGAGGCGCCGCCGCCCTGGACCGTGTGAGGCGCGGGAGGCCGCGAGCTCGAGCTCACGCGTCCGATCCGGGCTACACCGCCCCCCCGTCGCTCCGCCACGCCTTTGCCGCCTCGAGCGCCTCCTCCGACGGCGGCTTGGTCGGCTTGAGCCGTGACGTCACGTTGTAAGGCTCGGTGTCGATCTCCTCGAGCTCGGTCTCGCCGGCGAGCACACTCCGCTTCCACTCCTGGTGCTCGGTCTCGCGCGCCTGGAACTCGGGCATCACCTCGCGGGCGAAGAGCTCGAGGCTCGCGCAGATGTCCTCATGGGTGTTCTTACCCGCCTGGTTGAGCAGGATCACCTGGTCGACGTGGCCGCGCTCGAGCTCGAGCAGGCGCTCGCGGATGGTGCGCGGCGATCCGATCAGCTCGTTCTCGGTGCGGCGCTCGCCCTCCGGCGAACGCTTCCACTCCTGGTAGCGCTTCCAGAAGTCGTTGGCGCCGGGCTCGAACGGACCCTCCTTGTTGTAGAGCTGGAGCGCGAACTGGAAGAAGGTCCAGCCGTCGGACTTCTCCTGCGCTTCCTCGTCGCTGTCGCAGCACATGAAGCCGGCGACCACTGCGATGTTGGGGTTGGTGCGGTAGTCGCAGAGTTTCTCCGGACCCGCGACGAAGGTGTTGTAGTAGGCGTTGACCCACGCCCGCGCCGCCTGCAGATCGACGAACTTGAAGCACAGCGCGCCCATCCCGCGGTAGGCGGCGTACTTGATCGTGTCGAGCTGGGAGCAGGCGATCCACAGCGGCGGGTGCGGCTTCTGCACCGGCTTGGGGATCACGTTGCGCAGCGGGAAATCGAAGTAATGGCCGTGGTACTCCCAGCCCTCCTCCCAGAACATGGGGAGGCAGGCGCGCACCGCCTCCTCCCAGACGATCCGCTTGTCGCGGAACTTGACGGCGAAGGGGTGGAGCTCGGTGACGCTCGACCCTTCCCCGAGACCGAGCTCGACGCGGCCGTTGGAGACCAGGTCGAGCGTCGACACCCGCTCGGCGACCCTCGCCGGATGGTTGGTGGTGAGCTGGACGATGCCGTGGCCGAGGCGGATGTCCTTGGTGCGTTGGCTCGCCGCTCCGAGGAAGACCTCGGGCGCGGAGGAGTGCGAGTACTCCTCGAGGAAGTGGTGCTCGACCTCCCACGCGTAGTCGTAGCCGAGGCGGTCGGCGAGCTCGATCTGGTCGAGGGAGTCCTGGAGGAGCTGGCGCTCGCTGTCCGGTCCCCACGGGCGGGGGAGCTGGTGCTCGTAGAAGATCCCGAACTTCATGGCGCTCCTCGGCGAATGTGGAGGCGGGCCAAGGTATCAGACCCGCCGTCGGTCTCCTCCGAAGTCAGGCGAATCAGGGCGCAGGCCGCACGTCGCGCCGCCCCGACTGCGAGCCCTCCCACGTCGGCGAGCTGCCGCCGGGAGCGACCCGGCGGATCCGCGCCCGCGCGACCGCCGCCGGCACGCGCATCGGCAGAGGCGTCGGCAGAGGCGTCGGCGGCCGGCCCGGCCGGACGCGCGGTGGGGTAGCCTTGCAGCCCCGGGTCGCATCGATCGGGAATCCGGCGGCGTCGGACCGCCGTGGCGACAACGAGGAGGGGTGATCGTTGGGGAAGCTCGAGCAGGTCAAGGTGCCCGATATCGGCGACTTCGACGAGGTCGACGTGGTCGAGATCATCGTTTCGGAGGGAGATCGGGTCGGGGTCGACGATCCGCTGATCACCCTCGAGAGCGACAAGGCGTCGATGGAGGTGCCGTCGACCGTGGCCGGCGTGGTGCGCTCGCTCTCGGTGAAGGTCGGGGACAAGGTCGGCGAAGGGGACGTGATCGTCGAGGTGGAGGTGAGTGACGAGGACGCCACCGAGGGAGAGGCCGAGGACGAAGCCGGAGGTCCGACCGGGCGCGAGCAAGGGCAGGAGCAAGAGCAGGAGCAAGAGCAGGAGCAGGAGGAGCCGGACGACAGCGAGGACACCGCCGAGAAGGCGCCTTCGGGCGAGCAGCCTGACGACGAGGCCGACGAGGAAGCCGCCGAGGAGTCCGCCGAGAAGCCCGCCCAGAAGCCCGCCGAGAAGACCGCCGAGAAGACCGCCGAGAAGACCGAGCCCACTCCTCCTGCCGCTGCCGCTCCACGCCCTTCGCCCAGCCGCGACGCAGCAAGCGATCCCAGCGCGGCGCCTCCGCACGCCAGCCCCTCGATCCGCCGCTTCGCGCGCGAGCTCGGCGTCGACCTGGCCCGGATCGCGGGCAGCGGCGCCAAGGGCCGGATCCTCAAGGAGGACGTGCAGGAATTCGTCAAGCGGGCGCTGGTGGCTCCGGCCGGGGCGCCGGAAGGCGGCTTCACTGGGTTCACTTTGCCCGCGATGCCCGAGATCGACTTCTCCAAGTTCGGGACGGTCGAGGAGGCGAAGCTCTCGCGCATCCGGATCAAGTCGGCCCAGAACCTCCACCGCTCCTGGCTCCACGTTCCGCGGGTCACCCAGTTCGACGAGGCCGACATCACCGAGCTCGAGGAGTTCCGCACGGCGCAGAAGGCCGCGGCCGAGCGCAAAGGGGTCAAGCTCACTCCGCTCGCGTTTCTGATGAAGGCGGCGGCCGGGGCGCTGCGCGAGTTCCCGGACCTCAACTCGTCGCTGCACCCCGACGGCGATCGCCTGATCGTCAAGAAGTACGTCCACCTCGGCATCGCCGTCGACACGCCGAACGGATTGGTGGTCCCGGTGGTGCGCAATGTCGACCAGAAGGGGATCTACGAGCTCGCCGGAGAGCTCGGGGAGGTGAGCGCTCGGGCTCGCGACAACAAGCTGCGCCCCGAGGACTGGCAGGGCGCCTCCTTCACGATCTCGAGCCTCGGCGGCATCGGCGGCACCGGCTTCACCCCGATCATCAACGCGCCCGAGGTGGCGATCATGGGCGTGGCCCGCAACCAGTGGCGGCCGGTGTGGAACGGCAGCGAGTTCGTGCCTCGGCTGATCCTGCCGTTCTCGGTGGCGTACGACCACCGGGTCGTCGACGGCGCGATGGCGGTGCGCTTCACGACCCACCTCGCGGGGCTGCTCTCCGATCTGCGGAGGCTGTTGTTGTGAGCCGCACCGAGATCAAGGTTCCCGACATCGGCGACTTCGACGAGGTCGACGTCGTCGAGGTCATCGTCTCGGTCGGCGATCGGGTCGCGATCGACGATCCACTGATCACCCTCGAGAGCGACAAGGCGTCGATGGAGGTGCCGTCGACCGAAGCCGGGGTGGTCGCCGAGATCAAGGTCTCGGTCGGCGACAAGGTCGCCGAGGGGGCCTCGATCGTCGTGCTCGAGACGGAGGATGGCGGCAAGGACGAAGAAGCGGACGAAGAAGCGGACGAGGAAGCGGACGAAGCACCGGACGAAGCAGCGGACGAGGATGCGGACGAAGAAGCGGACGCGGGCCGAGAGGAGGATGCCGAGACCGGCACGGCGCCTGCAGCGGAGGAGGCGCAAGCGGGGCGGTCCGAGGCCGAGAAGGCGCCTTCATCCTCCGAGCCGCGTCGCCCCGCCGCCGCCGACTCGCAGGGGCGGAAGATCTCGCCGCCCGAGGGGGAGTTCGACACCGAGCTGCTCGTCCTCGGCTCCGGCCCCGGCGGCTATGCCGCGGCCTTCCGCGCCTCCGATCTCGGGCTGCAGGTGACCCTGGTCGAGCGCTATCCCGTGCTCGGGGGCGTCTGCCTCAACGTCGGCTGCATCCCGTCCAAGGCGCTGCTCCACGCCGCCAAGGTGATCGACGAGGCGGCGGCCTTCGCCGAGCACGGCATCTCGTTCGGGGAGCCTCGGATCGACCTCGACCGCCTGCGCGCCTGGAAGGCGGACGTGGTCGGCGCTCTGACCGGCGGTCTCGCCCAGATGGCGAAGCGCCGCAAGGTCGAGGTGGCGACGGGGACCGGCACGTTCACGGGACCCCACTCGATCGCGCTCGAGCACGAGGGAGAGCGGCGCGAGATCAGCTTCCGGCAGGCGATCGTCGCCGCCGGCTCACGCCCCGTCCAGATCCCGGGCATCCCGTGGGACGACCCCCGGGTGATGGACTCCACCGCGGCGCTCGAGCTCGACGAGGTCCCTCAGCGGCTGCTGGTGGTCGGCGGCGGCATCATCGGTCTCGAGATGGCCTGCGTCTACGACGCCCTCGGCTCGACAGTGTCGGTCGTCGAGCTGATGGAGGGCCTGATGCCGGGCACCGACCGGGACCTGGTGCGAGTGCTGCAGAAGCGGATCGAGGCCCGCTACGAGAGCATCTGGACCTCGACCCGGGTCACCGGCGTCGAGGCTGCCGACGAAGGGCTGGTCGTGTCGCTCAACGGGGAGGGCGCGCCCGAGCGCGCGACCTTCGATCGCGTCCTGGTCTCGGTGGGGCGTCGGCCCAACGGCGATCGCATCGGCGCCGAGGCCGCCGGCCTCGAGGTCGACGAGCGGGGCTTCGTGCCCTCGGACGAGCAGCAGCGGACGAACGTCCCCCACATCTTTTCCATCGGCGACGTCGCCGGCGGACCGCTGCTCGCCCACAAGGCGACCCACGAGGGCAAGGTGGCGGCCGAGGTGGCGGCCGGGGAGAAGAGCGGCTGGGAGGGACGCGTGGTGCCCAGCGTCGCCTACACCGACCCGGAGGTCGCCTGGGTCGGGCTCACCGAGACCGACGCGAAGGAGCGCGGCAACGCCTACGGCAAGGGGGTCTTCCCCTGGGCGGCGAGCGGCCGCTCGCTGTCGCTCGGGCGCAAGGAGGGATCGACCAAGCTGCTGTTCGACCAGGAGACCGGCCGGCTGCTCGGCGCCGGCATCGTCGGTCCGAACGCCGGCGAGCTGATCGCCGAGGCCACCCACGCGATCGAGATGGGCGCCGACGCCGAAGACATCGGGCTGACCATCCACGCTCACCCGACCCTCTCGGAGACGGTGTCGGGCGCCGCCGAGGTCTTCGCCGGCACGGTCACCGATCTCTACGCTCCCAGGAAACGAAAGGGCTGATCCCGGCCGCGGAAGTCGCGCAGGGCTCCTAGGGCCGGCGTAGAGATGACGGTCGAAGACATCCGCTACTGGGTCGCGCTCCTGCTGGTGCTGGCGGTGCCTCCGTCGCTGCTCTACTGGTTTGCGATCCACCCCTTCTCCGCGCACTGGCGCAGGCGAGGGAAGGCCTTCACCTTCTCGGTGATGGCCGCCGGCTACCTGGCAACCGTCGTGCTGCTGTTCGTGCTGCGGGAGCCGCTGCTGTCGGTTCGCGGTCCGTGGAGCCCCTGGCTCGCCGCGATCGGGGGAGGGCTGTACCTCGGCGCTGCCGTCCTCGAGACCCGGACCCGCCGCAAGCTGCGCTGGAGGGTGCTGGTCGGCGTTCCCGAGATCGACCCGGACGCGCCGGGTCCTGTGCTCCTGACCGACGGCATCTACGCGCGCACCCGCAACCCGCGCTACCTGACGTTCATCATCGGGCTCGTCGGCTTCGCGCTGATGACCAACTACCTCGCGGTCTGGATGCTGGCGCTGCTCGCCTGGCCCGCGATCCGTTTGATCGTGCACTGGGAGGAACGCGAGCTGCGGGAGCGCTTCGGCGAGGCCTACGTCGAGTACTGTCGGCGAGTGCCCCGCTTCCTCCCCCGGTTCGGCTGAGGGGGGGAGTCGCAACGACCGCTCGGCGACGACCGGGCTCGTGGAGGGATCGATGCAGCTACAGGACAAGGTGGTGTGGATCACGGGTGCCGCCGGCGGAATCGGCAAGGCGCTCGCCGAGCGGTTCCTGCGCGAGGGCGCACGCGGGATCGGCATCGTCGACCGCGACGAGCAGGTGCTCGAGACCGCCTCGGCTCTCGGCGAGTCCGCGTGGGGCGCGGTTTGCGACGTCACCGACGAGGCGGCGCTGGTGGCGACTCTCGAGGGGACCGAGGAGCGCTTCGGTCCGATCGACCTCGTGGTGTCGAACGCCGGCATCGGGATCTACGGCGGGGCCGAAGTCGCCAACGCCGAGTGGCAGCGGATCTGGGAGATCAACGTGATGGCCCACATCTACGCGGCGCGGTGGGCGGTGCCGAGAATGGCGAAACGCGGCGGCGGCTACCTTCTCAACACCGCCTCGGCGGCCGGCCTGCTGACCCAGATCGGCTCCGCTCCGTACGCGGTCACCAAGCACGCGGCGGTGGCGCTCGCCGAGTGGCTGGCGATCGCCCACGGCGAGGAGGGGATCAAGGTCTCGGTGCTCTGCCCGCAGGCGGTGCGCACCGCGATGACGGCTCACACCCGCGAGGGCGGGGTCGCTGGCGTCGACGGCATGATCGAGCCCGACGAGGTCGCCGACGCGGTGGTCGAGGCGCTCGCCGAGGAGCGCTTCCTGGTGCTCCCGCACCCTCAGGTGCTCGAGTACATGCGACGCAAGACCGCCGACTACGACCGTTGGCTCGGCGGGATGCGCCGTCTCAAGCAGCGCGTCGAGTCGGGGGAGCTGGCGTGACCGGAAGGCTCGCGGGAGCGGTGTGACACGCCGGATGCGCGACTGTCGGCGGGCGGCGTCGGTGGCGCTCGCGATGCTCGCGCTCGCTTCCGGCTGCTCGTCCGGCGATCGGCAAGGCCCTCCGGGCGGAGAGACGCCGTCGCCTTTGCGGTCCGGATCGCTGGTCGATCTCGCCTCGGGCACCCAGGAGCGGCTGCAGGCGATCGATGCGGGTGACGGCGTGGTGCTGTGGGCGAGCGGGATCGGCGGCACCGTCGTGCGCTCCGTCGACGGCGGCGCGAGCTGGCGGCTGCTGCCGGTCGAGGGCGCGGCGGAACTCGAGCTGCGCGACATCGAGGCGTTCGGCGCCGAGCGCGCCTTTGCGCTTGCGGCCGGTCCCGGCGAGCAGTCGCGGATCCTCGCGACCGCCGACGGCGGCGCCACCTGGATCGAGCGCTGGCGCAACCCGGAGCCCGAGGCGTTCTACGACTGCTTCGACTTCTGGAGGGATGGCCGGGGCATCGCGTTCAGCGACTCCGTCGGGAACCGGCTCCTGCTGGCCGTCACCCGGGACGGGGTGACCTGGCACGCCGGGCCGTTCGGGCCGCCGGCGCTCGACGGCGAGGGCGGATTCGCGGCGAGCGGCACCTGCCTGATCACGGGCGATGCGGGTCGTGCCTGGATCGGCACCGGCGCCGCCGGCGTGGCCCGGGTGCTGGCCACGGAGGACTACGGCACGAGCTGGGCGGTCTTCGAGACGCCGATCTCGGCTGGCGGGGAGGCGGCCGGCATCCTCTCGTTGGCGCGCGACGACGCCGGCGGGCTCTACGCCTTCGGCGGCGACATCGCGGATGCCGAGAGCCGCGGCGGGCGGGTCGCGTGCAGCGGCGACGGCGGGCGGAGCTGGACGCCGACGAAGGGCGAACCCGGGTTCGCGGGCGCGATCTACGCAGGGGCGGCGCGCGGCGGCGGCGAGGGAGCAGAGCTGCTCGCGGTGGGTCCCGGAGGCGCCGGCTACTCGCCGGACGCCGGCGCGACCTGGATCGGCATCGACCAGCGGAGCTGGTGGAGCGTGGCATGGACGCCGATGGGCGACGCGATCCTGGCGGGGCCGGAGGGGCGGCTGGCGCGCTGGAGACCCGAGCGCGGATGATCGCCTTCGTGGACAGCCTGGCCTCGATCGGATCGCGGGAAGATCTCGCTCTCCGCTAGGCGTTGCTCGCGGCGCGCTCGGAGGCCGTCGCCTCGAGCGCCGCCACCAGCGCCTCGAGATCCTCGGCCGCGTTGTAGACGTGGGGGGAGACGCGGATGGCGCTGCCGCGCACCGACACCGAGACCTGCCGCCTCGCCAGCTCGTCGCGCAGACGGTCGAGCGAGACGCCCTGGGGGGGACGCAGCCCGAACAGGTTGGCGATTCGACGATCCTCGTCCTCGACCCAGTAGCCGAGCTCGCGCGCTCGCTCGAGCGGCTCTGCGGTCACGCTCCGGCAGTAGTCCTGGACTCGCTCGGGCCGCCATTCGAGCACCATCTCGAGCGCGCTCGTCATCATCGGCAGCAGGATCTCGCTGCTGTGCTCGCCGGCGTCGTAGCGGATGGCGCCTTCGCGGTACTCGTCGCGGTAGGAGACCAGGCCGGCGAAGTCGTCGCTGTCGCGCCGGGTGATCCAGTTGTCCTCGAGCGGCCTGCCTTGGAGCAGAGCTTCGCCGAAGTAGCCGAGAGCGACCGAGTAGGGGCCGAACAGGGTCTTGTAACCGGCGCAGATCAGCGCGTCGGGCTCGAGCTCGCGCACCGAGAGCGGCAGGGCGCCCACCGACTGCGTGCCGTCGACGACCAGCAGCGCGCCGACTTCGCGGCTGCGCCGGCGGATCGCATGAAGATCGAACAGCGTTCCGTCCGACCAGTGGACGTTGCCCAGTGCGACCACTGCGGTGCGTGCGTCGATCGCCTCGAGCACGCGGTGGTTCCAGGCGGCGCCGCGCCCCGCGCACGCCGCCGGCGCCGCAACGACCCGCAGGCTGGCGCCGGTCTCCGCGCAGCGTCTCGACCACGCGTAATAGTTGCTGGGAAACTGCTCGCCGGGGACCACCACGTTGCTCGCGGCGTCGAGGCGCACGTTGGAGGCGACCGAGGCGATGCCGTAAGAAACCGAGCCGAGGATGGCGACGCGGCGCGGATCGGGAGAGTCGATCAGCCGAGCGAACAGCACGCGCGCCCGGTCGGCTTCGTCGAAGAACGACGAGGCCGGGATGTCGGCGGGATTGCGGCGCCGGGCGATCCCCGCGATCCCGGCCGCCTCGACCTCACGAGCCAGCGGCGCCATGTAGGCGCAGTTCAGGTAGTGGGCCCCCTCGGGGAGCTGGAAGCGGGCGCGCTGGCAGCTCAGCATCGCCGCCTACCCTATCCGCACGTCGGGTCCGTGCGTCGTCGGCACGCTGGAGGTCTTCAGGGCGCTCCCTCGTCGTGGGCTCGGGCGCTACCATCAGCGGCCCATGGAGATGCTGGACGCTGCCGGGCTGGCCGGGCTGCTGCGCCCCGGGGCCCGGGTCTACGTCGCCGGGCAGCACGCCTGGCCGCGCGCGCTGATCGACGAGCTCGACCGGATTCCCGAGTGCACGCGCGAGGTCGACCTGGTCACCACGCGTCTCCCCGGCTTCGACGATCCTCCGCCGCGCGCCACCGGCGGCCGCCTGACGGTGTTCTTCCGGACCCCCGATCTCGATGCGGTCGAGGGGGAGGTGCGGTTCGTGCCGATGCAGTACCGGCGCCTGTGGGACCATCTGGCAGCGCTCGAGCTCGACCTCGCGTTGCTGCGGGCGACGCCGCCGGATGCCGATGGCGTGTGCAGCCTCGGGCCGGGAGTCGATTTCGTCCCCGCGATCCTGCCGCGCGCGCGTCGCGTGGTCGTGCAGATCGATCCGGCAATGCCGAGGGTCGCCGGCGCGCCGAGCCTCCCGGTCACGGCGATCGACGCCGCCATCGAGGCCGTCACGCCGACGACCGTGATCGACGGCCGCGACGACCCGACGGCGCAGCGCATCGGGCAGCACGCGGCGTCGCTGATCGAGGATGGAGACTGCCTGCAGATGGGGGTCGGTGCAGTTCCCGACGCCGTGCTCGGCGCGCTGCGCGACCGGCGCGCCCTCGGCTGCCACTCGGGGATGATCAGCGACGGCGTGCTCGATCTGATCGAGCACGGGGCGATCGACGGCTCGCGCAAGTCGATCGATCGCGGCCGGGTGGTGAGCGGCTTCGTGCTCGGCAGCGACCGGCTCTACGCTTGGGCCGAACGGGCGCCGGAGCTGTCGCTGCGACCGGTCGAGTACACCCACGACGTGCGGGTGCTGGCCCGGCTGGAGGGTCTGGTGGCGATCAACTCGGCGGTCGAGGTCGACCTGCGCGGCCAGGTGAACGGCGAGGTCGTCGACGGCCGCCAGGTCAGCGGCACCGGCGGGTCGGTCGACTTCTTCCGCGGCGCCGCGCTGTCGCCGGGCGGTCGCTCGATCGTGACGCTGCCGGCGACGGCGGGGGGTGGCAGGGTTTCGCGGATCGTCGCTCAGCTCGACGGGGGCGCGGTGGCGACCGCGACCCGCACCGACGTCGACGCGGTGGTCACCGAGTACGGCGTCGCCTGGCTGCGCGCGGCGAGCGTGGAGGAGCGCGTCGAGCGGCTGATCTCGATCGCCGCGCCCGATCACCGGCCGGAGCTCGAACGAGCGGCGGCGGATCTCTGGCTCACAGGCTCGCGCCGCGCCCGGTGACTCCGAGCCGGCGGCCGACCTTGCCGACGTTGAGCAGGGCGACGGTAGCGCAGATCAGCGAGACCAGGTTGAACACCCCCGCCACCAGCTCGCAGATTCCGAGCACGGTGACGCGGCGCGTGAGCTCCTGCGGGCGGAGCTGGGTGGCTCGCACGAAGGTCCACAGCTCGAAGGTCGCGAGAACCAGGAGCGGAGCGGTGACGAAGAACCCGAAGCACGAGGAGAAGAACCAGAGAGCGCCAGCCACCAGGTTCGCCAGCGAGGAGATCAGGATCGGAATCGTGACCGGCCGGATCGCGCGGGGGTCGAGCCCGGCGCCGGCGGGTTGCGGGAGCGGATCGGCAGACATGCGAAAGGAGCGGGTGTCGAGGGCACGCGCCCGGCCCGGAGTGCAACCGAGCCAGAGTCAGGAGGTTCGCGGGCTCAGAGGGTCTTGAGGTATTCCAGGACCGCCTGCCGCTCGGCCGCCGACAGCGGCTCTGCGAACCGGTGCCCCTGGTTGGAGTGGCCGCTCAGCGAGCCGTCGTACCAGGAGCGCAGCTCGGCGCCCGCGATCCCTTTCGGCACGCTCTCGCGGACCTCGATCGAGGGCCCCACCCGCTCTCGGTCGAAGCCCCCCTCGCTGCCGTCGTCGATGCGTCGCCAGACCTCGGGCCGCTGGTCCGGATGGAGGACGTGCCAGAGCGTCGGGCTCGAGCCGTTGTGGAAGTAGGGGCCGGTTGCCCAGACGCCGTCGAGCGGCGGCGCCAGGTAGCCGGTGGCGCCGAGCCGGACCGGATGCTGGCCGTAGCCCGAGAACCAGCTCCGGTTGTAGCGTCGCTTCGACTCGTCGGAGATCGCGTCGAGGCGCACCGGATCGGTGCGCACCGTCTCCCAGGGCACGAGGCGGCTGGGGTACTCGGGCGCTTCGCCGTAGGTGCCGTGGCAGGTCGAGCAGGTCGCTTCGAACACCTGCCTTCCCCGTTGCGCCAGGTCGTGGTCGACCGGGAACGGGTAGGGGGGCGGCTCGAGCTGAGCGATGTAGGCCTCGATCGTCTCGAACTCCGGCTCCCACGAGCGGATGCGCTCGCCGGGGAGGCCCGGCGCCATGGTGAACTGCATCAGCGTCCGGGGGGTCTTGGGCGCCATGCCGTCCCAGTAGATCCGCTCCTTGCGCGAGTACTGCCACCACGCCGGGGCGTCGACGTCGTGGTGGACGAACTCCTGGGAGGGGCCCGACATCCGGAGGTCGAGGTGCTCGTCGCGCATGGCGCCGAGCAGGATCGAGAACTGCGTGGCGTTGGTCAGGCCGCGGGTGAAGTTGAGCGGGAAGCCGAGCGTCGCGCTGCCTCGCGCCGCCTCGGGGTCACGGCCGCTCTCGAGCGCGCGCAGCGCCGCCAGGTCCTCGACCAGGGTCATCAGGTCCTGGAAGCCGTTGGCGAGGCCTGGCACGATCCGTCCGGCCACGCGTCCGCCGTGGCAGGACAGGCAGTTGGGGTAGAGGTTGCCCTCCGCCGCCACGTAGCCGAACGGGAGCGGCTCCGTGGAGCCCTCGCGCTCGATCCAGCCGTAGCGCTCGAACGCCATCCGACGCCTGCCGTCGCGATCGAGAGCGCCGGCGCGCGCCCGCTCGTCGTCGGGCCAGACCGCCCACAGCCGATCGAGCTGGTCCAGGGTCAGCACGGGAAAGGAGAGCGGCTTCTCGAGCAGGAGCGCCAGGCCCGGGTGGGCGCCGGGCGACGGCTCGTCGGAGGCGCCGCCGCGAGCAGGGCTCGCCGGCGACGCGATCGCGGCCTCTCCGACGATCACGGCGGCGAACAAGAGGAATGCGGTCTTGGGTGTCATCGGCGCGCTCCTAGGAGCCCGTGGTGAAAGTCAGGATGCCCGCATTGCGAGCGCCGTGGGTCCAGATGCAAGGCGTACCGACGCAGGCGATGCGGGGACATCGGCGAGGAGGTTCAACGCAGCAGATGGGCCCACGCCGCCGCAACCCGAAGGGCGACAAGGACTTGCAGCACAGCCGGTGGCGAGAAGCCGCCGAACCAGGGGCAACGACCAACGATCGACGAGTCGGCTTCTTGGCACCGGCGAAGCGGAGAGGCCTTGTCGTGCGGGCGTGCTGAGTTTCACCACGGGCTCCTAGAGTTCTTCAGCCGAGCATGCCTCGCATCGCGTCGAAGCGCTCGCGCTGCTCGTCGGTCACCTGCGGGTAGGCGACGTCCAGCGATTCGAGCGAGCCCAGCAGGATCTCGGCCACGGTCAAGCGCATGAAGGGCTTGTGATCGGCCGGGATCGCGTACCAGGGGGCCCAGGGTCGCGAGGTGGCGGGGAGCATCTCCGAGTAGGCCTGCTGATAGGCGTCCCAGTGCTGGCGCTCCTCGACGTCCTGCTGGGAGTATTTCCAGTTCTTCTCGGGCTCCTCGAGGCGCGACAGGAAGCGGCGGCGCTGCTCCTGCTTGGAGACGTTCAAGAAGAACTTGAGCACGACGGTGCCGTTGCGCGCCAGGTGACGCTCGAGGTCGCGGATCGACTCGAAGCGCTCCTGCCAGAGGGACTCGGGGTCGAGGCAGTCCTTGGGGAGCTTCTGGGAGGCGAGGTGCCGGGGATGCACGCGCACCACCAGCACTTCCTCGTAGTAGCTGCGGTTGAAGACGCCGATCCGTCCGCGCTCGGGCAGCCGCATGGCGCAGCGCCAGAGGAAGTCGTGATCCAGCTCTTGCGCGCTCGGAGCCTTGAACGAGAAGACCTGACAGCCGGCCGGGTTGACTCCGCTGAGCACTGCCCGGATGGTGCTGTCCTTGCCTGCGGCGTCGAGCGCCTGGAAGATCAAGAGCACGGCATGGTGGTCGTGCGCGTAGAGGATGTGCTGCAGCTCCGAGAGCCGCTCGACGGCCTCGGCAAGCCGCTTCTTCAGCACCTTCTTCTGCGCGGTGTCGTCGGGCGGTGCGGTCGGAGCGGCAGCGCTGTCGAACGGCTCGTCGGCAGCGACGAGATAGGGGCTGTCGGGGGCCGTGAACACGAGGGGAGGATATCCCGCCCGATGATCGGTCTTCGCGCAGCTTCACGAGGCGCTCGATCGAATGTGGCCCGGACGCTCGCCGGCAGCGATCTGCCGGCTCGCAGAGATGGCGCGGCACTGCGAAGAAAGCGATCGTTGAAACGCGGAGACCCCCGCGTGTCCCCTCTTGTGCGACTCCGAGGTTCTTGTGCGCCTCCAGGCCTGCGGCCTTCAGCGCACGTCGCTCGTCGGAGTCGCGCGAGCGCGACTCCGAGGTTCGCAGGCAGAGGGGAGCACGGGGGATACGCGTCGCCTCTGACGCCGAGCGGAGCTCGGCGACAGGGGCTTTTGGCTAGTTCGCTGAGAGGCGGCTCACTTTTTCGGGGTCGTCTCCCTTGAAGAGGAGCCGGCCTTCGCGAAAGGTGGCGTCGCGGAGCGCGACCGCCAGGACCTCTCCGAGCTCGGAGGCGAGGTGGAGCGTGATCTGATCGCGGACCTCCTGGGGCAGGTCCTCGAGGTCACGCTCGTTGTCCTTGGGGAGGACGATCTCGTGGATCCCGGCGCGCAGGGCGCCGAGCACTTTCTCCTTGACGCCCCCGATCGGCAGGACGCGCCCCGAGAGGGTGATCTCTCCGGTCATCGCGATGTCGTGACGCACCGGGCGCCCCGAGAGGGCGGAGACCAGCGCGGTGGCCATCGTGATGCCGGCCGAGGGACCGTCCTTCGGGATGGCGCCCGCCGGGACGTGGACGTGGACGTCGAGCGAGTCGAACCGGTCGCCCTCGACGCGCAGCGCCTCGCCGTGGGCGCGGGCGTAGGTCCAGGCGGCCTGGGCCGACTCCTGCATCACCTCGCCGAGCTGGCCGGTGAGCGTGAGCTTGCCCTTGCCCTTCATCGTCGATGCCTCGACGAACATGATGTCGCCGCCGACCGGCGTGTAGTACATGCCGGTGGCCACGCCGACCTGGTCGATCTCGAAGGCGTGCTCGGGGTGGACCCTGGGCCGCCCCAGCAGCACGCCCACGCGCTCGGCGTCGACCTGGATCCGCTCGGGCTGCCCGTTGCCTGCCTGCTCTGCGCTCTCGGCTTCGGCCACCTTGCGCGCCACCTTGCGCGCCAGACGACCGATCTCACGCTCGAGCTGCCGGACGCCTGCCTCGCGGGTGTAACCGCTGATCACGGCGCGGATGGCGCTGTCTTCGATGTCGAGGGTCTCGGGGGTGAGGCCGCTCTCGACCGTCTGGCGCGGCACCAGGTACTGGCGGGCGATGGCCAGCTTCTCGGCCTCGGTGTAGCCCGAGAATTCGACGAACTCCATCCGGTCGCGCAGCGGCTCCGGGATGTTCTGCACGAAGTTCGCCGTCGCGATGAACAGCACCTCCGAGAGGTCGAACGGCACGCCGAGGTAGTGATCGGTGAAGGAGTGGTTCTGCGCCGGGTCGAGCACCTCGAGCAGGGCCGAGGCCGGATCGCCGTGGAACGAGGCTCCGAGCTTGTCGACCTCGTCGAGCAGGAAGACCGGGTTCTTGGTGCCAGCGCTCTTCATCCCCTGGATGATCCGGCCTGGCATCGCGGCCACGTAGGTGCGGCGGTGACCGCGGATGTCGGCCTCGTCGCGCACGCCGCCGAGAGCGACGCGGATGTACTCCCGACCCATGGCGCGAGCGATCGACTTGGCGAGCGAGGTCTTGCCGACGCCCGGAGGTCCCGCGAACAGCAGGATCGGGCTCTTGCGGCCGGTGCTCACCTTGTTGGGAGAAGGCTCGATCGACTCGTCGGCGGCCGGGGTCTCGGCGCCGGTCTCGGGCGCCGCGGCCCCATCGTCGGCGGCGGGCTTCTCTTTGGTCTCGGTCGGCGCGCTGGCCGCTCGAGGCGGCTCCTGCCGCTGCTGGAGGAGCCGGACCGCCAGGAACTCGAGCACGCGGTCCTTGACCTCGTCCAGACCGTAGTGGTCCTCGTCGAGGATCGCGGCCGCGCGCCGCAGGTCGAGACGGTCCTCGCCGCGCTCGTTCCAGGGCAGCTCGACGATCGTCTCGACGAAGGTCCGGATGACCTGCGCCTCCATCGCCTCGCGCCCCATCCGCTCGAGACGGGATAGCTCCCGGTCGACCTCCTTGCGCACGTCGTTCGGCAGCTCGAGGGCGTCGACCTTGGTGCGAAGCTCCTCGAGGTCGGTCTGGTCTCCGTCGTCGCCGAGCTCCTTCTGGATCGCCTTGAGCTGCTCGCGGAGGTAGATCTCACGCTGGCGATCGCCCAGCTCCTCCTGGACCTGGGATTTGATCTCCTCCTGAGCGTCGAGAACGCCGATCCGCCGCTGGACGTGGGTCAGGATGCGCCGCAGGCGCTCCTCGACCGAGAGGGTCTCGAGCAGCGATTGGCGATCGGCGGGCTCGATCTCGAGGTAGCCGGCGACCAGGTCGGCGAGCCGACCCGGCTCGGCCACGCTGCGGACCACCTGCTCGGCGACTTCCTTGGGAAGGCCGCTCTTCTCCCCGAGCTCGGCGGAGCGCTGTCGCACCTCCCGATGGAGCGCCTCGAACGCGAGATCTGTCTCGCTGCCGGCCTGGATCTCCTCGGCCGGCGCCACCAGCGCCTGGAGGTACCCCTGGGTCTTCTCGACTCGCAGGGCGATGCCCCGCTGCAGCCCGGTGACCACGAGCTGCGCCCCGCCGAGACCGCGCTGGACCTGGTCGATGCGTGCAATGGTTCCGATGGTGTGGAGGTTGGAAGTGCTGACCTCCGGCGTGTCCTCGCGCTGCAGGACGGCGAAGAACCGATTGTCGTGCTCCGAGGTCGCAGCTTCGATCGCCCGCAGGGTCTCCGGACGCCCGGCAGCGATGGGAAGGGTGATTCCCGGGAAGAGCACGAGCTGGCGGAGCGACACCACGGGGAGGGTCGGTCGGTCGCTGCTGGGATTACTCATCGAGAGACTCACTTTCTGGGCTATGCGGAAAAATCTTATAGCTCAACGATCAATCCCTGAAACGCTCGGGCAAGAACACCTATTCCAGGTCGGCGGGAGGTCCCGCACAGGTCCAGCTCGACACCGTATCTCGGCGCTCCCACGGAAGGATACGGAGGATACGCAGGTGTGGCTGATTGGCCTTTGCCAGAAGGGCGTCGGCGACGCGATCGACGACCTCCGGCGAAGGGCTTCTGTCTTCCAGCTTCCAGGCGAGCGAGGACGCAGGGCAGAGGGGAGCGACCGCATCGATCGGCGGCCCGCGCACGGCTTGACACGCGACGCGCTCTCGCCTCAGGCGTCCGGGTCGCTCAGGCGCACGAGCATCTTGCCGGTGTTCTCGCCCTGGAACAGGCCGAGGAAGGCCTCTGCTGCATTCTCGATGCCGTCGACGATCGTTTCGTCGTAGAGGATCCGCCCCTCCGCCAGCCATCCGGCGACGTCCCGCTGAAAGTCCGCCATCCGGTCGGCGTGATCGCTGACGATGAAGCCCTGCATGCGAAGCCGGTTCGGAATGATGCTGATCAGGGTCCGGGGACCGGGAGCGGGCTCGGTCGCGTTGTACTGCGAGATCATGCCGCACACCGGGATCCTCCCGAACGGCCGCATCTGGGCGAGCGCCGCCTCGAGCATCCGCCCGCCGACGTTCTCGAAGTAGACGTCGATGCCGTCGGGACAGGTCTCGGCGATCGCCTCGCGCAGGTCGCGCTCCTTGTAGTTGAACGCCGCGTCGAAGCCGAGCTCGCCGGTGAGGTGGGCGACCTTCTCGTCGGAGCCCGCGCTGCCGACGGCGCGGCAACCCTTGATCTTTGCGATCTGACCCACGACGCTGCCCACTGCGCCCGCGGCCGCCGACACCAGAACCGTCTCGCCCTCTTCGGGCCGGCCGATGTCGAGAAGGCCCACGTAGGCGGTCATGCCCGGCATTCCGAGGACCCCGAGGAAGGCCGAGAGCGGCGCGCCGAGCGTCGGATCGACCCGGCGCTGCCCCGAACCGTCGGAGACGTAGTGCTCGCGCCACCCCTGCATGCCGACGACGTGATCGCCCTCCGCGAAGCCCGGATGCCGCGAAGCGACGACCTGGCCGACCGACCCGCCGGTCATCACCTCGCCCACCTCGAAGGGCGCAGCGTACGACTTCGCCTCGCGCATGCGGCCGCGCATGTAAGGGTCGACCGACATGAACACGTTGCGCACCAGGATCTCGCCTTCGCCCGGATCGGGCACCTCGACCTCCGCGACCTCGAAGTGGCGGGCCTCCGGGGCTCCGTCGGGACGCTCGGCGAGTCGGATCTCTCGGCTTCGAATCGGCATCGTCTCCCTCCTAAGGGTCCGCGTAAGAATAAGTTCCGCACTTGGGTGCCGAGGCGCCCGTCTGGCAAGGCGCGAGGAGAGCGCATATCGGGAATATGTAAGCGACGAGCAACGCAGCCAGGCGGGATGGATCGGCGGCCAGATGCTGGAGATATTTTTGCGCGGACCCTTAAGGGTTGAAGCCCGCCGGCGAATCGGCAGTGCGCTCGGTGGTCGGTTCCCGACTCTGCCAGCTCCAGCGCGGCCCGCCAAGCACCGGCCGCCGGTACCCGCGAGCTGGGTCGGCTCGGCTACACGAGGCGCCGCAACGCCTGGACGCAGGAATCGCGGTAGCCGCGGCCGAACAGGTTGACGTGATTCAGCAGGTGGTAGACGAGAAACACCTGGGCGCGTCGCCGCCAGTCCCCCTCGAGGGGCCACACCTCGTCGTAGGCGTCGTAGCAGCGCGCCGAGAACCCGCCGAACAGGAGCATCATGCCCAGCTCCGCCTCGCGGCGTCCGTGCCAGCAGGCGGGATCCACGAGCACCGGCTCGCCTGCCTCGTCGGCGAGCACGTTGCCGCTCCACAGGTCGCCGTGGAGCAGGCAGGGCGGCTCGTCCGGGCCGGCCAGCAGGGACTCGAGGCGCTCGATCAGACGGTCGCCCAGCCGATCGAGCTCCGCGTCGCCGAGGCCCGCGCGACGAATCTGCTCGAGCTGCGGGCGCAGGCGCCGCTCGCGGACGAAGGTCTCCCAGTCGTCGAGCCCGCCGTTGGGCTGCGGAGTCGCGCCGAGGTAGTTGTCACACGGAAAGCCGAAGCGGGATCCCGTGGTCCGGCGGTGCAGCTCGGCGAGCCCGCGCCCGAGCCTCTCGGCGAAGCGCGGTCCGCGGGATCCCGTGCCGATCGCCTCCATCAGCAGAAAGGGAGGCGGACCGCCCGCGGTCGGGTGCCGGGGGACCCGCAGTGCGCCGGGCTCGGCGAGGGCCGCGAGGCCCTCGGCCTCGCTCGGGAACTGATCGGACGGCGCGCTCGTCGACGACTTGAGGAACCAGCCCCGCCCCGCCTGGTCGGTCAGGATCCAGGTCTCGTGGAGACCGCCGCCGCGGGGGCTGATCTCGAAGGTCGTGCGGCCGCCGGTCAGGGCTTCGAGGGCGCCGGCGACGGCGCTTCTCTGCTCCTCCCTCACCTCGCGCCGTGGCCGCTCGGGCGGCTGCCGCCTGCGGAGCCCAGGAGGTGATCGAGCATCGGCTCGCAGGCGGCCTCGATCATCTCGAGCACCCGTTCGAAGCCCTCCTCGCCGCCGTAGTAGGGGTCGGGAACGTCGGCCGGCCACCCCTCGGGGAGGAACTCGCTGAGCAGGCGCACCGAACGACCGTACTCGCCCGCCAGCCGGAGCAGGTCCTGGTGGTTGATGCGGTCCATCGCCACGACCAGGTCGTACTCGGCGAAGTCCTGGGGCCGCACCTGCCGGGCGTGGCCGACGAGACGGATGCCGCGCGCCGCAGCCGCGCCCCGCATGCGGGAGTCCGGCTGCTCGCCGGCGTGGTAGCCGGAGGTCCCGGCCGAGTCCACGCGCACCTGGTCCTCGAGCCCGCGATCGATGACCAGGCGGCGGAAGAGGCCTTCGGCGGCCGGCGATCGGCAGATGTTGCCGAGGCAGACGAACAGGATGGAACGCATGACGGAGCGAGCCCGGGTCACTCGCGGCGGTAGATCTCGCGCCGCGTGATGTTGCGGTCCTGGACCCGCGTGGAATCGAGGACCCCGAGCGCCCCCTGCTTGTCGATCGACCAGACCTGGGTGACGTCGAGCTCGAGGCCGCCGCGCGAGATCGCGTAGGAGATCTGGAGCTTCTCCTTGCGCCAGCGCACGCGCACGGTCTGATTCGGGGTCAGGATTCCGGGGACGTCGTGCGGCTTGCCGTCGGTGACGTAGGTCGCCTCGTGCGTGCGGGAGCCCTGGCCGGTAGTGAACGCGCGCTCGATGGCGACGCCGGCGCCGACCATCGAGACGGTGAGTCGCGTGTCGACCAGCGGCGGACCGTTGCGGCGCTCGTCGTTGGCCTCGAGGTCGAGCCGCCAGGCGTCCGCCATCGAGGGCTCCTGGGCGGAGGCGACGACGGCGCAGAGCGCCGCGCTCGCGAGCAGCAGGCCGAGACTGCTCGGCGGGAGACGGGACCTGTTCTTCATCTTCGGGCTGTTGCGGTGGCGTTGAAGCTCCAGGACCTCGACCAGCGAGAGGGAGCTCGCGCCTCGACTCTAGCCGGTGTCGGTCGGCGTGACGAAGGGGGAAGAGCGGGACGCGGCCGCGGCCGCCTGGGGGACCGAGCCACGCAGGACCGCACCGTGCAGGACCTCCGTAGAATGCCCCGGCGATGACTCGCGAAAACTCCGCGCCGGCGCCTGCCGACGAGCTCCCGGCCTCGCTCGCTCGCGCCGTCGCGCGGCGGCTCGGCGAGTGCCGGATCGAGGGTCTGCGAAGGTTGTCCGGTGGCGCCTCTCAGGAGACCTGGAGCTTCGAAGCTGAGCTGCTCGACGCAGATCGCCGCAACCCACACCACCGCGACGCCGAGCTCCCGGGTGCCGAGCCCGCGCCGAACCGGACGATGCCCCTGATCCTCCGGCGCTCGCCGGCCGGCCGGCGGAGCGCCGCGGCGGTGACCCCGGAGGTGGAGGCGAGAGTCCAACAGGCCGCCGCCGATGGTGGCGTGCCCGCCGCCCGCGTCCGTTTCGTGCTCGAACCCGAGGACGGGCTCGGCCACGGCTACGTCATGGACCGACTGGCGGGCGAATCGATCGCGCCCCGCATCCTGCGCGATCCCGCGCTGGCGCAGGCGCGGGCTTCGATGGCCCGACGTTGTGGCGAGATCCTCGCCACGCTCCACGCGATCTCGGCCGACGGTCTCGATCTCCCGGTCGCCGACGGCCCCCGGCAGATCGAGCAGTACCGGGAGCTCTACGAGTCGTTCGACGAGCCGAGGCCGCTCTTCGATCTCGCCTTTCGCCGGCTCCGGGACACGCTCTCGGCCCCCGGGCGGATCGCCCTGGTGCACGGCGACTTCCGCAACGGCAACCTGCTGGTCGGCCCCGACGGCATCCGGGCCGTGCTCGACTGGGAGCTGACCCACCGCGGCGACCCGATGGAGGATCTCGGATGGCTGTGCGGCAGCTCGTGGCGCTTTGGCGAGGTCGAGCGCCCGGTGGGGGGCTTCGGGGCGCTCGAGGACCTGTTCGCGGGCTACGAGGCGGTGTCGGGGGAGCGGGTCGATCGCGAGCGGGTCAGCGCCTGGCAGGTGTTCGGGACCCTCAAGTGGGGCGTGATGTGCATGATCCAGGGCTTCTCTCATCTGCGGGGGGAGATCCACTCGGTGGAGAAGGCCGCGATCGGTCGGCGGGTGTCGGAGACCGAAGCCGACCTCGCTCGGCTGCTGGCGCCCGAGATCGAGCCGGAGGAGCCGCCGTTCGGCGAGCCGGAATCCCACGCGCTGCGCGACGAGCGACCGACCGCCCGGGATCTCCTGGGGGCGGTGAGAGGCTTCCTCGCCGAGGAGCTGCGGCCCACGCTCGAGGGCAAACGCTCCTTCGACGTACTGGTCGCCGCGAACGCGCTCGGGATCGTCGAGCGCGAGCTCGCTCACGGCGCCGAGCACGACGCGCTCGAACGCGCGGGCATGCTGGAGCTGCTGGGCGGACCCGCGCACGGCCCTGTGGAGAGATCGCCTGAGAGATCGCCTGTGGAGAGATCGACCGCCGATCTCGCTCGCTCGCTCGCTCGCGAGATCCGCTCGGGCGGGATCGATCCTGCGGATCCGCGCCTGCTCCGCTTCCTGCGCCGCTCCGCCGACCGCAAGCTGGCGATCGACAATCCGCGCTACCGGCCGGTTCCGGTGAAGCACCCCGGCCGAGACTGAGCCGGCCCGCTGCCGGCGGGTCTGGGTACAATCGACGAGTCCCGCGCGAACCGGCGGCCGACACGGTCGCGGCGCTGCCTGCGCCTTTCCCTCTCTCGACGCTCCGGTCCGGAGAGGACCGGCAGCCGCACCGCGAGCTCGAGACCGTCAGAGAAGCCCAGGAACCAGACTCGTGAACATCTACAAGGTGATGCCGAGGCTCGACAACGAGCGGCAGCTTCGGCTCTGGCACAAGGCCCTGCGCGCGCAGTGGTCGGCCGAGGACATGCGCTGGGGTCTGCCGGTGCGTCTGCGCTCGCGGCGCCTCAAGGAGGCGCTCGGACGGCTGCTGACCCCCGTGCTGATGGGCGAGCAGAGCGCGCTGTACTCGGTGTCCGCCCAGATCCCGACCCTGGGCCACCGCTCCGAGGTCGAAGCCCAGTTCTACTTGACGACCTGGGCGGTCGACGAGGCGCGTCACACCGAGCTGTTCGCCCGTTACTTCCGGCGCATCGACGAGGAGCCCCTGTCGATCCGCAAGTTCCCGGCCGGCTACCTGTTCCAGAGCCAGATCACGGCCAAGGACACCTCGGAGTGGCTGTCGGGGGTGCTGGTCAGCGAGGTCCTCGCCACCCTGGTGATGAAGGAGCTGCGGCGAGTGGACGTCGACCCGGTGCTGAGCGACATCGCCAACGGCATCCTCGATGACGAGGCGCGGCATCTCGGCTTCAACCACCTGTACCTGGAGGACCGGTTCGCAGCCGCCTTCACCGAGGCCCGCACCGAGGGGGAGGCCCATTCGATCCGTCTGCACGAGCGGCTGCGCCGTGTGCTCGACCACGTGCCGCCGATGCTCGAGCCGCTCGAGGAGGACCTGATCGAGATCGGCATCGACTGGCGCGCGGTCTACGCCCAGCTCGAGGAGGAGGTGCTCGAGCGGCTCGACCGGTCGGTCGACCGCGGGCAGAAGGTCGCCGAGGGGGTGCGCGCGACGCCGCGGGGCGCCTCGGCGGTGTTGACCATGCCCTGAACGTCGACGCGAGACGACGGGGCGAGTGCGCGCAGTGAGCACGGTGAAGCGCGCAGAGACGCGATTGGATTTCCTTCGAGCAGGGTATTGGGCGGCAGCGCCCCGGCGATTCAGGAGAGACTGCAATGGACAAACCTGACGTGGCGGCCGGCGTGCTCGCCAAGCTGAGCGGCATCCCCGCCACCGAGCTCCAACCTTCGATGGACCTGGTCGCCGACCTCGGGATCGACTCGCCCAAGGCGCTCGAGCTCCTGGTCGAGCTCGAGGAGGCGCTCGACGTCGAGATCAGCGACGAGGAGGCCGCCCGCATGGAGACCGTGGGGGATGTCCTCGACTACGCGGGCGCTCTCGCGCCGTCCTGACCGGTCGGCGTCGCGATCGCCGGAGAATCGCGGATTCCCTCCGATCCACCTCACGCGTAGGGGTCGTACGCCTCGACTCCTCGATTTCGCTCCGTGCTCTGCCAGCCGGCAACCCCTAGCGCCAGCGCGGCGACGGCCACCGTGGCGACGACCGCGGCCAGCGTGCGCCGCCAGCCGGCGAGGCCGGCGGCACGCAGGGCGACCAGGCCGCCGAGAGGAGCCGCGATCAGTGCCGCGGCAGCGAGGCCCGGGAGCTCGGCGTACAGCATGCCGTTGGCGAGCAGGCCGATCAGGGCCGTGGTGATCGGCGGGACCGCCGCGAGCCCGGGGAGCAGCGCGCCGCGGAAGACCGTGGTGGTCGCCGCCAGCGCCAACGCCACCACCGCCGCAGCGCCCGCGATCATGCCGAGGCGCGCGGTCGCCGAGAGGCCGAGCGCGATCCCGGCGGAGCCGAGGCTGGCGGCGAGCACGAGCGCGCTCGCCGGCCGCAGACTGCGCGTGAGGTCGGTCTGGATGGCGCCGGCGTGGGCGGCGAGCAGGCGGACCGCCGTGAGCCAGGTCACGGTGAAGGCGAAGGCGAGGATGCCGAGGGCGACGGCGCCCTGGGTGCGGTTCCAGGTGTGGGCCAGCATCGGACGCAACGTCGTCGCCGACAGGCCCGTCCACAGCAGCGCCGCCAGCACCGGGTCGGCGAGACGCAGGGCCCCGGTGTGGACGACGATGCCGCCGAGAGCTGCGGCCACCACCAGCCACGCGAGCCAATCAGAGGACTCGACCGCGGGCAGCGGCGGCCAGCCCGCGATCGCCGTGTGCGCGGCCAGGTAGGCCGCGGCGAAGGCCAGTGCACCGCTCCAGGGCGAGCGCGGGGTGGTACGCGCCGCGCCCGGGTCGGGTCCCGCCGGGTCGCGGCGGACCGCGGGATCGAGCCAGGCGATGGCGGCGGCCACCAGGAGCGGTAGGAACACCGCCGGCCAAACGACACTGCGCAAGAGCATGCGGCAGCATACCCGGCGGCGGGGCCGAGGGCCCTTGGATCGTCCGTGGCCGCTCGCGGACTCAGCGTGGGCCGCTCAGTCGGCGCGGGTCTCGAGCGCGATGATCAGCTCGACCTGGTCGCTGAGCGGCCCGTTCATGAACTCCATCCCCCAGTCGCTGCGCGTGATCGTTCCCCGCGCCTCGAACCCCAGCATCGGCTTCTGGCTGCGAGGGTGGGTGCCTTCGCCGGTCCTCTCGACGGTGAGCGTGATCGGCTTGGTGACCCCGAGCATGGTGAGGTCGCCGCGAACCGTGTAGGTCGCCTCGCCGGTCTTCTCGACCGAGGTGCTGGCGAAGCTGAGGGTCGGGAACTGCGCGGCGTTGAAGAAATCGGCGCTCTTCAGGTGGTCGTCGCGCCCCTGGGCGTGGGTGTCGACGCTGCCGGTCTCGATCTCGAGCGAGACGCTGCTCTTCTCTGGATTGGCCGCGTCGTAGGCGATCGTGCCGCCGATCTCGTTGAAGCGGCCGTAGAAGTTGGCGACGCCGAGGTGCTTGACCTTGAACAGAACCGAGGAGTGTACGGGGTCGACCGTGTAGGTGGTCTGCGCGGTCGCAGGCAACGCCGCGAGCAGAAGGGCCAAGAACGCCGCGAAGCACATGGCGGAATTCACGAGCGGGGCGAGGGGACGAAACGGCGAGCGGTTCATTCGAGCCTCCATCGACGGGGATCGTGCGCCCACGGAAAGTCCTGGCGCCACGGACACGGGGAGCTTCGGTTCCGCGACTTCAACGTTCCACCGAGCCCCGACATTCCCGCCACCGCCCATCCCTCACGGCGCAGCCGCCCCGCAGACCTCCGCTCCCGCAGCAGGGGCCGGCCGCCCGTTGCTACAGTGCGCGCGCACGGAGGTGGGCCGCGCACGATACGCGGCGCACCTCTTCGCGGCGAGGAGGGCCCCCCATGCAACGAGTCGTTTCGCGGAGCCCGCTGTGGAGCGGCCTGATCCTGGGGTGGAGCGCCGGGGTCGCCGGAATCGGCGGGTGCGCGGCGCCGGCCGCTGCGCCGCCGGCCGCTGCGCCGCCGGCCGACCATGAAGCGGCGGCTACCAAAGTCGCGAGCCTGAGCGATCGCTACCTCCACGGCACCCTCGAGGCCTTCCCGGCGCGCGCGACGGCGGCGGGATTGCACGACTTCGACGAGCAGGTGCCGGATTTCGACGCCGCCGGCCTCGAGCGCTGGATCGAGCTCAACCGTGACACGGCGGCGCAGGCGCGCGCGCTGCTCGAGCGCACCGATCTCGAGCAGGCCGATCGCCACGACGCCGAGCTGCTGCTGGCCGAGGCCGAGCTCCAGTTGTTCGAGCTCGAGGTCCAGCAGGTCCAGCACACCGATCCGCTGTTCTGGAGCGGGCTGCTGTCCGGCAACCACACCCACCTCCTGGTGCGCGACGACGTGCCGCTCGAGCGCCGGCTGAGCAGCGTCGGCGAACGCCTCCGCCAGCTTCCCCGGCTCGCCGGGCAGGCGCGCACCGCGCTGGGCGCGACGGGGCGCGAACGGATCGCCCCAGAGCTGTGCGCGATCGCGGCGAGGCAACTCGGGGCGACAGCGCGCTTCTTCCGCGAAGGTCTGCCAGAGGCGGCCGAGACCGCCGCGCAGCGGGAGATGCTGGAGGAGGCCGGGACGGTGGCGGCGGAGTCCCTCGAGCAGCTGGGGAGCTTCCTGGCCGAGCTCGAGGCCGAGGCGACCGGCTCGCCTCGGCTCGGCGATCTCTACGTCCGGCGCTTCCAGCTGGTGACCGGCATCGAAGAGCCGCCGGAGGCTGTGCTGAGGCAGGCCGAGGCGGCGTTGGCCGAGAAGCGCGCGGAGGTCGCCGCGTTCGGCCGCTCGATCTGGTCCCGCTACTTTTCAGATCCGCCGCCCGAGGACGACCACGAGGTCGCGCGGCGGCTGTTCCGCCGCATCGAGCAGGACCACGCCGAGAGCGTCGAGGAGTTCGTCGAGGACTACCAGACGCTGCTCCTCGAAGCGGTCCGCTTCGTCGAGAAGCACGACGTGGTGTCCCTCCCCGGCGAGCTCACCGTGATCACCGGCCGGTCGCCCTCCTACTTCGTGGGCCAGAGCGTCGGCGGCGTCTACCCGGCCGGACCCTACGCCCCCGAGGCCGACACGCTCTTCTATCTGCCGACCCCCGCGGCGGGCTTCACCGACGAGCAGCGCGAGGCGTTCTTCCGCGACTTCAACCACCACTTCAACGTGATGATCACTCCCCACGAGATGGTCCCCGGGCACTACCTGCAGCTCAAGCACGCCGCCCGCCACCCGCGCAAGGCGCGCTCGCTGCTCGGCGACGGCGTCTTCACCGAGGGTTGGGGGACCTTCTGCGAGCGGCTGATGCTCGACCTGGGCTGGGGGGACGACCTGGCGCGCGCCGCGCACCTCAAGAAGCAGATGGAGAACATCGCGCGCACCATCGTCGACATCCGGGTCCACACCGAGGGGATCTCGCGCCACGAGGTGATCCGCTTCGTGCGGGACGAGGCGCTGCAGGAGGGCCAGTTCGCTTCGAACATGTGGACCAGGGCGATCACCAGCACGCCCCAGATCACCTCGTACTGGCTCGGCTACGAGCAGGTCGGCGGGCTCTATCGCGACGTCAGGGCGGCGCGGGGCGACGACTTCGTGCTGCGCGAGTTCATGGACGGCGTGGTCGGCAGCGGCTCGCTTCCTGTGCGCCTGCACCGCGAGGTGCTGCTCGGGGAGGATGCCGCACCGACCGGGTCCGCCCGGTGAGCGGCCGGGGCGGCGTCGGCGCGCGGTTCCGCTGCCCGCGATCACTCGCCCCACTGCCGGAGGCGAAGCGCGCCGGATCGAGCGGCCAGTCGTCGCCCGCGACTGATAGGCTCTGCGCAGGAGATCTACCGCTATGTCCAAGGTCGCTTGGCGTGATCTGGTCCTGGTCGTGCTCGGCGCCGTCGTGCTCGGCGTCGCCCTCGGCTTCGGCGCGGCTCTGGCCGCGCGCGCGTTCGGTTGGCCCACCGGCTTCGTCGGCCCGCTCACCGGCGGCGTGGTCGGCGCCCTGGTGAGCATCTTCTATCGAGGGCTCGCGCAGCGGCGGGCGGGAGGCGACGCTATCGTCCCGTGAAGACGGGTTTCCTCTTCTCGACGAACGCCGTGACGCCTTCCTTGAAGTCCGCTCGCGACGCGCAGTCGGCGAACGCCTCGGCCTCGGCTTGGAGCTGAGCCTCGAACTGGGTCTCGATCGACTGGTAGAGGAGACGCTTGGCGCGCCCGTGGACGTGTGTGGGTCCGGCCGCGAGCCGCGCCGCGAGCTTCGCGGTCTCGGCCTCGAGCTGCTCGGTGGGGACGACGAAGTTCACCAGACCCCAGTCCGCTGCGGTGCGCGCATCGACGCGGTCGCCGAGCAGCGTCATCTCCATCGCCCGCTTGACGCCGAGCGCGCGCGGCAGGTGGTAGGTCGACGAGCCGTCGGGGCTGGTGCCGATGTGGACGTAGGCGAGAGTGAAGAACGCGTCCTCGGCGGCGATCACCAGATCGCAGGCCGCCGCCATGCTCACGCCGGCGCCGGCCGCGGCGCCGCGAACGCTGGCGACGATCGGCTTCGGCATGCGACGCATCGCGAACATGATCGGGTGCAGGTCGTGGATGCGGAGCACGAACTGCTGCTTGAGCTCCTCGGGGGGACGGCCGACGATTCCGGCGAAGGTCTTGACGTCGCCGCCGGCCATGAAGTGGTCGCCCTCGCCGCGCAGCACCACGCAGCGGACGTCGTCGTCGAGCTCGAGGGCGTGCAGCGCGTCGCGCAGCTCGCGGCGCATCGGCTCCGACAGCGCGTTGCGCGCCTCGGGGCGGTTCATCGTGAGGGTGGCGACGTGGTCTTCGATCGTGACGACGAGGTCGGACATCTTGGTCGAGGCTCCTTGGTAGAGACTGCGTCGACGGAGTGTGCGGCCGACCCTGCCGGCGGCGGCCGGTCTCGGCTCACTCGGCGGCCATCGCGCCGGTCACTCCCACGGAGCGGCCGGCGGGATCGATCAGCACTCCGGGGTTGAGGATGCCGGCGGGATCGAGCGTCTGCTTCGCCGCTCGCAGCACCGCCGCGAACAGCTCCGGGCGCTGGCGCTCCCAGCCCGGCCGGTGGTCGCGTCCGACCGCGTGGTGATGGGTGATCGTGCCGCCCGAGTCGATCACCATCTCGTTGGCGGCGGCCTTGATCTGCCGCCACTGGTCGAGCAGG
Organism: Thermoanaerobaculia bacterium; assembly: GCA_035546295.1. GTDB lineage: Bacteria > Acidobacteriota > Thermoanaerobaculia > Multivoradales > Multivoraceae > DATKBT01. The sequence continues at coordinate 27,291 of DATKBT010000070.1, read as the reverse complement.
CCGTCCCAGGATCCGAGGGCCTGGAAGGTGAAGTAGGGAGCAGGGCCGTCGGGGTAGACGTGGGTGAAGCGGCAGGTGACGGTGCCGGGGCGGCCGGTGATCTCGCGGAGCGCGGCGCCCATCCGCTCGGTGATCCCCGAGTGCAGCGACTCGAAGCGGTCCCACGTGATCGCGGTCTCGAAGGTGTCGGCGATCACGCCGAGCGGCACCATCGCCTCGCGGAAGTACGGCGCCCGCAGGAAGGCGTCGCGCCAGGCGCCGGCGGCCCCCTCGCGGTGGGCGCGCTCGCCCTCGGGACGGTGCACCATGCCGCCGTGATCGGCGGCGAGCTCGAGCGCCCGAGTCATCCAGGGGCCGACCTCGTGGTCCGCGGACTCGAAGCCGAGCACCAACAGCGAGCTCTCACCGTCGCCGGCGCCGGTGTTGTCGGCTTCGCTCGCGTCGATCAGCCGGCAGTTCGTCGGGAACAGGCCGGACTGCGACAGCGCGCGCACCGCCTCGGCGCCCGCCGTGAAGCCCGCGAAGCGGACCGCCGCCGAGGCGCGGTGCCGCGGGCGGTCCTGGAGGCGCATCCAGGCCTCGGTGATCACTCCGAGGATGCCCTCGGAGCCGATCATCAGACGGTCCGGGCTGGGGCCGGCGCCCGACCCCGGCAGCCGCCGGCTCTCGAACGCGCCGGCTGGCGTGATCACGCGCAGAGCCTCGACGAAGTCGTCGATGTGGGTGTAGAGCGTCGCGTAGTGGCCTCCCGAGCGGGTGGCGATCCAGCCGCCGAGCGTCGAGTGCTCGAAGCTCTGCGGGAAGTGTCGCAGGGTGAGGCCGTCGGGCCGCAGCGCGGCCTCGAGCGCCGGCCCGCGGATCCCGGCCTGGATGCGCGCGGCCCGTGAGGTGCGATCGAGCTCGAGGACGCGGTCGAGGCGGGCGAGGTCGAGCGAGACCGTGCCCGCGTACTCGTCGCCGACCGCGGGCTCGACGCCCCCGCAGACGCTCGAGCCGCCGCCGAACGGAATCACGGCGGCGCGCGCGTCGGTGGCCCAGTCGAGGATCGCGGCGACGTCCTCCTCGCTGCGCGGATAGGCGACCAGATCGGGCGGGTTCGTGAACTCCCCGCGCAGCGCGCGCACCGCGTCCGGGAAGGACTTGCCGTAGGCGTGCAGGAGCCGGTCGTACGGCTCCGCGCTCACCCGGTCCGACAGCACAGCGGGCGCCTTCAGTCGTGTCGGCGCCAGCTCGATGTCCGAGATCTGGGGCGCCGGAGCTCGCGGCTTCAGCTCGTCGACGCCGTGACGACGCGCGAGGGCGGCGGCGAGCGCCTCGCGTTCCGCCGCGTCGAGCCCCTCGCCCTCGTAGCCCCACCCCCAGATCTTGCGACGCGGCTCAGTCATCGCCCGGCTCTCGCCGCTAAGCGGGCGCCGAGCACCCCCCGCTCGACCAGCACCCGCCGGCAGTCGGCGGGGCTCGAGGTCTGCTCGGCGGCGAGGCCGCGAGCGCGCGCTGCTTCGACGTTGGTCGGCTGGTCGTCGAAGAACAGGACCCGGTGCGCGGGGATGCCGAGGGCCACCGGCACCTGGTCGAAGGACGCGGGATCGGGCTTCACCCGCCCGGTCTGGTGCGACAGGAAGAGGCGATCGAAGCGCGGGCCGAACGGGCTCTGGAGCAGCGGCCAGTGGATCGCGTTGGTATTGCTCAGGCACGCCACGATCGGGCGCTCGTCACCGAGAGCCCGCAGCTCGTCGAGCAGCTCGAGGGCGCCCGGGACCGGATCCGTGATCCAGCCGGCCATCTCGTCGAGGATCCGGCGCGGCTCGATGGTCAGCTCGAAGTCCGCGATCAGCCCGTCGGCGAACGCCTCGACGTCCTGCTCGCCACGCTCGAACGCCCGCACCGCCGGCGAGCTCAGCCAGCGTCGCCAGAGGGCAGGGGAGGGGGCGCCGCCGAGCCAATCGGCGACCACTTCGACGCCGCGGAAGCCGATCAGCAATCCGCCGAGATCGAAGAGCACGCACCCGACCGCGCCGCGACCGATGCCGTCCTCGTCGCCGCGGGTCGCGGCAGGCTGGGCGCGCGCCCGCGAGGTCAAGCTACTGAGACCAGGGAGGCGTGACGCCGATCGAGCGGGCGTAGGCGATCATCTGCCCGAGGTGCTCGTGGTTGTGGCTGAGCGTGGCGTGCAGCACGCCTGCCTTGGTCGCCTTGCGGCCGAACATGTCGACCGTCTCGTCGAGGCTTCCTTCGTCGACGCCCTCGATCGATTTCTTCAGGTGCGCGAAGGATCCCTTGAGCTCGGTGACGGCCTCGCTCTTGTCGGTGATCGCCTCGAGGTTGCCCTTGCCGGCCGGCGCCGCGCCGAGCAGGGTGGGGAAGAAGTAGTTGGCGCTGGCGGTGTGCATCAGGGCCTGGCTCGCCGTACGGACGCCGTCCGACGGGCTCCACGAGTACTTGTCGGCCGGGATCGCCTCGGCGAGCCCGACGATCTTCTCCTCGAGCTGAGCGAGATCGGCGAGGATGTCGGCCTTGTAGGACGGGTCCTGGGCGAGCGCCGGGACGGTGGCGAGGGCGATGAGAACGCAGAGCACGAGAATGCGGCTCTGGACCTTGCGGCGGATCATCGTGAGCTCCTTCGAAGGTGGTTTCCGGACTCCGGACTCCGGACTCGGAGATGAAGAGCCTAGCAGCCGGGTGTCCGGAACGGCCTCCGGAGAGCGCCCGGGTGGGGACGGGCCCTCGACGGTCAGATCCAGATCTCGAGCGCCGCGGGCGCCACCTCGACGGCCCTCGGCTCGAGCTCGAGCACCTCGCCGTCGAGCATCACGAGCTGGTGCGGCGCCGCGGGCAGCTCGAGGCGATCGAAGCGGCGGACCGCGACCGCAGGATGCTCGACATGATCGCCGCGGAAGAGCCGGGGAAAGGCGCGCAGCAGCTCGATGCGTCCGACGCGCTCCAGCGTCACCAGCTCGGCGATTCCGTCGGTGGGATCGGCACCGGGCGCCATGCGCATCGTGCCGCCGGTGTAGGCCACGTTCTGGACCGCGGAGAAGACGGTGGCCATGTTGAGCCGCTCGCTGGTCTCGCCGCAGTGGACGATCGCCTCGACCGTCGTCGACGGCAGCTTCGTGAGCTCGAGCAGGACCCCGAGCGTGTAGCCGAGGACCCCGAGGCGCTTGAGGCTGCGGTTGACCCGGTGCGCGACTGCGGCCGCGAAGCCGAGGGAGACGGTGCTCAGCGCGTAGAGAGTGCCCCCGCCGTGCTCGAGGCGGAGCAGATCGCATCGACGGCGGCGATCGGCGAGCAGAGCTTCGAGAGCCAGCGCCTTGCCGCGGGTGCGGTCGGCGTGGCCTGCGGGCAGGAAGTGCTGGACGAACGAGTTGCCGGTGCCGAGCGGAAGCAGCCCCAGCCTGCACGGCTCGCCCGACGCGAGCGCGAGGGGCAGGAAGCCGTTGAGCACCTCGTAGGCGGTGCCGTCGCCGCCGATGGCGAGGAAATCGCGCCCGCCGCGCTCGAAGGCACGGCGTGCGATCTCCGAGCCTTCGGCGGGACCCGCGGTGTGGTGGACCTCGAGCACCCAGTCGACGAAGCGGCCCGCGGCGCGGAGCCGCTCGAGGATCTCGGGTGCGCGCCGGCCGCAACCTCCGCCGCCGGCGCGCGGGTTGACCACGGCGATCAGCGACGGCGTCGCCCGACGCCCCCGCTCAGCGGTCCGAGAGCTCGAGGAATTCGAGGTCGTCCCACTCGATGTGGGTCGCCTCGTCGGTGGAGCCTCCCTCGAAGACGAGGATGCCGTCGTTGGAGTCGCTGACATCCTGGGTGCCTTCGAGGGTGAGGGTCTCGCCGGTGCGCAGCGTGACGCGCGCCGACTCGGAGCCGAGCGGCTCCACCTTGGCGACCAGGCCGAACGGGATCGAATAGACGATCTCGTCGTCGTTGCCGTCGAGCATCTCCCAGCCGTAGGCCTCGTCGAGGTCGAAGACGATCCTACCGCTGTAGCTTCTGCCCGAGCGGTCCCGGGCGGTGCCTCGCAGCGGGCCGCCAGAGCGGTAGCTCTCGTAACCGGGCCCGCTCGAGTCGGCCTCCCGGAATTCGACGCGCCGGAAGGCGCGCCAGGGAATCTCGACGCGGCCGAAGCGCTGGTCCTCGACCAGGATGCCGCGGTTCCGGTCGTTGACGTCGTTGGTGCCGGTGAGCGTCATCGAGCGACCGTCGCGCAGCACGACCACCGACGCCGAGCCCCCCTTGCGCTCGATCGAGCGGATCTGGCCCATGTCGAGCGCAACCACGATGCCGTCGTCCTCGCCGTCGAGCTTGTCGGTCGACAGGCACTCCTGCTTGTCCCACTGGATGAACCCGTCGAAGGTCCCCTGGGTGGTCTCGACCCGGCCGGACAGCCGGAAGGCGTCGGGCTTCACGTTGCTCGGGGTGGCCATGAACTGGATCTCCCGGATCTTGCGCCAGGGCACCTTGACGTCGCCGAGCGTGGCGTCCTTCACCTCGATCGTGGCCGAGACATCGTTGGACAGCCCCTTGACGTGGGCGACCTCGCCGCCGCGCAGGTGGATGTTGGCCTCCTCGGCGCCCAGCACCTCGATGCGGTCGATGTCGCCGAAGCGCACCACGAAGTGGCGGCTCGACGCGGACTCCCCCCACTGCACCTTGAACTCCTTGCCGAGGATCGAGATCGTGCGTACGCGGCGGGACTCGGTGCCGAAGTCCTCGAAGAAGGGGAGCCGGACCTTGCCCGAGTTGAACAGGTCGTCCCAGAACGCCTCCTCGGTGCCCCAGCGGAGGAGTCCCGTGTACTCGCTGTCGGTGCCGGTGGTGACGCGGCCATAGAGGAAGCCGTCGGTGTCGGCGGCGCCGGCGGCGGCGCCGAGCGCACAGAAGCCGAGGAGGACCGCCACCGTCGCCGCTCGGGTGGCGACGGCGCCGGGACGGGCCCGGCCGGCGGAATGGTGGTCGGAGATCGTGATCGTCATGACGGAGCTCCCGCGGGAGTTTTGGAAGGTCGGGTGAGAGTCGCCGGAATCGGCAGATGTGGTCGGAGACCGGACTGGATCAGACGTGCGCGGTCACCAGATTCGGACGTCGAGGTCGGAGGACCTGGGGCCGCCTTCGATGGCGTCGAGCTCGGGGCGAGCGAGGGAGCTCTCGACCCCGTCGCCGGTGCGTTGCGGCTCGAGGGAGCCCATCTCGGAGGGCAGGCTGGACTCGATGGTCAGGATGATCTCGGCCATCTCGCGGCGGTAATGGCGGTCCGCCCCCAGCAGCTCCTCGGCGATCGCCAGGAAGCGCTCGTCGGTCATCGCGCCGCGGTTGCCGCCGATGGTGATCGCCTCGAGCTGGGAGTCGTCGACCACGGCGGGCTCGGACGGCAGGGGCGCCGAGCGCTGAGCGTTGCGCACGCCGAACGCCACGATCGCGACCAGCACGGTTGCCGCGATGGTGCCGACCAGCGGTCCGATCCAGCGCGGCCGCTGCGCGCTCCAGCCGCTTTCGCCGGGCAGCCCGGCGGCGTCGGCGATGCGGGTCCAGACATCGCGCGGTGGCTCTTCGTTGGGGCTGGGCTCCGCGGCCGCGATCAGCCCGTCGAGCGCTCGCGCCTGCCGATAGAACGTGCGGCACGCCTCGCTGTCGACCAGCTCGTCGATGACGTCGAGCAGACGATCAGGAGGCAGCTCGCCGTCGAGCAGCGCCGAGACGTCGGCCTCGGAGCTCTCGGAGAGGCCGAGGGAGAGGGTGGGATCGTCGGGGTGCTTGGCCATGGGGGTGTTCTCGTCGGGATCGAGAGAGGGGCGGCTGTCGGTTCGGAAGCGAAGAGGTTCGCGAAGCAGCGTCAGGCGTCGGGGAGCAGCTCGCGGAGCTGGGCGATCGCCTTCTGGCGCGCGCGGAAGACGTTGACCTTGACCTGGGCGATGCTCCATCCGGTCTGTCGCGCCACCACTTTGTAGGGCTCCTGGCGCAGGACGGCGAGCTCGAAGGCGGTGCGCAGGTTCGGCGTCATCGACTCCATCGCCTCATCGAGCCGCTCCTCGAGGCGCCCCAGGTCGGCCCGCGTCTCCGGCGACGCGCTGCGGTCCGGCGTCTCCTCGAGCAGGACCTGCTGCTCCTCGCTCGCCTCGGAGAAGAGCTGCGGGCGCTTGCGCCGGTGCGCGTTGATCGACAGGTTGTGGGCGATGGTCAAGAGGTAGGGCCTCAGCTTGGTCTGGTCGCGCAGGCTGTCGCCGGCGCGGATTGCGCGCACGAACGTCTCCTGCAGCAGGTCCTCGGCGTCCTCGCGGCGGACCCGGCTCCTGAGATACGCCAGGACCGCGGGTCCGTGATCGCGGTATGCGGTCTGCCAGAACGTCGAGATGGGAATCGAGCTCGCGGTCATCGTCGAGGTCTCTTCGATCGCGCCGCTCGGCCTCCATGACAGGTGAGGAGGGCGCGGGTTACAGGCGCCGCACCGGGCGCCCGTGCTCCGGATCGTCGGACAAAGGTACTCCTCCGGGGGCTGCGGGTTGCGACGGCGGCTTTCGCTACCATGCCCCCCGGCTCGGAGGGGAGGACCCGGCATGTCCTGGCACGGGGCGCCGCGGCCGAGGGGCGACCCGGTCTACGCTCCCGCCCGCTTCGCGTCGATCGCCCGCGGCACCGCCCCGCGTGGACGCCCGACCGGGCCGGAACGTAGAGTCGCCGAGGGTCACCTCTGGGACCATCCTCCTCGCCTCTCCTCGCCTCTCCTCGCCTCTTTGCGATGACCGAGCACCTCTCAGACCCCGACCTCGATCGCCTGGTCAGGGAGCTGAATGCTCCTGGAAGCGCTGGGCAGGCCGCATCGGATCGATCGCGGGAGCTCGGGGTCGTGCCGGCGGAGGCGAGGGAACCGGCGGAGACGGGATCGGAGCCGTCGCTCCGCCGTCGAGGCGACCCCCACGTCGATCCCGCTGGGGAGCTGGGCGCCTACCTCCGCGAGATGGTCGAGCGGGCCGCCAGCGACCTGCACCTGATCGTAGGACGCCGGCGCGTGCTGCGCATCGACGGGCGCCTGATCCGTGTCGGCGCCGAGCCGCTGAGCGGGGACCGGCTCGAAGGTCTGCTCGCCGGCCACCTCGGCGATCGGGAGCGCCGCTCGCTGGCGGCGAGCCAGGCCGCCGACTTCTCGGTCGGCCTCGCGGGCGCGCGGGGCGAGCACCGGTTCCGGGTCAACCTCCACCGGCAGCGCGGCGAGCTCGCGGCCTCGATCCGCGCTCTCCCCGATCGCGTGCCGACGCTCGAGGAGCTCAACCTGCCGCCCCAGCTCGCCGAGCTGATCCGCCCCGAGCAGGGGCTCGCCCTGTTCTGCGGCCCTACCGGCTCGGGCAAGAGCAGCACGCTGGCGGCTCTGGTGGGCGTGCTGAACCGCACCCGGGCGGTCCACGTCATCACGATCGAGGAGCCGATCGAGTATTCGCACCGCGACGACGTCGCCGTGATCGAGCAGGTCGAGGTCGGCGTCGACACGCCGAGCTTCGCTGCCGCCCTCCGGGCGGCCTTGCGCCAGGACCCCGACGTCATCCTGCTCGGCGAGCTCCGGGACCTCGAGACCATCTCGACCGCGCTGACCGCGGCCGAGACCGGCCACCTCATCCTGTCGACGCTGCACACCAGCGACGTCGCGCAGGCCGTGCACCGGATCGTCGACGTCTTCCCCTCGGATCGCCAGAGCCAGATCCGCCTCCAGCTCGCACTCAGCCTCAACGTCATCGTCTCTCAGCGGCTGATCCCGCGCGCCGACGCGCGCGGACGCCTGCCGGCGGTCGAGATCCTCCACGCCAACTACCCGGTGCGCCACCACATCCGTTCCGACCGGGTCGACAAGCTCTACAACGAGATCGTCATGGGACGCCGGCAGGGGATGCTGTCGATGGAGGAGTCGCTCGCGAAGCTGGTGCGCGCGGGAACGATCGAGCGCGAGGAGGCGCTGGTGCGCAGCACCAGGCCGGAGGAGCTGGAGAGCCTCCTCCGGCACGCCGGCTCGAAAGAGCCGTAGCCGCCCGCGCCGCCACGAGCCCGCTACGCCTCGGCGCTGGGCCGGCCCGACACCGCCTGGTGCCAGCGCTTGAGGTTGCCCAGCGCCTCGGGGATCGAGATCTTCGACACCCGCCCGAAATCGACGCCGACCAGCGCGGTGATGTCGGCGATCGTGTAGCGGTCGCCAGCCACGAACTCGCGCTCGGCGAGCTCGCGGTCGAGCCACTCCATGCGGGTCTCGACCAGGCGCCGCGAGGCCTCGCTCCACTCGGGCACCTGCTCGAGGCGCCCCGCGAAGAAGGGGTGGCTGTGGCGGAAGACGTTCATCACCGGCAGCGCGAGCTCCAGCTCCATGCGCCGGTTCCACATCTCGACCACGGCCTTGTCCAGCGGGTCGACTCCCATCAACGGCGGGTCGGGGTGAGTCTCTTCGATGTAACGGCAGATCGCCACCGACTCGGCGATGCAGGTGCCGTCGTCGAGCTCGAGGACCGGCACGCCGCCGAGCGGGTTCTTGGCTAGGAACGGCGGCTGGCGATTCTCGGCCTTCACGATGTCGACCGGCTCGATGGGGACCTCGATGCCCTTTTCGGCGAAGAAGATGCGGACTCGGCGGCAGTTCGGCGCCGGGGCGGCTTCGTGGAGCTTCATGATTCGTCCCTCCGGTGATGGCCGGCGCGACTATAGGTGATCGTGCCGTCGCGCCGGCCGGTACACTGGGCGAGCACCGTTCGGGTGGGAAGGGAGAGCATCGAGCCATGACCGTCCTCTCAGCGCCTCCGCAGGCGATCCGCGCGCCGCGCGGCTCCGAGATCTCGTGCAAGGGCTGGCACCAGGAGGCCGCCCTGCGCATGCTGATGAACAACCTCGACCCCGAGGTCGCCGAGCGGCCGGGCGAGCTGATCGTCTATGGCGGCGGCGGCAAGGCGGCGCGGGACTGGCCGAGCTACCACACGATCGTCGAGACCCTGCGGCGGCTCGAGAACGACGAGACCCTGTTGGTGCAGAGCGGCAAGCCGGTGGGGGTGTTCCGCACCCACGACGAGGCGCCGCGCGTGCTGATCGCCAACGCCCACCTGGTGCCGCGCTGGGGGACGATCGAGGAGTTCCGCCGGCTCGACGCGATGGGGCTCACGATGTACGGGCAGATGACGGCCGGCTCGTGGATCTACATCGGCTCCCAGGGGATCGTCCAGGGCACCTACGAGACCTTTGCCGAGTGCGCGCGCCAGCACTTCGGCGGCACCCTCGCCGGCCGGCTGGTGGTGACCGCCGGTCTCGGCGGGATGGGCGGCGCCCAGCCGCTCGCCGCGACCATGAACGGCGCCGCGTTCCTGGGCATCGAGGTCGACCCGGCGCGCATCGAGCGCCGGGTCGAGACCGGCTACTGCGACCAGATGTCGCGAGATCTCGACGAGGCACTCGAGCGCGTCCTCGAAGCGAAGCAGAAGGGCGAGGCGCTCTCGATCGGGCTGGTCGGGAACGTCGCCGACGTGCTGCCCGAGATCGTGCGCCGCGGAGTCGTCCCCGACGTGGTCACCGACCAGACCGCCGCCCACGACCTGCGTGTCGGCTACATCCCGGCCGAGATGAGCCTCGAGCAGGCGGCCGAGCAGCGCCAGAGCGACCCCGAGGGCTACGAGAGCGCGGTGCTCGATTCGATGATGGTCCACGTGCGCGCCATGCTCGACCTGAAGGCAGCCGGCGCGCAGGTGTTCGACTACGGCAACAACCTGCGCGGCCAGGTCGCCGACCGGCGCGGGATGAGCGAGGCCTTCGACTTCCCGGGCTTCGTCCCCGAGTTCATCCGACCGCTGTTCTGCAGGGGCTCGGGGCCGTTCCGCTGGGCGGCCCTGTCGGGAGACCCCGCCGACATCGCCGTCACCGACGATGCCGTGCTCGAGACCTTCCCGCACAAGGAGGCGCTGGGTCGCTGGATCTGCCAGGCGCGCGAGAGGATCCACTTCCAGGGCCTGCCTGCTCGCATCTGCTGGCTCGAGTACGGCGAGCGGGCCGAGATGGGGCTGAAGTTCAATTGGCTGGTGAAGAAGGGCAAGGTCGCGGCGCCGATCGTGATCGGTCGCGACCACCTCGACGCCGGCTCGGTGGCGTCCCCCAACCGCGAGACCGAGGGGATGAAGGACGGCTCCGACGCGATCGCCGACTGGCCGCTGCTCAACGCGCTGGTCAACACCGCGGCCGGCGCGAGCTGGGTGTCGCTCCATCACGGCGGCGGCGTCGGGATCGGCTACTCGATCCACGCCGGCATGGTGTGCGTCGCCGACGGGACCGAGATGGCGGATCGCCGCCTCGAGCGCGTGCTGACCAGCGATCCCGGGACCGGCGTCATGCGCCACGCCGACGCCGGCTACGAGCTCGCGATCGAAACCGCGCGCGAGCGCGGGGTCGACCTGCCGATGGTGGAGGGGACGGGACCGCGGGAGGACGGCTGATCGGGGGCGAGGCGGGTTCAGGGGCGCGCGAGGACTCCACGTTGCGGTAGACCGCAGCGAGTGGGGCGAGATCGATCCCACCGTGCTGTCACAATCGACCCTCTGAGCAGCCGACCAGGAAGGAGCACGACGTGGACAGGGTCGAGTTGAGCGCGGGCGGGCGGATCACGATTCTGAAGCGGATCCGAGACGAGCTCGCCCTGGAGCGCGCGGAGGTCCTCGAGCCGGTGATCCAGCCCGGGGGTGCGGCCCTGCTCCAGCGGGCGCGAGGGAGGAGCGCTCTCGTCGCACTTCGCGCTCACGCCAAGGCGATACCGGCCATGATCGAGGAGATGGTCGCTGGAGTGGGTGCTCGCGCACGGCGCACAGCAGCGGGGGCTCGGTGACGGAATCGGTTGGCGATCCTTTGGTCCTGCGCGACATCGCGCAGCTGTGGAGCGCCGGCGAGTCCGTCCGCGACTCTGCGATCGCATGGCGCGACGGCCGCATCCTGTGGGTGGGCGCGGAGTCGGATCTTTCCGACGAGCTCGCCGCCGCCCCATCGCGCTCGGCTGGCGGCGCGCTGGTCGTCCCCGGTCTGGTCGACTGTCACACGCACCTCTGCTTCGGCGGGTGGCGCGAGGACGAGTTCGCCGAGAAGCTCGCCGGCGTCCCGTACCTGGAAATCGCGAAGCGCGGCGGCGGCATCGCGCGCACCATGCGCCAAACGCGCGAAGCGTCGAAAGAGGAGCTGGTCGCCAAGGCCGACCGTAACCTCGCCGCGATGCGAGCGCTCGGGGTGACCACGGTCGAGGCGAAGAGCGGCTACGGCCTCTCCTACGAGCACGAGATCCGCCAGCTCGAGGTCTACGCCGCGCTCTCCCAGAGCCAGCCGACGCGGATCGTGCCGACCCTGCTCGCCGCGCACGTCGTGCCTCCCGAGCACCGCGACGACCGGGCCGGCTACCTCGACCTGATCCTCGAGCGGCTCCTTCCCGAGGTGGCGGCGCGCGGGCTGGCGCGCTTCTGCGACGTGTTCGTGGAGGAGACCGCGTTCTCGATCGACGAGGCGCGCCGCGTGCTGGAGGCGGGGCAGCGCCACGGGCTCGATGCGAAGCTGCACGCCGACCAGATCACGGACGGCGGCGGCGCGCTGCTCGCCGCCGAGCTGGGCGCGGCGTCGGCCGATCACCTCGAGCGCATCTCGCCAGCCGGGATCGCGCGACTGGTCGAGGCCGGCGTCGTCGCCGTCAGCCTGCCGCTGGCGACCGCGTACCTCGGGCAGGAGCCGCCGCCGGTGCGAGCCATGATCGCGGCGGGAGTCACCGTCGCGGTGGCCACCGACTACAACCCGGGCTCGGCGCCGAGCTACGATCTCCAGCTCGCGATCTGGCTCGCGTGCGTGCGTCAGAGGATGACGCCGAGCGAGGCACTCCTCGGTGCGACGCTCCACGCCGCGCGCGCCCTGCGGCTCGACGGAGAGGTCGGCTCGCTCGAGCCGGGCAGGGCGGCCGACCTGGTGCTCGTCGATGCGCCGTCGGTCGAGCACTGGCTCTACCACTTCCGGCCGGACACCGTCCTCGAGACCTGGATCGCAGGCGAGCGGGTGTATCGCCGGCCCGGCCGCGAGGAGGTCCAGTGAGCGCGAAGCCCGCGCTGCGCCCGGTGGCGATCGAGACCCCGGCGAGCGCCGAGGACGACCCGCGAATCGGCCATCTCCTCGGCCGTTCCGAGGACCGCTGGGTGAGCCTGGTCGGATTCCCCTCCGACGAAGGAGTCCGCCGCAACGGCGGACGGCCCGGCGCCGCGGCCGGGCCGGCCGAGATCCGCCGCTGGCTCTTCCGGATGACCCCGGACGCGAGCTCGACGCGGTTCGCGCGGCTGATCGAGCACGCTCACGACCTCGGCGACGTCGGCGTGACCGGCGAGCTCGAGGCGGATCAGGACACGCTCGGTGCCGTGGTCGCGGAGGAGCTCGCGACCGGCCGGTTCGTCGTCGTGCTCGGCGGCGGCCACGAGGCCGGCTACGGTCACTTCCTCGGCTACGCGCGGCGGAACGCCCCGATCGAGATCCTCAACTGGGACGCGCACGCGGATGTTCGGCCCCTGGTCGACGGGCGGGCGCATTCGGGCTCGCCCTTCCGCCAGGCTCGCGAGCACCCTTCCGGAACGTGCCGCCGCTACACGGTCGCCGGGCTCCAGCCGCACAGCTTGGCGGCGGCGCATCGGACGTACGTCGAGGAGTCCGGCGGCCAGGCGATCCTGCGGCACCAGGTGGGGACCGGAACCGCCCTGGCGCTGCTGGACGCGCTCGAGCACGACGCGATGGTCACCTTCGATCTCGACGCCCTCGACCAGTCCCTCGCGCCGGGGGTCAGCGCGCCGACGACCGACGGGCTCGGCCTCGAGGTCTGGCTGCGTGCAGCGGAGGAGGCAGGCCGCTGCCGGCGCGTGTTCTCGATCGACGTCGTCGAGCTCAATCCCGAGCACGACCGCGACGGCCAGACTGCGCGCGTGGCGGCGCTGACGGTGTGGCGCTTCCTTCGCGGTCTCGCTTCGCGCGCCGCGATCCCGGCCAGGTAGGATCTGGGCGTGGTGCGCCCTGGTCCACGTAGCCCCGTCCCGTCGAGTCCCCCGCCGTGAGGGCGGAGGCTCAACGACGGCCGACGACCGCGGTCGCGATCGGCGGAGTGATCGTCGGCGGCGACGCCCCGATCGTCGTCCAGTCGATGACCAACACCGACACCGCCGACGCCGCAGCGACCGCGCAGCAGGTCCGCGAGCTCGCCGAGGCTGGCTCGGAGCTGGTGCGCATCACGGTCAACGTCGACGCGGCGGCGAAGGCAGTCCCCGAGATCCGCACGCGCCTCGATGACGCGGGCTGCGGGGTGCCCCTGATCGGCGACTTCCACTACAACGGTCACACCCTGCTCGCCCGCCATCCGGACTGCGCCGAGGCGCTCGCCAAGTACCGGATCAACCCCGGCAACGTCGGCTTCGGCGACAAGAAGGACGCGCAGTTCCAGGCGATCTGCACGATCGCGCGCGACCTGGGAAAGCCCGTGCGCATCGGCGTCAATGCCGGCTCGCTCGACCAGGACCTGGTGGTCGCCAAGATGGAGGAGAACACCGCGTGGGATCTCGGCCGGACCTCCGAGGAGATCGTGAACGAATGCATGGTGCTCTCGGCGCTCCAGTCGACCGAGCTCGGGCTCCAGTGCGGGCTGCGCGAGGACCAGATCGTCGTCTCGTGCAAGGTCTCGCGCCCGCGCGACCTGATCGCCGTCTACCGCGAGCTCTCCGCCGAGACCCGCCAGCCGCTCCACCTGGGTCTCACCGAGGCGGGGATGGGCCGCAAGGGAGTCGTCTACTCGGCCTCGGCGATGGCGGTGCTGCTCGCCGAAGGGATCGGCGACACGATCCGGATCTCGCTGACCCCGCGCCCGGGCGGCGACCGGCGCGAGGAGGTGTGGGCGTGCTGCGAGCTGCTCCAGGCGCTCGAGCTGCGTTCGTTCGCCCCGCAGATCACGGCCTGTCCCGGATGCGGGCGCACCACCAGCACCACCTTCCAGGTCCTCGCCGAGCGGATCGAGGAGTGGACGAGAGCCCGCATGCCGGAGTGGCGCGAGCGCTACGAGGGGGTCGAGGAGCTCAAGGTCGCCGTGATGGGCTGCGTGGTCAACGGTCCCGGCGAGTCGAAGGCCGCCGACATCGGGATCTCGCTCCCCGGCACCGGCGAGGCGCCGCGCTGCCCGGTCTTCGTCGACGGCAAGAAGCTGACCACCCTCGAGGGGACCACCGAGGAGCTGGCGGCGGCGTTCGAGGCGATCGTCGACGGCTACGTGGCGACGCGCTATCCGCGCCGGGGCTCCACGGTGAGTCCGTGAGCGCGCCGCGGCCCGTGAGCTCAGGGCGGATCGTGAGCGAAGCCCGTTCGTGAACGAGGGCGGTTGGTGAGCTTCGCCGCGCCCCGGGACGTCCTCAGCGCGCGGGCCGAGCGTTTCGGCGACCGGCTGGCGCTCACCGAGGGCTCGCGCACGTTGACCCATCGCGAGTTGTCGGAGGCCGCCGATCTCCTCGCGGCGGCGCTCCTGGAGCGCGGCGGGGTGAGCGATCTCGCGAGCGGCCTCGACGGTGAGCGAATCGCGATCCTGGTCGAGCCCGGTATCGACTGGGTCGTGGCGCTGTGGGGCGTCTGGCGCGCGGGCGGCATCGCGGTCCCGCTGTGCGTCAGTCACCCGGTGCCGGAGCTGCTCCACGCGCTGGGCGACAGCGAGCCGAGCCTGCTGCTCGCTTCGTCGGCGCTCGAGGAGCGGGCGCGCACGGCGGCGCGCGGCGGCGACGTCGAGGTGCGCCTGGTCGGCGAGCTCGCCGCTGGCGCCGCGAGCCCAACCGAAACGTCCCCGCTCCGGGACCGGGCCGAGCGCGGAGCCCTGATCGTCTACACCAGCGGCACGACCGGAGGGCCGAAGGGAGCGCTCCACACGCACGCCAGCCTGTCGGCCCAGGTCGACGCGCTGCTCGAGGCGTGGGGCTGGAGCCGGGACGATCGCACCGTCAACGTGCTGCCGCTCCATCACGTCCACGGCATCGTCAACGTCGTCTGCTGCGCGCTCGCGTCGGGTGCCCGATGCGAGATGATGCCGGGCTTCGATCCGGGCGCGATCTGGGAACGCTTCGCCGCGCGCGAGCTCACGGTGTTCATGGCGGTGCCCACGATCTATGCCCGTCTCGTCGCCGCCTGGGAGGCGGCCGGCGCTACGGAGCGCGAGCGCTGGCGCTCCGGCGCGCGCACGCTCCGGCTCATGGTTTCCGGCTCGGCGGCGCTTCCCGGCTCGGTGCTCGAGAGGTGGGAGCGCGCGACGGGTCATCGATTGCTCGAGCGCTATGGGATGACCGAGACCGGCATGATCCTCTCCAATCCGCTCGACGGCGAGCGCGTCCCCGGCGCCGTCGGCCGGCCGCTGCCGGGGGTCGAGGTGCGCTTCGCGGGCGGCGGCGAGCCGTTCGTGGAGAGCGACGACCCGAAGGCGCTGCGAGGCGAGGTCGAGGTCCGTGGTCCGGGGCTGTTCCGCGGGTACTGGGGCCGCGAGGAGGCGACTCGCGAGGCCTTCACGGCCGACGGCTGGTTCCGCACCGGCGACGTCGGCGTTCTCGAGCACGACCGCTACCGGCTGCTCGGCCGCTCGAGCGTCGACATCCTCAAGACCGGCGGCTACAAGGTCTCGGCGCTCGAGATCGAGGAGGTCCTGCGGGCGCACCCGCGGATCGCCGAGGTCGCGGTGGTCGGGATTCCCGACGAGGAGTGGGGGCAGCGCATCGCGGCGGCAGTCGTCCTATGCGACCGTGGCTCGCTCGAGCTCGACGAGCTGCGGGAGTGGTCGAAGCAGCGGCTCGCCCCTTACAAGGCGCCCAGCCTCCTGCGCATCGTCGACCGGCTTCCGCGCAACGCTCTCGGAAAGGTCACCAAGAACATGGTGCAGGAGCTGTTCGGCGAGGGCTGATGCTGCGCATCGCGGGCGCACCGCGAGCGGCTCCCGGGCAGCGCACCGAAGCCCGGCCGCCCGCTCCCTGAGTGCTCATGCTGGGGGCTGAACAGCACGATCTCGGCGTCCTCACCAACGCGAACGGAGTGGCCAGGCGGCCAGTAGAACAGGTCGCCGCCGCTGACCTCTTCCTCGCTCCGTCCGTGTAGCTCACGGTGACCTCGCCCTCGATCAGGTAGCCCCAGTGTGGCGCGTGACACGCATCGTTCTCGAGCCCCTCGAGCAGAGGTGCCAGGTCGGTTCCGGCGGCAAGCGAGAAGGACTCGCCTCCCATCGCGCTGCGGGCGTTTCCGGACCAGAGAGGTTTCTTCGTTGAAGAGATCGCGGGGTGGAGGCCATCACCTCGAGCCCGCGAGCACACCCGAAATGCGCGGCTCCGCGGAGCATCCAAGCACCCGGGGCCGGGCTCGCCCGGAGAAACTCATGAGAACCAAGGCAAGGAACGCTCTCGGCTCGGCACTGCTCTTGGGCCTGTGCGCGGGCGGCGGACAGCTCCTCGCGCAGACGCATCTGGGGCAGCTGCCCGCGGAGCACGTCAACGTCCAGTTCTTCTCGGGCGGCCAAAAGGACGACTGCCCGGTCGGAGGCGGTAGCAGTGCGACGCTGGCGATGCACCGGAAGCACCCGGACGGGAGCACGCAGATCTTCGACGTGCCGAAGGAGAGGCTCCTGGTGGTCACCGATTGGGCCGTCACCGGTTTCAACGGCGGCAGCGGCCTCTACGGCCAGAGCCTCAGGCTCCGACTCGCGCCGCTGGCCGCCGGTGCGAGCAACCCTTCGAGCCCGGTTCACTCGCAGTCGCTCCACTTGGCGGCGGACCTCGACTCCCGGCTCTTCACCTTGACCGGCCAGTCGCTGGCCGGCCTGCTGGTCGGTGAGGGGGTCGACCTGTGTCCGACGATCGAGATCGACGACGGATCTCAGAGCGGCGTTCCCCTGATCGTCACCTCGGGCAACTACCGCGGCTACCTGATCGACCGGAGCCCAGCAAGAAGGTAGGCGCGACCGGTCGGCGCGGTGATCACCCGGGATTCGAGGCGTGAACCGATCATGGATGCCGGACGCAGGCCAACGCGTAGCGCAGAGCTTTCACCGAGAACAGGGAGGGGGCGTAGAGCTGTCGAGCGAGGGCGAACAGCTCCCTCGCCGCGGCGACGTCTGATCGCCTGTCGCGGCGAAGCGTCGCTTCACGCAGCAGCCGGCGCGCCGCCTGGCGGCGCCACGTCCTTCTGTGTGCGCGCCGCCCGTGCGCGTCGAGTCCCAACGCGTCCTCGAAGAGCGTCGAGAGGGAGTCGACGTCGGCAATCCCCGCGCGGACGTCCGCGAGGTCGGCGGGAAGCCTTGGCGCAAACAAGACATCGAACATGCGATTGACGCGGTCGTCGAACGAGCTTGACTTCTCCGTGCCGAGCCACTCGAGGCGCTGGAGCGCGCGCCTGCGCAACGCCACCGTTTCACGAACGACGGCAGGGTGAGTGCTCGTCATGGAGTGCTCACCGATGCGATAGCGAACCAATGGCGCATGTAGGTTGGCGACCTCGAATCGTTCGGCGATTCGCTGCCACAAGTCCCAGTCCATCGCGTACTGAAAGCGTTCGTCGTAGGGTCCGACCGCGCTGGCGACGATCTCGCGCCGCCACATCGCGGCAGAATGGCAGAACGGACAGCGGAAGATGAGCTCCCATCGCAGGGTCGTCGGGTCCATCGAGAGGTGGCGGGTCGCCCCGATCGTCCCAACTGGGTCGATCTCTCGGTACCCAGTGCCCAGCAGGACGACGCGCGGCTGCGCGCGAAGGAATGCGACCTGTCGCGAGAGTCGGTCACGCTCGGCGATGTCGTCGGCATCGATGCGCGCGACGAGCTCCCCCCGCGCCTCGGCGACGGCGCGATTCAGGCTCGGCGTGAGCCCGAGGTTCCGGGGATTCTCGAGCACCCGGATGCGTGGATCCCGAAACGTCCGAAGGACGTCGAGGGTCCCGTCGGTGGACCCATCGTTCACGATGAGGAGCTCCAGGTCTCGCCAGCGTTGCTCGAGGATGCTCGAGACCGCATCGGCCACGAACGGCCGGCCGTTGTACACGGCCATCACCACCGACACGACGGGAGAAGGGGCCATGGATCTCGTGCGTGTGAGGGAGGACAACGCTCGATCGCGGATCCTAAGGCCGCGCATCACACGGATTCGTCGGAACGCGCAGGTGACGTCGATGACAGCGGGATCGAGTCTTGCGAGGTCTCCGAGCTGACCCCCGATCACGTTCCCCGGGTGGAGTCCGCACCCGTTCCGGCTGAACCTTCATGCGAGGCCGGATGGATGAGCGGTCCCGGGTCTCCGGAGGACGATCATCCGTTCCACCTGGGCGTGGACGACCCACTCCCCTGTGGCCAGGAGCTCACCGACGGCCCGGGCCACTCCGGGGTGTTCGGGAGCGCCGAAGTCGTGGAGGGACAGGAGGGCCTCGACCCTCATCCAGGGAACGACCCGATGGATGTCGTCCCGGACGGCGGGATAACTGTGGTCGGCATCGATGAACACCAGGTCGAGCGGTCGGGGTACATCCGGGTCATCGAGCTCGTCGCTTCGTTTCCGGATGGGGGTGATCCGATCCGTCAGCGAGCGGACGTTCTCGAGGAAGTCGTCAAAGAGGTCCATCCTCCCCTCCGGCATGGTGTCGTTCCACCACGTGTCGACGCAGAGGAGGTGTCCATTGACCTTGCTCAGACCCGCGGCGAGATAGAAGCTGGAGGCCCCGAGATGGGAACCCACTTCGAGCGCCATCGCCCCCGGTGGACACGCTTCCGCCAGACGATAGAGGAGTCGAAGCTCCGCGGGCTGGGTCCAGCTGGGAATCCGGGGGAGTTTGCCGATCCCCGAACGGTGGACCTCCCGTCGCATCCTGGCGTCCTCGATTGCGCGGACACTGGACTGGAACCAGTGTTGGCACGCCTTCAGGACGCCAAGGTGCAGTCGATCGAGCATGCCTCGCAAGCCTCCGATCCATGGACGGAAGACCCCCGGGCTCAGCGGTCCAGGAGTCGGACTCTGGATGGGGGCACCACGTGACCGTGGTCAGGAGTGTGTGGGAAGGCGCGCCCCGGAGTCGGGGATTCGGTCACCTGGAAGCCGACGACCCTCTCGACCTGGTCGAGGGTCTGGGTGTTGTGACTGCCGGCCCACACGTTCAGGAAATAGGTGTCCGGGATGAGGGGGGGCAGATCGATCTCCATCCGGACCCTCTCGATGCCCTGCCGCTCCCCGATGAACCCGTCCAAGCGGGGCAGCGCCTGCATCAACGGGGTCCCCAACGCGTCCAGGATGTCCACGGCGACGAAGGCGGGGGGATGGGGCGCCCGCGAGAGAAACTGGAGCGTCAGATCGAGACGGAGGTGGGGTTGGTGACCACCGAGCTCGGATTCCACGGAGGTCAGGAGGAGGGCACCCGTCGAGGGGAGGTGATCCGGTCGTTGCCATTCCGTGACCGACCCCCCGGCGAGACTGGCATAGCGCTGGACGCACTCCACGGCTGTCCCCCGATCCGCGACCTGGCCCCGGTCCAGGACCAGGGCCTGTCGGCAGAGTGTACGGACGGCCGAGAGGTTGTGGCTCACGAAAATGACCGTCCTACCGGTCTGGGTCACCGTCTTCATTCGGCCGAGGCACTTGTGCTGAAAGTTCTCGTCTCCGACGGCCAGGACCTCGTCGATGATCAGGACGTCGGGTTCCAGGTGCGCGGCCACTGAGAAGGCGAGCCTGAGGTACATGCCGCTCGAGTAGTGCTTCACGGGGGTGTCGATGAAGGCGCTCACCTCGGCGAACTCCACGATCTCCTCGAACTTTCGGAGGATCTCGGCTCGCTTCATGCCCAGGACGGCACCGCTCAGGAACACGTTCTCACGCCCGGTCAGCTCGGAATGGAAGCCAGTTCCCACCTCCAGAAGCGAACCGACTCGTCCCCGGACCCGGGCTTCTCCCACCGTCGGTTCCGTGATTCGTGAGAGGATCTTGAGGAGGGTGCTCTTCCCGGCGCCGTTGTGGCCGATGATCCCCAGGGCTTCGCCCTTGGGCACCTGAAAGGAGACGTCTCGAAGCGCCCAGAAGGTGGTCGGGGCTTCTCCCGCCCCAGTCGACGAGGCGATCGGACTCCGGAGGCGGCGAGCGACGGATCCCACGAAATCGACGATGGCTTCGCGAAGCGTGCGCCGCGGATCGAGGGAAGCTCCAATCCGGTACTTCTTTCCGATACCCTCCGCGACGATGGCGTGACTCATCGGTTCAGACCAGGTCCGCGAAGGTGCGTTCCAACCGGCGGAAATAGAACGCGCCGCCCGCGAGAAGGGCCAGGGCGGCCAGCGACGAAACCAGGATCATGGGTCCGGGCGCGGTGTCGGTTCCCAGGAGGGCCCATCGAAACCCCTCGACGACCCCGACCATGGGATTGATGGCGTAGAGCGTTCGCCAGGGCTCGTCCAGGAGGCTGCTCGGGTAGGCGATGGGGGTGAGGAACAGCCAGAGTTGGACGAGGAAGGGAAGAGCGTAGCGAACATCCCGGTACCGGACGTTCAGGGCTGACAGCCAGAGCCCCACAGCCAAGGACGTGACCAGGGTCAGGGTGAGGAGCGGGACCAGGGCGAGGGCTTCTAGCCCCGGCACGATCCCGTAGAACCACATCATGCCCAGCAGGACGGTGAAGGCGATTGCGAAGTCCACCACCGCCGCCAGGACGGGGGCAAGGGGAATCGCGAGGCGAGGGAAATAGACCTTCTTCAGCAGATCCTGATTCCCCACGAGACTCGCTGCGGACATCGTCAGCCCGGTGGCGAATAACGTCCACGGCACGAGCGCCGCAAAGCTGAAGACGGGATAGGGGAGGCCGTCGGAGGGGACCCCCGCCAGCCGGCCGAAGAACAGGCTGAACACCACCATCGTGAAGAAGGGCTGAATGATCGCCCATGAGGCGCCGAGCGCGGTCTGCTTGTAGCGGACCTTGATGTCCCTCCAGACCAGGAAGTACACCAGTTCACGGTAGGCCCACAGTTCCCGGAGATCGAGGGTCCTCCAGCCCCTCGAAGGGCGGATGAAGGTCAGCGGCTCGTCGAGGGATTCCTCGCACCTGGGCCCGGCAGGGAGGCTGCTCACCTGGCATCCCCTCGAGTCGGGGGGGGTGGGTTCACCTTCTGTGTCGACGATGGAAGGGTTCCTGGTGGGATGGACCGATGCGGACTCTCGAGGCTCTTGCCACCCGATCCTGGCGTGGCGTTGCGTCTCATCGCGCGCGGTGGTCGGGATTCTGATGCGGCGATCGTACACGGCAGGAACGAGTCTCCGCTCGTTCGTCGCGCGACCGGACGGCTCGGCGATCGCTTCGCGGCCGCGCCCCTCGATGCGCTTCGGTTCCCGGGAGGAGGTGCGAGAGGTGCTGGTTGAAGGAGGTCCCAGACGCTCGTGGTAGCCGACCAGAACACGATGTCGCCCAGTGCCTTCACACGGTCCTCGGCGTCGTCGAGGGAGCCCACTTCGGCCAGGAAGCGCGCGGGCCGGACGGGTGGTACTAGAAAGGTGGCATCGGGGGAGGTCGGCCAGGGCCGCTCGACGGCGCACTCTCGTCTCGCCGAAGGCCGCCGTGCAGAACGTTCGGCTTGACCCCCACCTCGACCCCACGTACCTTGACAGGAGACGCCGCGGCCGGCGCCTGGTGGCGCGGCCGACCTCCCACCGACCCGAGCTCCCGTTGAGCATAGCGCGCGCGATCCACCTGGTCCTGACCTGCCTGCTGGTCGCCGCCTGCGCGGCGGCGCCGGCGGACCGGGTGGCGACGCCGCGGCCGCTTTCGGAGGCTCTCCGCGACCAGGCCGACTTCCTCGACGACCTGCAGCGGCGGACCTTCGACTACTTCTGGGAGACCGCCGAGCCGGGAACCGGCCTGGCGCCGGACCGCTGGCCGTCGCGGCCGTTCGCGAGCATCGCGGCGGTCGGCTTCGCGCTCACCGCGTATCCCGTCGGGGTCGAGCGGGGGTGGATCGAGCGCGAGGAGGCGCGCGATCGGACGCTCGAGACGCTGCGCTTCTTCTGGAATGCGCCGCAGGGCGCCGGGACCACCGAGGTCACCGGCTATCGCGGCTTCTACTACCACTTCCTCGACCTCGACACCGGTCACCGGCACGGGACCACCGAGCTGTCGACCATCGACACCGCGCTGCTGATGGCGGGCGTGCTCTTCGCACGCTCCTATTTCGACCGGCCGGACGCCGGCGAGGCCGAGATCCGCTCGCTCGCCGACGCGCTGTTCGGGCGCGTCGAGTGGCCGTGGTTTCAGATCGCGCCCGCGGGCGACGACGAGCAGGGGCTCACCATGGCCTGGCGTCCCGAGCCCGACCGAGGTTTCGGGCGGGCGCGCTGGCGCGGCTACGACGAGAGCATCCTGCTGCATGTGCTCGCTCTCGGCTCTCCCACCCACCCCGCCGGCCTCGAGATCTGGGACCATTACACCAGCAGCTACCAGTGGGGTGAGCTCCACGGCCAGGAGCTCCTCCAGTTCGCGCCGCTGTTCGGCCACCAGTACTCGCACGTCTGGATCGACTTCCGCGGGATCCAGGACGAGTTCATGCGCGAGCGCGGGATCGACTACTTCGAGAACTCGCGGCGCGCCACCCTGGCGCAGCGGGCCTACGCGATCGACAACCCCGACGGCTGGCGCGGTTACGACGAGGACGTCTGGGGGTTGACCGCCTGCGATGGCCCGCTCGACTCGACGCTGGTGATCGACGGCCGCGAGCGCCGGTTCCACACGTACTGGGCGCGTGGCGTCGCGGCCGACGACGTCCGCGACGACGGCACCATCGCGCCGACCGCGGCAGGAGGCTCCGTCCCGTTCGCCCCCGAGGTGACCATCGCGGCGCTGCGGGCGATGAGCGAACGCTACGGCGAGCATCTCTACGGCCGCTACGGGTTCTTCGACGCCTTCAACCCGACGCTGACCGAACGGACGCCCACACGCCACGGCGCGGTCGTTCCCGGCATCGGCTGGTTCGACGACGAGGTCCTGGGCATCGACCAGGGCCCGATCGTGCTGATGATCGAGAACCACCGCAGCGGGCTGATCTGGGAGACGATGAAGGAGGACGAGTCGATCGTCCGCGGTCTGTGTCGAGCCGGTTTCCGCGGAGGCTGGCTCGAGGGGAGGTGCGGATGAGCTCTCGCCCGCCACTCCGAGCACGGAGCGCCGCGGGCGCCCTGGCCCTGCTGGGGCTGTTCGCGCTCTGCGCCGCGCCGCAGGGCGCGGTCTCCGCGCCGGCGTTCCTGCGTGCAATCCCCGCCGCCGTCACGACTGCCCAGCGTCCCGCCCAGCCGACGCCGAGCGCCGACACCGGCGCCTTCGTCGACGACCTGCTGGCGCGCATGACGCTCGAGGAGAAGCTCGGCCAGCTCACCCAGTGGCGGGGCGAGTGGAGCGACACCGGACCGCGGGCGCCGGCGGGGAGCGAGGACGAGGTCCGCCGAGGCGCGATCGGCTCGTTCCTGGGGGTCTACGGCGCCGAGTCCACCCGCTCGCTGCAGCGCGTCGCGGTCGAGGAGTCCCGGCTCGGCATCCCCCTGCTCTTCGCCCACGACGTGATCCACGGCTTCCGGACCATCTTCCCGGTCCCGCTCGCGGAGGCGAGCTCCTGGAACGTCGAGGCGGTCGAGGGCGCAGCCCGCATCGCGGCGGTCGAGGCGACCGCGCACGGCCTGCACTGGACCTACGCGCCGATGGTCGACATCGCGCGCGACCCGCGTTGGGGACGGGTGGTCGAGGGCTCGGGCGAGGATCCCCACCTCGGCTCCGTGATGGCGGCCGCGCGGGTCCGTGGATTTCAAGGACGGGGATTGCAGGGAGGAGAGCAGGGAGGAGAGCAGGGAGGAGAGCAGGGAGGAGATCTGGCGTCGCCCGACACCATGATCGCGACCGCCAAGCACTTCGTCGCCTACGGCGCCGCCGAGGGTGGTCGCGACTACGACGTCGCCGACATCTCCGAGCGCACTCTGTGGGAGGTGCACATGCCGCCGTTCGAGGCAGCGGTGCGCGCCGGCGCGGGCTCGGTGATGGCGGCCTTCAACGAGATCGCGGGCGTGCCCATGCACGCGCATCGGCGCCTCTTGACCGACGTGCTGCGCGGGCAGTGGGGGTTCGACGGGATCCTGGTCAGCGACTACACCGGCGTCATGGAGCTGATGCCGCACGGCGTCGCGGCGACGCCGCGCGACGCCGGCATCCTGGCGCTGCGCGCCGGGGTCGACGTCGACATGGTCAGCAACATCTACCTCGAGCACCTGCCCGCCGCGGTGCGCGCCGGCGAGCTCGGGGAGGCGCAGGTCGACAGGGCGGTGCGCCGGGTGTTGCGCGCGAAGGCCGAGCTGGGGCTGTTCGAGGATCCGTACCGCTACTGCGACGCCGCGCGCGAGCGGGCCGTGACGCTGACGCCCGAGCATCTCCAGGCGGCGCGCGAGCTGGCGCGCGAGTCGATCGTGCTGTTGAAGAACGATCGTGGCGTGCTGCCGCTGAGCAAGGACCTGGGGCGCCTGGCCGTGATCGGCGCGCTCGCCGACTCCGCGCGCGATCCGCTCGGCTCGTGGGCGGCGGCGGGACGCCCCGAGGATGCAGTCACCGTCCTCGAGGGCATCCGGCGAGCGGTGGCTCCCGGCGCCGACGTGGTGTACGCCCGCGGTGCCCCGGTGCGCGAGAGCGACACCTCCGGCTTCGACGAGGCGGTCGCCGCGGCGCGTACGGCCGACGCCGTGGTGCTGGTGGTGGGCGAGGACCAGGAGATGAGCGCCGAGGCGAACAACCGCTCCAGCCTCGGCCTCCCCGGCGCGCAGCTCGAGCTGGCGCAGCGCGTCCAGGCCGCCGCCGAAGGCAAGCCGCTGGTGGTGGTGCTGATGAACGGCCGGCCGCTCGCGATCCCGTGGCTCGCCGAGCATGCCCCCGCAATCCTCGAGGCTTGGTACCTGGGCGTGCAGATGGGTCCCGCCCTCGCCGACGTGCTGTTTGGGGACGCCAACCCGAGCGGCAAGCTGCCGGTGACCTTCCCGCGCACCGTCGGCCAGGTGCCCGTCTACTACAGCCGCAGGAACACCGGGCGCCCGCCCGACCCCGACAACAAGTACACGTCCAAGTACCTCGACGTGGAGTGGACGCCGCTCTATCCGTTCGGCCACGGCCTCTCCTACACCACCTTCGAGTACGACGCGCCGCGTCTTTCGAAGGACGTGATCGGCCCCGACCAGGCGCTCGAGGTCGCGGTCACCGTCACCAACACCGGCGAGCGCGCCGGCGCCGAAGTGGTGCAGGTCTATCTGCGCGACGACGTCGCCAGCGTCACCCGGCCGGTGAAGGAGTTGCGCGGCTTCGAGAAGATCCAGCTCGAGCCAGGCGAGGCGCAGACGGTCTCGTTCCGACTGGAGCCCGACGACCTGGCGTTCTACGATCTCGAGATGCGTCGCGTGGTCGAGCCCGGCACCTTCACGGTCTTCGTCGGCGGCAGCTCGGCGGCTACGCGGGAGGCGCTGTTCCGGGTGGAGGAGCCATGAGCCTCGGCGTCGCAGGGTGGGCCGCGTGGACGGTCCTGGCGAGCGGGGTGGCCGCGACCGGCGCCGGCCAGCAAGGGCAGCCCGCACCGCGGGCCAGCGAGCAACCGCGCAACGTGATCCTCGTCCTGAGCGACGACCACCGCTACGACTTCATGAGCTTCCACCCGCGCGCGCCCGACTTCCTCGCCACCCCCGGCCTGGACCGCATGGCGCGCGCCGGCGCCCATCTCGCCAACGCGTTCGTGACCACGTCGCTGTGCTCGCCCAGCCGCGCCTCCATCCTCACCGGGCAGTACGCCCACCGGCATGGCGTGGTCGACAACACCTCGGGGATCCCGCCCGGGACCGTATTCTTCCCCGAGCTCCTGCAGGCGGCCGGCTGGCGCACCGCCTACGTCGGCAAGTGGCACATGGGCGAGGACGTCGACGACCCGCGCCCCGGGTTCGACCACTGGGTCAGCTTCCGCGGCCAGGGCGTCTACGTGGATCCGGTGCTCAACGTCGACGGCGAGCGGCGCCAGGTGGAGGGCTACACCACCGACGTCCTCACCGACCTGGCGCTGGAGTGGCTCGAGCGACAATCTCTCGAGAGCTCATCTCTCGAGAGCCCATCTCTCGAGAACCCATCTCTCGAGAGCCAAGCCGGTGACGCGAGGTCGCCGTTCTTCCTGGTGCTCTCGCACAAGGCCGTGCACGCCGAGTTCGTGCCTGCGCCGCGCCACGCCGGCACCTACCGCGACGTCGCCACCCCCTACCCGGTGACCATGCCCAGGACCGAGGCCAACCTCCGCTGGCAGCCGCGCTGGGTGCAGGCGCAGCGCTTCAGTTGGCACGGCGTCGACTACGCCTACCACGGCCAGTTCGACTTCGACACCTTCTACCGGCGTTACGCCGAGACGCTGCTCGCGCTCGACGAGAGCGTGGGCCGGGTGCTCGACTTCCTCGAGCGGTCGGGGCTCGGCGAGCGAACGCTGCTGCTCTACTTGAGCGACAACGGTTTCTCGCTCGGCGAGCACGGTCTCATCGACAAGCGCCACGCTTACGAGGAGTCGATCCGCATCCCGATGATCGCATGGGGGCCTGGGCTGGTGCCGGCGGGCGCGACGGTGGTCGACCTGGTCCGCAACATCGACGTCGCTCCCACCATCCTCGACCTGGCCGGCGTGGCGCCGAGCGGGGTGGTCGACGGCCGCTCGGTGCTGCCGGCGCTGCGCGGCGAGCCGATGGGCTCCCCTGGGGAGCTGCTCTACGAGTACTACTGGGAGCACGCCTTCCCCCACACGCCGACCACCTTCGCGCTGCGCGACGAGCGCTACAAGTACATCTACTACCACGGTGTTTGGGACTCCGCGGAGCTCTACGACCTCGAAGCCGACCCCGACGAGCGCTTCAACCTGATCGACCTGCCCGACCATGGGGAGCGAGCCGAGGCGATGCGCGACCGCCTCTGGGAGCTGCTCGAGCAGACCGGCGGCATGCGGATCCCGCTGCGCCGCGGCGACTGGCAGGCCTGCGAGCGCCTGGTTCCCTGAGCCGCCCGGCCGTAGCGGCCGGCGTTCCCGTCGGCCGACGGACGCGCGGCGCTGGTGGCGAGACCGAAAGGGCCAGCCTCCGATGTGCTGGTTAGCACATCGGAGGCTGGCTGATGTCGTCCCGGCTCCAAGCGCCTTCGGCGCGTCGCCGGGGAACAGCCGTAGAACGGGATCCCGATTGCGTGCAGAAGGTCCGTGACTCAGAATCGCAAGCGCGCGCCGACCTGGTA
>DATKBT010000069.1:0-27704 GCA_035546295.1 Thermoanaerobaculia bacterium | reverse complement strand
CAGGCGGCGATGGCCTACACGCTGTTCACGCGCTTCCTGCGCTTCGACCCTCGAGACCCGCTGTGGCTCGACCGCGACCGGTTCGTGCTCTCCTGCGGGCACGCCTCGGCGCTCCTCTACGGTCTGCTCCATCTCAGCGGCTACGACCTGTCAATCGAGGAGCTGGCGAGCTTCCGCCAGCTCGGATCGAAGACCCCGGGGCATCCCGAGAACTTCCTGACCCCCGGAGTCGAGACCACCACCGGGCCGCTCGGCCAGGGGCTCGGCAACGCGATCGGCATGGCGATGGCGGAGCGGCTGCTCGCCCGGGAGTTCAACCGCGACGGCTTCGAGCTGTTCCGGCATCACGTCTGGGTGCTCGCGTCCGACGGCGATCTGATGGAGGGCGTGGCGTCGGAGGCGAGCTCGCTCGCCGGGCACCTGGCGCTCGGCAACCTCAACGTGTTGTGGGACGACAACCGGATCACCATCGACGGCACGACGGACCTCTCGATGAGCGAGGACGTCGTCGCCCGCTACGCCGCATACGGCTGGCACACGCAGACCGTGCTCGACGGCAACGACCTGGCCTCCCTCGAGAGCGTGATGCGCGCAGCAGTCGCCGAGACGCGGCGGCCGAGCTTCATCGCCGTACGAACCCACATCGGTTACGGCAGCCCGGGCAAACAGGGCACCGCCGAGTCGCACGGCTCGCCGCTCGGCGCCGACGAGGTGAAGCGCACCAAAGAGGCGCTCGGCTGGCCGCTCGAGCCCGAGCTGCTGGTGCCCGACGCCGCGCGCGCCCCCTTCGAGGCCGCTGCCCGACGCGGCGCCGCCGCGCGGGCCGCCTGGGAGGAGCTGCGCGCGCGCTGGTCAAAGGCTCACCCCGAGGCCGCCCGTGACCTCGATCGACGCCAACGCGGCGAGCTCTCGACCGGAGCCCTCGACGCCCTCCCGCTCTACGACCCCGGCTCCTCGGTGCCGACCCGCAAGGCGTCGGGGAAGGCCCTCAACGCGGTGGCGCCGCTGCTGCCCGAGCTGGTCGGCGGCTCGGCCGACCTCGCTGGCTCGAACAACACGACGATCGACGGCGAGCTCGACTTCACCGCAGCGCGACCGGCCCGCAACATCCGCTACGGGGTGCGCGAGCACGCGATGGGGGCGGCGCTCAACGGGATGGCCCTGTCGGGACTGCTGCGACCGTTCGCGGGCACCTTCTTGATCTTCTCGGATTACATGCGGCCCTCGATCCGCCTGGCGGCGCTGATGAGCCTGCCGACGATCTACGTCTTCACCCACGACTCGATCTTCCTCGGCGAGGACGGACCGACCCACCAGCCGATCGCGCACCTGCCGGCGCTGCGGGCGATCCCGCGCCTCGAGGTCATCCGGCCGGCGGACGGCAACGAGACGTCGGCCGCCTGGGCCGCGGCGCTCGAGCGCCGCGACCGGCCGACCGCCCTGGTGCTCAGCCGCCAGGGCCTGCCCATCCTCGAGGGGACGCGGGAACGCGCACGCGAAGGCGTCGCTCGCGGCGGCTACGTGCTGCGCGCGGAGGAAGGCGCGGCGGGGGGCCGCGAGCCGGACCTGATCCTCCTCGCCACCGGCTCGGAGGTCCAGCTCGCGATCGGCGCCGCCGAAGCCCTTGCCGCGGAAGGTGCGCGCGCGCGCGTCGTCAGCCTCCCCTGCTGGGAGCGCTTCGCCGCGCAGGACGTCGCGTACCGCGAGCAGGTGTTGCCGCCGGGGGTGTCGCGCCGGCTCGCGATCGAGGCGGCTGCGACCTTCGGCTGGGAGCGCTGGGTCGGCGAGCGGGGGTTGATCCACGGTCTCGACCGCTTCGGTGCGTCGGCGCCCTACCAGGATCTCGCCCAGCACTTCGGCTTCACGGTCGAGGCGGTGGTGGAGAAGGCGAAGAGCCTCCTCTGAGCCCGTTCGCCGAGCGCTCGATCGGCGGTCTGGCGCCTCCCGCTCGGCGGCTCGAGCGAGCCGCCAATCGGCGACTTCGCCGCGATCCTCGATCGTAGGAGCAGGCGGCTCCCTCTCGCCGAGCCCTTTCGACCGCCTCCTCGCCAGGCGCCTCCCGCCGGCCGCGAGCGGCTCGGCACACACGCGGAGTTGAGCGAGAATGGGACCGATGGAACGGGTGAGCATCCGCGTCTACTACGACTTCGCCTCCACCCTCTGCTACGTGGCGCACCGAGTGCTGACGAGCGTCGAGGACGAGATCGCCGATCTGGGGGTCGACCTCGAGTGGCGTCCGATCGACCTGACGATGGCGGCTCCCTGGGATCGGGGGGATTCGTTCTCCGACGAGATCCGGACCGCCGTCCGCAACACCGGACTCGCTCTCGGCCTCGACATCGAGATGCCCGACCCCTGGCTCGACTCGCGCCCCGCCTCCCACGTCGCGCTGGCGGCGCCGACGCCCGACATCGAGGCGCGCTGGCGCAAGGCGGTCTTCGCCTCGATCTTCGAGCACAACGTCACGGTGCTGACCCCGGAGCTGATCGATCTGGCGCGCGAGCTGGTGGGTCCAGATCCCCTCCCCCAAGAGCACGACCGCTTCCCCCGGGTCGAGCAGAGCACCCGCGAGGCGCTGGCCCTCGGCCTGACCGGCGTTCCCACCCTGCTGCTCGACAACTGGCTGGTCGGCGGCGTCTATGACGCCGAATCGATGGTCTCGATCCTCGGCCAGCTCGCCGAGCAGTACCGCGATCTCGGCTCGAGCGCCGTCAACTGAAGACGGCCGTTCGAGAGGACCGCCCGCCCGCGGCGCCTTCGCAGCATTCCAGAAGGCGCTTGCCGCTGAGACTCTCCCGGGCACGGAGGCCCTGAGAGTGCCGGGATTCGTTGCAGCCGACTCGCGCTCGCGCGAGTGGCAAACCGAAGCCCACCCCCGCGCCGAGCGAGCGCAGCGAGCTGGCGGAGGGGGTGGGATTCGAACCCACGGACGGGGTCAACCGTCGCCGGTTTTCAAGACCGGTGCTTTCGACCACTCAGCCACCCCTCCGCGACTCGACAGCCTAGCTCAGCGTCGAGAAGCACGAGCGTGGCGTCCTCGAGGCCACCGCCCGCGACTCGGCCGGAGCCCACCCGCGCCACCCGAGCGACCCAACCCGAGCGACCCCGCCTGCAACCGCTCATCACCTCACCGTGACCACCGCCACGTCACCGCAGCGCCCCCCACTCCTCCACCAGCGCCGCTAACCGAAGCGCCAGGAAGCGTAGGCCATCATCGCCCACATCGCAGCGAGGGCGAGTTGGAAGACGACGGCGAGGAGTCCGTAGCGGTCGGAGACGAAGAGGATGCCCGCGCTGGTCAGGCAGACGAGACAGAGCACGACGTAGGCCGTGATCCGATAGCCACGCCGCACCGCGGCGCTCCCGTC
Organism: Thermoanaerobaculia bacterium; assembly: GCA_035546295.1. Classification (GTDB taxonomy): domain Bacteria; phylum Acidobacteriota; class Thermoanaerobaculia; order Multivoradales; family Multivoraceae; genus DATKBT01. The sequence continues at coordinate 24,336 of DATKBT010000069.1, read as the reverse complement.
ACCCGCGGGCCTCGATGCGCTCGAGGCCTCCCAGGTAGGGGCGCAGCGCCTCGGGAACGAGCACCGTGCCGTCGGCCTGCTGGCAGTTCTCGAGCACGGCGATCAGCGTGCGACCCACGGCCAGCCCCGATCCGTTGAGCGTGTGCAGGTGCCGGACCCTGCTGCCGTCGCTCGGACGAAAGCGCAGGTTCGCGCGGCGTGCCTGGAAATCCTCGCAGTTGCTGCACGAGGAGATCTCCCGATACGCCTGCTGGCCGGGCAGCCAGACCTCGAGGTCGTAGGTCCGCGCCGCCGAGAATCCCATGTCGCCGGTCGACAACGAGACCACCCGGTAGGGGAGCTCCAGGGCCTGCAGCACGGCCTCTGCCTGGCCGGTGAGCTCCTCGAGCGCGTCGGCGCTGCGCTCCGGATGGGCGTACTGCACCAGCTCGACCTTGCTGAACTGGTGCTGACGGATGAGTCCCCGCACGTCCCTGCCGTAGGACCCGGCCTCGGCCCGGAAGCAGGGAGTCCACGCCGTGTAGCGCAAGGGCAGCGCGGACTCCTCGATCAGCTCGTCGCGATGAAGGTTGGCGAGCGGGACTTCGGAGGTCGGGATCAGGTAGTAACCGGCCCCCTCGACGCGGAAGGCATCCGCCGCGAACTTCGGGAGCTGCCCGGTGCCCGTCATCGACTCGGCGTTGACCAGAAGCGGCGGCAGGACCTCGGTGTAGCCGTGCTTCGTGGTGTGGAGATCGAGCATCATGGCGGCGAGCGCCCGCTCGAGGCGCGCTCCGATCCCCCACGACACCGTGAATCGAGCCCCGGCGAGCTTGGCGCCCCGCTCGAAATCGAGGATGCCCAGCTCGGGCCCGAGGTCCCAGTGCGCCTTCGGCTCGAAACCGAACGAGCGCGGCTCGCCGACCACGCGATCGACGCGGTTGGCGCTGGCGTCGTCCCCGACCGGAACCCCCTCCTGGGGGAGGTTCGGGAGCGCGGTCTCGATCTCGCGCAGCTCGGTCTCGATCGCGCTCAGTCGAGCCTCGCGCTGGTCGATCTCGCGCTTGATCTGCGAGACCGCCGCGATCTCCTCTTCCGCGTTCTCCCCCCGAGCCTTGGCCTGACCGATCGAGTTGCTCGCCTCGTTGCGCTGGCGCTTGATCTCCTCCGCCTCGACCAGGCCCGACCGCCGCTCCTCGTCGAGCTCTCGCCAGCGGCGCAGGACCCCCCGATCGACGCCGCGGGTCGCGAGCGCCTCGGCGACCTCGTCGGCATGGTTCCTCAGCCGTTCCCGCGCCAGCATGGCGGGCGAGTCTAGCAGCGCGCTCGCGGCGGCGGCCGGTGCCGAGAGTCGGTGGGCAGACCGGTCGCGGCGTGGGGCGCCGAGCGGTCCGGTGCGCGCACCGCGAGCCCGAAGGGCCTTCGAGGAGGCGAGACGTGCAGAAGGCCCTCGATGCCCGATCCGACCCGACTAGGTCGACTAGGCCAGCGGGAAGTTCTTGCCTGCCTGCGGCAGGCGGCGGTCATTGGCCTCGCGACAAGCGCGAGACCAAGGCTCGCAAGACGGTCAAGGTTATCAAGCAGCACCCCAAACGACCTGGAGTCAGCGGTTTTCAGGCCTAGTCGACCTGAGCCCGCGCCGCTTGCGGCGCTTGGGCGGGAAACCTTGGTCCCGCGCTTGCGCGGGACCAACGAGCACACTCCGCTGAGGCCCGAAGGGCCGTAGGCGGAGAAGAACATGAGCTAGCGGGCTCGTGGTATGAGCTCGCCTCGCTTTCGCAGCTCGTTCGGGAGTGGTGAAACCACGAGCCCGCTAGCGCCAGCCGCGATCCGACATGATGGCTCGGAATCCGAGTCCCGCCGCAGGACGCGCCGACTCGTTGCGGAAAAGCTGCGGAAAGCTCGCGGTAGCGGTCCGGACGAGCTGTCGAAAGGCTGCGGATCGAAGGCCGAGCCGAACGGACCGCAGTTCGAAGTCGTTAGCATGCTGGCGACTCTTCGATCCGACCGCTGATCCGCTCCAGAGCTCCGGTCGAAGCCGAGGATCAGACGGTCCGCTCCTTCCGTCGCGAGCAAGCTCGCTCGCGCACCTGCATCCGCGCGCATGCCACCCCGAGACTCCAGCGCCGGCGCCGCCGCGCCCCTTTCCGCTTCCGAGTGGAACCGACTCGTCGTGCCCGGCGCCGCCGCCACGTTGATCGGCTTCGGCAGCAGCTTGACGCTCGCCGCGCTCCCGTCGGTGCAGGATGCGGATGGAGCCGAGATCCGCTACCTCGGCCGGCTCGCGCTGCTGGTCCTGCTGTTGCTGCTGCCGACGGCGGCGCTCGCTCCGGCTCGCCGATCGCTCGGGGCGTGGTCGGTCGGGGTGGTCGGATCGGGCGCTCTGCTGTGGACGCTGCCGGCGGGGCCCCTTCGCGGCGCCGCGATCTCTTCGCTGCTCGTGCTGATCTTCCTCTCGGTCGTCCTGGCGGAGCGTGCTGGCGGTCTCGCCGCCCAGGGAATCAGCGGCCGTCTGATGCCCGCGGCGTTGGCGCTCCAGTGCCTGGCGCTGCCCGCCGAGCTGCTCGCCTTCCCCCTCGACGCTCGAGCTCTGGTCCGGCTCTTCGCGCTTCCGCTGGCCGCTTGCGTGCTCGTCCTGCTGGTCGCACGCCAGCGCGGCGTGGCGACGGCAGCGCTCGCCGCGCTCTCGGCGCTCGCCGTCTCCGGGCGCTTCTCGGCGGCGGTGCTGGTCGCGCTGCTGGTTCCCCTCTTGGCGCCTCAGCTCGTCGGATCCGATCGGCCGCTCGGCCGCCGGCTCCTCGCCTTCGGGGCGCTGGCGGCGCCGTTCGCGCTCGATCCGGTGCTCGGGGCGCTGGCGCTCCTCGGCGTGCTGGCGCTCCTCGGCCGGCGCGCCTGGCCGGCGGCGCTGGTGGTCGCGACCGGGCTGCTGACGCTCGGTCCGTCGTCGCGTTCGTGGGTCGAGGCCGCCGCGCTCCTGCCGACGCTGCTGTTGGTGGCTCCCTGGGGGGCCGTGCGCCTGTTGCGCGCTCTCGCCCGGGGCGAGCGCGACGCCGTGGCGGCCTTCACCTGGAGCATCGCGGTTTCGCTCGCCCTCGGCTGGATCGGGCTTCGATTCGGCGATCCGTCGACCGCGCTGGCGATTCCGGTCGTGCTGATGGCGGTCGGACCCGCCGTTCTCTCAGTGTCGGAGCCGCGGCGTCGCGGTCGCGACCAGACCTCCCTCGAGCTCGTCTGGCCGAGCCTGTGGCTGGCCGGCAGCGTGCTGGCCGGCTCCTATCCGTGGCTGCGCCCGCCCGGAGCCCACTCGCTGCTCGAGAGGCTGGGTCTGCTCGCGCCTCCATGGCTCCCGCTGGCGCTCGCCGCCGCGGTCGTCGTCATGCTCGGGCCCGCGATGAAACGACCCCGAACCGGCGCCGTCCAGGCCGGATTCGTTCGAGCGCCGACCTGGCCGGTCGCCGGCGCGATCGCCCTGTTCCTGGCGGTCCCCATCCTCCGCCTCGGTGACGCGACCTTCGTCTTGACCTGGCCTGCTGTCGAGCTCGATCGCGAGCACCCCGTCTGGACCTCGGACGAGCTCGGGACGGGCGGCGGAGACCTCTTCGTGGTGGTCGATTCGGCGGTCGCCTACGGCGCCGAGGTGACCGCGGGCGCCGCGCTGGCGACCGTGCGCTGGCGGCCGGACGCCGGGGAGGGCGAGGCGACCACCACCCTCCGCCACGGGCTCGAGACCGCCGAATGGACGGCGAGCGCGTCGGCGCGCCCGGGGCTCGCCCCCTGGTTGTCGTTGATCGCTCCCGATGGCGGGTCCTTCGTCCATCGCTATCGAGCGCAACGCTCGCTAGGGGTGCAGGCACCCGGCCGTGGTCGGCTGACGGTCGAGCTCGGCACGGGCCTGCCCGCCGCGCTTCGGCTCAGCCTCTATCGCGTGACACTGGTGAGCGCCGGCTCCGTCGATCCGGACGCCGGCGACTCCAGCTCCAGCATCGTTGGCAGCGACACCGCCGGCAACGAAACCGCCGGCGAGCCGGAGCCGCCCGGCGCGGCCTTCGGCGCCGCGCGATGAGAGCCGGGTCCGATGCCCGCGCGCCCGCGGTCGACGCTCCTTGCGTCGACGTGATCGTGCCCACCATCGGAGCGAGCCCCCACCTCGAGGCCTGTCTCGACGCAGTGCTCGGGCAGCAGGGCGTCGGCCTCTCCGTCCTGCTGGTCGAGCAACGACGGGCGCACGGGCGTGTTCCCGACTGCGTCCGGCGGCTCGAGTCCAGCGGCCGCGGCTTCGCTGCCGCGGCGAACGCGGGGCTGGCGGCCACCGACGCGCCGCTGGTCGCGCTGGTCAACGACGACGCGGTGGTGGCAGAAGGATGGCTGGCGGCGCTGGCGGCGGCCCTGGTCGCGGATCCCGGTCTCGCGGCGGTGCAGGGAGCTCACCTCCTGGGCGTGGCCGACGCGGCCGCGCCGGGAGCCGCCGGGGCGCCCGCCGATGGCATCGGAGATGGCGTCGGCGGTGCTGCCGCCGGGGCGGCGCTGGTTGCGGCGGGCGAGACGACACGTCGGCTCGACGGCGTCGGGCTCGCCTTCAACCGCTGGTGGCAGGCGGTCCAGATCGGACACGGCCTCCCGGCGAGCGCGCTCGCCGCCGCAGTCGAAGCCGAGGCACCGGACCGCGGTAGGACCTTCGAGGTCTTCGGCGTCTCCGCGACCGCGGCGCTCTACCGCCGCCGTGACCTCGCTCGTGCCGCTCTCGGCCGCGGCCGGGAGGCGGCAATGGGATTCGACGAGAGCCTCGAGAGCTACTACGAGGACGTCGAGCTCGCCTGTCGGCTGCGCGCCTGCGGCCGGCGTTCCGCCTGGGTGCGAGGGGCGGCGGTCGAGCACGCCGGCTCCGCGAGCGAGCACGCTTCGCCGGGGCCCTCACGAGAGCGCCTCGTGCTCAGGAACCGGCTGCTGGTGCTCGCCCGGCTGCTCGGCCGCCGCTTCCCGCTCGCACTGCCGCGGATCCTGGCCCGCGACCTGATCGACGGCGCGCGCGGGGGCGGGGGCGGTCTCGCCATGGCGGCGGCGGCCTGGTGCGGCGCGCTCCGGCGCCTGCCGGCCTTCGCGCACCTCGGTCCGCCGCGGGTGCCGATCTCGACGTTGCGCGGGCTCGGCGCCGAGCGGGCGAACGACACACTGATCGGGAACCGCAAGTGAGCTCGAGACCGCTCCTCTCCGGACTGGTCGCGCACTGGCGAACCGAGCGCTCACTGGCCGCGCTGCTCGACGCGTGGCCGCAGGACGCGCGCAGCGAGCTCATCGTCGTCGACAACGGCTCGGATCCCGGCCGCCTGCCGCCGCCCCCTCCCCACGTGCGGTGGATCGACCCCGGCAGCAACCTCGGCTTCGCGGGCGCTACCAATCGCGCGCTCGCCGCGGCTCGAGCCCCGATCGTCCTGCTGATCAATCCCGACGCTCGGCCGTGCGCGGGCGCGCTGGATGCGATCCTGGCGGGATTCGAGGCGCATCCCGAGGCCGCCGGCATCGTTCCGGCGCTCGAGTCCCCGGATGGCGCGAGTCAGAGCGCCTGGCAGCTCCGCCCGCTGCCGACGGCGCTGTCGTGCCTGCGTCAGCTCTGCCTGCTTCCGGGCTTCGCCGGCCCGGCCGAAGCGCCGCCCGCCGGCGCCCGGGTGGAGCAGCCCGCGGCCGCGGCGCTGGCCCTGCGGCGTGAGGTCCTCGAGCAGGTCGGCGCCCTCGACGAGGGGTTCTACCCGGCCTGGTTCGAGGACGTCGACCTCGCGCGTCGGCTGCGGGCGCACGACGCGCCGCTGCTGTACTGGCCGGCGGCGCGCTTCCTCCACGAGCAGGGAGCTTCGGTGGAGGGCCTCGGGTATCGCCAGTTCCTGTGGCTCTACTCTCGGGGTCTCCGGCGTTACCTAAGCAGGCACCACCGGCCGCTCCATCTCCTGATGCCGGCCACCCTGCCGCTGGCGGCGCTGGCGCGCTTGGTCACCCTGCCCCTCGTCGCGCCACGGCGAGCCCGGAACCGTCGCGAAGCCGCGCTTGGATTGATGGCGACGGCGGCCGGTGCGCTCACCGCATTCTCGCGCCCGCGCGACCTCGAGCAGCGCTGGCGGCCGCCGCCGGAGCTCGGGCGATGAGCGCTTGCGATCCAGCGGTCGCGGTGTGCACCGTCACCCACGACGACGCGGAGCATATCGAGCGGTGGGCCGACGCGCTGGCCGCCGCCGACCGCGCGGGGCCGGCAGTCGAGGTGATGGTCGTCGACTGCGCGAGCCGCGATGCGACCCGCGCTCGGCTCGACCGTGTGCGGCTCGGCTGGCCGCTGCGCATCGTGGCGCTCGAGGAGAACCTCGGTTTCGCCGGCGGCATGAACACGGCGATCGCCGCCTGCTCGTCCACGGTCCGCTGGGTGCTCAGCCTCAACCCCGACGCCCGACCCGAGCCGGAGGCGATGGTCGCGTTGGTGGAGTGCCACCGCAGGTGGAGCGCGGCCGGTCTGCGCGTGGGATCGGTGACCGGCCGGCTGCTGCGCGAGGCGGTCGAGGGGCAGCCTCGACGGCTCGACGCCTGCGGCATGAGGCTGTCGCCGACCTGGCGGCACTTCGACCGCGGCTCGAGCGAGATCGACCGCGGCCAGCACCCGCGGGCCGAGGAGGTCTTCGGCGGCACCGGTGCCGCCACGCTGTACGATCTCGAGGCCCTGCGCGACGTCGCGATCGGCGGCGAGATCTTCGACTCCGACTTCCACACCTACCGCGAGGACGCCGAGCTGGCGTTTCGGCTGCGCGAGCGGGGGTGGGCGGCGATCTACGAGCCCGCGGCGCGCTTCGAGCACCGTCGCCTCAACCTCCCCGAGCGTCGCAGCCAGATGTCGGCGTACGCGAACCTCCACTCGCTCAAGAACCGCTATCTCCTGCGCCTCTACCATCAGACGGGCCTCAACCTCCTGACCACACTGGTCACCGCCCAGGCTCGCGAGGCGATCATCGTCGCCGCCGTTCTGCTGCGCGAACGCGGCTCGACTCGGGCCTGGCAGTGGCTGTGGCGTCATCGCCAGCGCCTGCGCGCGCGGGCGCGGGTGGTGCGCTCGAGACGGACCGTGACGGCCCGCGAGATCGAGCGGTGGTTCTGGCGCGAAGCGCGAGCACTTCCCGGCGAGCCGAGCTCTTGAGTCGCGCCGCGCCCTCCAGCGCCGGAGCGAGACGCCGGCTGCGCGTCGCCCTGCTCGGCAGCCGCGGCATTCCGGCACGTTACGGTGGCTACGAGACCCTGATGGAAGAGCTCTCGCGCCGCCTGGTCGAGCGTGGTCTCGACGTCACCGTCTACTGCCGCTCCCACTATGCCGACCGTTCCCGTCGCGAGCACCACGGGGTGCGCCTCGCGGTGCTGCCGACCCTGCGCACCAAGCACCTCGACACCCCCGTGCACACGCTGCTCTCGGCGATCCACGCCGCCTTCGGACGCTACGATGCCGCGCTGGTGGTCAACGCCGCCAACGCCCTGTTCGTGCCGCTGCTGAGGTGCACCGGGACGCCGACCGCCCTGCACGTCGACGGGCTCGAGCAGGAGCGCGCCAAGTGGGGAGCCTTCGGGCGGTGGGTGTATCGCGTCTCGGAGCTTCTCGCCTGCCGGCTGCCGACCGCGCTGGTCACCGACGCCGAGGTCATCCAGAGACACTTCGAGGAGCGGCGCGGGAAGTCCTCGACGATGATTCCCTACGGCGTCGAGCCGGCGCCTCCGCGAGATCGCGCGGTGCTCGAGCGCCTCGGTCTCCGTCACCGGGGCTTCGTGCTCTACGTCAGCAGGTTCGAGCCGGAGAACAACCCGCACCGCGTGGTCGAGGCCTACCGCGACGTCCCCGGCGAGACTCCGCTGGTGATGGTCGGCGACGCGCCGTACGCCAGGTCGTTCATCGAGGCCGTTCGCGCCAGCGCCGATCCCCGGGTGATCTTCCCGGGCGCGATCTACGGCGACGGCTACCGCGAGCTGCTCGACGCGGCACTGGTCTGCGTGCACGCGACCGAGGTCGGAGGCACGCACCCGGCGCTGGTCGAGGCGATGGGCTACGGCAACTGCGTGCTCGTCCACGACACGCCCGAGAACCGCGAGGTCGCCGGCGCGGCCGGGCTCTACTTCGACGTCCGACGGCCGGGGAACCTGGCCGAGATGCTGGCCCGGGTGCTCGCCGATCCGAAGCTGGCCGCGCGTCACCGCGAGCTGGCCAGGGCGAGGGCAAAGGAGCGCTTCTCGTGGGAGGCCGTGACCGATCGCTATGTCCGGCTGTTCGAACGCCTCGCCGTGCGGGGTGGCTCCTGACACCGGGAGGGAGATCCCGCCATGATATGGTCTAATCACATATCGCCCGAGAACGGGCGCTCGCCTTTACAATTCGGCGGTTGGTAGGCCGCGGCGATCGAGCGGGGTTGGCTCACGATGCTGAAACAACAAGCCCGGCTGCTTGGCGTCACCGTCTTCCTGGTCGACCTGCTCCTGGTGTCGGCCGCGTTCGTCCTCGCCTTCGCGGCCCGGGACGGCTGGCTTCCGCGCGCGCTCCCCGAGCAGTTCTCGGACGGGCTCTACGCCTTCCAGCGCTATCTGACGTTCCTGCCGGTCGCCCTGGTGGTCTGGGCGGTCGCGCTCCTGACCGGCGGGAGCTATCGCTCGCACCGGACCGCGAGCCTGCGCGACGAGGTGGCTTCGCTCGCCCGGGTCACGACCGCCGCCACGGTGCTCTGGGCGCTCGCCATCTTCGTGACCCGGATCGACGCCGCCGTGCTCGCAGGCGATCGCGTGAGCCGGACGTTCACCCTGCTGTTCGCGCTGTTCGCCTTCGTCTTCCTCACCGGCGAGAAGCTGGCGCTGCGGCTGACCTCGCGCTGGGTCCGACAGCACGGCTTCAACTACCGCACCCTGCTGATCGTCGGAACCGGCCGCGCGGCACGGTCGCTCGCCGAATCGATCGACCAACACGCGTACTGGGGCTTCCGGCTGGTCGGGTTCGTGCGCACCGGATCCCTCGAGTGCGCCGAAGGTACCGACGAGGGGCTGCCGGCGCCGGTGCTGGGCGGAGTGCACGACATGGCCCGGATCGTCGAGGAGAACGTCATCGACGACGTGATCTTCTCGGTCACCCACCGCGAGCTCCCCAATTTGGAGAACCAGTTCCTGCTGCTCCAGGAGCAGGGGATCCGCGCCCGCTTCGCGCTGACCCTGGTGCCGACGGACTACTCTCGCATCGAGCTCGAGGAGCTCGACGGCACGCCGCTGCTCACCTTCGCGCGAACGCCGACCAGCTATCCGCAGCTCCTGCTCAAGCGCACGGTCGACGTCGCGATCGCGGTCGTCCTGCTGGTCATCGGGCTACCGGTGGTCGCCGCCGTCGCGCTCGCGATCAAGATCACCTCCACCGGCGGAGTGCTGTTCCGGCAGACCCGCTGCGGGCTCAACGGCCGCCAGTTCACGCTCTACAAGTTCCGCACGATGGTCCACGATGCGCACGGGCGCCGACGCGAGCTGCTCCACCTCAACGAGATGGACGGTCCGGCCTTCAAGCTGCGCCGCGATCCGCGGGTGACCCGGCTCGGCCGCTTCCTGCGCAAGTTCAGTCTCGACGAGCTGCCGCAGCTGTGGAACGTGCTGCGCGGCGACATGAGCCTGGTCGGTCCGCGGCCTCCGATCCCCGAGGAGGTCGCCCAGTACACGCGCTGGCAGCGTCGCCGGCTGTCGATGAAGCCGGGCCTCACCTGTCTGTGGCAGATCTCGGGGCGCAACGACATCGACTTCAACCGGTGGATGGAGCTCGACCTCGAGTACATCGACAAGTGGACGCCGCTGCTCGATTTCAAGATCCTGCTCAAGACCATCCCAGTGGTGCTGTCGGGTCGCGGCGCTTCGTAGCGCGGTTCCGGCGGCGACTTCGTAAGGCTCTTCATCGGCGGTCGGCCGGCAGGGACGCCTGCCGCTTTCGAGAAGCGGAGCTTCGTCAGGGGCCTCTTCGCCCGCGCTCGAGGAGCTCGAGGGTGGTCGCCACCGCGGCCTTCATCGGTCCCGCGTCGGCACGCCCCTTCCCCGCCAGGTCGGGGGCGGTCCCGTGATCGACCGAGGTGCGCAGGATCGGCAGCCCGACCGTCCAGTTCGTGGCGGCGCCGAACGCAGCGGTCTTGACCGCGATCAGACCCTGGTCGTGGTAGAGCGCGAGCACCCAGTCGTACTCGCCCCGGCGCGCCCGGGCGAAGACCGAGTCGGCGCTCGCCGGGCCGTGGGCGTCGACGCCCAGGGCGCAAAGGCGCTCGACCGCTGGACGCACGATCTCCTCGTCCTCGCGACCGAGGAGACCTCCCTCGCCGGCGTGCGGGTTGACACCAGGCACCACCAGCCGGCCGCCCCCGAGGGCGTGCTCGGCCAGACAGCGGCCGGCCTCGACGATGCGGTCGACCGACAGCTCGTCGAGCGCGGTGCGCAGCGGCAGGTGGGCGCTGACCAGCGCGACCCGCAACGTCCCGGCGAGGAAGGCCATGAGGTAGTCGCGACCGTAGCGCTCGAGCCCGCAGCGCTCGGCGAGGTAGTCGGTGTGGCCGCGAAAGCCCGGGATCAGCATCTCGGCGATGGGTTTCTTGGCGATCGGGGCCGTCACCATCGCGTCGCCGAGTCCTCCCCTGACCACCTCGAGCGCCTGGTCGATGGCGGCCATCGCGCCCTCGGCGTCGGCTCGCCCCGGCGCGCCGGGGACCACCTCACGAGAGCGCGCCACGGGATCGAGCAGCGGGATCGCGTCGCCTGCTCCGATCAGCGCGGCGCGAGTCACCGACGACCCGACCTCGCTCAAGCGTCTCCAGACAGCCCCCGGCACGCAGTCGCGCACGGCCTCGAGCGCGGCACGCTCGGCGACCAGGAGCGGCACCCAACCCGCGCCGCCCCTCCACTCCGAGACCAGCCGGAGCAGGATCTCGGGGCCGATGCCGGCGGGATCACCCTGAGTGATCGCCAGGATCGGCAGCGAATCGCGTTTGGCTTCTTTCCGATCTGCGGGCGCCTGCTCTGCGGGCTCTGGGCTCACTCGCCACCTTCTCCCGGGCGCGGATCCCCGAGCCGACTCGTCGGCGGACGCGCTCAGCTCGACGAGCGCTTCGACCGCCGCGCTCGCTTCTCTTCCTCTTCCTTGTACAGGTAGCGAACGCGACTCTTGAAGATCAGGAGGTTGGGGCCGTCGGCCCGATTGAGCTTGAGCGAGCTCTTGTCGTACCACTCGATCCACCCGCGCAGCTTCTCGTCGTTGTCGAGAACCAGCACCATCGGCGTCTTCGCCGCCATCTGCTTGAGGTAGTAGAACTCTTCGGCGCTCGTCTGCTCGGGCGGCGCGTGCTTGCGGCGGCTGCCGCGCGCGGCGGGCTCCTTCACCAGGTCGGCGTCGGGGCGGATCAGCTTACGGTTGGCCATCTCTTTGCTCGCTCTCTCACTCGCTCTCGATCACCGGCAGCGACCGGTGCGCCGGCGCCTTCGGTCTGCGCTTCTTGTAGTCGTCGTCCTCGTAGGCCAGACAGCAGAGCAGCCTGCCGCACTGTCCCGAGATCTTCGACGGGTTCAGGCTCAGGTTCTGGCGCTTGGCCATCTGGATCGAGATCGGTCGAAAGTCGTCGAGCCAAGTGGAGCAGCACAGGGTTCTGCCGCACACGCCGATGCCTCCGAGCAGCCGAGCTTCGTCCCGGGCGCCGACTTGCACCATGCGGACCCGCGCGCCGAAGCGCTTCGAGGTGTCGCGCACGAGCTGGCGGAAGTCGACACGCTTGTCGGCCGTGAAGTAGACCTGCGCGTGCCGGCCGGACAGAGAGAAGCTCACCTTGAACACCTTCATCTGCAGGCCGAGCGTCCGGGCGCGCTCGCGACAGAAGGCGAGCGCCCGGGTCTCGTTCTGGAGCTGTCGGTCGTAGGCGCTACGGTCCTCGACGGTGGCGGCGCGCAGGAGCTGCTTGGCGGAGGCCTTCTGGCAGGGCTTGAAGACCGACATGGGCGACCGCTCGATGACTCCGTAGGTCGGCCCATGCTCCAGCGCGACGATCACGGGGCTCCCTTTCGGATAGGGCGTGCCGCTGGTGCCGCACAGGGTCAGATTCGTCTCCTCGCCGAACCGCACGCCGACGTAGGTGTCCTCGACGGCGGTCGACTGACCCTTGAAGCTGCAACCTCCACAACCCATCCGATTCTCCTGCGGAGCCTTCGATCCCCTTGTTTTCCAAAGAGTTTCACGCCGCTGCCGCCTGCGCGACGGATTATATGGGATGGTCTCGAGCGACGATCGGGACCCACTGCCGCCGGATCGGACCTCGATGCGCCGCGGGCGGGATCAGCAATCCCCGCGGCTGCTATCCCGAGGACTCCTCGCCGAGGACCTCGCGGGGGATGCTCGTGATCCCCGAGTGCTGGATGTTCTCCGCCTGCAGGACCCGCCGTCCGATGTCGCCGCGGAGCTGCCGCCCCGGCCAGTCGATCCGGCGTGCCGCGTCGTAGGCCCGCCGCAAGGCGTGGCGCAGGTCGCGCCCGCTGGCGCAGACGTTGAGCACCCGTCCGCCGGCGACCACCCAGCCGGTCTCGGTCTTCGCAGTTCCCGCGTGGAAGATCTCGACGCCCTCGTGGGTCGCGGCGACGTCGAGCCCAGAGATCCGAGCTCCCTTGACCGCGCTCTCCGGGTAGCCCTCGGCGGCGAGCACCAGGCAAGCTGCCGCCTCCTTTTTGAAGTCGAGTCGGGTCGTCTCGAAGTCGCCGCGCGCGCCGCGCAGCAGCAGCCGGGCGAGATCGTCCTCGAGGCGGAGCAGCAACGCCTGCGCCTCGGGATCGCCGAGCCGCACGTTGAACTCGAGCACGCTGGGGCCGTCGTCGGTGAGCATGAGGCCGGCGTAGAGGAAGCCGACGAAGGGGTTGTCCTCGGCGGCCATGCCGGCGACCGTCGCGTGCATGACCCGCTCCAGCACCAGCGCGGCGGTCGAGGCGTCGGCGACGCCGGACGGGCTGTGGGCGCCCATGCCCCCGGTGTTGGGACCGATGTCGCCCTCGCCGATGCGCTTGTAGTCCTTGGCGGTGGCCAGCGGGAGGAGGCGCAGGCCGTCGGAGAGCCCGATGAACGACACCTCCTCGCCCTGCAGGAACTGCTCGACCACCACCCGATCGCCGCCGGCGCCGAATTTTCGATGCTCGAAGAATGCGGCGATCGCGTCGTCGAGCTCGGCCTTCGTGTGCGCGAGGAGGACCCCCTTGCCGGCCGCCAGCCCGTCGGCCTTGAGCACCACCGGCAGGCCGAATCTCGCCGCCGCCGCACACGCCTCCTCGGCGTCGTGGACGACCTCGAAATCCGCCGTCGGAATGCCGTGTCGCCGCATGAACTCCTTGGCGAAGACTTTGCTGCTCTCGAGCTGCGCCGCTGCCTTGCGCGGACCGAAGATCCGTAGACCCCGGTTCTGGAACTCGTCGACGACGCCGAGCGAGAGCGGCAGCTCCGGTCCGACGATGGTGAGGTCGATCTTGAGGTCGCGCGCGAGATCGGCGAGCTCGTGGACCTCGTCGGCGGCGATCCTGACCACGTCCGCCACCTGGGCGATGCCGTCGCTTCCCGGCGCGCAGTAGACCTCGGCCTCCGGCGAGCATGCCCGCAGGTGCCAGCAGAGCGCGTGCTCGCGACCGCCCCCGCCGATGACCAGCACCTTCATGCCTCGCCTCCCGCGGCCGCTCTGGCCGTTCCCGAGGACCGCGACCCGTCATCCAGCCGTTCGAGCACGCGCTCGACCTCCTCGACCATCACGTCGGGGGTGGACGCTCCCGCGGTGAGGCCCACGCACCGGCAGCCCTCGAACCACTCGGAGCGCAGCTCGTCCACGGAGTGGACCAGGAAGCTCGGCTTGATCTCGCTGCAGATCTCCCACAGGTGGCGGGTGTTGGCGCTGCGCCGGCCGCCCACCACCACCATCGCATCGATCTCGGGCGAGGACGCGAGAGCGCGCGCCGCGTCCTGATTCTCCTTGGTCGCGTAGCAGATGGTGTCGGTGCGTGCAGACGCGCCTGATCGCGTCTCGACTGTCGCGGCGACCTCCTCGTACTGCTCGGCGTCGAGCGTCGTCTGGTAGAAGATCTTCATCCGCGGATAGCGCTCGAAGTCGAGCGCCGCCGCCGATGCGACGTCGCTGACGACGTCGTAGCAGTCCGCATCCAGATCGTGGGTGTAGCCGATGACCTCGCGGTGCTGCGGGTCGCCGATGAAGACGAGGTGCCAGCCGTCGCGAAGGGCGCGTGCCGCCGCTTCGTGCACGGCGTAGACGAACGGGCAGGTGGTGTCGACGATCTCGAGGCCGCGCTCGCGCGCGATCCGGTGGAAGGAGGGAGGGACGCCGTGCGCCGAGAACACGACGGCGCCGGCGTCGACGTCGTCGAGCCGCTCGACGGTCGGCACCCCGAGGCGCGTGAGGTCGTCGACCACCCGCTCGTTGTGGACCACCTGGCCGAGAATGCGGCCACGGTTGCCATCGGCCGCGAAGGCGCGGACGTGCTCGTCGGCCTGCCTGACGCCGACGCAGAAGCCGTACTTGTCCGCGCGCTTCACCTGCACCTGCTGCGAGCCTCCCCGGAACCGTGCCGAGCCATTGTAGCGGGAGGGGGGCGCGAGAGGACCGCGACGCCCACCGTCAGCCGGGCGGCAGCGAGTCGAGGTAGCCGTCCACGGTTCTTCGCAAGCTCTCGCTGCTCAGCCCGCTCTCGCGCGCCTTCTCGAGCGCCTGCTCGCGTGACAGCCCCTTCTTGGCCACCAGATACGCGTAGTAGAGCCCGCCGACGCGATTGCCCGAGGCGCAGTGCACGGCCACCGGCCGCTCTGCCTTCTCGAACAGCTCGAAGAACCGCTCGAAAGTGGACGAGTCGGACAGCGTCGCGCCGCCGACCGGCACATTGTGGTACTCGAGGCCCAGGCGCTCGGCCGCCGTCGCTTCGTCGTAGCCGCGATCCTCCTGCGGCATGCGCAGGTCGAGCACCGTGTACCCCGCCTCGGCCAGCGCCTCGAGCTCGGCCTCGCTGGGCTGGCCGCCGAAGAGGACGCCCTCCTCCGGGTGGTGCGCGTCGGCAAGAGGCGGCTCTTGGGAAGCCGACGTCTGGGCGGCGGCGAGCAGCAGCGAGAGAATGGTGGTCGAGATGGTCATCGGGCGCTCCTGCGGCGAACGACGCCGCTTTCGCGGACGACGATAGCAGCACCGCCCGCGGGGCGTGATCGCAGCGGGCCGCGCACCCGCCTCGAGCGCTCGGCTGGCGGCTGGGGTCCCGTGGGCGCGGGCGGAGCCGAGCTAGGACGAGCCGGCGAGGCGGCCGTCCCAGGACATGGTGCGGTCCTCCGGAAGGTGCAGGGTGGTCTCGATCCTGCCGTCGTCGTGCACGGTGCCGGTGAGACCGAAAGTGCCGCCGCCGGGCAGCTCGACGGTCGAGGTGAAGTCGTCGCCCTTCCACTCGATGCCGGTGACCTCGGCGTCGACCAGCTGATCGTTGGTGATGATGTAGAACACGCCATCACCGTGCTCGGGCAGGTAGAGCGGGGCCCAGCTGTTCGGCTCGCTGCGCTTCTCGGGCGCCTTGGCGCTCACCTGCCAGACCCGGCCGGGGTGCCGCTCGGCGATCTCGCCGATCAACCGGGTCCTGATCTCGAACGGCGTCAGCGGCTTGACCCCTTCGTCGACGATGAAATCGACGAAGCCGATCATCATCTCGTCGTAGGACTCGGTGCCGAAACGAACGTTCTTCGACGGATCGGGGTTGTCCGGGTTGGCTGCCGAGTTGTCGTAGTGCGCGACGACCTCGACCACGGTGCCGGCCGGCACGTCGATCGGCTTCGTGAGCTTGTAGAACGTCTGCCAGTTGAAGTCCCACTGTCCGACCTCGAGCGGCACCTCCCGGCGACCGTCGGGGTAGTGGAGGATGAACTCGAAGTCCTTGCCGCGATAGTGCATGTGCGGGGTCAGCGTCAGGATCTTCCCCGACTGCCAGAGCTTCCTCGTCGCCCGCACCTCGTGGTTCTCGGCGCCGGCCGGGATCTCGAAGCTCTCGTTCTGCACCCACAGGTTGGTGAGCTCCTTGGCGGGCGGCTGGTCCGCGAAGTGCAGTCCGATCCGTGTGACGTCGGTCTCGGCGGTCTCGGCCGGGTGATAGTGCATGTCGGCGATGATGTTCGAGCCCTTGGGCAGGAGCCGTCCAGTGCCCTCGGGGAAGACCATCGGCTCGGTGCCCGCCGCCCAGGCGCCGAGCCAGCCCGCCATGGGGTCGACGTCGAAGCCCTTGACGCCGACCACGATGACGTGGTGAACGACCTTCGCGTTGCCGGGGAGGATCTCCACCGCGGTCACCCACTCGTCCTCGGGCAGCGCGACCCTGCCCACGAGGTCGTGGAACTGATCGGGTCCGCCGGCCGGCACCTCGACCTGCTCGAGAGTGACGACGAAATCCGGCTCGCCGAGCCGCCACTCGTCGGACGGAAACTTCGGCGGCTCGGGCGCCGCCTCGAGATCGCCGGCCGGAGCGCCGGCCCCCGCCCATCGGACCAGCGCCTGGATCTGCTGCTCGGTGATCGAGCGGTCGTTGGTGAACTCGGCGGTGCCGCCGGTCGCGTGCCAGGGGGGCATCGTGCCGTCGGCGACCCGACGCGCGATCGACCTCGCCCAGGGACGCGCTTCCTGGTAGGTGAGCAGCGACATCGGCGCCACCTCGCCCGGGCGGTGGCAGCTCGCGCAACTCTCGTGCACGATCGCGGCGACACCCTCGCTCCAGGTCGGAGCGTCGATCGTGGCCACGGCGGTCGCGTTCGAGGAGACGGCGCTCGCGGAGCTCAGCGCGAGGATCGAAAGGGCGGCGAGGGTCGGCAGGCTCATTTCGTCTCTCCTGTTCGGCCGGCGCTCGAGGAGACCCGCCGGCGATCTGATCGGGTGGGGAGGCGACGGCGGCCTCGTCGCGTCGTCGCCGCAGGACGCGCCGCGTCGGCTCGCTCTTAGAGAAACGTCTCGGGCCGACCGCAGGTTTCATGACGCTCGCGGGGGCCGGGCGCGGGAGCGCCTCGAAGACCTCCGATCTCACATCAACCGGCGGCGCGACGAAGGGACCGCGGCTGGAGCTCTGATCGGCCGACCGGTCGTCAGAGAACGGCTTCGGCCGGACGCCGGCTCCCGCAGGACGGGGCTCTTCGGCCGGGAGCCCACCACAACCTGCGCCGGCCCCGGTTCAGTGGACGGTCAACCCAGCACGTAGATCGCGCTGATCGTCGGCGTCACGTTTGCCTCATCGCCGCTCAGCTCCGGGAACGAAAAGTCTCCCCACTGAACCGTGCTGGCAGCGTGGGAGGAGAAGTCGAGCGGCTTGGCGCAGAGATGGGCGAAGGAGCGCGGGCTCCAGCCCTCGGCGCGGAACAGCTCGGCCCATTGCCGGATCGTGAGGTTCGAGCAGTGGTGCGGGTTGCGCGCGTGCACCTGGCGGTCGGCGGGGCCGTAGATCGGTGGGACCGCCACGACCAGGACGCCGTCGTGGACGAGCAGCCGCCGGGCGGCGCTCAGGAATCGTGCCGGTCGCGCCAGGTGCTCCAGGGTGTTGGAGGACACGACGAGGTCGAAGGCGCCCTCGGGGAAGTCGAGTGCCTCGCAGTCCTGGACCTGGAAGCTCGACTCCGGGGTTCGAAAGCGCCGCTGGGCGAAGGCGATCCGACGCCTGTCGCGATCCACTCCGACCACGCGGCTCGCCCCCGCTTGCGCCAGCAACGCCGAACCGTATCCCGTGCCGCAGGCGGCGTCGAGCACGCGTTTGCCCGCAGTCCATCGGGCCGCGAACCGGTAGATCGACTCGTGCGCGACCAGCAGGTCGCTGCGCAGACCGGGCCAGACCGCCTCACTGCCGCCGGGGATTCCGGCGGCGGCGCGACGAGCCGCATTCCAGAGGCGCCGGATCAGCTCGGCGGCTTCAAGCGGCATGCAGCAACGACGCCGGAATCCGAAGTCTGGTCCCGCTCAGCACGTCGAATGGCAGAAGAGCCTTTGGAGGCGAGCTCGCTCGACTCCAATGAGCGCCCTGAGCCTTCGACCTGAGGGGACGCAGTCCCCGAAGGCTCGAAGGCTCAGAAGAACCCCAGCTCCAGCTTCGCCGCCTCGCTCATCATCTCCGGGTTCCACGCCGGATCCCAGACCACCTCGACGTCGGCCTCGGCGACGCCCACGACCGCCTCGACCCGGCGTTTCACGTCGCCGGGGAGCGACTCGGCGACCGGGCAGTGCGGCGAGGTCAGCGTCATCTTGATGCCGACGCGTCCTTCGTCGCCCTCGGGCAGCGCCACGTCGTAGATGAGGCCGAGCTCGTAGATGTTCACCGGGATCTCGGGGTCGTAGATGCTCTGGAGCGCCTCGACGACTCGTTCCTCGAGGGAACGGTCGCCGGCCGCATCGCTCCCACTGGACGCGGGTTCCCACGTCTCGCCGACCTCGACCGCGGGGGGCGCCGCGGCGCTCGAGGCGTCGGCGTCGGCGGTGGCTGCCGCCCCGGCGTCGGGCTCCTGTCTGCGAAATCGTCCGAACATCGGTTTCTCCTCTCGGGGACGGAGAGATGGCTCTCTCGTCCGACCTTCGTTACTCAGTGCTCACGCGCTTCGCGCTCTCGCCCTCGCTCTCGAGCGCCGCCTTGAGCGCATGCCAGGCCAGCGTGGCGCATTTGATGCGTACCGGGTACTCGCGCACCCCGGTGAGCGCCTCGAGCTTGCCGAGGCCGGAGAGGTCCGGCTCGCCCTCCCGATCGGTGAGCACCTTGTGGAAACGACCGTGCAGGGCCAACGCCTCCTCGGCGCGCTTGCCGGAGACCGCCTCGGTCATGAGAGACGCCGAGGCGGTCGAGATCGCGCAACCCGAGCCTTCGAACGAGATGCCCTCGATCTCGCCTCCTTCGCCCAGCTTCAGGTGGACGCTGATGCGGTCGCCGCACAGAGGGTTGTAGCCGTTGGCGTGGTGGTCGGCCCCCTCGAGCGACCCGAAGTTGCGCGGCCGCTTGTAGTGGTCGAGGATGACCTCCTGGTAGAGGGAGCGCAGGTCGGACGACATCAGGCGAAGAACTCCGAGATCCGCTGGAGTGCCGCAGCGAGCCGGTCGACCTCTTCGAGGGTGTTGTAGATGGCGAAGGAGGCGCGGGAGGTCGACGGAATTCCGTAGCGCTCCATCAAGGGCTGGTTGCAGTGGTGGCCGGTGCGCACCGCGATCCCCTCCTGGTCGAGAAAGGTGCCGACGTCGTGGGCGTGCGCGTGCTCGAGCAGGAACGAGACGATCGCCGCCCGACGCGACAACAGCTCGGTCCCGGTGCCGACGAGCCGCAGCCCCGCGATCGGCGACAGCCTCTCGACCGCCCGTTCCACGAGCGCGTGCTCCCAGGCGCCGATCTCCTCGAGACCGATCTCCTCGAGAAAGTCGAGCGCGGCGGCGAGCCCGACCGCGCCGACGATGTAGGGGGTCCCCGCCTCGAAACGCTCGGGCACGCGCGCGAAGGTCGTGCCGGCGAAGCTGACTCGCTCGATCATGCCGCCACCGCCTTGCCAGGGGGGCATCGCGTCGAGCAGCTCACGCCGACCCCACAGCACGCCGATCCCCGAGGGGCCATAAGCCTTGTGCCCCGAGAACGCGTAGAAGTCGCACCCGATCGCGCCGACGTCGACCGGCAGGTGCGGCGCGGCCTGGGCGCCGTCGACCACCACGATGGCGCCGGCGGCATGGGCGCGCCGCGAGATCTCGCCGATGTCGTTGATCGTGCCCAGCGAGTTCGACACGTGGGTGACCGCGACGGCCCTGACGACTCCTCCCGACGCCGGCGGCTCGAGCAGTCGATCGAGCTCCTCGAGGCGCAGGTCGCCGGCGTCGTCGACCGGCAGCACACGGATGTCGGCGCCTCGCTCGGAGCACAGGAGCTGCCAGGGCACCAGGTTCGAGTGGTGCTCCATCTCGCTGACGACGACCACGTCGCCCGGCCCGACGCTCTCGCGACCCCAGCTCTGGGCGACCAGGTTGAGCCCTTCGGTGGTGCCGCGCACGAAGATGGCCTCGTGGGGATCGGTCGCGCCGAGGAAGCGCGCGACGCGTGCCCGCGACGCCTCGTAGGCCTCGGTGGCGCGTTGCGACAGCGTGTGGACGCCGCGGTGGACGTTGGCGTAGGACGTGCGCTCGAACCGCTCCATCGCCTCGATCACGGGCAGCGGACGCTGGGCGCTGGCCGCGGTGTCGAGGTAGACCAGCGGATGGCCATGGACCTCCTGGTCGAGGCTCGGGAAGTGGGCGCGGATCGCCTCGACGTCGTAGCCCGTCGGGGGCGCCGCCGCGGCGACGGTGCCCGGCGTGGGGTTGGCGGTGGAATCGGCCGTGGTCATCTGGATCGTCGTTCGGTTGGAAGCGCTCCCGAAGCTCACATCACGTGCCGCACGACGTCGCCCTGCGGCAGGCGCTCGATCAGCAGCCTCTCGAGCTCCTCGCGCAGCGCCGGAACGTGCACGCGGTCGACCAGCTCAGAGGCGAACGCGTAGGTCAGCAGGCTCTCCGCAGCCTCGGGATCGACCCCGCGCGAGCGCATGTAGAACATCGCGTCGGGATCGAGCTGGCCGATGGTCGAGCCGTGGGTGCACCTGACGTCGTCGGCGAAGATCTCGAGCTGGGGATTGCTGTTGACCATCGCTTCGGGCGAGAGCAGCAGGTTGCGGTTGGTCTGCTTGGCGTCGGTCTTCTGGGCGCCCTTGTGCACGTAGATCAGGCCGTTGAACACCGCGCGCGCCCGTTGGTCGAGGATGCCCTTGAACAGCTCGTGGCTCGAGCAGTGGGGGGCGATGTGGTCCATGCGCATGTGGAAGTCGACGTGCTGCCGGCCGGTGATGAAGTAGAGGCCGTCGAGCGTGCAGTTGGATCCCTCGCCGCGCATGGCGCCGCCCATGTCGTTGCGCACCAGCCCGCCGCCGTAGGAGAGCGAGAGCGAGAGCAGAGCCGCTGAACGCTCGAGCTCGACCTGCAGCGTCGCCAGATGGGTCGTCTCGGTCGACTCGGCCTCGACCCGGTAGTGGCGGAGCGAGGCATTGTCGCGGCAGAAGACCTCGGTCACGGGCGCCACCAGGGCCGGGCCTTCGCCGAGGGTGGCGTAGCTCTCGACCACCGTCGCCTCCGAGCTCTCGCCCGCGACCAGGAGCACCCGTGGGAAGAGCGCGACCGGAGCCGAGCTCGCTTCCTGCGGCACGGTCACGTGCAGGATCTGGATCGGCTCTTCGACCCGCTCGCGAGCCGGAATCGCCAGCGCCACCCCGTCCTCGAACAGCGCGGTGTTGAGCGCCACGAAGGGATGCTCGATCGGAGCCTCGCGACCGAGCGTCTCGCCGACCAGCGCAGCCAGCGGGCCCTCGCCGCGCAGCGCGTCGGCCAGCGACGAGGCGGCGACGTTCTCGTCGAGCCGTGACAGGTCGGCCGCGAGTCGCCCGTTGACCAGCACGACGTGCCGGCAGCCGTCGAGCAGCAGCCCTGCGATCTGCTCGCGCTCCACGGCGACCGGCGGCGCGGGCCGGTACGAGGTGCGAGCGATCTCGGCGACGTTGGTGAAACGCCACTCCTCCTCGCGCACCGTCGGAACGCCGCGCTCGACGAAGTGCTCGATCGCCTGGCGCCGGCCGGGAGCGCCCTCGGGCATCGGCGGCAGCTCTGCCTCGAGCTTCTCGAAGCGCGCCAGCCACTCGTGCTCGCGGCCGTCCTTGCGCGCCGGGGAGCCGGCGGGCTGGGCCGCTTCCTGCGTGCTCGCCACCGCCTCCATCACGCAGCCCCTTCCAGGAAGCCGTACCCCTTGGCCTCGAGCTCCTCCGCCAGCTCCTTGCCACCGGTGCGCACGATGCGCCCATCGAGCAGGACGTGGACGACGTCGGGGACGACGTAGTTGAGCAGGCGCTGGTAGTGGGTGATCACCACGAACGAGCGGTCGTCGGCGCGCAGCGAATTGATGCCGCTCGCCACCACCTTCAGAGCGTCGATGTCGAGGCCGGAGTCGGTCTCGTCGAGGATCGCCAGGCGCGGCTCGAGCACCGCCATCTGGAAGATCTCGTTGCGCTTCTTCTCGCCCCCCGAGAAGCCTTCGTTGACCGGGCGCTTGAGCAGGCTCTCGTCGAGGGCGACCAGCTTGACGCGCTCGCGCACGAGTTGCAGGAACTCCATGGCGTCGAGCTCCTGCTCGCCGCGCGCCTTGCGGGTCGAGTTGAGCGCCGCCTTCAGGAAGTACGTGTTGGAGACCCCCGGGATCTCGACCGGGTACTGGAAGGCGAGGAACACGCCGGCGTGGGCGCGCTCCTCGGGCGCCATCCCGAGCAGGTCCTCGCCGTCGTAGCGGACCTCCCCGTCGGTGACCTCGTACTCCTCGCGGCCGGCCAGGACCTGGGCGAGGGTGCTCTTGCCGGAACCGTTGGGGCCCATGATCGCGTGGATCTCTCCGGGCTTCACCTCGAGGTCGAGCCCCTTGAGGATCTCCTTGCCGTCCACGCGGACGTGGAGGTTCTTGATTTCGAGCATCAAACGGGTCTCCGCTGTCTGTTCCGTCGTTCGATCTGTCGGTCTATCGGTCTGTCGATCTGTCGGTCTGTCGGTCTGTTCGTCTGTCGGTCTGTCGGTCTGTCGGTCTGTGCGATCGGTACCCCGTGTTCGAGCGGTTGCGGCGGCGGCGCCAGCTCACCGTCCGGTTGGGTTGCGGGGGCCCGAGGGTGGCCGCCGGCGCGCCCTCGCCTCGTGCGGGGGCCTAACCGACGCTCCCCTCCAGGCTCACCTCGAGCAGCTTCTGCGCCTCCACCGCGAACTCCATCGGCAGCTCGCGGAAGACCTCCTTGCAGAAGCCGTTGACGATCAGCGACACCGCATCCTCGGTGTCGATGCCGCGCTGATTGCAGTAGAAGATCTGATCCTCCCCGATCTTCGAGGTCGACGCCTCGTGCTCCATCTGGGCCGTCGGGTTCTGGACGTCGATGTAGGGGAAGGTGTGGGCGCCGCAATCCTCGCCGATCAGCATCGAGTCGCACTGCGAGAAGTTGCGGGCGCCGTCGGCCGATCGCAGGATCTTGACCATGCCTCGATAGGTGTTCTGTCCGTGCCCGGCCGAGATGCCCTTCGAGATGATCGTGCTGCGGGTGTTCTTTCCGACGTGGATCATCTTGGTCCCGGTGTCGGCCTGCTGGCGCCTGTTCGAGACCGCGACCGAGTAGAACTCGCCGACCGAGCCGTCGCCCTTGAGGATGCAGCCCGGGTACTTCCAGGTGATCGCCGAGCCGGTCTCGACCTGGGTCCACGAGATCTTGGAGCGGGCGCCCGCACACAGGCCGCGCTTGGTGACGAAGTTGAAGATGCCGCCTTTGCCCTCTTCGTCGCCGGGGTACCAGTTCTGGACCGTCGAGTACTTGATCTGGGCATCGTCGAGCGCGACCAGCTCGACGACCGCGGCGTGGAGCTGGTTCTCGTCGCGCATCGGGGCGGTGCAGCCTTCGAGGTAGCTGACGTAGCTCCCCTCCTCCGCGATGATCAGGGTCCGCTCGAACTGACCGGTGTTGAGCGCGTTGATCCGGAAGTAGGTCGAGAGCTCCATCGGGCAGCGCACCCCTTTGGGCACGTAGACGAAGGATCCGTCGGAGAACACCGCCGAGTTGAGGGCCGCGAAGAAGTTGTCGGAGCGCGGGACGACCGAGCCGAGATACTTCTGGATCAGCTCGGGGTGGTCGTTCACGGCTTCCGAGAACGAGCAGAAGATGATGCCGAGCTCGGCGAGCTTGGCGCGGAAGGTGGTGGCGACCGAGACGCTGTCGAACACCGCGTCGACCGCTACGCCGGCGAGGATCTCCTGCTCGCGCAGCGGGATGCCGAGCTTCTCGTAGGTGCGCAGGATCTCGGGATCGATCTCCTCGAGGCTCTTGGGACGGTCCTCGTCGGACTTGGGCGCGGAGAAGTAGCTGATCGCCTGGTAGTCGATCGGCGTGTAGGTCACGTTGGCCCAGGTCGGCTCCTTCATCTTCTGCCAGATCGCGAAGGCCTTGAGCCGCCACTCGGTCATCCACTCGGGCTCGTGCTTGCGCGCCGAGATCGCGCGCACGACGTTCTCGTCGAGGCCGGGCGGGAACGTCTCCTGCTCGACCTCGGTGACGAAGCCGTACTCGTACTCTCGCCGGGCGAAGCGTTCGATGGTGTCGGTTGCGGTCGTCATCTCGGAGTCTCTCCGTGGCATTCCTGGCGTCGTGAGCGTCGTTTCATCCGTCGTGCTGTCGATCTCGGTGTCGGCGGAGGGCGCCTCGGCGGGCGCGGCGTGGGGCGTCGCGCCGCGGGCTCGAGGCCTCGG
>DATKBT010000068.1:0-13307 GCA_035546295.1 Thermoanaerobaculia bacterium | reverse complement strand
TGGGCCGCCCGACCTCGAGGTGGTCAACCGCACCGTCACCGTGTCCTCCGCTCGGCACGGAAAGGGCACGCTCGACTTCTTCCCGGTCTGGGGCAGCGCCACCGTGGTGGTCACCGGCGAGTACCCGATCAGCGAGCCCTCCTTCGTCGTCCGCCTCGCTGCGCCCGACCCGCTCGAGCGCGCCGCGCGCGCGTTGCTCGAGGAGCTCGAGAGTGCCGGCATCGAGATCGCGGGGGACGTCCGCGTCGTCCCGAGCCCGCCGCCGACCGGGGACCGCGTGCTCGCTGCGGTCGACTCGGCACCCCTGGCCGATCTGCTCGAGGTGGTGCTCACCGACAGCCACAACTGGTACGCCGAGATGCTGCTGCGCCAGCTCGCCTCCGAGGTCGCTGGTGAGGGGCGTCTCGACACCGGTCTCGAGGTCGCGAGCGCCTTCCTCGCGGAGACGGTGGGGATCGAAGCGGCGTCGTTCGAGCTCGACGACGGCTCCGGCCTCTCGCCGTCCAACCTGCTCACGCCGCGCGCCGTCGTCGAGCTGCTCCGCTTCGCTCTCGCGCAGCCGTGGGGTCAGGTGATGGTCGACGCGCTCGCCTCGGGTCCCAAGGGGACCCTGGCGTCCTGGGGGCCGACGCCGTCGATCGCGGCCAAGACCGGCACGTTGCGCCACACCCAGACCCTCGCGGGCGTCCTGCTCCCCTCCGACGCCGCGGCCGGTGTCGAGCCGATCGTGTTCGCGGTGTTCCTCAACCATCGCACCGAGAAGCGCCCCGCCCTCAAACGCGACATCGTGCGACGGCTGTGGGAGTGGTCGAGGGTGCCGATCGCGGAGGCTCCGGTCGCGGCATCGGGCTCGAACGGTTCGTGACGCGGACCTCGGCGACCGCGCACGATCCAGGCGCTCGGAGCGGCGTGTTCTCGGCTGACCCGAGCGAGTGGAACGCGCGACGGCTCGTTCTCGCGCGCCCCGGGGATCGGGAGAGGAGAAGTGAGAGAATGTCGCCGCGGACGGGACCAGAGGAGACCGGCGACGGGCCGCGACGTCCGAGAGAGACCGTCCTAGAGAGACCAAGGTGCATCCGATGTCGACCAGCGAGCGAATCCGGCCGTTCCGGTGGCTGCTTCCGCTGCTGCTCTGTCTCGCCGCGCCCGCCGCGGCCGAGCAGTTTCTCTACGTGCACAACACGAACAGCGGCGAGCTCTCCAAGATCTCGATCCCGGGCCACGAGGTGGTGGGCGAGATCGAGGTCGGGCTGTTCATGGACTACGTGACCGCGTCCCCCGACGAGAGGACGCTCTACGTCAGCCTGATCGAGCCGATGGAGATTCCCGGCCGGCCCCCGCGCAACATCGGCACCTCCGGGCACCTGGTGGCGATCGACGCAGCCACGGACACGATCTCGTGGAAGGTGCCGATCGACGGAATGACCCACCATCCGGCGGTCTCCAAGGACGGGCGGCTGGTCTTCGTGCCGCTCTACGACACCTGGTGGGTGGCAGTGGTCGACGTCGAGAAGCGCGCGGTGGTCGACAAGATCTTCGTCGGCCACGGCACCCACGGCACCAAGCTGTCGCCCGACGGCAAGCGGCTCTACGTGGGGTCGATGATGAACGACTTCCTGGCCGTCATCGACGTCGAGTCGCGGCAGATGGTCGACCGCATCGGCTTTCGCGACGGTGTGCGGCCGTTCACGCTGACCCGCGACGAGCAGCGGATGTACGTCCAGCTCTCTCGCTTCCACGGCTTCGAGGTGATCAACCCGACGACCAAGGAGCGAATCCGCAGCGTGGAGCTCCCCGACCTGGGGCGCGACACCACCGGCATGGCGTTCTACCCCCACAACGTGAATCACGGGATCGGGCTCTCTCCGGACGAGAGCCTGCTGGTGGTCAACGGCAGCGTCATCGACACCGTCTTCGTCTACTCCCACCCCGAGCTCGAGCTGATCGCCCAGATCCCGGTCGGGCGCGACCCGAACTCGGTCGCGTTCAGCAAGGACGGACGCTTCGCCTACGTCAGCAACCGCGGTTCGGACGACCTCTCGATCCTCGACCTCGAGGCGCAGCGCGAGGTGAAGCGGCTCGAGCTCGGGAGCTACCCCCAGCGCATGGTGGTGATCGGAACGGTGGAGTAGCCTCGAGCCGGCTCAGGGCTCGGCCGCCGCCGCCCGGGGACTGCGTCCCCGAGCAGGGGATCGAGCAGCCAGCGCAGCGCGAGAGCGCCGGCGACCATGATGCCGAGCGCGAGCCCGTACCGGGCCCACCGCGGCCAAGTCCGGGCCGAGAGCAACCTGTTGCATCCGCTGCGCCCGAGGCTCTTCTTTGGTTCGTCTGGCGACGATCGTCCATCCACCGGCCGCCCCGGCGGCTTCGCGCGAGCAGGGCAGAACGAATGATCCCCCCCAGAGTCCAGGCGGTCCTCGACGAGCACGGGCTCGAGGCGCTCGAGTTCGAGCCCGGGAGCACGCCGACCTCCGAGCTGGCGGCCGCGCGCATCGGTGTCGCGGTCGGCCAGATCGCGAAGTCGATCCTGCTCAAGGGCAAGGACGGGCGCTTCTACCTGATCGTCGCGGCCGGCGACCGGCGCCTCGACAACCGGCGCCTCAAGGAGACGATCGGCGTCAAGGCGCGGATGGCGACGGCGGAGGAGACCGAGCGCGAGACAGGGTTCCGCCCGGGGGGCGTCTGCCCCTTCGGCGTCGATGGTGTGCAGGTCCTCATCGACGGCTCGCTCGAGCGCTACGACGTGGTGTACCCGGCCGCCGGCACCGATGCCAGCGGCGTGCCGATGACGTTCGAGCAGCTCCTCGCCGTCACCGGCGGGCGCCGTTGCGACGTGACGCGCTCGGAATGAAACCGCGAACGGCAGCGCGGTCGCGGCCTCAGATCGCTCCTGCGGCGTCTCGTCCGGCGCGCGGCGCCCAGCGGTCGAGGAACTCGAACACCCGGCGCTGAGCCTCGGCCGCCTCGGGCAGATCGTCGCCGAGCGCCTGGAAGACGTGGACCATGTGGGGCCACGACTCGAGCTCGGCGGGTGAGCCGGCGGCGCGCGCGCGGTTGACCCAGCGGCGGGCATCGCCGAGCAGCACCTCGGCCTCGCTGGCCTGGACCAGCGTCGGCGGCAGGCCGGCCAGGTCGCCGAACACCGGCGACAGCGTCGGATGCGCCGGTCGCATGCGCAGCCAGAGCCAGCTCCCGATCAGGGCGATCGTGCGAAAGCGCGCCGCCGGCCGGAATGCAGGACCCAGCATCGGGTCGCTCCGCAGGTTGGTGCGGAAGGTGGGGCTGGCGAAGGTGCCGTCGGTGGCCGGCGAGAAGGCGACGACGGCGTCAGGCAGCCGCAGGCCGCAGTCGCGCGCCCACGCCGTGATGACCAGCGCGAGGTTGCCGCCGGCCGAGTCGCCGGCGACCAACAGGGTCCGTGGAGGTGCCGCGCCCTGCGGTCCGTGCTCGAGGAGCCAGCGATAGGCGGTCCGGCAGTCCTCGACCGCGGCGAGGCGCCGGTGCTCGGGGATCAGCCGGTAGTCGAGCGAGAGCACCGCCGCGCCGCTCCCGCGCGCGAGGTCGGCGCACAGCGGCCGGTGGCTGCGCGGGCTGCCGGCGACGAAGCCCCCGCCGTGGAGGTAGAGCATCCGGCGGTCGGGATCGCAGTCGTCGGCGATCACCCACTCGGCCGGGACGCCGTCGCAGCTCGTCGGCCGGATCTCGGCGTCGACCGCTCGAAAGGCGAGCAGGTCCTCGAGCGCCTCACGGATCGCGGCGACGCGCCGGTGGAGCGGGCGGGACGCGATGGCGCGGCTCATCTCGCGGACCGCACCGACGACGCGCTGGTGCTCGGCGCTCGGCGGGCCGAGCTCCCCGACCCGACGTCCCGGCGGCGAGTCGAAGGCGGAGAGATCGGGACCTTCGAGGTAGACGCGGGCGAACGCCCACAGCGCGAGGCACCACGCCGCGATCAGAACCAGGCCGACGGCGAGCGGGACCAGGAGCAGGAGGAGGAGCAGGGGCACGTGTCGAGGGACTCAGGATGCCGTTCGAGGGGTGCGTCGGCGCTTCTGCGGATCGCCCTTCCTCCGGGTGGTCGGCGGGGGGGCCGGCCGGGGTTCGCATGCTACCCAGCTCCTCGGCGGTCGCCGGGGGCGCGCCCGCCGCTCTAGAATCGCAGGTCGATGAAGCTTCTTGCCGGAGAGATGGCGTCGATCCTCGCGAGCCGCCGTGGGCAGCGGCCCCGGATCGGCATCCTGATCCGTTTCCTGCTGATCCTGGGCGCGATGATCACGGTCTACGCCGTGGTCTTCAAGCTGCTGATGTTGCGTGAGGGCCAGGAGCAGACCTGGATCACGGCGTTCTACTGGGTGTTGACGGTGATGTCGACGCTCGGCTTCGGCGACATCACCTTCCACACCGACGCCGGACGCCTGTTCTCGATGCTGGTGCTCTTGAGCGGCATGCTGTTCCTGCTCGTCCTGCTGCCATTCATCTTCATCGAGTTCTTCTACCAGCCGTGGATGGAGGCGCAGAAGACGGCGAACACGCCGCGCTCGCTGAAGCCGGGGACCCGCGGCCACGTCATCGTCACGCACCTCGACGCGGTCGCCGCCAACCTGATCCAGCGGCTCGAGCGCTACAAGCATCCCTACGTGCTCCTGGTCGACGACACCGAGGAGGGGCTCCGGCTGCTCGAGCATGGCTACCGGGTGGTCATCGGCGCTCTCGACGACCCCGAGACCTACCGCTCGATCTGCGCGGCGAGCGCGGGTCTGATCGCGGCGACCGGCGGCGATGCCGAGAACACCCTCGTCGCCTCGACCGTGAGGGAGGTCTCCGAGTCGGTGCGTATCGTGGCGACCGCCGACGACCTGGCCTCGATCGACGTGCTGGCCCTCGCCGGCTGCCAGCAGGTGCTCCACCTGTCGAGCATGTTGGCTTCGTCCCTGGCGCGCCGCGTCTCGGGGGTCGACCACCGGGCCCACGTGATCGGTGAGTATGGCCGGCTGGTGATCGCGGAGGCGAACACCTCGGGCACGCGGCTGGTCGGCAGGACCGTCCGGGACAGCGAGGTGCGGGAACGGTCGGGGGCCGGCATCGTGGGGATCTGGCAACGAGGAGCCTACGAGTCGGCGGCGCCCGACACCGTGCTGAGCGAGGGAACCGTGCTCCTGCTCGCCGGCACTCGCGAGCAGCTCGACGCCTACGACCGCGAGTTCGGCGATCCCCAGGAGCCAGAGCGCTCGGTGCTGATCCTCGGCGGCGGCCGGGTCGGGCGCGCCACGGCGAAGGCGCTGCGCCAGCGCAGCATCGAGTACCGGATCGTCGAGCGCGATGCGAGCCGGCCCGGGCAGGACGACCGGTGGGTCCTGGGCAACGCGGCCGAGCTCGAGATCCTGAAGGCGGCCGGGATCGACGAGGCGACCACCATCGTGATCACCACCCACGACGATCAGACCAACGTCTATCTCACGCTCTACTGCCGTAACCTGCGGCCCTCGGCCAAGATCCTCAGCCGGGCGACCTCGCCCCGCAACGTCTCCTCCCTGCATCGTGCCGGCGCCGACTTCGTGCTCTCCTACGCCTCGATGGGCGGCAGCATGCTGTTCAACTCGCTCGACGCCGGCTCGGTCCTCCACGTCGCCGAGGGCCTGACGCTGTTCCGGGTCGAGGTGCCGCCCTCGCTCCAAGGGAAGACGCTGATCGAGAGCTCGATCCGGCCGCGCACCGGGGCGACGGTGGTGGCGATCGAGGACCGCGGCGGCGAGCGCGTCATCAGCCCGCCCGCCGACGCCGTGCTGTCGGCGGAAGGCCGGCTGGTGCTGATCGGAGGCCTCGAGGCGGAGCAGAGCTTCCTACAGCACTTCGTGGAGGAGCAGTAGGCGCGTGGAGGCTACAGCGTCCGGACGGTCCGCCCGGCCGCGCGCGAGCCGCGGCGAGAACCGGCTCCGAGCCGAAGCCACCGCTGCGGCGTCGGTCGAGACGCCTCGTTCATGAGGGGGGCCGCCGCGACCGAAGGCGACGGCAGTGGGCGGGAGGGAGCGGCGGTCCAGCTCGGCCGCTCTCGCCGAATGGTGCTGGTCGTCGAGCTGCTGGTGCTGTTCGTCGCTGTGCCGCTCGCGCTGGTGCCGCTGCGCCAGCGCTTCGCGCCGCTGATGATGCCGGTGCTGCTGGCGATCGCGATCGGGTGTCTGGTGGTGCTGCTGCGCGATCCGCAGTTCGATCGCACCCGGCTCTGGCACGTGGAGGGTCTCCGGAAGGGGCTCGGCCGGACGCTCGTGCTGTGGGTGTTGGGAGGGGCGGCGCTGGTCGTGGCGACCTGGTTGTGGCGCCCCGACCTCTTCCTCCGGCTGCCGCGCGAGAGCCCGGCGCTCTGGCTGGCGATCCTGGCGCTCTACCCGCTGCTCTCGGTCTATCCCCAGGAGATCATCTTCCGCACCTTCCTGTTCGAGCGCTACCGGGCGGTGATTCCCGACCCGCGGCACCGGGTCGCGGCGAGCGCTCTCTCCTTCGCCCTGGCGCACCTGTTCTTCGCCAACTGGATCGCGCCGGTGCTCAGCCTGCTGGGCGGCCTGCTGTTCGCGACGAGCTACGCGCGGCGGCGCTCGACCCTGCTGGTCTGCGTCGAGCACGGCCTGTGGGGAGACCTGCTGTTCACGGTCGGGCTGGGTTGGTACTTCTACGGCGGCTCGATCGCATCGACCTGAACGCGCTCGGCGCGAGCGACGAATCGCGAGGCCAACGACCGCCGCCTGCTGAAGGCAGGCAAGCACCTCCCGCTGGCAAGGTCGACCTAGTCAACGATCTACCGAGTCAACGATCGACCGAGTCAACGATCGATCGAGTCAACGATCGACCGAGTCAACCATCGAACGGCCTCTCGTCTTCCGATCGACCACCGCGGCGGTGACCAGGTGTCCGAGGACGTTGGTCGCCGAACGGAGCATGTCGGGGAAGCGGTCGATGCCGAGGAGCAGCCCCAGGCCGGCAAGCGGCACGCCCGCCGCCTGGAGAGCGGGCGCCAGCGTCATCACCGAGGCGCTGGGCACCGGAGCGACGGTCATCGCCGCGAAGAACACCCCGAGTCCGGCCGCGAGCCACTGACCGGGCCCCAGCTCGACGCCCGAGAGCGCCGCCAGGAGAACCACCGCCGAACCCTGGAAGAGCGCGCTGCCGGCGCGGTTGAGGGCGGCGGCGAGCGGAAGCACGAGGTCCTCGACCTGTTCGGAGATGCCCAGGGCGCGGGCGTCCTCCAGCATGACCGGGAGGGTGGCGACCGAGCTGGTGGTCGAGAAGCCGACGGTGGCGGTGGCCACCGATCCGCGCAGGAAGGCGAGCGGAGACCTTCCCGCGAGCAGGCGTAGCGCCGGAAGGTAGACGAGGGCGACGAAGAGCAGGAGCCCGATGGCGACCGCGACGACGAACACCGCCAGCGAGCGCAGCACGTCCCACCCGGTGCCGGCCGTGATCGGCGCGGCGAGAGCGAACAGACCGATCGGGGCCAGCGCCAGCACCCAATAGACGAGCACGATCAGGGCCTCGCTGATCGAGCGGGCGAGAGCGACGAGCGGCTCCCGGCGCTCGGGAGCAAGGCGTCCGGCCGCGGCCGCGAACAGCACGGTGAAGACGATCAGCGGCAGCAGCGCTCCGTCGGCGGCGGCCGCGAACGGGTTGCTCGGGACCAGCCGGAGGAGGAAGTCGACGAAGCCCGGGATCTCGGGCACCGCGGCGTCCTGGAGCTGGTCGGGCGCGCTCGCCGGAAAGAGGGTGAGCGCGGCCTGCGTGGTCGCCATCCCGATGGCGATCGCGATCACGGTGCTCGCCCAGACGAAGCCCATCGCCCAACCGCCGAGCCGGCCCAATCGACCGAGGTCGCCGAGGCCGGCGACTCCCAGGAAGAGCACGGCGGCGACCAGCGGGATGACCACCATCTGCAGCGCGTTGACGAACAGCGTTCCGAGGGGCCGGACGCCGGTCGCGATCGCGAGCAACGTTTCGTTGCCGGTGCCGGCCGCGAGCAAGCCGAAGGCGAGGCCCGCGAGCAGGCCGATCGCCATCGCGACGTGTCGGACGCGCGGCGTGTGCTCGCCGCGCTCGCGGCTGGCTTGGGGGGAGGTCATCTACGCGGTGGCTGGAGACCGTCCGGACCCTATCGCGTCGACGACGCGACCGGCCGATCTCCGAGCCCGCGGTGAGCACGTCGGGCTGGAGGTCGTGCGGGGAGATCGGCTCGACCGTCAGGTGGTGGCCCGAGACAGCCCGAGCCACGACCGATCGTCACGGAGATCCAGCCACGAGTCGTAGACTCCGGGCAGCCCGGATCCGACGAGAGCGACGCGAGGAGAACGACGATGTCCCTGCC
This sequence comes from Thermoanaerobaculia bacterium, assembly GCA_035546295.1. Lineage (GTDB taxonomy): Bacteria > Acidobacteriota > Thermoanaerobaculia > Multivoradales > Multivoraceae > DATKBT01. Next base: position 4,960 of record DATKBT010000068.1, on the reverse strand, counting down.
AGCGACCACCCGCCGCCAGTTCCTGCACCGCGCCGGCGCCCTCGCCGCTTCCGCCGCCCTGCTCCCGCGGCAACCGGTGGCAGGCGCCCAGCCGCGCACGCACCCGGCAGCCGACAGCGGCGAGCTCGGGTTCGAGCCCGCCGTCGATCTCGTGGCGAGGCTGCGCCGAAAGGAGATCGGCTCGGAGGAGCTGACCCGGTACTTCATCGGCCGGATCGAGCGCTACGACGAGAAGCTCAACGCGGTCGTCGTGCGCGACTTCGAGCGCGCGCTCGAAGCGGCAAGGACCGCCGACACCGCGCTCGCCCGGGGGGAGTCGCTCGGTCCGCTCCACGGCCTGCCGATGACGATCAAGGAGTCCTTCGACATCGTGGGCCTGCCGACGACCTGGGGTCGTCCCGATGCGGCGAAGAGCGTCGCCCGCGCCGACGCCGTGGTGGTCGAGCGTTTCGCGCGCGCCGGCGCTCACTTCCTCGGCAAGACGAACGTGCCGCGCGACCTCGCCGACTTCCAGAGCTACAACGAGGTCTACGGCACGACCCGCAACCCCTGGGATCCCGCGCGCACGCCGGGCGGATCGTCGGGAGGCTCCGCCGTCGCCCTGGCGGCCGGCATGACCGGGCTCGAGAGCGGCTCCGACATCGGCGGCTCGATTCGCAACCCCGCCCACTACTGCGGCGTCTACGGGCACAAGCCGACGCTCGGCATCGTGCCCACCCGCGGCCACCAGCCTCCGGGGGCGCCGGCTCTCGCCCAGGATCCCGACCTCGCCGTCGTCGGTCCGCTGGCGCGCAGCGCCCAGGACCTGGCACTGGCGTTGGAGGTGCTCGCCGGGCCCGACGTGCTCCGGTCTCCGGGCTGGCGGCTCGAGCTCCCGCCGCCGCGGATGACGTCGGTCTCTGCGCTACGCGTTGCGCTCTGGCCCGACGATCCGACGGCGCCGGTCGCAACCGAGATCGCCGATCGCGTCGCCGAGTTCGGACAGCGGCTCTCGGGGCTGGGCGCCAAGGTCTCGGACAGCGCGCGGCCGGCGTTCTCGGGTCGGCAGTCGCATGACCTCTACCTGCCGCTCCTCGGGGCGACGATGGCGGGGCCGGGGGCGGAGCTACCGTTCGGGCAGTGGGTCGCGCTCAATGGCCGGCGCACCCGGCTGCGCATGCAGTGGCAGGAGTTCTTCCGCGACTGGGACGTGCTGATCTGCCCGATCACCACGACCGCGGCCTTCCCCCTGGACGAGGGTCCGAGGGAGAGTCGAACGCTCGAGGTCGACGGCGAGGAGCGCTCGTACTTCGAACAGATCTTCTGGGCCGGCCTCGCCACCCTCAGCTACCTGCCCAGCACCGTCTTCCCGACCGGCCTCTCGGAGCAGGGGCTGCCGATCGGCCTGCAGGCGATCGGGGCGGAGCTCGACGATCGCACCACGATCGAGCTCGCTCGTCTGGTGGCGCTCGAGCTCGGCGGCTTCACGCCTCCCCCCGGCTACGGCGGCTGATCGGACGTCCGGCCCTTCTGCCGTTCTGCCGCTCCGCCGCGCTCCGGCGAGGAGCGATCGGCTTCACGATCGACGACGAACGACCCGCCCGCTGAGCAGCGGGCCCCAGCAGAGCACGGCGGACCGCTGCGGGCCAAGGCGCCTCGAGCGCGACATCGGCGGGTGCGACAACGAGCCGATCGCCTTGCACGCTCTCGCCAGGGCGCGTCCCGCCTCCGACCGCGTCGCGCCAAGCGCGATATTGTCCGCTCGAGGCTCCTCCCGGTTTCGGCCGACATCGCGCCAGCAGCCGAGCGGTGCAGTGAGCCCGACCCCGGAACGTAGGGCAGTCCCTCCGATCCCTCGCCTCGGCCTGTGCGAGGCCGCAACAGCCCCACCACGGCGGTTCAACCGGCGCGAAAGGCAGTCATGAGCGAAGACACCAAGAAGGTCATCTACTCGATGGTCGAGGTCGGCAAGGTCTACGACAACGGCAAGAAGGTCCTCGAGGACATCTCGCTGTCGTACTTCTACGGCGCCAAGATCGGCGTCCTCGGCCTCAACGGATCGGGAAAGAGCACCCTGCTGAGGATCATGGCCGGGGTCGATCGCGACCACCTCGGTGAGACCGTGCTCGCGCCCGGCTACACGATCGGCTTTCTCGAGCAAGAGCCCCGGCTCGACGAGTCGAAGACCGTCAAGCAGGTCGTCGAGGAGGGCGTCCAGGAGGTCGTCGACACCCTGCGCGAGTTCGACGAGATCAACGATCGCTTCGCTCAGGAGATGAGCGACGAGGAGATGAACGACCTGATCGTGCGTCAGGGGGAGGTCCAGGAGAAGCTCGACAGGATGAACGCCTGGGACCTCGACAGCCGTCTCGAGCTGGCGATGGACGCGCTGCGCTGCCCTCCCGGCGAGGCGCGGGTGGAGGTGCTCTCGGGCGGCGAGCGGAGACGCGTGGCGCTCTGCCGGCTGCTGCTGCGCCGCCCCGACATCCTGCTGCTCGACGAGCCGACCAACCACCTCGACGCCGAGTCGGTGGCCTGGCTCGAGCGCCACCTCCAGGAGTACCCGGGCACCATCATCGCGGTGACCCACGACCGCTACTTCCTCGACAACGTCGCCGGCTGGATCCTCGAGCTCGACCGCGGGCGCGGGATTCCCTGGAAGGGCAACTACTCGTCGTGGCTCGAGCAGAAGCAGCAGCGCCTCGTCCGCGAGGAGAAGGCGGAGTCGGCCCGCCAGCGCACGCTCCAGCGCGAGCTCGACTGGATCCGGATGACTCCGAAAGCCCGGCACACCAAGTCGAAGGCGCGCGTCAACGCTTACAACGAGCTGCTGGCGCAGGAGGGGGAGTCAAGGCGCGAGAAGCTCGAGATCTACATCCCGCCGGGTCCCAGGCTGGGGGGCGTGGTGGTGGAGGCGAAGGGTGTCGGCAAGGCTTACGGCGACACGCTGCTGTTCGACGACCTCACGTTCACGGTGCCCCCGGGCGCCCTGGTGGGAGTCATCGGCCCCAACGGAGCAGGCAAGACGACCATGTTCCGGATGATCCTCGGCGAGGAGAAGCCCGATGCCGGCAGCTTCACCGTGGGCGAAACGGTCCGCTTCGCCTACGTCGACCAGAGCCGCGATTCGCTGCAGGGCGACCGGAAGGTTTGGGAGGAGATCTCGGGCGGCGGCGAGACGATGCTGCTCGGCTCCCGCGAGGTGAATTCGCGCGCGTACGTCTCGAAGTTCGGCTTCACGGGCGCCGACCAGCAGAAGGCTGTCGGAGTGCTGTCGGGCGGCGAGCGCAACCGCGTCCACCTCGCCAAGCTGCTCAAGTCGGGCGCCAACCTCCTGTTGCTCGACGAACCGACCAACGACCTCGACGTCAACACACTGCGCGCGCTCGAGGATGCTCTCGAGGAGTTCGCGGGATCGGCGATCGTGATCTCCCACGATCGCTGGTTCCTGGACCGCATCGCCACCCACATCCTCGCCTTCGAGGGGGACAGCCAGGTGTGGTGGATGGAAGGCAGCTACAGCGACTACGAGCGCAGCCTCCGCGAGCGCAAGGGGGAGGAGGCCGACCGGCCGCACCGGATCACCTACCGCAAGCTCACCAGGTGAGGACCTTGGGCGGGGCTCCTGTCGGAGGCGTATATGCTGTGGTACCATGAACCGCAGAAGGGAGCCACCGATGACCCGAGCCCGAACCCGAACCCGAACCCGAGTGCCAGCCGTCCCGTTCCTCGCAGCCCTGCAGGTCGCGGCCCTCGCCGCGTCCGTCGCGGTCCCCTCGTCGGCGCAGAGCGAGCAGCTCACCATCTCTCCTGCGAGCCCGACCGATCTCGACCCGATCACCATCACGCTCAGCGGTGAGTGGCCGGACAGCTGCACGCCGGAGCTGATCAGCGTCGCGATCGACAACTCGTTCCTCGATCTCGAGGCAAGTGTGCAGCTCCCTGGAGACGTCTGTGCCGAGGTCGTCACGCCCTACGAGACGTCGATCCAGGTCGGCTTTCTGCCGCCCGGGAGCTACGACGTTCGCGTGCTCGCCATCGTCAACTTCCCGCCGCCCACGGTCATCGCGAGAAGCCAGCTCGAGGTCTCGGCCTCCGCGGACCGCGGTCTCGAGGCCATCGAGATCTCCCCTGCCGAGCCGTCCACCCAGGATCGCGTCACCGTCGTCGCTCAGGGTACCTGGCCGGACGGCTGCATTCCTCGGCTCGACGGTGTGGAGGTCGAGGACCGGACGATTCGGCTGTTCGCGATCGCCGAGGGGCAGGGCTGCATCCTCGCGGTCTCCGACTACACCCTGATCACCACGGTCGGACCCCTGGCCGAGGGGGAGTGGCAGATCGAGGTGCTGGTGGCCGATCGGCGCGCCGGCGACTCGGAGGCTCCGTTCGAGCTCGCCGGGCGTCGGACCTTCGCCGTCGACACCGAGAGCACCGAGACGCTGATCGTCGGCGGCCGCTTCGCGATCTCGGTCACCTGGACCAACGGATCCGATCGCTCGGGCGTCGGCGTCCCGCTGCGAGGCGCCCTTCCCGATCAGGGGAACAGCGGCTCGGGAGCCTTCTTCTTCTTCGCGCCCGAGAACACCGAGCTGCTGGTCAAGGTGCTCGAGGCTTGCGCCGTCAACGACCGCTACTGGGTCTTCATCTCGGCGGCGACCGACCTCGGCTTCGAGGTCACGGTCGAGGACCTCACCGCCGGGGGAGCCACCCGGACGTACACCAACGAGCCGGGCGAGCCGGCGCGCGCGGTGACCGACGTCGAAGCCTTCGCCATCTGCGACGAGCCGTAGCGGGCTCGTGGTGGTCACCACTCCGCAGCGAGCGCGCGGACGAGGCGCGCTCATACCACGAGCCCGCTACTCATGTTCTTCTCCGCCTCCGGCCCTTCGGGCCTCAGCGGAGTGTGCTCGTTGGTCCCGCGCAAGCGCGGGACCAAGGTTCCCCGCCCAAGCGCCCGCGGACGGGCGCGGGCTCAGGCCGA
>DATKBT010000067.1:0-93648 GCA_035546295.1 Thermoanaerobaculia bacterium | reverse complement strand
AAGTGGGACGCCGCGCTCTACACCCAGGACCTGCTGTCGAAGGCTTCGCTCGAAAAACAGGTGACGCCGTTCACGCTGAACGACGGCACCTCCACGGGCTATGCCTACGGGCTGAGCGTCGGCGAGCTCAGAGGACGCCCGTCGATCTCGCACGGCGGCGGGATCTTCGGCTTCAGCACCTACGCCCTGCGCCTCCCCGAAGAGCGGGTGTACGTCGCGGTGCTCTCCAACGACTCCGGCAAGCCGATGCGGCCGAGCTACGTCGCCCAGAAGGTCGCGGCCATGGTCATCGGCGACCCGTTCCCCGACCGTGAGGCCGTCGACCGCCCCGCCGCCGAGCTCGAGCAGTACACGGGCGTCTATCGCATCGACGACGAGGAGACGCGCACCGTCCTCCTGGTCGGCGACAGCCTCGTCACCCAGCGCACCGGCGGCGACCGGCAACCAGTCGAGGCCGCGGGAGGGGACCTCTTCTTCTATCCGGGCTCCTTCACCTACCTGACCTTCGAGCGCGACGAGAGCGGCGAGATCAGCCACATGCTGCTCTACCCGAACGGCAGCCCCGATCCCGAGCGTGCCGAGCGCACCGACGAGCCGTTGCCCCAGGGCCCGGAGCGGGCCGAGGTCGACCCCGCGATCTACGACCGCTACGTCGGCGTGTACGAGCTCCAGCCCGGCTTCGACCTCACGGTGACCCGCGACGGCGACGCGCTGTTCGTCCAGGCCACCGGACAGTCTCGCTTCGAGCTGATGCCGACCTCCGAGACCGAGTTCCACGTCGCCGCGATCGGCGCCACGCTGCGCTTCGTCGCCGGCGACGGCGGCGGTCCCGCGCAGGCGGCGATCCTGTTGCAGGGGGGCCGAGAGATGGAGGCGGCGAGGAAGGACTGAGGCCGACCAGAGAATGGCCGTCGAGCGCGCGCCCGAGGGCTTTCAGCTCTCGGCGCTCGCTGGCCTCCCGCGTGCGCCACGGCCAATCGTAAAGCCCCATCCGCACGCCGCGCTGCACCCTGCAACGTCCTGAAACGACCCTGAAACGACCCTGAAACGATCCTGAAGCGATCCCCCGGGGCCACACACCACGACGCACCAGCCGGCGCCGGCGGCCGGATTGCCACCCTCTGCCGGTCGGGCTATGCTCGGTCCCGTCATGAGCCAGAGCCCGACGACTCGAATTCGCAACGACAGCGGCCCGCCGGTTGCGGTGCGGTCCGGGGACGCCTGAACGGCGCGAGCTCCGGCCGAAACCTCCGACGAACCAGCGGCCTCGCCCACCGGCGAGGCCTTTTTGCATCTGGGCGCAGCGGTCACGCCGTCTGCTGCCGTCCAGCGCCCGAGAACCAGGTCATGAACGACACCCCAGAGAGCTCCGGGAACGCGACCGTCGACGACGAAGCGGCGAAGGAACGGAAGAAGCGCTACAAGCAGTCGCTCAACCTCCCGAAGACCGCGTTCCCGATGAAGGCGAACCTGCGCCAGACCGAGCCGCAGTCGCAGGCCCGCTGGGAGGAGAGCGACCTCTACCAGCGTGTGCTGGAGGCCCGAGCCGACGCCGAGCCCTACGTCTTCCACGATGGCCCGCCCTACGCCAACGGCTCGATCCACGTCGGCCACCTGCTCAACAAGACGCTCAAGGACCTGGTGGTGCGCAGCCGGCTCCTGCTGGGGCAGCGCTGCGCCTACGTGCCGGGCTGGGACTGCCACGGGCTGCCGATCGAGCATCGCGTGCTGAGCGGCCTGGTCGAATCGGGGAAGATCGAGAAGCTGAAGAGCCTCGACGAGGACACCCGCCGGATGGCGGTGCGCCGCGAGTGCCACGCGTACGCGTCCAAGTACCAGGCGATCCAGGCGAGCGAGATGAAGCGGCTGCTCACGCTCGCCGACTACGACCATCCCTACCTGACGATGACGCCCGACTACGAGGCGGCGACCCTCGAGGTCTTCGCCGAGCTCATCGAGCAGGGGATCGTCTATCGCGATCTCAAGCCCGTGCACTGGTCGATCGCCAACGAGACCGCGCTCGCCGAGGCCGAGCTCGAGTATCGGGATCGCACCGATCCCTCGATCTTCGTCTGGTTCGACGCCGCCGATCCGCAGCGCGTCGCCGCCACGTTCGGCGCCGAGCTCGGCGAGGGGGACCTCGCCTCGCTGGCGTTCATGATCTGGACCACCACGCCCTGGACCCTGCCCGCCAACCTCTTGATCGCCGTCCACGAGGACTTCGAGTACTCACTGGTGCGAGTCGGCGACGCGCGCGCGCGCCGCGTCGGCGTGGTCGCCACCGAGCTGGTCGAGAGAGTGGCGCGGGAGGCGGGCGTCGAGGTCGGCGAGACCTACGGCAAGGTGCGTGGCGCCGCGCTCGCGGGCCTCGGATATCGCCACCCCTTTCGCGACGACGGTCCGGAGGGCTCGTGGCGAGTCGTCCTGACCGACTACGTGACCCTCGAGGACGGCACCGGCCTCGTCCACACCGCGCCCGGTCACGGAGCCGAGGACTACGCCACCGGTCAGCGTGAGGAGCTGCCCGTCTATTGCCCCGTGCTGGGCGACGGCACCTACGACGACTCGGTGCCCGACTGGCTGCGCGGGGTCTCGATCTGGGACGCCAACGAGACGATCGTCGAGCGGCTGCGCACCGACGGCGCGCTCTTCCACCACGCGCCCTACCCCCACTCGTATCCGCACGACTGGCGCTCGAAGACGCCCGTGATCTTCCGCTGCACCGAGCAGTGGTTCTTCGCCGTCGACCGGCCGCTGCGCCGCGACGGTCGCTCGCTGCGCGAAGTCGCGCTCGAGGCGGCGCGCGAGCGGATCCGGTTCGTCCCCGAGTGGGGGCAGAAGCGGCTCGCCGGAATGATCGAGTCGCGTCCGGACTGGTGCATCTCGCGCCAGCGTGCCTGGGGCCTGCCGATCCCGGCCTTCCGGCGTCCCGACGGCTCGGTCTTCCTGACCGCCGCCTCGGTGCGCGCCGTCGCGCAGGTGTTCGCGGCGGCGGGGAGCGACGCCTGGTTCACCCAGGAGCCGCAGGCGCTCCTCGCCGGCTACGACGCGGCGGCGGATCCCCAGGCGCCGGAGAGGCTGGGCGACGAGATCGCGGCGGGCCGTCTCGAGAAGCTCTACGACATCTTCGACGTCTGGTTCGAGTCGGGCTCGTCGTGGAACGCCGTGATGCGCCAGCGCGACCTGGGCTTTCCGTGCGACCTCTACCTCGAGGGCTCGGATCAGCACCGCGGCTGGTTCCAGTCCTCGCTGCTCCCCGCGCTCGGCGTGACCGGCTCGGCGCCCTACCGGACGCTGCTGACCCACGGGTTCATCGTCGACAAGGAAGGGCGCAAGATGTCGAAGTCGCTCGGCAACACGCTCGAGGTCTCCGACCTGCTGCGCGACTTCGGCGCCGACGTCTGCCGCTGGTGGGTGAGCTCGCTCGCCTACGAGAACGACATCAAGGTCGACCGCGACTTCTTCGAGCTCGCCGGCGAGGGCTACCGCAAGGTGCGCAACACCTTGCGCTTCCTGCTCTCCAACCTGCACGACTTCGATCCCGCGGCCGGCGCGCCGGCACCCGACCCGCACAGCCTCGATGCCTGGGCGCTCGAGCGCGCGAGCGAGCTGCGCGATGCGGTCGCGGCCGCGTACGAGCGGTTCGACTTCCGCCAGGCGCATCTGCTGCTCTTCGGCTTCTGCAACGACACGCTGTCGTCGGTCTACCTCGACGCGGTCAAGGACCGTCTCTACTGCGACCGGCCGGACTCGGCGCGCCGGCGGGTCACCCAGGGAGTCCTGTTCACGATCGCCGACCTGCTGTGCAGCGCGCTGGCGCCGATCGTGCCCCACACCGCGGACGAGGCGTGGCGGGCCCTCCACGGACTCGGTACCGACCCCGGAACGGGGGCCTCGACCGGCGGCGAGAGCGCGGCATCGGACACCGTCCACCTGCACGTGCTGCCGGAGATCGAGACCAACGCCGATTCCGGCTGGTCGGCGGTGCTGGCGATCCACGACGACGTCGACCGGGCGCTCGAGAGCGCCAAGTCGGAGGGCATCGACAACCCACTCGACGCCGGGCTGCGGCTCCCGGACCCCGACGGGGCCCTCGCAGCCTTCGAGGCGGAGCTGCCGGACCTGTTCGGCGTCTCGCGCGTCGAGCTGACCTCCGGCGGGGGCGTCGAGGTGGTCGACCTGCGCGGGGAGCCGCGCTGCGAGCGTTCGTGGAGGCGCGACGGAACGGTGCGGCGGCGCGAGGACGGCGGCTGGCTCTCGGACCGGGACGCCGAAGCGGTGGGGTTGAGCTGAGCGACCGGTCCGCCGGGGGGTCGTGGGGGGCATTCGGCAGCCGATCGCCGAGCACCCGCGCGTGTAGATTCGGCATCGACGATGGCGAAGGCGCGAGCCGGCGGTTGCACCGCTCGCGCTCGTGATCAAGCCGCTCGTGATCCAGCCAGGAGAGGAGGAGGTCGTGGGGGAGCTCAACCAGCGTCATCGAGAGATCCTCGGGCAGCGCCGGATCGCGTCGGTGGCGACCGTCGGGCCCGACGGCGGTCCGCACCTGACCGCCACCTGGTTCCTGTTCGAAGGTGACGTCTTCCTGCTCGCGGTTCCGTCCTCGAGCGTGAAGGCGCGAAACCTGCGCGAGAACCCGCGCATCGCGGTGATGGTGGACGTCCGGCAGGCGGGCCAGGAGCTGGGCGTCAGCGCCAGCGGGGTGGCGGAAGTCCTCGAAGGACAGGCCGCTCGCGAGGCGGCGGGGCGCGTGCATGCGAAGTACCTCACCGGGGAGGCCCTTGCCGACGGCGACGTCGGTCCCGCCTTCGCCGCCTTCGACGACCTCGCGATCCGCCTCGAGCCGGAGCGCTGGATCACGTGGGACATGAGCGAGCTCGACCGGCAGGCCTTCGGCGGCAAGCTCGCAGCGCGGTCGTACCTGAGATCGATCAGGGCCTAGATCGACCTAGCGGGCTCGTGGTGGTCACCACTCCCCAACGAGCCGCGACAGCGGGGCGAGCTCATACCACGAGCCCGCTAGCCGATCACTCGTGCGCCGCAAGCCCGCAAGCGGGCGCGGCTGGGTCGACGAGGCCACAGCCGTTTCTCTGGGCAATCGCAGCGGCTCGATCGAACGTTTGACCACACTGTTGACTTCCCGCTGGCCTAGTCGACCTAGCGGCGACGAAGCCAGTCGAGGAGCTCGTCGGGGGGAACGGGTCGACAGAAGAGGTAGCCCTGGGCCGCCGTGCAGCCGAGTGCGCGGAGCGCCTCGAGCTGCTCTTCCGTCTCCACCCCTTCGGCGATCGTGTCGAGGCCCAGTCCCGCCGCGATCTCGACCAGAGCGGCGACGACTGCGGCGTCGGCAGGGTTTCCGGTCAGCCCCGACACGAAGCTGCGGTCGATCTTGAGGGCGTGGACCGGCAGCCCGCGGAGCGCCCGGATCGAGGTCTGGCCCGAGCCGAAGTCGTCGATCGAGAGCCGGACCCCCGCCTGGCGCAGCGACTCGAGCGAGCGGGGGAGGCGCTCCACGCCGTCGATGCCACTCTGGTCGGTGATCTCGAGCTCGAGCCGAGAGGATTCGAGGCCGTTCTCGGCGAGCAGGCGCTCGACCTTCTCGGCGAGCGTCGGATCGTGCGCGTGCCGCCACGAGATGTTGACGGAGACCCGCAGCCCCGGATGCTGCTCCTGCCAGAGCCCTGCTTGGCTGCGGGCGGAGCGCAGCGCGTACTCTCCGAGCTGGTGCACCAGATGGGTGTCCTCGGCGGCCTGGATGAACTCCTCGGGGGTCAGGATCCGACCGTCAGAGGCTCGCCAGCGGATCAGGGCCTCGGCGGCGATGGCCTCGCCGCTCTCCAGATGGACGATCGGTTGGTAGTGCAGGAGGAGCTCTTCGCCGTCGATTGCACGCCGCAGGCGGGTGACCAGGGACAGCTTTTCGGACGCCTGCCGCGTCATCTCCTCGGTCACCAACTGGTAGTTGCCGCGGCCGAGCTCCTTGGCGCGGTACATCGCGGTGTCCGCGCAGCGCAGCAGGGTCTCGACGTCGGCGCCATTCGACGGGAACAGGCTCACCCCGATGCTGGTGGTGACGTCGATGCGGGTGTTGGTCAGCACGAACGGCTCGGAGATCAGCTCCAGGACCTTGCTCGCCACGCGGGCGGCGTCGCTCTCGTCCTGGACCCGGCCGAGGACGATGGTGAACTCGTCACCGCCGAGGCGGCCGATGGTGTCGGTCTCCCGTACGCAGGTGCTCAGCCGATCGGCGACCGCCTGCAGCAGCTCGTCGCCGACGCGATGACCGAGAGTGTCGTTGACCAGCTTGAAGTTGTCCAGGTCGAGGAAGAGGACCGCGACCGAGACGCCGGAGCGGCGCGCCGACTCGAGCGCCGCCTCGAGCCGCTCGACGACCAGCAGGCGATTGGGAAGAGCGGTCAGTGCGTCGTGGTAGGCCTGGTGTGTGATCCGCTGCTCGGCCCGTCGCCGCGCGGTGACATCGCGGAAGCTCCAGACGCGGCCGACGACGCGGTCGTCGATGCGCTGCGGCTGCGAGTAGCGCTCGAACACGCGGCCGTCCTGGAACTCGAGTACGTCCCGGATCTCGTCCTCCTGTCGCTCGCCGTAGAGCTCGGTCACCGTCGCCAGGAAGCCGTCGGGATCGATCAGCTGATCGGCCACGAACGCCAGCGCGGCCTCGTCGTCGCCGGTGTCGAGCACGTGCTCCGGAATCCGCCACATGTGGGCGAACTTGCGGTTGAAGCTCTGGATCCGCCCTTTGAGGTCGACCACCAGCAGGCCGTCGGCGGTCGACTCGATCGTCGCGCTGAGCAGCGAGAGAGCACGTCGGGTCTCGTCCTCCGCCTGTTTTCGTTCGGTGATGTCGCGGCCGACCCCGATCACGCCGACGATGTCGCCGCCCGAGTCGCGCAGAGGCTCGATGTGACAGTGGAAGACTCGGCCCGACCACTCGAAGTCGTAGTCGGCGGCGATTCCCTGGAGCGCCCGCCGGTGGGAGGCCACGGCCGGGAGCTCGGGATCGCTCGACTGGAAGTATTCCTCGAGGCTGAGACCGATCGCCTCGTCCTCGCGCAGGCCGAGCCCGGCGAGGCCAGCGCCCTGGGAGGAGGTGAAACGGAGGTCGGTGTCGGTCGACCAGAGCACCGCGGGCATCTGCTCGACCAGGATCCTCAGCCGATCCGCGCGACCGTCGACGTCCTCGTCTCGCTGCGCGAGATCGCGCAAGACGATGGCGAAGCGGCGCTGCTCGCCGAGGGTCAGCTCGCCGAAGGAGATTGCGACATCGAGCTCGCGCCAGTCGCGAGAAACGGCGACCGGAGGCGCGTTCATTCGGCCTTCGGTGTCACCGGTCTCGCCCCTGCCGTAGCGCCGGAAGGCGTCGAGGGCGGCGTCTCGCAGCGGCTCCGGCGCCAGCGCCTCGATCTCCCTGCCGGCGAGCTCCTCACCGGCGGCGAGCCACGAGCGGGCTGCCCGGTTGGCGAAGACGATCCGGCCATCGTCGGCGACGGCGACGACTCCGTCGGCGGCCGGCTCGAGCAGGAGCTCCCACAGGGCGTCGGGCGAAGGAACCCGCGGCGTCCGTTCGACGCTCATCGCTGTTTGCCCAACTCGCCGTCTGCCGGAGACCAACGCCTGGCGGTGCGCGAGCGGGGGGCCGGGGTCCGGAGCAGGAGGCCGGCCGCCGGCGTGCCGCGGGCGGCGGTGCCGGACGAACCGGTGTCGTTGCTGAAGTGCTTCGTGTCCAGCGCTTCGATCACGAGCCCCTCAATCGCTCGGAACGGACAGGCCGCGCCTCGACCTCGGTCGGGGCGCTTCGAGACCGGATCACGACGCCTCGACGTCGCGCCGTGAGGCTTCGACGCCGGGCGCGAGGCCTCGACCTCGGCCGCGACGCTTCGATGTCGCCCGACGTCAGCACCGCGGGATGGCTGGAGCGCGACCGGCCCAGTCAACAGAGCTTCCTCCAATTCACTCCATGCGGGCGGAGTCAGGCGGGCGTCTTACGCCGGCGCTTGACCAGGCTGACCTGGTTGCCCCTCTCGTTGTAGGTGACCTCGTCCATGAAGGTGCGCATCAGCAGGATGCCACGACCGTGGACTCTGAGGAGGTTCTTCGGGTCCTTGGGGTCCGGCAGGTCGTGGGGGTCGAAGCCGCTCCCCTCGTCGCGCACCACCAGCCGCAGCTCGTCCTCGGTGAGCTCGAGGTCGAAGCGGACGCGTCGGCTCGCCCACGGCTCCGTCCGTCGACGGCGTCGCGCCTCGCGCAGGTACTCCGCGCGGTCGTGCTCGCGCAGCGCGGAGTCCATCTCCAGATTGCCGTGCTCGGCGGCGTTGACCAACGCCTCCTCGAGGGCGACGCCGAGCCGCATGCGCGCCGTCTCGTCGCACACCTCGGCGCCGTCGGCGAGCTCCTGGACGAAGGCGATCACGGCGGGAAACGCTTCGCGGTCGTTGGGCAGATCGAAGACCGCCGAGCAGCGCTCGATCGCCGTGTAGACCCAGCGGCGAGCACGCTGCTCGATCGCCGACGTGACCAGGCGATGCGCGACCTCCGAGAGCTGACCGGCGAGATCGGCCTTGCGCACGTAGGAGGCGGCGCCGACGTGGAGCGCGCGCGACGCCGCCTCTTCGCTCCCCCGGGAGGTGACGACCACCACCGGGAGCCCGGGGCGCAGCTCGATCGCCTTTGCCACCAGGTCGAGCCCGCTCATCGAGGGCATGGCGAGATCGGTGACCAGGAGATCGACGTCGTCCTCCCGCTGCAGCCGTTCGAACGCCTCCCGGCCATCCGCGGCGGTCTCGACCTCGAGCCCGGCCTCCTCCTGGAGCAGGCCCGAGATCAGCTCGCGATCCACCTTGGAGTCGTCGACCACCAACGCGCGGGACATCGCGTCAATCCTCCGCACTGCTCGGAGCACCGGAAGCCGCCCCGGCGGGATCGCCCGTCGAGTGATCCCAGGTCTCGTCGGCGCGCCGGAGCTCCGTGCCGAGCGCGCGCAGAGACGGTTCGAGAGCCTGGAAGCGCCGCCGGGTCTCCGACAAGTCATTCCGGCGCGCCGAGTCCTCGAGACGCTCGCTGTCGGAGACGAGCTGCGAGGCGCCGAACGGTTGCAGCGCCCCCTTGAGGGTGTGCGCGAGACGCTGTGCGGACTCCGCATCCGCGGATTCGAGCGCCTCCGACAGGCGATCGGCGAGCTCCGGGAGCTCGGCCGCACCGGCGGCCACCACCTTGCGCAGGATCGTGTCGTGCCCACCGACGACGCGTCGCGCCTCGTGCCAGTCGACCAAGCCCCTCGGATTCCGACCGCCCGCGGCGGGAGAGGAGCTCGATGCGTCGGCGCCGCTCGTCGCCAGCGCCCGCTTGATGGCGGCCAGGAGCTGGGACTGGCGCAGCGGCTTCGCGACGAAGCCGTCCATGCCGGCGTCGCAGCAGGCGGCGCGTTGGGCGGAGAGCGCGTGAGCGGTGAGCGCCAGGATCGGCAGGTGCCGGCCGGTCTCCCGCTCGGCCTCGCGAATCTCGCGCGTCGCCTCGATGCCGTCCATCTCGGGCATCTCGAGGTCCATCAGCACCAGGTCGAAGCGGCCGCCGGCCACCGCCTCGACCGCCAGCTTGCCGGTGTCGACCAGCTCCACGCTGTGGCCGTAGCGCTCGAGAAAGCCCCTGGCGACCGCCTGATTGGTCGGCGAGTCCTCGGCCACCAGCACCCGCAACGGCGGCAGTGTCACCTGGGCATCCGCCGCGCGGTCCCCGGGGTCGGCCGAGGGCAGATCGCTGTCGTCGCCGGCGACGAGCGGCAGCCAGAGCTGGAAGGTGCTGCCCTGGGTGACCTCGCTGTCGACGACCAAGCTGCCCCCCATCGCTCGCGTGAGCTGAGCGCTGATCGCGAGCCCGAGACCGGCGCCGCGGGGAGCATTGCCGACGTCGGAGTGGTACTGCGTGTAGCGTTCGAAGATGCTCTCGAGACGGTCCGGCCCGATGCCGGGGCCGGTATCCGAGACCGCCACCTCGAGCCCGGGCCGCTGCTCGCGGCGGCGCGCCCTGCAGGCGATGCGGACCTCGCCGCGCGCCGTGAATTTGACGGCGTTGCCCAGCAGGTTGACCAGGATCTGACGCAGTCTCGCCGCGTCGCCGATCCACACGTCGGGCAGGTCCGGATCGATCTCGGTCCGCAGCTCGATGGGACGCCTGCCGACCAAGGTCTCGAACGAGCGAACGATGCCGTCGACCAGTCGCCGGATGCGGAAGGGAGCTCGCTCCAGCCTCAGGTTGCCGCTCTCGATGCGCGCCAGGTCGAGCAGGTCGTCCAGCAGGTGCAGCAGCGCCTCGGCGGATTCGCGCACGATCTCGAGCTGGTCGCGCACGACCGGGTTTGTGCTGTGCTCGAGGGCCAGCTCGGTCATCCCCAGGATGCCGTTCATGGGCGTGCGGATCTCGTGGCTGAGGCTGGCCAGGAACTGGCTCTTCATGCGGTCGGCGGTCTCGGCGGCCTCCTTGGCGTTGCGCAGCTCCGCCTCGATCCGCTTCTGCGGTCCGACGTCGCGGGCGATCGCGTAGAGCAGCCCCGCATCGGGATCGGGCTGAGAGGTCCAGTGCAGGTGGACCCAACTCCCGTCGGCGCACAGGTACCGGTTCTCGAAGGAGATCGTCGGGAGGCCTTGAGCCAGCCTCGCCACCTCAGCCTCGGTGGCGGCCCGGTCCTGCGGGTGGACGAAGTCGAGGAAGGGACGCTCGAGCAGCTCGTGCTCGCTCCAGCCGAGGGTCTCGACGAACGCCGGATTGACCCGGCGGAAGCGGCCGTCGATGCCCGCGATGCAGAGGAGGTCTCGCGACAGCTCGAACAGCCGCTCCAGGCTCAGGGCGACCGGGTCGGTGCGACCGGCGGACGGAGCTCCACCTCGACCGCGGTCGAGCGACGAACCGGGCGATCTGCCCTGACGAGCGCTCACTGCGGTCATTGTAGCGAGCGCCCACCAGAAGCGCGCCTCGACGGACGGTCCGTCGCCCGGGAAGGGGCCTCCGCGGCCGCGCGCCCGCTCGGTCGGTCGAGGGGTCGGAGCCAGGCGTCCCGGGCTGTGGAACCGCCGAGCATCGCGCCCTACCGTCCTCGGCGGCGAGTCAGCGGCTGCTGGCGACCACCGGGTTGCGCAGGGTCCCCACCCCCTCGACCTCGACCTCGAAGACATCGCCCGGGGAGAGCGCGGCGGTGCGGCCCGGGGTGCCGGTGAAGATCAGGTCTCCGGGCAGCAGGGTCACGTAGCGGCTGAGGTAAGAGACGATCTGGGCCGGCCCGAACAGGAGATCCGCGCTGCTCTCCTTCTGCACCGTCTCGCCATTGAGCCGGCCCTCAACCTGGAGCTTGCCCGGATCGAGCCCGGTGGCGACCACCGGTCCCAGCGGGCCGAAGGTGTCGCTGGCCTTGGCGCGAAACCACTGCAGGTCGCCGCGCTGCCAGGCGCGACCGCTGACGTCGTTGCCGGCGGTGACTCCGAACACGTAGTCGAGCGCTTCGGCTTCCGACACGTTCTTGGCCTCGCGGCCGACCACCAGCACCAGCTCGGCCTCGTAGTGGACGTTCTCGGCGTCGGGCGGGATGACGATCGACTCGCCGGGCCCGATGATCGAGCTCGGCAGCTTCGCGAACAGTGGCGGCTCGGCGGGGGCGGTTGCGCCGCCCAGGTGGCTTTTGTAGTTGAGCCCGACGGCGATCACCTTGGAGGGGTCGGCGGGCGCCAGCAGCCGCGCGCCATCGAGCGCGACCGTCTCGCCGGTCGCCTCGCCGCCGGCCCAGGGTGCGTCGTCGAGCTGATGGATCTGCTCCCCCTCGAGGCGCCCCCAGGAGGCCCCGCCGCCCGAGTCGTAACGAACGTACTTCGCGGTCTGGGCGGGCGCGGGAGCGGCGAGCAGGGCGATCGCGAGGAGGATCGCGCCCAGGAGGATTGGGGAGGGGCTGGAGAGGGAGGAAGGGGCCGCGGTCGGCGGCGCCGAGGCGCGCGCCGAGGCAGGGGCCGGGTTCGAGAAGGCCACGTTCGCCTCCGATTCTTGTGGAAGTGGTGGTGGCTCTACGGTACCACCGGCTGGCGGCGGAGGCGGCGGTGGAGTGTGGCGCTCGCTGCGGCGCCGCTTCGGCGGCGCTGTCCGACTCGTTCCCCTCGTGTACGCTGGCTCCATGAGCCGCGACGCCGAGCACCTCCAGATCCTCTCGATCTTCCACCACGTTGCCGCGGTGCTGGTGGGGTTGCTCTCCCTGCTGCCGTCCTTCCACCTCGCCTTCGGGATCATGATGATCTCGGGCGAGCTCACCGAGGGGGAGCCGATCGGCGAGGTGATCGGCTGGTTCCTGGCGGTCCTCGCGGGGCTCGCGATGATGGCGGGGCTGACCTTCGCGGTGTGCCTGGTGGTTGCCGGGCGGGCGCTGATGCAGCGGCGCCGCTACACGTTCTGCCTGGTGGTGGCGGGGCTGTCCTGCATCCTCGTGCCGTTCGGAACGGTGCTCGGGGTGTTCTCGATCGTGGTGCTGGTGCGCCCGTCGGTCCGCGAGCTTTTCGAGGAGGGATTCGTCGGCCCCAAGCGCACCCCGAAGCCCGAGATCTGAAGCCTCCCGACGCCGCCCCAGGAGGTGGTCGTGACACGACTCAGCAAATTCGGGAGCTAGCCGGCCGGCAGCACCGCAGCCGCCTTCGCCTTCTCGGCGGGCGTCCCTTTGATCTGGCCCTCGCCCTGCTGAGTGATGAGGGTCAGGTCGAGCTCGCCGGTCGCCTCGTCGACGGTGCCTTCGACCTCCATCTGTTGGCCCGGGACCATCGCCTTCGCAGTCACGCGGCTGCCGTCCCAGACGATGTCGTTGATGGGCGCCGGCAGCACCATGTTGCCGAACTGCACGTACCAGCCGCCCGGTCCCTCGAGCGGCAGGTGGATCGCGCTCGGCTCAGGGCCCTTGCCCGGCTCGCGCTCGATGTCGACCCGCCAGACCCGGCCAGGATGGCTCTCGGCGAGCTCGGCGAGCTTGCCCAGGACCAGGCTCACCGGCTTCGGGCTGATCCCCTCGGCGACCACGTAGTCGACGAAGCCGATCAGCATCTCGTCGGTCGACTCGGTGCCCCACGTCACGTCGCGGGTGGGATCGGGGTTGGCCGGGTTGTCGGCCGAGTTGTCCCAATGCGCGGCGACGTCGATGCGGGTGCCGGCCGGGATCTCGATCGGCTCGGCGAACTCGTAGCCGGTCTGCCAGTTGAAGTCGTAGTTGCTGACCCGCAGCAGGGTCTCTCGATGGCCGTCCGGGTAAGTCGCCGTGTAGGTCATGTCCTTGCCGCGGTAGTGCATATGGGGCGTGAGCCCCAGGATGCGGCCGTCCTGCGGGAAGACGTGGGAGGCCGACGCGCCGTAGTCGGGATCCCCGGCCGGGATCTCGAACTCGGCGTTCAGGATCCACAGGTTGACCAGCTCCTTCTCGACCACCTCGGGATCCGCGAAGTGGATGCCGACCCGGGTCCGGTCGGTGCTCGCCGTGCCATTCGGGTGGTAGTGGAAGTCGCCGATCAGGGCGTGTCCCTTCTTCAGCAGCCGCCCCGTTCCCTCGGGCAGGGGCTCCTGGTTGGCGCCCGCCGCCCAGCCGCCGATCAGGGACTCCTGGGCGGTGCGGGACTCGTTGGACTGCCAGAGCAGGAAGTGGTGGACGACTTGGCGGTCACCCGGCAGGACCTCGATCGCCGAGATCCACCGATCGGTGTCGAAGCCGGTTTCGACGGTGGTCTGCAGGAACTGATCGGCGCCGTCGGCGGCGACCTCGAACGGGTCGAACTCCAGGACCCAGTCGGGCTCGCCGAGGGTCCACTCCCCCTCCTGCAGGGGCGGTGGGTCGGGCGCCTCGCCCTCGCCTCGCGGCGCGCCGGCGCCGGCCCAGCGGACGATCGTCTCGACCTCCTGATCGGTGAGGCTACGGTCGTTGGCGAAGGGGCCGAAGCCGGGGTCGGCGTCCCAGGGGGGCATCTCGCGCTCCTGGACCGCACGCAGGATCGACTTCGCCCACGGGCGCGCCTCTTCGTAGGTGCGCAGCGACATCGGCGCCACCTGCCCCGGGCTGTGACAGGAGGCGCAGTTCTCGTGGAGGATGGCGGCGACGTCCTGGGTGAAGGTCGGGACGTCGAGCGCCGCAGGCGCGGCGGCGAATGCGGCGGCGTTCAGGGCGGTGGCGGCGAATACGGACGCGCCGAGCGTCGTTGTCTTCAAGGGAACGCTCCGTCGGTCGGTGTGCTTTTCGGTCTCTCCACACCACATCGTACCGCTGCCGCCGGCGTTTGGTTTCAGCGTGCGCTCCGAGCCCTGGATGCGGCCCCGGTGGGTTCCTGGCGGTGCACGACGGCTTGCTCGTACCCGTCAGGCCGATCCGACCCGCTATTCTCGTGCTTTCGCAGACGACTCGTTCGTAGAAGACGATTGCTTCGTCAGACGATGGAGGAAGGTCCAATGCCGAGATCCGCACGACCTCGAAACCGCGACTCAGCGCTTGCCCAGGTTCTCGCCCTGGGCGTGCTGCCGCTCCTCGCCTCCGCTCTCGGTTGTGCGCCCGGGGCCCCGGAGGTTGCGGACGAGCCGCCCCCGCCGTCGATCGCGGAGGGCCCGGCGACCGAGATCCAGGCCCCCGGAATCCTCGCCGACGTGGAGGCGCTCTCGGTCGACGCCATGGGCGGCAGGGGCACCGGCACCGAGGGCGAGGAGAAGGCGGCCGCCTACCTCGTCCAACGCTTCGAGGAGATCGGTCTCGCCCCGGTCGGCGGCTCCTACCGCCAGGATTTCGAGCTGGTCGGTACCAAGAGCCGGCCGGGCGCCAGCCTCACTCTCACCGGGCCCGAGGGCGCGATTCCGGTCACCGACGGAGAGAACGTGGCGTTCTGGTCCTCGGTCCAGAAGGAGGTCGTCGACCTGGAGCAGGTTCCACTCCTGTTCGTCGGCTATGGAGTCGAGGCGCCCGAGTTCGGCTGGGACGACTTCGAGGGGCAGGACGTTCGCGGGAAGGTGCTGCTCTTCCTGAACGACGATCCCCCGGTCGCCGAGGACGGAGTCGACCTGTTCGGCGGGCCGGCGCGCACCTACTACGGCCGCTGGACCTACAAATTCGAGCAGGCGATGCGCCATGGCGCCGTCGGCGCGCTGGTGATCCACACCACCCCCTCAGCCAGCTACGGCTGGAGCGTGATCCAGTACAGCGGCGCCGAGGAGCACTTCGCGCTCGACCTCCCCGGGACCGGCTACCGCGTCGACCTGCTGGGATGGCTGCGCGAGGACGTCGCCGCTCAGATCGCGGCCGCCATGGGCACCGACCTGGAAGGGCTGTTCGAGAGGGCCAAGAGCCGCGAGTTCGAGCCGGTGGACACCGGCTTCTTGGTCAGCGCCCACGTCGAGACCGACATCCGGCGCACCGAGACCGCCAACGTCGTGGCGATGCTCGAGGGGAGCGATCCCGAGCTGGCGGAGGAGGTCCTTGTGTTCTCGGCACACTACGATCACTTGGGGACCAACCCGGAGCTCGAGGGCGATCCGATCTTCAACGGCGCATGGGACAACGCCGCCGGGACCGCATCGATCGTGGCGCTCGCCGAGGCGTTCGCGGCCACCGAGCCGCGTCCGCGTCGCTCGGTGCTGTTCCTCGCCTGCGCCGCCGAGGAGAAGGGCTCGTTGGGGAGTCAGTGGTTCGTCGCGCGGCCGCCGTTCGAACGCAGCCGGCTGGTCGGGAACTTCAACGTCGACATGCCCCAGATCTTCGGCGTGACTCACGACATCGCCGCGATCGGCCACGAGACGAACTCGCTGGGTGCCGCCCTCCGGGAGGTCGCCGGCACCCTCGGCATCACCGTCACGGGCGACCCGAACCCGAACGCCGGCTCTTTCTACCGCTCCGACCAGGTCAACTTCGCCAAGGCCGGGGTGCCGGCGTTGTTCGTCCTCCCGGGCACGGACTACGTCGCTCCACTGTCGTTCTCGGTCGAGGAGTACCGGGACGAGCATTACCACCAGCCCGCGGACGAGGTGAACGAGAAGTGGGACCTGTCGGGAGCCGAGCGCGACATGCGCGTGCTCTACCAGACCGCGCTGCGGGTGGCCAACGCCGACGCGATGCCGCGCTGGGTGGCGGGCAACGAGTTCGAGGAGGCGTGGCGGGAGCTCCACGGCGAGGTCGACTAGGCCAGCGGGAAGTTCTTGCCTGCCTTGCGGCAGGCGGCGGTCTTTGGCCTCGCGCAAGCGCGAGACCAAGGCTCACAAAACCGTCAAAGTTCGATCAAGCAGCACCCAACGACGTGAATCAGCGGCTTTCGGGCCTAGTCGACCTGAGCCCGCGCCGCTTGCGGCGCTTGGGCGGGGAAAGTGAGCTAGCGGGCTCGTGGTATGAGCTCGCCTCGCTTTCGCTGCTCGTTGGGGAGTGGTGACAACCACGAGCCCGCTAGCGTTCGCTAGATGGCTCTAGGTCGCAGCGTTCACGAGCGTCTCGCGGGCGCAGCTCGACCGACGGATCGGACCGCTACGCCGGCATGCTCACCGCGGGCGCTGCGGATCCGGAAGCTTCAAGCTGGTCGTCGGCGCCGCCGTCGTCTCGACCCCGGGCAGGTCTCCGGGTCCGCGCGGGAATGGCGCCGGACAGAAGGGATCCCTCCTCAGCTCCCGCTCCGAGACCGGGCGCCAGGTCTCGTCGGGCCAGATGTCGGCGAGCGCGCGGCGGAAGTTGTCGCCGAGCACCAGGCGCACGTGCTCGGAGGTGTAGCCGCGCGCGAGCAGGCGGTCGGCGATCTGGAAGACGCGGGAGACCGGATCGAGCCCGCGGATGGCGTAGAGGGGATGAGGCTGCCTCGTCGCGGGGTCGAGGGCGGCGGGGTCGACGTCGCTGCCCAGGCCGACGTGCTCGACGCCGACCAGGCGCGCCGCATGGTCGAAGTGGTCGATCAGGTCGTCGAGGTCGGGTCTGCCGCCGCGCTGGACGAAGGTGCGCACGATCGTCATTCCGATGACGCCGCCGCTCTGCGCCATCGCACGGATCACCCGATCGGACTTGCAGCGGGGCTGGCCCGGCGAGAGCGCCGCGCAGTTCGAGTGGGTGACCAGCACCGGGCGCGCCGAGGCCTCGATCGCCTCGAGCGTGGTGCGCTCTCCGCAGTGCGAGACGTCGATCGCCATCCCCACCTCGTTCATCTCGTCGACGATCGTGGCGCCGAGCCCGGTGAGCCCGGTGTCGAGCGGGGCCAGGCAGCCGCTCCCCAAGGCGTTGCGGCTGTTGTAGGTGAGCTGCGACAGCCTTTGTCCGCGAACGAAGTAGGAGCGGACGTCTTCCCGGCTGGAGAGGTGGTCCGCGTTCTGGAAGCCGACGATGACGCCGATCCTGCCGCGGAGCGGCAAAGTCATCAGGTCGTTGATCGTCTCGACCTCTCCCAGGAAGCACGGACCGCTGCGCAGCAGCCGATGCCAGCCGACCAGCCAGCGATCGACGCCCGCGCGGCGGTCGCGGACGCCGGTCTCCACCGCCGGGTGGAAGATGTTGACTCCCAGCGCTTCGAGGTCCCGAAAATCGTCGAGGCTGAAGGTGTCGGGGCGGCGCTGCCAGTCGTAGAGGCGAGTCCAGTCGAGGGTGAGAAGACCGAGCATGTCGACGACCGTCGTCTCCAGGACGAGGTCGACGGCTCGGGTCGAGACGGTGACGGGCTGGCCGAGGGTGCGGGCGGCGAGCCGGCACCTGCCGAGATTGAGCAGCGGAGCGGTGACCAGGCCGACCGAGCCGAGCAGCGCCGCCCGCAGAACCGCCCGCCGTTCTACCGTGCCGTCTCCTCCGCCTCGAGGATCGTCGCCAGCTCTCGCTGCGGCGCGCCGGGTTCGGCGTCCTCGCCCACGAGGTGGGCGCGGACGATGAAGCGGCGGGGGGCTGGGCCGATCCATCGGAAGGGATAGCAGGTGATCAGGGTGAGCGATGGTTGCGGGGTCGGCTTGGTGACGGCGACCTCGGTGGGATCGACGACATCGGTCCAGACCACGCGGTAGCTGTGGCGACGGACACCCGAATCGACAACGACGAGGTCGCCGTTGCGTATTTCGCCGAGATCGCGGAAGAACGTGTCTCGATGCGCGGCGAGCGCGACATTGCCCCCCTCGCCGGGCAGCGCCGTGTACGGCAGATGGCCGACGGCCCGGCGGAGCGTCGAAGACTGTTCACCTTCGGCGACGACGGCCGAGATTCCGAGACGTGGAATCTCGATGCGGCCGAGAGGTGTCCCTTCCGAGATCGGGCGGGGAAAGGTCTCCCGCCCCGGCAGCTCCTCGGGGGGAAGCCAGTTCGGTGGGGCTTCGAGATCCCAGGAGCCCCGGTGCTCCACCGACTCGATGGGTGTCGCTTTGAGCTGAGCGCTGGCACGCTGCTGATAGAGCCGGGCATCGATCAGGTGGAAGGCGACGGTCCCCAGCGCGAAGAGCGCGAACACCCAGAGCAGGATCTCGAGGCCCACGGCGCTGGCCGTGCGCCTCGGTCGCTTGCGGTCCACGGAGGTGGGCATCTCGGGCTTCGATCAGCTCTTGGTCGTAGAAGGGACGCTTCGTTCGGTCGAGGTGTTCGAGGAGAGCGATCGCGGGAGGATAACCGGGAAGAGACAGAAGGATAACCGGGAAGAGACAGAAGGATGGAGGGTCGGCGGCGAACCGCCGACCCTCCGGGCCTCATGGTGCGAGTCGCGCGAGGCGCTCGCTCCCCGAGGCCGGTACCGTCAGTCGTGAAGCCTCTTACTTGCGCCGAGCGCGCAGGCCGAGGGCGGTTCCGAGGGAACCGAGTCCGAGCAGCGCCAGGAGCGCCAGCGGGGTCGCGGTCCGGGGCAGCTCGTCGTCGTCGTCGTCGAACCGGGCGTCGGCGTCGGCGTCGACGTCGACGTCGACGTCGAACTCGTCTTCCTGATCGAACTCATCCTGAGTGTCGATCCGGGCCTCGGCGTCGACCTCGACCTCCGGATCCTGGGTCAGCGGCTCGGTCTGCTGCTGCGGATCCTCGGGAATGGGCTCCTCTTCGGGAGTCTGTGCGGCGAGAGGCAGCGCCAGGGCGAACATCAGGCCTAAAAAGAGGGTGAACAGCTTACGGGTCATGGTTGCACTCCTTTGCGGGCGGGGTGGTTGAGGGGTTGGTTTGCCCGCTCGGCCTAAGGGAGGAGCAACCACGATGCCAGGTACGGTTGGGGGGGCGGCTCGATCCCTCGCAAACCGCCGTCTGGGCTGGATCGGCGGGTTCGCGCATGCAGGACGTCCGTGGCGCCTCGAGACCGATCCGGAACACGCGCCCGCCGAAGCGTCGACACGTTTTTTCAGCGAGCTTGTCGATTCTGCCAAGCAGCTCCCGCTCGGTGCTCGTGAGCGCCGTCCTGCGGCTCCCACCGCCGGCTCGAAAGCCTGTCGGCACGGCGTTTTTGCCGGATGGTGCTCTTTTTGCATCCACCGAGAGCAGGGCAGCTTCCGGAAGCCACCGGCGGCCGCTCGCTGGTGACGCAGGGGGAGCCCTCCGAGCATGGACGTCGAAGAAAGAACCGTCGAAGAAAGAACAGGCGAAGAAAGAACAGGCGAAGAAAGAACAGGGTGGATCGCCCGACAGACCCTCGCCGGTCTGAGAGAGCTCGAGCACGAAACATCGAAGCGCGGTGGGCGTTTCTTTCCGAGCTCTCGCGCAAACCCGGCTTCCGCTCTCCCTCTCCTTCTTCTGCTGATGCTCGCCTCGACCGGCCTGGCGGTCGCGAGTTGTACCGGGAGCCGGCAGCCGAGCGCTACCCTCGTGCCGCCGGATCCGCCCGCATCCCCCGCCGTCAACGAGACGGCCGCTCCGCGCGAGCCCGTCATCTCGTCGGCGTTCGCGGCCATCCACGCCGAAGCGGAACAAGAGACTCCGCCTCCACCCCCGGATTTCGAGTCGCCGACCTTCGAGGAGCTCGGCAGCGTGGAGAGAGGAGCTTCACCCCCCGATGCGCCGCTGCCGGAGCACAGCCCGGAGCAGGATCTGCAGGAGGTGGCCGAATCCCAATCGGAGACCAGCCGGGAGCTGGGGCGCTCGCACGAGCCGGTGTACGTCATCGACGACCTGCTCTTCGAGACGGGGAGCGCCCGCCTCGAATCCTCGGTGCGCTCGACGCTCGACCGGCTCGTCGAGAGGCTCCGCCTGGGCGATCTGGATTACGTCCTCGAGATCCGAGGGCATACCGACTCGACGGGATCCGAGCCTCTGAACCAGCGACTGGCCGAGCGTCGCGCGCGCGCCGTGCGCGATCATCTTCGCCTGGTCGGGGGCGTACCCGAGGATCGGCTGGTGACGGTCGCCTTCGGTGAGCAGCTTCCGATCGCGGACGACAGCCATCCCGGGTCCTTCTCTCGCAACCGGCGGGTGACGGTCCGGGTGCTCGTCGAGCGGGTGGGGAACGCACCAGCGCAAGACTGAGCCAGCACGACGGGTCCGATCTCCGAGAGTGCCGATGAGCGGCAGCTCGGCCTCACGAGAGCCCTTGGCTCTCGGCGGCTGGCTCTCCTCGCCCGCGCGAGACCGCAGCAGCTTTCAGCGAAACGTCGCGCGGAGGGAGCGCGTACTATGGAAGTGGCCTCGGCCGCGCGCCCTTCCTGCGCTCCGCAGCCCGGCAACGATCCGAACCCTCGATGAGCGTGCAGCGCCCCAACCTCGCCCGCGAGATCATCTTCGCCATCGGCGACAACATGCGTGACGGGCTCGAGCCGCTGCTCACCAAGACCCTCGCGCCGAGCCTCTACCAGGTCTATCTTCACGCCGACGACTACGACCGGCTGCGCACGATCTTCCGCGAGATCGAGGCGGAGGCGAAGACCTACCTCGATCGCGAGCTCGAGAGCCTCAATCGCAAGGCGGCGCCGGTGGCGCAGAGGGTGAGGGGGAAGTTGCCGCGCCAGCTCGCCGAGCGGATCCCGGCGGAGGAGGCCGCGACGCCGCCGATGCGCCACGTGCCGGCCTCCGGCGAGTGGCACATCCGTTTCCAGGAGGATCCCAACGAGTCGCTGGAGCCCGGCGAGATCGAGGTCGTCTCGGAGCTCGCGGTCGAGGAAGAGGCCGGCTACGCCGCCGGTCATCCGACCCAGCGCATCTCGGTGTCGACCACCCGCCGTCTGGGTCGCAGCGAGAGCTCGCGGGTGCGCCAGGCTCTAGACGCCCAGCCGTCCGCGAGCGCCGCGGGCTCCGCTCGCGGGTACGCCGCCCACGAGGCGCCGACCGCACCGGTGCCGCCGGCGGCGCCTGGCCACGCTTTCCTCGAGTACAAGGTGGACGGCGGTGCGGTGAAGCGCTTCGATCTCGACAAGGACGAGACGTTCGTCGGCAGGGGCGCAGTCGACGTCTGGGTCGACCTCAGGCTCGACACCGTCCCGGACGTCTCGCGCAAGCATGCGCGCATCCGCTGCGAGAGCACGTCGGGGCGTTACTTCGTCCAGGATCTGAGTCAGTTCGGGACCAAGGTCGACGGGCGCGCCGTGCCCAGGGCGGGAGAGCTGGAGCTGCGCGACGGCTCGGGGATCGAGCTGGCGGGCGCGGTCACCCTGACCTTCCGCCAGGAGGCGGGATGATCTCGACGCTGTTCCTGCTGGGGTTCCTGGTCCTGGTCGGCCGGCTGGTGTGGATCGACTGGACGGAGGAGCGGTGAGCGTGGCGCGGCGGCCCGATTCGAGGCAGCTCGGAGCCGCGGCACGCACCGACACCGGCAGGCTGCGCAGCCACAACGAGGATCGACTGCTGTGCGATCCCGAGCTCGGGGTCTACGCCGTGATCGATGGGGTGGGCGGCGCGGTCGCCGGCGAGACCGGGGCCCGCGAGGCGGCGGGAGTGCTCGAGAAGCGGCTGGGGCGACGCCAGGAGGGGACGGTCGAGCAGCAGGTTCGTGAGGCGGTAGCGCTGGCCAACAACCGCGTCTACGAGCTCGCCGCCGAGGACACTCGGCTCGAAGGCATGGCGTGCGTGCTGACGGTCGCCGTGATCGACGGCGATCGGGTCGTCGTCGGCCACGTCGGCGACACCCGCCTCTACCGGATCGCCGAGGGCCGGATCGAGAAGTGCACGCGTGACCACAGCCCGGTCGGCGAGATGGAGGACGAGGGCGAGATCTCCGAGCTCGAGGCCATGAACCATCCGCGGCGCAACGAGATCTACCGCGACGTCGGCACCGCCTGGCACCGTCCGGACGATCCTGGCTTCGTCGACGTCTTCGAGATCCCGTTCGGCGAAGACGATGCGCTCGTCCTTTGCAGCGACGGGTTGAGCGACCAGGTGCGATCCGCCGACGTCCTGCGCGTGGTGAGCGAGCTGGCGGGCAGGCCGCGTGAAGCCGCCGAGGAGCTGGTGACGCTGGCCAACCAGGCCGGCGGCAAGGACAACGTGTCGGTGGTGGTCGTCGAGGGCGAGCGGTTCGGCGGAGAGCTGGCGGTGGCGCGAACGCGGCGGGCGGCGTCTGATGAGACGACGCGCAGGCTGCGCCCGGTCTCGACCACCCCTTCCGCGGCGCCGGACCCCCAGCGCGAGGGAGCCGAGCGCCGGCTGCGTGCTGCGGCGGTCGCCAGCCCGCCGTCCCAGGCGAGCGCACCGCCGGAGCCGGGGCCGGTCGCGGTGCCGCCGACTCGCCCCTCGCCCTTCGGCTCGGGGCGCGCGCGCAGCGCGAGCGGCAGACGCTTCGGCGGCTCGAGGGTCGTGCTCGCGGCGGCCGGCGTGCTGATCGTCGCGCTGGCGGCGCTCGCAGTCTGGCGCCGTGACGACTTGGCGCGCTGGCGCAGCGTCCTCCCGCGCGAGGCGCGGATCCTCGAGGTCGGGCCGGAGTCGGGGTTCACGACCATCGCGGCCGCGCTCGAGGCCGCGCGCTGGGGGCACGTCGTCGAAGTCGGCCCGGGCGCGTACGACGAGCGCCTCGAGCTGCAGGACGGCGTGACGTTGCGCAGCAGGGTGCCGGGAACCGCGATCCTGCGGCCGACGCGCGAGGCGACCCTCGACGAGATGGTGGCGGTGCGCGCGGTGGGAGTCTCGGGCGCCCGGCTGGAAGGCTTTCGCATCTCGGGGACCGACGGCGGCTCGCTCGATGTCGGCGTCCTGCTGCTGGATTCGAGCGTCGAGGTGGAGAACGTCGAGATCGAGGGGGCGGCGGTGGCCGCGATCCGCTTCGGCGGCGGCGACCGCTCGTCCCTGCACTACAGCCACCTCCACGGCAACCCGGGGCGCGCACTGCTGGTCGAGGGCGCGGCCGCTCCCAAGATCGTCCACAACCTGGTCCGCGCGAACGGCACGCCCGGAGCCGCCGGGGCCTCGGCGCTCGAGGTCCGCGACCAGGCGCTGCCGATCGTCGTCGGCAACCAGTTCCACGACAACGCCGGCGTCGCGGTTCGGGTGCCGGGCCCGGTGCTGGCGGAGGCGATCGAGGCCCAGAACGCCTTCGATCCCGACGCGCCGGAGCGAACCGTGGCGACCGCACCGGTCGCGCCGGATGCGGCGGCGAGCGTTCCCGAGCGGAGCGGGGGGGAGTCGTGACCGTCGAGGCGTGGCCTCAGCGAAGGGTCGGCCGCTTCGAGCTGAGGGATTTTCTGGGGCGCGGCGCCACCGGCGACGTGCACCTGGCGTGGGACCCCGAGCACGAGCGCGAGGTCGCCCTCAAGCTGGTCCGTCTCCAGGGGACCGACCCCGACGCGCTCGAGGCGGAGCGCCACGGCGCCGAGCTGCAGCGGCGGGTCAGCCTCGAGGCGCCGCAGGTCGCGGCGGTCCACGAGTACGGAGACCTCGAGGGCTGCTTCTACGTGGCCATGGAGCACGTGGTCGGGCAGGATCTCGCGCACCTACTCCACGATCTCGGCGGCCGGCTGGGGCCGCGGCGGGCGGTGTCGATCGCTCGCCAGCTCTGCGAGGTGCTCGAGGTGCTCCACGGCTTCTCGACCGAGATCGACGGCAAGACGGTGACCCGGATCATCCACGGCGACCTCAAGCCCGAGAACATCCGGGTCGAGCCGGGGGATCGGGTTCGCCTCCTCGACTTCGGCGTTGCCAAACACCTTTCCCTGACCCGCAAGGCGACGCGCAACGTCTTCGGCACCTACCCCTACACGCCTCCGGAGCGTCTGCGCTCGGGGCTGGTCAACGAGGCGTCCGACCTGTGGGCGGTCGGCATCGTCCTCTATCGGATGGTGAGCGGCCAGTCCCCCTATGCCGGCGAGACCCCCGAGGAGCTCGAGCGGGCGATCCTCCGCCATCCTCCCTTGCCGCTCCCCGCCGACTGTCCGGCGCCCCTGCGCGGCATCGTCGAGACCTGCCTCGCCTACGAGAGCGAGTGGCGCTACGCCTCGGCCGACGAGCTGTCGGCGGCGCTCGACGAGGCGGCCGCGGAGCTCGCAGCGGAGCGCACCGAGGACACCGAAGACACCGAAGACACCGAAGACACCAAGGACGCCGAGGACGCCGAGGCACCCGGGGATCTCGCCGAGGAGACGATGGCAGGCGCGGTCGGGGCGACCGGCGAGGCGGTCCCGGCTTCGACTGCGGACGCTCTTTCTCCCGGGGCCGAGTTGCCCGAGTCGGAGCGTCCCACCGCGCGAGTCGGCAGGCTCGCCGCCGGCGACCCGCTGGCGACTCGCAGGACGGTCGCTCCACCGCCCGCTCCGCCCGCCGCCCGGTCGCGCTGGGCGGCGACCCCGGAGACCCATCGCACGCTCGCCCCGGCCAGCGACGCCACTCGCCGGACGCTGGCGCCTCCACCGGCGTCCGCCTCGGCTCGCCCACGGCACGATTCTTCGCCGCCGGCTCCGCCGGCGTTCGCTGCCGATTCGCCTGCCCCGACCCGGCGCACCATCCCGCCGCCGCTGCCGGCCGTCGATCGCTCACTGCGCGGGCGTGCGCGGACCTGGGCGCGCGGGCTCGCCAAACGTCACCGTCGCCGCCTGACGATGGCGGCGGCAACCCTCGTCCTGCTCGAGACCTGCTCGCTCGGCTCCGGACGCGAGGTCGCCTCCGATCTCGCGGCCGACGCCAATCCCGACGTCTGGGGCGCGTACCAGAAGTACCGGGCCGCCGCGGCGCTGATCCCTTTCGACCTCGGCCTGGGCTCCTCGCGCCGGGCGCTTCGCGAGGCGCTCTCGGAGTCTTCCGAGCGCGTGATCTACGCCTTCCGCGAGGACACCTCGGCGCCGCGCCTGACCGACTGGGAGGACGCGAACCGCGCGCTCGGCGCCGCCATGGACCTCGGTCTGCGCGACGACCGCACGCGAGCCCGGCTCTACTACACCCAGGGGCACGTCGACCGCATCGAGGCGAAGTCGCTGCGCGACCGTGATCGCGAGGAGGCGGGACGGCGCTGGAACGATGCGGAGTTCGCCTTCGAGCAGGCGGCGGCGCTCGACCCGGCCTGGCCGGATCCCTTCCTCGGCCTCGCCCGGATCTACGCCTACGAGCGGTTCGACCTCGAGCGACTGCTCGAGGCGCTGGGGGGCGCGCGGGCGCGCGACATGCCGTGGGGGCGGCGCGAGCTGGCACAGCTCGCCGACGCCAACCTGCGCTTCGGCTCGCAGCTCCAGGCGGAGGCCGCCGAGGTCACCGGCGAGCGGGCCGAGGAGCAGCTCCTCTACGACGCGCGCACCCACCTCGAGACCGCCGTCAACGGCTACGACCAGATCCTGTCCTTCGGCAACGCCCGCGAGAACCGCGGCGAGGCGGTGCGCCGCCTCCAGGAGATCCGCGAACGACTCCGGGAGCTGCGGCGATGGTAGTGACGCGGCGCCGGGCCAGAGTCTCGCCGCTGCAGCCTGCGGCCGTGGAGGCGGCCAGGCACACCCGGCGCCGGGTCGACGTGCGCGAGCGCCGCGCGCGCGAGGCCCGGTTCCTGGCCGGTGCGCTGGTGGTGCTGGCGCTCGGCGCCTGGGCGGTGCTGCGGGCGGTCGCCGAGCCGTTCGCCGAGGTCGAGACGGCGATCGAGCAGGGGCGGATCGTCGACCTGTCGAGCGCCCGCGAAGACGGCACCGCCGCCGCCGCCCGCCTCGCCGACCGGCTCACCGGCTTCACCGACACCGCGGAGCGCCGGTGGGTGGCGGAGCGGATCCTCGAGCGTGCAGCCGCCTCCGAGCTCCCCAACGTCGGCGCGCTCGCAGCTCTGCGGGTCAGCGCTGCGCAGCTCGGAGAGACCTCGGCGCCGGTGCTGCGCGCTCGCCTGCACGCAGCCGCAGAGGCGGGCTCCGGCGAAGGCGACGGGGCGGAGGTCACCGCGCCCCTGCTCGCTGCGG
This sequence comes from Thermoanaerobaculia bacterium, assembly GCA_035546295.1. Taxonomy (GTDB): domain Bacteria; phylum Acidobacteriota; class Thermoanaerobaculia; order Multivoradales; family Multivoraceae; genus DATKBT01. The sequence continues at coordinate 67,392 of DATKBT010000067.1, read as the reverse complement.
GCGAGCTGCGCGAGCTCAAGCCCTCGTTGATCGTCCGCTCGCCGGACGGCTTCCGGAGCGCGGCGCGCGGGTGGCTGCTCGCGCTCGCCGCCGGCTTTGCGGCCGTCCACCTGCTGTGGCGCATGCGGGGCTTCGGCGGCGACCAGCTCGTCCTGCCGGGGCTCGCGCTGCTGTGCGGTCTCGGCGCGCTGGCGATGGTGGGAGTGCGCGATCCGCTGCGCGATCTGCTGTTGCTCGGCCCGTTCGTCCAGGGGGTGCTCGGCGGGCTGGTGCTCCTGGCCCTGGTGAGCACCGTCGACCTCGGCCGGCTGCCGCTGCGGCGCGTCGGCTTCACTGCGCTGCTCGCTGCGGTCGCGCTGTCGAGCGCGTTGATCCTGCTCGGCACCGGTCCGGGGACCAGCGACGCCAAGGTCAACCTCTTCGGCGCCCAGCCGGTGCCCGTGATCAAGCTCCTGCTGGTGCTCTTCTTCGCCAGCTACTTCGCCGACCGCTGGGAGTTCCTGCGCGAGGTCAAGGAGAAGCGGCCGCAGTTCGAGCGGTTGCGCCGCTTCGTCGACGTGCCGAAGCTCGAGTACCTGCTGCCGCCGCTGGTGGCGATGGCGCTGATGCTGGGCTTCTTCTTCCTCCAACGCGACCTGGGGCCGGCGCTCGTGCTCGGAGTCGTGTTCCTGGCGATGTACGCGACGGCGAGAGGGCGCGTCGGGCTCGCCCTCGGCGGGCTCGCGCTGCTGGTGGCCGGGTTCTGGATCGGCTATCAGCTCGGAATCCCGAGGACCGTGACCGGGCGCATCGACATGTGGCTCTCCCCCTGGGACAACCGCTTCGCGGGCGGCGACCACCTCGCGCACGCGCTGTGGGCGCTCTCGAGCGGCGGGCTGTTCGGCGCCGGCCCCGGGCGGGGCCTGCCGGAGGCCGTTCCCGAGGTCCACACCGACCTGGTGCTGATCGCGCTCGGCGAGCAGCTCGGCTTCCTGGGGCTGCTCGCGGTCGCCGGTCTCTACGCGGTGCTGCTCCACCGCTTCCTGCGCGCCGCCCGGCGCGCCGCCAACGTCTACGAGCTCTTCCTGGGGTTCGGCATCGCGCTCCTGTTCGCCTTTCAGGTGGTGTTGATCGCCGGCGGCGTCACCGGCCTGCTGCCGCTCTCGGGGGTGGTCACGCCCTTCCTCTCCTACGGGAAGTCGGCGATGGTGATCAACCTCCTGCTCGCCGGTGCGGTGCTCGCCATCTCGAGCCGCCCTGCCGCCGCGAATCCCGCCGTCGCGAATCCCGCCGCCGCCCCGGTCGGCCCGGGCTCGGGTTCGGCTCCCGCGGTCGCCCGTTTCCGGCCCGCGATCGCGGTCGCCTCCGGCGTGCTCGTCGCTCTGCTGCTCGCCTTGATCGGAAAGATCGCGGTGGTCCAGGTGCTGCGCGCGGACGAGACGATGGTCCACGGCACGCTGACGGTCCACGCCGACGGCGAGCGGCGGCTCCGTTATAACCCGCGCCTGCTGCGCGCGGCGGCGATGGTCCCGCGCGGCGACGTCGTCGACCGCAACGGCATTCCGCTGGCGACCAGCGATCCGGCAGCGCTCGAGCCCTACCGCGAGGTCTTGCTCGAAATGGGCATCGACGTGGGCGATCTGGCGCTGCGCCAGCGGGACCCGGCGCGCGCGCAGGACCGGATCTACCCGCTCGGCGGGCGCACCGACCACCTGCTCGGCGACCTCAATTCCCGTCGGGGTTTCGCGGCGAGCAACACCTCGTTCATCGAGCGGGACGAGGGGCGGACGCTCCAGGGTTTCGACGACGTGGCCGCCGATCCGGCGCTCGCGACCGGCGCCCGCGATCTGAGCGAGCTGGTTCCGCTGGTGCGCGGCCGGGGGCGCGCAACGCGCCGGCTGCTAGAGCGCGACCGCACCGTGCGCATGACGATCGACGCCCGCCTGCAGCAGCGCGCCGCGGCGCATCTGTCGGATCGGCTCCGCGAGGCGGGGGCGGAACGCGCCGCCGTCGTGGTCCTCGACGCCGCGAGCGGCGACCTGCTGGCGAGCCTCAGCTACCCCTGGCGCGGCGTCTCTGAGGCGCCGGCCGCCGAGGGGGGGGAGCCCTGGGCGCTCGACCGGGCCCGCTACGGGCTCTACCCGCCGGGCTCGACCTTCAAGCTGGTCACCTCGATGGCGGCGCTGCGCAAGGACTCCGAGCTGGCGGAGGAGACCTACCGGTGCAGCCGGCTCGACGGAGGGCGCGTCGGCCAGTCGGTGCGCGGCTGGGGGCGTCCGGTGCGCGACGATCCCACGCACACCGAGCCCCACGGCGAGCTGTCGCTGGAGCGCGGCATCGTGGTCTCGTGCAATGCCTACTTCGCGCAGCTCGCGGTGTACGGGGTGGGGGCGGAGCGCCTCCTCGAGACCGCCGCTCTGCTCGGCATCGACACGGCGAAGCCGAACACCGTCGAGGCGCTCGCCGACTCGCTTGCCCAGGCGGCGTACGGTCAGGGACAGGTGGTGGCGACGCCGTTCGAGATGGCGCGCGTGGCGGCGACGGTCGCCAACGGCGGGGTGATGCCGCGCGGCCGCTGGGTGGCCGCCGACGATGTGATCGCCGACGACGTGATTGCCGATGACGTGATTGCCGGAGACGATGGCGAGCCGCCGGTGCGCCTTCTGTCCGAGGGGCAGGCCGAGCTGTTGGCACGCGCGATGCGACAGGTGGCCACGGTCGGCTCGGGAGCTGCCGTGCTGCGCGACGCGACTCCAGCGATCGCGGGCAAGACGGGCACCGCCGAGGTCGCCGGCCAGCCGTCGCACTCCTGGTTCGTGGGCTTCGCCCCCTATGGCTCGAGTGGGCGCAAGATCGCTTTCGCCGTGATCGTGGAGAATGGGGGCTACGGCGGCCGCACGGCGGCGCGCATCGCACGCGACGTCGTGCGCGAGGCGTCGGCGCTGGGGCTTCTCCAGTGAGGTCCGCTCCACTCTCGGGGATCGGGGCTTCGGGAGTCGGAGGAGGGCCGAGATGAGTCCGAGCTCGGGGGAAGCATCGATGGAGGAGCGAGCCAAGAAGCTGGTGGGCGGCCTCAAAGAGCTCAAGGACCGCGTCATCGGTCCGTGGCGCAAGGGGAGCTCGCTGCTCGAGATCCAGCGCTCGATCGTCGACGACGTGTGCGCGCACGTCGCCGAGATCGGTTCGGGGCGGCGCGTCTTTCCCTACCACCGCATCGAGGTCGACCTGCGCTTCACCAGCGACGAGGAGCGCGCGATCGGTGCCGCGGCGCTCGACGCGGGGTGGGGAGAGGAGCTGCGGGAGCGCATCGAGGCTCGACTCGCCGAGTCGCGCTGCGTGCCGACGCACCTCGACGTGGTGGTCGGCGTGCTCGACGAGCCGGCGCAGCCGGAGGGCCCGTACCATGCGATCCGTCTCGAGCGCGCCGACCCCGGCGCCGCCGAGCGGGCGCCGGCGCCCTCGACCCGTCCGACGCTGGTGCTCGAGATCCAGCGCGGCGCCGCCGAGGAGGACGTCTACCGGTTGGACCAGGACCGCGTCCTGATCGGCCGGCTGCGCGACGTGCTCGACCGGCATGGGCGGATCAAGCGTCGCAACCACGTCGCCTTTCTCGACGAGGGCGAGGACAACCAGACGGTCTCGCGCGAGCACGCCCGCATCCTGTATCGCGAGAGCCCCCGCGGCTACTGGCTCTCCGACGAGCGCAGCGCCTACGGCACGAGGATCTTCAGAGACGGGCGGCCGATCGACGTCTCGAGCCGCGACCGGCGCGGAGTGCGGCTCAAGGACGGCGACGAGATCTACCTGGGGCGGACGGTTCTGCGCTGCGGACTGCTCGAGCGCGCCGGGGACGAGGCTCGCCGGGAGCAAGCCGCCGACGACGAGGCCGGCTGAGGCGGCGTCTACGCCGCCGGCGGCAGGACCTCGAGCCGGCGGGGAGCGCTCTGCGCGCGAACCGTGCCGTCGGCGGCGAGGACTTCGATCCACCAGTACTGGGGTCCAGGCGAGAGGCGCTCCCAGAAGCGCAGGAACTCGCCTGGGAGCTCGACCGATCTCTGGTCGCCGACGCGGATGGGCTCCACCGACGCGTTCCCGGTCGCCACCACCACCACCCTCGCTCGGGCGCCGGCCGGCGCCGCGACGTGGACGGTGAGCGCCGAGGGATCCTCGGGGAGGATCGCGGCGCCATCGGGCGGTCCCTCGAGCTCCAGCAGGTCCGGCAGTCTCGACGGATCGGCACTCCAGCGCTCGAGGCGCCCCTCGCCAGCGAGCCAGCGGTAGACGGGTTGCGCGAGAGTCAGCCGGCGCGGGTCGGCCCGCCCGGCGGCCGGCAGCGGGTAGGCGTCGACGGCCTCGGCGCGGAACGGAGGACCGACCGACGAGCGCAGGCCGTAGTGGTAGATCTGGGCCAGGTTGAGCCCGGCCGACGACTGCACGTAGAGCGGGTACCCGGCGATGAACACGGGATCGCCGCGTTCCGACGCGACCGTGAAGATCGCGTCGGCGATCCGTGCCGCGGTGTCGGCTGCGCGATCCATCCAATTCAGATGCTGCCGGAGGAGGACGGCGTTGCGTCCGAGCAGCAGGACCAGGCAGACGACGACCAGGGTGAGCTGAACGGCGCGGCCTCTCCTCGCCAGTGTCACGCGCAGCATGAGAGCCGCCAGCGACATCGCGGCTCCGGCGGCGGCCAGGTACCAGAAGCGTCCCTCGGCGGGGCTCACCCGGCGAAACGAGAACGGCGCCTGGAACAACAACGCCCACCAGAGTCCGAGGCCGAACAGCCCCAGCAGCCGGAGGCGATGCGCTCGCGCTGCGGTCGCCAGCCAGAGAGCCAGCGCGGCGATCACAACGACGGCCGCGACGCCCTCCCAGGCCCTGCCCCCGGCCGCGCCGAACCAGGGGGAGGCGACCCGAGCCAGGCTCCGGAGAGCCGACGCGACGATCGTGAAGTCCGCACGCCGGAACTGGGCGGCGATGTCCGGATAGCCGCCGAGCACCTCGTCGAAGATGGAGTTGCGCAAGGCGAGGTACGCCCCCGCGAGGGTGGCGAACGGCAGGAGGGCCACGATCGCCGAACGTCTGCCGGCTCGAGAGCCGAGCCGAGGCAGCTCGTAGAGGGCGAGCCAGGCGGGGAGGGCGAACGAGCTCTCGTAGCACCCGAGTGCGACGGCGTAGAGCACGATCGAGCCGACCAGGAGCCTCGGGCGCCCGGCCCAGCGCGCCGGTCCGGTCCCTGCCACCTGACGCCACCGGACGTAGAGCACGGCGGAGCCGAGCGTGGCGAGCGCGCCGAAGAGGGTGGCGAAGCTGGCGGCAAAGAGCACCGCGTTCGGGGCCAGGGGGTAGAGCCCGAAGAACAGACCCGCGATCCCGGTCGTGGCCAGCGCGGCGCTCCGGCTCGATCGCCCGGCAGCGTCCGCCGACGGGGATCCCCTCAGCAGTCGCCAGATCAGCGACATCGCGAACGCGGTCGTGAGCAGGTGAGCGATCACGTGAACGGCGTTGTAGCCCGGGCTCCAGGCTCCGAACAGGCTCGCCTCCGCACCGAACAGGAGCGCCGCGACCGGCCGGTAGAACTGGAACACGTGCATCCCCAGCCACGGCCCCGTGACGGTCGACACGAGATCCTCCCAGGGGGGCGATTCGCGGTGGAGCCGGATCAGCAGCCAGTCCTCGCTGACGAATCCCTTGCCCAGGAAGGGCAGGTAGCAGGCTGCCGTCACGAGCAGCGCCGCGAGCGGCGCGATCCTGGCTGCGAGGCGATCTCGGGGCGCTCTCCTCGGTTGGCAGCCGGAGCCGGGGCAGGCGTTCGTGGAGCCCTGTCCAACGAAGCCGGCCTCCCCAGCGTCCACTCCGCGCTGGTCGGCGGCGGTCGGGCTCGAGCGATTCGCCGACCCGCCGTGAGCCGGCGGGAACCTGCTCGCCATGCCGGTATCCGGTCGCTCGTTCAACGACGCGAGCCCTCCACTCCAGGTCGACGGTCAGGAGTCGACGGCGCGGACGACCGGCGGCTCGACCTCAAGCCTCCCGCGCCGCAGCCCACACCTCGTCGACTGCGAGCGTGCAGCCGATCGTGTCGAGCGCCAGCTGCTCGCCCTCGCCGAAGGTCCTCGTGCGCCACGCGCTCCCCTCCCGCGTCCACAGGTCGATTCGCGGAGCGCCGTGATCGACCAACACGATGGCCTCGAGCGACGCGATCCGCCGGTAGTGCTCGAGCTTCTCTCCGCGGTCGTAGTCGGCGGTGCCTCTGCTCAGCACCTCGACGACGACCGCCGGGTTCGTCACGTGCGTGGCGCTCTCCGGATCCCGCTCGGATGGTCCGCAGATCACCGTGACGTCGGGGTAGGTGGCGAGACCCGTGGCGAGGACGCGTACCCGCAGATCCGAGCTGTAGACGCGGCACCGAGTCGAGGTGAGCTGACCGGCGAGCGCCGCGGTGATCGTGGCCGCCATCGCAGCGTGCTCCGGCGTGCCGCCCGCCATCGCGTAGATCTCGCCGTCGTAGAACTCGTGGCGGACGCGCGCGACCTCCTCGAGATCGAGGTACTCGGCGAAGGTGTAGTGGTGGCGGGGTCCGGCGATCGACACCGCGTCATCCTAACCTGGACTCTTCGTGGCGCACTGAATCGTCCAGGCTAACCGATCGACATCGTCGCCTGCACGCTACCGGCCCCCGCTGTTCATCTCCTCGACCCGCTGCTTCTGCTCGGCGAGGGGCTCCACGCCGTAGAGCTCCCGCAGCGAGTCGGGCAGCCAGCGCTCGTACGCGCCCTGGCTCCACGGCTCGTCGACGCTGTCCTTGACGTACTGGGTGCCAAAGCGCTGCGGCTGGTCGGTGCGGTGGAGGTAGCGGTCGAGCGCGGCGGCGCTCAGCCAGCGCCCGTTCTCGTGCCCCTGGAAGCCCGCCGCGGTCGCCAGGATGTGCGCCAGCAGCACGTCCTCGGCGCTGTCGCCGTGCTGGAGGATCATCGCGGCGTGGTAGAGGTCGCACGTCGTGGTGGCGGTGTCGGAGCCGGGGGAGCCCCAGGCGCTGGTCGCGCTCGCCTTGCGCGATTGAGGTGTCGCCCGATCGACCGGCGTCGCTCAGGAGCGCTCGACTGCGCCCTCCGACTCCCGCGCCGCCTCGGTGAGCTGCAGGATCTGGTCGATCAGGAACAGGTCGGTGAGCAGCGTGCGCAGGTGGAGGGAGGCGTTGAGGTTGTCGATGAGCTGAGAGCTGATCCGGCTCTGTGCGCGCACCAGCTCGATCACCGCTCGCGCCGCCGCTGCGTCGCGCTCGAGGACGGCGAGGAAGTCTCGGTGTCGTTCCGCCAGACCGCACTGCTCGAGGTGGTGGGCGAAGCCCCCGGCGAGGCCTTCGAGCGCGTCGCACGAGCGCTCGAGCGCCGCCCGCGCCCGGCCGTCTCCGGTGCCGGCGCCGGTGCCGGGAGAACCCTGGGCAGCGTAGGCGAGGAACAGCTCGTAGCTCTCCTCGAGCACGTCGATCGAGTGCGCGAGCGCATTGCGTTGCCGGTGCGCGACCGCATCGCGTTGCTGGCGCGCGAGCTCGTCGCGTTGCTCGTCCTCGGCCATCGAACCCTTCGCCGGAGAGGCGTCTAACCGCCCTGCGCCTTCGCCGGCTGGGCGGCGGCCGCCGGCGCCTCCTCCTTGGGCCCCTCCTCGCTCGGCCACCGCTCGGGATCGTGGTAGGCCAAGTAGTTCTTGCGCGGGATCTTGCCGTGGATCATGGACCAGGTGATCCAGCGCTTCTCGGGGAGGATGGCGAAGTAGATGTGGGCGAAGGTGAGGGTCACCAGCACCACTCCGCCGAGCCCGTGGAGCACGTAGATCACGCCCCACGTGGAGTCGCTGAAGCGGTACGGGTCGCGCGGCCAGATCGGGCTGTCGATCCTGAACATCATCAGGACGCCCGTGATCATCGCGACGAAACCCGACAGCGTGACGGCGTGGTGGTAGAGCTTGTGGTCGACCGGGTACTTGCCGGGCTTGCGCGCTGGGCCCGGCCCCCTGCCCATCGAGTGCCGCACCTCTTGGAGCCACTCGCGCAGGTCGCCGAAGCTGATCCAGATGTTGCGCAGGCTCTGGAAGAAGGTGGCGTGGACGATGTGGAAGAGGATCGAGGCGATCAGCAGGAATCCGAAGACCCAGTGCAGGGTGAGCCACGGGAACTGGACGCCGACCTGGGGCAGGAACCCCGTGACCAGCAGGACCAGCATGGAGAGCGCCATGACCCAGTGGAACATGCGCGCCGCGCCGGTGTGCCGGACCACGGTTCCGCCATGATCGCCGGCGACGACGGCGGGCTCGGAGGCGCGCAGCCGCCGGCGCAGGAAGAGGTGGATCGCCGCGAAGACGACGCCGACGCCCAGCGCCCACCAGAACAGGCTCCAATCGATGTGGGTCAGGATCTCCTGCCCCCAGGGGTTGCTCGCCCTCTGGAACAGCTCCATCTCAGCCTCCCGCCGCCGCGTCCTGGCCCTCGCCCGCGAGCGGGCCGCCGCGCACCGCGCGTCTCACCAGGTTGCGCATCAGGGGCACCTTGTAGCCGTTGTGGCGCAGCGGGCGCGCGCCCTCGACCGCGGCGTTGCCGGCAGCGTCGGCGACCTGAGAGCTGATCCGCTGGCCGCGCAGCGCGGCCTCGGCCTTCTTGGCGCGCAGCGGCGTCGGCGCCACCGCGCCGAGCGCGATGCGGGCCTCCGCGATCGTGTCGCCGTTCATGCGGAACGCCGAGGCGACGCTGGCCAGCGCGAAGTCCCAGGACTGGCGGTCGCGCGCCTTCTCGAAGTAGGTGCGCGCGCCCGCGAAGGTGGCCGGGATGCGCACCGCGACGAGCACCTCGTTGGGCTGGAGCACGGTCATGCGAGTGATGTCGATGCCGGGACCGAGGAAGAACTCCTCGGCCGGGACGACGCGCTCGCCGCGCGGACCCGCGATCACCATGCTGGCGTCGAGCGCGAGGAGGGCGGTAGCGGTGTCCGATGGGCTGACCGCGACGCAGCGGCTGGCGCCGAAGATGCAATGCTCGCGGTTCATCGAGCTCGACGTGTCGGCGTAGCAGATGTTGCCGCCCGCTCGGTAGCAGGGCCAGCCGCCCCGGTAGTACCAGCAGCGGGTGTCCTGGCAGAGGTTGCCGCCGAGGGTCCCCTGGTTGCGGATCTGGGGGGTGGCAACGGTCGCCGCCGCCTCCGCCAGCATCGGGAACTTCTCACGCACCTGCGGTGACGAGACGACGTCGGTGAGCGAGGTCAGAGCACCGATCTCGAGCCCGCCGTCGGCTCCCTCGCGGACCCCCTTGAGCTCCGGGATCCCGTTGAGGTCGACGACGACCTTGGGCCGCTTCACCCGGTCCTTGAACCAGTCCATCGTGTCGAGGCCGCCGGCGAGCGCCCAGGCGTCGTCGCCGTGCCGGTCGAGGAGCTGGACGGCGCCGTCGAGGTCGCTCGGCTGGTAGAGCTCGAACGCCGGCATCATGTCGTGGATGATCGCCATGTTCATGTCTCCTTCGACCGATCAGGTGTGCGTGGTCAGCACCGGGACCTCGGGGTCGAGCCCTTCGATGGCGGTGAGGAGGTTGTCGGTCATGATCGGCAACCGGCGCAGGTCGACCTCGCCGACCGCGTTCTGGATGGCGCACAGGAGCGCCGCGGCGCCCGCGCACAGCGGCGGCTCGCCGACCCCCTTGGAGCCCACCGGGTTGTTGGGGTCGGGTTTGTCGACCGCCCCCCACTGCATCTCGAGCGGCACGTCGAGGATCGAGGGCGGCCGCGCGGTGTAGAAGCGGTGGGCGAACGGGATCCCCCAGCGGGGGTCGTACACCCACTTCTGGGAGGCCGCCAGGCCGAAGCCCTGGATGCCGCCGCCGTGCAGCTGCGCCCCCAGGCTGCGCGGATTCATCACCGTGCCGCAGTCGGTGACGGCCGCGTAGCGCTTGATGTCGAGGAACCCGGTCTCGAGGTCGACCTCGACCTCGGCGAAGCCGACGACGAAGGTGTAGACGTCGCCGTTCCTCGGGTACTCGTCTTTGGCCGCGCCGAGCAGGCCCTGACCGGCCATCGCGGCCGCCGCGACCTTGGTCGCGGCGTGCAGGTTCTCGCTGAGCTCGTGACCGTCGTACTTGCCGCCGAGCTCGATGGCCCGCTTCGCCGCCTGGGCGAAGGTGAGGCCGCCCGAAGCGCTGCCGCGGCGGAACACGCGGCCGCCGTCGACCTCGTACTGTTCCGGCGAGCCGCCGAGGTCGCGGGCCGCGATCTCCTGGAGCTTCTGCATCAGGTCGGTCGCCGCGGCGTGCGCCGCCCGGCTCATCGAATGGGTGGTCATGCTGCCCGCCGACACGGTGGTCCACGGCAGGTGCTTCGAGGTGTCGCCCCAGACGATCTCGACCTCCTCCCACGGCAGCCCCAGCACGTCGCAGGCGACCCGCGAGGTGTCCGAGAACGAATGGGTGCCGAGATTGCCGACGCCCGAGTGGATCTCGAGCTTGCCGTCGGGCCGGATCACCATCAGCCCGTCGAAGCCGCTGGCGCCTGCAGTGTAGGGCGCCAGCGCGAAGCCGGTGCCGATCGCTTTGCTGCCGCTGCGCGTTCCGCCGCGGCGATCGGCGTCGGCCCAGTCGACCAGCGCGGCGAGCTGGTCCATCGCCTCGTGGGTGTAGGCGGTGGTGACGTTGCGACTGAGGTCGCCGCCGAACTTGGCGCCTTCGCGGGGAGCGTTGAGCTTGCGGATCGCAATGCGGTCGAGCCCGAGCTGCTTGGCGGCGCGGTCCATGATCGGCTCGAGCATGGCGCTGATCGGCGCTCCTCCGGGCGCCCGCTGCGGAGCGCGCGGCGGGGTGTTGGTGAGGATCGAGACCGCGCGGAAGCGCATCGAGTCCGGCTGGTAGGCGAGCGAGGCGACGCCGCCGACCGAACCCAGGTCACCCTGTCTGCCGTAGGGTCCGTTGTCCTGGATCGCGAAGATGTCGAGGGCCTTGACCTTGCCCTCCTTGGAGAAGCCGATCCGGGTGCGGATGTACATGCCGGGGCGGGCGCGGCCGAAGTAGTTCTCCTCGTAGCGCGAGACGCGGTGCATGACCGGACGGCCCACCTGCTTCGAGAGCACCGCGGGCAGTGCCATGTTGACCGTGCCCACGATCTTGCTGCCGAAGCCGCCGCCGCAGAACTCGGAGATCAAGGTCAGATCGGCCGGGTCGATGCCGATCGCGGCTGCGGCGACGCCGTGCGTCCGCTGGCAGCTCTGCGTCGAGCAGTGCAGCGTGCACTTGCCGTTCTGCCAGTAGGCCATCGCCGAGCGCGGCTCGAGCGGATGGTGGGTGAGCGACTGGTGGTAGGCGGTCTCGTCGATGACCAGCTCGGAGGCGGCGAGCGCGGCCTCGACGTCCCCGCCGATCGTCCACTCGTCCTGGTGCTCGCCCAGCGGCAGCACGTCCTCGCCGGCGTCACGGAAGAGCTGGTTCGGCCACTCGATCCTCTCGACCACCGTCTGCACGCCGTCGTCGGTGCTCTTGCGCACGATCGTGTTGCCCTCGGTGCGCGCGTTCGAGCCGCCGGGCTTGATGCTCTCGATCGGGTCGAGCGCGAAGGGGAGCGGCTCGAGGTCGACCTGGAGCCGTTCGACCGCGTCGGCGGCGGTCGCCTCGTCGACGGCGACCACGGCCGCGATCGGCTGGCCCTCGTACAGCGCTTCGGAGGCGAGCAGCGGCTCGTTGAGCGGATCGCTCTCGGGCAGGTCCTCGGCGGTGACGACGGCGAGCACGCCGTCCATCGCGAGCGCCCTGCTCTTGTCGATGCGGCGAACGTGCGCATGGGGCATCGGCGAGAGCAGGAGCTTCATGAAGACCATGCCGTCGGCGCGGAAGTCCTCGGCGTAGCGTGCCCGGCCGGTGACCTTGGCGACCAGGTCGGGTGGGGTGTAGTCGGTGCCGGTGAGCTTTGCCCTGGCCATCGTTCTACGCCTCCTGCGCGGCGCGCTTCTGCGTGGATTCGGCGGCACGCATCACGCTGTTTAGGATCTTGTTGTAGTCGCCGCAGCGGCACATGTTGCCGGAGAGCGCCTGGCGCGCCTCCTCCCGGGTACAACCGGGGTTGTCGCGCACCAGAGCCACCATCGACATGATGAAGCCCGGAGCACAGAACGCACACTGGAAGCCGGCCTCGTCGATCACCGCCTGCTGCACCGGGTGGAGGGTGCCGTCCGCGGCCTCGAGGCCCTCGACGGTGGTGACCTCGCGCCCGCGCACCATGTGGGTGAGGATCGAGCACGCGTAGTGCGGCTGTCCGTCGATCAGCACCGTGCAGGCGCCGCACTCGGCGCGGTCGCACCCCAGCTTGGTGCCCGTGAGCCCGAGCTTGTAACGGAGTGTCATGGCCAGGGTCTCCTGGCGCAGCACCTCGACCGGTCGGTTCCTGCCGTTGACCTGGAGCGTCACCAGCCGCTCGACGGTGCCGGGCAGCGCGGCCTGCGCGGAGAGCGCGCCGCTCTGGCGGAACAGGTAGGCGGCGCCGGTCGCGGTCGCCCCGCTGGCGATCACACCCTTGATGAAGTTGCGCCGCGACAGGCCCTTGCGTGGTTCGTCCATCGGGGTCCCCTCCGTTCGGAGCGGCGGGCACGTCGCCCGTGTCGGCGTGCCCCGGCGGACCGAATGCGCGGCGGCTCCGGGGCGGGCTGGGAGCGGCGTGTCTCGCTGAATCGTCTGCAAATCAGACTACCAGATGGGGCGCCCGGGCGGGCGGCGATGTCCGTGCGCGCCGGATGGCGGGGCGACTTCGTCTCGGGCGGCGTCGGGGCGTTCGACTCCGAGAAGGGACGTGGCTGAGATAATCGGCCGCCGCTGCGGCGAACAGCCGCCGGGACTCGAGATGCGCTCCCGATCCTCAGCTCTCCGCCGCAGCTCGCGAACCGGCATCGTGGTGTCCTGTTACAGGACACTAGGACGGGCTGTCACGCCGGCGCTCACCGCTCCGCGTGCGAGGGTGGAGGATGGTCTCACCGGAGTCGGTCGCGGTGCAGACGAGCGCGCTGGACGTCCGGTCGCCGAGCGCCGTGGTCCCGAGTCGCGGCTCGGGCGGGCCGGGGCTCTTTGCGGCATCGATCGGTGACCCTGCCATGCGGCGACCCGACCAGCTGCTACCGATCCATCCGGCCGCCTGGCTTCCCCTCGTCCTCGTCGTCGCGCTGGGCGCCGTGATCGCGGTCGGATTCTGGGGCTTCTCCTACGACGACGCGTTCATCACCTATCGCTACGCCGAACGGATGGCGGCCGGGGAAGGCCTGACCTACAACCCCGGCGAATGGGTTCTGGGAACCTCGGCGCCCGGGTTCGCGGTGCTGCTCGCCGCCCTCTCCTGGCTCGGCCGTCCGCTCGGCTGGGGCGCCCCGCAGTGGGGATCCGTGGTGGGGGTGTTCTCGATCGGGGCGGTGTGTCTGCTGCCGGTCCTGGCGGCGCCACGGGGCGACGGAGGGCGCCGCCTCGCGGCCGAGGCCGCAGTCGTCTCGACGTGCGCCGCCGTGCTGTCGCTGACTCTGCGCTGGCACGTCGAGCTGCTGGGAGCCGAGGCGCTGCCCGTGATCGCCCTGATCGGCGCGGCGGCGCTCGTCGCGCGCTCCGGGAGGCACGACGTCGTCGCCGGGCTGCTGGTCGCGCTGGCGGCCACGATGCGCCTCGACGCGCTGCTCGGTGGCGGGGCGCTGGGTGCCGCGTTGTGGGGGCATCGCCGTCGCCTGCCCGTCGCGTACGCCGCCGCCGCCTTGCTGCCGGTCGTCGCCTGGCTCGGCATGCTCTGGCTGGCCTTCGATTCGGTGCTGCCCACCACCCTCGCGGCCAAGCAGTCGGAGCTCGCTGCCGATGGGCCCAGCTATGCGTTCGCCCAGTGGCGTTGGCTGACCAGGACCATGCCGCTCTCCTCGACGATCGCGCTCGCCTGCCTGGCGGCGGCGGGGGTCGCGGAGCTGATCCGGCGTCGGCTCTGGCGCGACCCGGTTCCTCTGGCGATCGCCGGCTGGGTGCTCGCGCTCGAGGTGTTCTACCGGATGGCGGCCGTTCCCTTCGCGCCCTGGTATCACCTGCCGACCGTCGCCACGCTCGTGCTCCTCGCCGCCTTCGGCGCCGCCGCGCTCGGCAGGGCGGTGGCGAGGCCGGTCGCCGCGCGACGTGAGCGCGCCGACGCTACGATGGCGCCGATCGTCGCCCTCCTCCTGGTCGTGCCGGTGCTGGCTCCGGCGCTCGCGTGGCTGGGCTCGACCTGGCGAGAGCCGCCCGACCCCCGGTACGCGATCTACCGACAGGTCGGCGAGCACCTTCGCGCCGCGAGCGGCCGGGAGGGCGACCAGGGCCGGGCCGCGGCGGTGGAGATCGGGGTCCTCGGCTACTTCTCCCGCCGTCCGATCCTCGACCTGGTCGGCCTGGTGTCGCCCCAGTCCCGCGCGGCGCGCGCCGAGGGCCGCCAGGCCGCTCTCCTGCTCCAGGCTCCGCCGGAGGTGATCGTCGACGTGCCGCTCTTCCACCGCGAGTATCCGGTGCTCACCGATCCCGAGATCAGGGCCCTGTACGCCGAGGATGCGGCTTTCGAGGATCCTCCGTCGGGCCGCGGCCGGGTGGTCGTCCGGCGGCTGCGTGAGCGGAGCGCGCCCGGGCCGGGTCTAGCGGGCTCGTGGTGGTCACCACTCCCCAACGAGCGGCGAGATCGAAGCGCGGTCATACCACGAGCCCGCTAGCCGATCACTCGTGCGCCGCAAGCCCGCAAGCGGGCGCGGCTGGGTCGACCAGGCCGCAGCCGTTTCTCTGGGCGAGCGCAGCGGCTTGATCGAACTTTGACCGTTTTGTGAGCCTTGGTCTCGCGCTTGCGCGAGGCCAATGACCGCCGCCTGCCGCAGGCAGGCAAGAACTTCCCGCTGGCCTAGTCGACCTAGCCGTCCCGTAGCGCCTCGACCGGATCGAGCCGCATCGCTCGTCGCGCCGGCGCCACGCAGGCCAGGAGCGCGACGAGCAGCAGCAGGCCGACCACCGCCGCCCAGGTCCAGGGATCGGTGGCGGTGACGCCGAACAGCAGGCTCGAGACGTAGCGCGACAGGTAGATCGAGGCGACGGCGCCGGCTGCGAGACCGACCAGCACGGGAGCGAGTCCCTGTGCCAGGACCAGCTCGAGCAGCTCCCGGGGGAGGGCTCCGAGAGTGCTCCGGATCCCCAGCTCGCGCGTGCGGCGCGCCACCGAGCAGGCGAGCACGCCGTGGATCCCGGAGGCTCCGAGCGCCAGGGCGACCACCGCGAAGAGCTCGAGGAGAACCGTCGTGAAGCGCTGCCGTCCCGTCGAGTTGGCGATCGTCTCGCTCATCGTCTGCGGCTGGATCAGGGGAAGCCTGGGATCGAGCTCGGCCAGCCCGGCCCGCAGCGGACCGACCAGGGCCGAGGGGTCGCGGCCGGTACGGATGGCGACGGTCAGGTAGCGGAGCGGCTGGCGGAGGGTCTGGGAGGTCTGGTCGAAGACGAAGTAGTAGACCGGAGGGGCCTCCTCGTCGAGCCCCTGCGAGCGCTCGTCGCCGACGACGCCCACGATCCGCGCCCAGGGGTTGGCGTCGTCCGGCGTCGCGACACGGATGCGCTTTTCGAGGGGCTCGTCGCGCGGCAGGAAACGGCGGACGAACTCGGCGTTGACCATGGCCACCGGCTCGGCGCCCGCACGATCGGCCGCCGTGAACGATCGGCCTCCGAGCAGGGGGACGCCGAGCGTCTCGAGGTAGCCGTGGTCGACGGCCGCGAAGCGCGCGTTGTAGGCCCAGTCGCTGTCGACCCGCTCGGACTTGCCCTCGAGCTCGAAATCCCAGACTCCGAAGCTCGAGTACAGGGGGGTGTAGCCGGAGACCGAGGCCGAGTCGGCCGCGGGCAGTGCGTCGGCGCGCTCGGCCAGCCGGCGCGCGAACGCTGTGACCTGCTCAGCTTCTGGATACTCGGCGGACGCCAGCGAGACGTTGGCGAGCAGCAGCCCCTCGGTGCGAAACCCCGGGTCGACCGCCATCAGCTCGCGAAAACTGCGCACCAGGAGACCGGCGCCCAGGACCAGCACGAAACACAGCGCGGTCTCGGCGGCGACGAGCACTCGGCGCAGCAGGACACGGCGAACGGATTCGGTGCCCCCGCGCGTGCTCTCGATCAGCCGGCGCTGCGGCGCCGCGCCGAGCTGGAAGGCGGGCGCGAGGCTGAACAGGAGCGCCGTCGCCACCGTCGCCGCGACCGCGAACAGGAGCACGCTCGCATCCGCGCCGATCTGGTGCGCTCTCGGAATGCTGCCGGCATGAGCGCGCAGCAGCGCGGCGACCACGATCTGCGAGAGCAGCACGCCGAGCGCGCCGCCGCAGATCGCGAGCACCAGGCCGTCGAGGACGAGGTGGCGGAGCAGGCGACTGCGACCGGCGCCCAGCGCCGCGCGCAGGGCGACGTCGCGACCGCGATCCTCGCTGCGCGCGAGCATCAGGCTCGCGACGTTGGCGCAGACGATCAGGAGCACGAGCACCGAGCAGGCGAGCAGGATCGAGAGCGCCGGCCGGGCGGCGCCGACCAGATCCTCGAGCAGCGGCACGACGATCAGGTAGTGGCCGGTGTGGATCTCGGGGAAGCGCTGCTTCCAGCTCGCCATCATCACCTCGAGCTCGCTCCTGACCGCTTCGAGATCGGACCCGGGCGCGATGCGCGCCACCGCGGAGAGGCCGTGCCCCTGACGGCTGCCCGGGTTGGCCTCGTCGATCTGCAGCGGCAGCCAGAGCCGGACCTTCGGATCGGGAAAGTCGAGGTGACGGGGCAGCACACCGACGATGGCGTGATCCCGACCCGAGATTTCGATCGTTCTGCCCAGCACGTCCTCGCCGCTATAGCGCTCGAGCCACAGGCCGTGGGAGACGAGGGCGACCGAGGCTCCCCCTGGTCGCCCTTCCTCCTCGGAGAAGCCGCGTCCGAGGATGGGCTCGACCCGCAGCAGGCGCAAGAGGTTGCTGGTCACGACGCCCGCCTGGATGCGCTCGGGGTCGACTCCGGGGGCGGTCACGGTGACGCCGCCGATGCGGAAGGCGGCGACGTCCTCGACCGTGCGCGCGTCCCGCCGGTAGTCGACGAGCTCGGGACCCGAGAGGTCGAAGGTCGGGAAGTCGAAGCCGCTCTCGGGGTCGAAGCGGCCGTAGACGCGGAGCAGCTCGTCGGGCTCGTCGTAGGGGAGCGGCTCGAGCAGCACGCCGTCGACCACGGTGAAGATCGCCGTGCTGGCGCCGATCCCCACCGCCAGCGTGAGCACGACCAGAGCCGACCAGCCGGGACGCCGGAGGGCGGAACGCAGCGCGTAGCGGAGGTCTCGGAGCAGATCGGTCATCGGCGATCCTCGTCGGTCGTGCCGTCGCGGTGACGGCGTGAGGGGCGCAGCCCGGTAGGAGCTCGACAGGCGCTCGGCCGCCGCAGTGCGCAGCAGGTCGGCGATCAGTCCCAGGGTGATCGCCGCTCGGCGCGCCCGACCTCGAGCCGTGGCGAGGCGCCGCCGGCCGAGCTCCTCGATCCCGGGGCCGAACTCGCGCCGGAAGCGGGCAGGGAGAGTGGCGAGAGCGAGTCGTGCCGCGAGCGGCAGCGGCCTCCCCTCGCTCACTGCCGCCTCGGATCTGGGTCTCACCGGTCGGCGTCCGGCAGAAAGCGGCGCGCCCGGGCCGCGGCGACGACGGTCTCGAGGCGTCGCGCCTCGGCGGCCGCGACCTCCCGCCCGAGCGCCGTGATCCGCCAGGGTCGCCGGGCAGGCCCCGGCCCCCCGCCGCTCTCTGCCGGCGCCTCCTCGATCAGCCCGGCGGTGCGCAGGCGGTTCAGGGTCCGGTAGAGGGAACCGATGCCGAGCTCGACTCCACACTCGGCGGATCCCTCCTTCGCCAGGCCGTAGGCGTGGAGTGGGCCGTTGCCGAGCATCAGCAGGATCTGCATGTCGGCGGGTCGCAGCGGCAGGTGACAGGCGACCCGCTGCGCCGCGGCCGGCGGGTCCGGGTGTGTGGACGAGCGGCTGATTGCTCGCCGGGGTCGGGCTGCAGGACGAGCCGCAGGCTGCTCCTCCGAGCCTCTCGAGGCCCGGCTGCCTCTCCTTCGGTCGCCGGATCTGGGACGGCGCAAGGGTGGCTCCTGTCGGGTCGGTCGTATATCGGTAGTCTACAGATATCCGTTGATAACAGATACGTGCGGCGCGTGCTCCGGTTTCAGCGGCGCCTCGACGAGTCGCGGTAGTCTCCCGCCCTCACCGACCACGAGGTGCCGTCTCGCAGTGAGCGTCCAGATCGAGACCCCGTATCTTCTCTTCCTCGGCGACTCGACGGACCCGGTCGACGCGAAGACGGCGCGCGGCATCCACGCGTGGCGACCCGAGCAGTGCGTGGCCGAGATCGCGATGCCGGGCGGCCAGAGCCTCGGTCTGCCGGTCATGAGCCCGGCCGAGGCCCACGCGGCGGGCGCGCGCACGCTCGTGGTGGGAACCGTCAACGCCGGCGGCTTCCTGCCCGACCAGTGGATCGACCTCCTGGTCTCGGGGCTCGAGGCGGGGCTCGACCTCGCGTCCGGCATGCACAAGCGACTCGGCTCGATCGAGCCGCTGCGCGAGGCGGCTGCCAGGCAGGGTCGGCGCCTGATCGACGTGCGCGAGCCGGGTCAGGACTTCCCGGTGGGCTGCGGCGTGCCGCGCGCGGGCAAGCGAATCCTCACCGTCGGCACCGACTGCAGCGTCGGCAAGATGTACACCTCGCTCGCGCTCGAGCGGGACCTGCGGTCGCGGAGCCTCGACGCCCGTTTCAAGGCGACCGGCCAGACCGGCATCCTGATCGCGGGCGAGGGCGTGCCGATCGACGCCGTGGTCGCCGACTTCGTCGCCGGCGCAGTCGAGACGCTCTCGCCCGCCGCGCCGGGAGAGTGGCACGTGATCGAGGGGCAGGGATCGCTCTTCCATCCGGCATATGCCGGGGTCACCCTCGGTCTGATCCACGGCGCCCAGCCCGACTGGCTGGTGCTCTGCCACGAGCCGACGCGGCCACATCTGCGCCACGTCCCCCACATGCGGCTGCCCTCGCTGGAGAAGACGCTGCGCGCCTCGCTCGATGCTGCCAGCCTGACCAACCCCTCGGTGCGCTGCCTGGGATTCTCGTTCAACACCTCGCGGCTCGACGAGGACGCCGCGCGGGACCTGCTCGAAGCAGTGGAGCGCCGGCACGGGCTGCCGGCCGTCGACCCGGTGCGCTTCGGCGTCGGCGCGCTGGGCGATCGGCTGGTGGCCGAGGAGGGGCTGGCGTGAGCCGGGAGGAGTCCGCAAGACTCGAGGTCGCGATCGAGATCTTCCCGATTCGCGGACGCTTCGCGATCTCGCGGGGCTCGCGCACCGAGAGCCGCGTGGTGACGGTGACGATCGAGCGCGACGGCGTGAGCGGGCGCGGCGAGTGCGTGCCGTACGCGCACTTCGGCGAGACTCCCGACGGCGTCGTCGCCGCGATCGAATCGTCGCGCGACTGGATCGAGAGCGCAGCGGCGCGCGGGGCCGAGCGCAGGGAACTGCTCGATGCGCTGCCGGCGGGGGCCGCGCGCAATGCGATCGACGCTGCCCTATGGGACCTCGAGGCTCGTTCGAGCGGCGTTCCCGCCTGGCGCGCCGCCGGCCTCGAAGCGCCACCCACGGCGCGGACGGTACGCACGCTGAGCCTCGACGACCCGGAGACGATGGGCGAGCAGGCGGCGGCGCTGCGTGACTTCGCGACCCTCAAGCTCAAGCTCGACGGCGGTCCCGACGCCGAGCGGGTGGCTGCCGTGCGCGAGGCCGCGCCCGGCGCGACGTTGATCGTCGATGCCAACGAAGCGTGGGCTCCCGAGCTCGTCGAGGAGCGGCTGGCGACGCTCGCCGGCCTCGGTGTCGCGATGGTGGAGCAGCCCGTGGCGCCCGCGTGCGACGATCTGCTGCGCACCATCGAGCACCCAGTGCCCCTGTGCGCCGACGAGGCGTTCCACACCGCGGCCGACCTCGATCGGGTCGCCGAGCGGTACGACATGGTCAACCTCAAGCTCGACAAGACCGGCGGCGTGACCTGCGCGCTGGACCTCCGGCGCGAGGCCGAGGCGCGCGGCCTCGAGGCGATGGTCGGCTGCATGGTGGGCACCTCGCTGTCGATGGCGCCCGCGCTCATCCTCGCGCAGGGGCTGCGATTCGTCGATCTCGACGGTCCCTATCTGCTCGCCCGGGATCGCGAGCCGGGGCTCGGTCTCGGCGCGGACGGCCGGATGACGTGGAACGCGACGCTCTGGGGCGGATAGAACCAGACGATCCGAGGCGAGCAGACCGCCGCCGCGCGTTCGGGGGTCCCGGCCGAGAGTCCGGGACGCGCGCTGGATGGAGGCTCTGACGACGCTCGGGCAGGAGCCACGGGCGAGCTTGACCGGGCCCGGTCCGAGCCCGAGTACGGGCTCGGACGCGGGGAGATCCACGGAAAGGCTTCGCGCGGGCTCCCTACCGGCGGGTCGAGCGGTCGGGTCCAGCCACCAGACTTGCGCCCTCGGTGCGCAGCAGCCGGATCAGCTCTTCCGAGGCCGGACGCGAGCCGTCGCTGCGCCGTCTGGCCGCCGACCACTGGCGGAAGATGCCCTGCTCGGTCAGCGGGATCGCGAGCAGCTCGCCAGCCGCGAGCTGGGGTGCGATCGCCCAGCGGGCGAGAGTCGCGATGCCGAGCCCGGCCTTGGCCAGCGCGATGACGCCCTCGGTGAGGCGGGCCTCGGTGATCCGCTGCGGGGTGACGCCGGCGGGCGCCAGCAGGTCGGTGAAGACGACGCTGTGCTCGGGCTCGAAGTGGAGGACGACGTGCTCGTCGGCGAAGTCGCTGGCGTCGAGGTAGGGCCGCTCGGCGAGCCGATGCCCAGGCGCCACCGCCGCCACCACCTCGTTGGCGAAGAGCGGGAAGGTCTCGATGCCGGCGTGACTGACCGGGCTGTAGAGGACCGCGGCGTCGACCTCGTCGGCGAGCAGCGCCTCGAGCGGGCGCTTGGTCGACTCCGGCACCAGGGTCACCTGCAGCTTCGGAAAGGTCCGGGCGAGCGCGGCGAGCACCGGCGGCAGCCAGTGGTAGCAGGTGTAGCACTCGGTGGTGAGCCGGAGCTGGCCCGAGACCTCGCCGTCGTCCGGGCGCAGCTCGGCCTCGGTGGCGCGGAGCTGATCGAGGATCGCGCGCGCCGCTCTCGCCAGTCGATCACCCGCCGCCGTCGGCTCGAGGCCGCGCGGGCGGCGATGAAACAGCCCCACTTGCAGTCGCCGCTCCGCCTGGGCCAGAGCGTGGCTCACCGCCGGCTGGGTCAGGTTCAGGGACTTGGCGGCTCGGGTCACCGACCCGGTGCGATGGATCGCCTCGACGACGACGAGGTGGCGGAGGTCCAGTGCCGGCTGATCCATAGACGGAGGTTATTTCATCTAGAAGAAGGTTCGATTTGCTTCATGAAAGCGCCGGCCATACCGTCTTGCCCATGGCGACCACCGACCTCGTCCTCGCCCTGCGCTCGCTTCGTCGCCGTCCCCTGCTCACCGGGCTGGCCCTCCTGCTCGCTGCCCTGGCCGTCGGTCTCCAGGCCGTGCTGGCCAGCGTCGTCAGCGCCGTCCTGCTGAGGCCCCTTCCGTACGAAGAGCCGGAGCGCCTGGTCGTGCCGTGGGGCGTGGTCGAGGACTTCGGGATCGACGAGTACCCGTTCTCGTGGCCCAACTTCCTCGACTACCGTGGGCTCGAGGATTCCCCGCTCGAGTCGGTGTCGGCGACGCGCACGGCGCCGTTCACGCTCTCGAGCCGTGATCGCCCGCGCTCGGTCCAGGGCGCGCGCGTCACCCTCGACCTGGTCGACACGCTCGGTCTGCGGATGCAGCAGGGATCCTGGTTCGACGCGGGGGCCGCGGCGGGGTCGCAGGCGCCGGAGGCGGGAGCCGTCGGCCAGGTGGTGATCAGCGACCGGCTGTGGCGCAGCGAGCTCGACGGGAGCCCCGAAGCCGTCGGCGCGACCGTGCGGCTCGACGGCATCGTCCACACCGTCGTCGGCGTGCTGCCGCCCGCCGCGCGCTTCCCGAACAGCGACACCGACGTGCTGGTGCCGCTGGTGCCGGAAGGCTTGGAGCTCGTACGGGCGTTCCACTTCCTGCGGCTGGTCGGCCGGTTGCGCGACGGCGCCGATCTCGCCTCGGCGCAGGCGCGGCTGGTCGAGGCGGCGCTCCGGCTCGCCGCCGACCATCCCGACGCCAACGACCGGCTGGGGATGCGCCTGGTTCCCCTGCTCGAGGAGAGGGTGGGCCGTGCGCGCGAGGGGCTGACGGTGCTCTCGGTCGCGGTGCAGGTCCTGTTCCTGCTCGCCTGTCTCAACGTCGCCGGCCTGCTTCTCGCCCGGGCGCTCGAGCGCCGGGGGGAAATGGGCCTGCGGATCGCGCTCGGGGCCTCGCGCTGGCAGATGCTCCGGCCGGCGCTCGCCGACGGGCTGATGCTGGCGGGCGGGGGAGGGATCGCCGGAGTCGCCGTCGCCGCCGTCACCGTGCGCTTCCTGCGCCGCCTCGACCCGGAGCTCCTGCCGCGGGCGTTCGAGTTGCGCCTGGACCCGGCCGCGCTGGCCTGGGCGTGCGTTGCCGTGCTGGTCGCCGCAATCGCCTTCGCCGCGGCGCCCGCCCTGCTCGCCTCGCGAGTCGATCCGGTCGGCCAGCTCGCGCCGGGGCGCGGCGTCGGCGACCGGCGGCAGGCGCCCTGGCAGCGCCGGCTGGTGGCAGCTCAGGTCGCCGTCACCATGCCGCTGCTGCTCGGCGCGCTCGCCCTGATCCGCCACGTCGAGGCGCTGCAGCAGGCCGATCTCGGTTTCCCGCTCGAGCACCGCCTGACCGCCGGCGTCGCTCTGCCCCTCAACCAGTTCGGCACCGTCGACGAGCAGAGCGACTTCATCGAGCGGGCGCGCTCGCGGCTGTCCGAGATCGCCGGGGTGAAGAGTGTCGGCGCGATCTCCAGGCTGCCCTTCTCGCCGGGCAACGCCTCGCTGGTTGCGCAGCGCCCCGATCGCGAGATCGACGCTCCTCCGAACGCGCTCTTGCGGATCGTGAGCGAGGGCCTGCTCGACAGTCTCGGCGTCGAGCTCATCGACGGTCGAGACGTGCGCCCCGCGGACGGGGCGGAAGGCTCGAGGGTGGTGGTGATCGACGAAACGCTGGCCGGAATCCTGTTCCCGGACGAGAGCCCGCTCGGACGGATCCTGCGCCTCGGAGCGATCGACGACGAGTGGCGGGTGGTGGGCATCGTGCGGGCGGTTCGGCTGATCGACCCCGAGGCGCCTCCGGAGCCGACGGCCTGGGTGTCGTCGCGCCAGAACCCGTTTCCGGCCGCGATGCGGACGCCCCACTTCGTGCTCGAGACCGCCGTCGAGCCGTCGGCGCTGGCCCCGGCAGTGCGCAATGCGCTCCACGAGGTCGATCCGGAGCAGGCGCTGCTGGATGTCCGGCCGCTCGCCGGATCACTCGGCGAATGGCTGGCGGCTCGCCGCGCGGTGACTGGCCTGCTGAGCTCTCTCGCCGCGATCGCCCTGCTCATCTCGGGAATCGGTCTTTACGCAGTGTTGCGCGCGTCGGTCGAGCGGCAGCGATTCGAGCTCGGGATCCGTGCGGCCCTCGGCGCCGGAGCGCGCCGGCTCCAGCGGCGGGTGATCGTCGAGGCGCTGGTTCCCGTGATCGCGGGGTCCTTTGCCGGCGTGGCTTTGGCCGCCGCGCTGGAGAGTGCGCTGCGCTCGGCGGGCTCGATTCCGGGAAGCTCCGATGCCGCAACGATCGAGCTCGCTGCTCTGGTCCCGGCGCTCGTCGCGCTGACCGCGACCGCGATCGCGGCGAGCGCCGCGCCGGCGCGCCGGGTGGCGCGTACGGACCCGGTCGTCTCCTTGCGCCGGACCAATTGAGGAGCGGTCCTCGCCTCGACCGGCCCTGGCGCGGGCTGCCTGTCGGGAGCGGTCGCGGCTCGATGGCCGAGGCTCGAGGGTTCCGACGGACCGGCCCTCGGATCGATGTGGTCTTCCGGACCGGGCGCCTGCGGGCGACGACCGAGGTCGAGCCGGCGGAGCTCGGCGGTGAGGGGAGGATGCCGGTCGGGCGCCGAATCGACGTGGAAGCGCTCGCCTCAACCGGCGTCGGGCCGATTCTCGACCGCGTCGGGCTGGGCCTCGAGGTCGGGGCGTCGGCGGTGGAAGTCGGTGGCTTGCTGGTAGGCGTGCGCCGCGAGCAGCGCATCCTCGTCGCGGTCGAGGTGGGCGAGGAACGTGATGCTCGCGGGGCGCCCCTCCTGGTCGAAGCCGTTGGGGAGCACGACGCAGGGGTGGCCGGTGAGGTTGGTGGCGCCCAGGTGGCCGCCGCGGAAGCTGGGTGCGACCACCACGTCCACGTCGCGCCACGCCGCCGACAGCAGCCGCATGTACTGCGTTCGCGCCCGGCTGGCCTGGATGTACTCGACCGCCGGGATGGTGCGGGCGGTGCGCAGCAGGTTGGGCCAGGCGCCCGGGTCCTGGCGGGTCAGTGCGTCGTCGCGATTCGAGCGAGTCAGCTCGTCGAACGCCGCCGCCGCCTCGGCGGTGAGCATGAAGCCGACGGCGTCGATCGGGAAGTCCGGCATCTCGACCGGATGCAGCGTGAGGCTCAGGTCCTCGCGAAGGACTCTGAGGGTTTCCAGATCGAAGGCGCGGTTCGGATAGCGGTCGCCTCCGCTTCCTCCGCTTCCGCCTTCGGCCGGCGGCGCGGGCTCCTCGAAGGCGCGGGCCAGATAACCGATGCGCAGCTCGCGCAACGGCCGGTACGGATCCCAGCGGAACGGCACGGTGCGCGCGGCGGGGTCGCGCCCGTCGGCGCCGTGGATGGCCGCGAAAACCAGCGCGCAATCCTCGGCGCTCCTGCACATCGGCCCGATCTTGTCCATCGACCAGGCGAGCGCCATCGCGCCGGTGCGCGCGACTCGCCCGAAGGTCGGGCGCAGGCCGGTGTTGCCGTTGCGGGTCGAGGGCGAGACGATCGAGCCGCGGGTCTCGGTGCCGAGCGCGAACGCCACGCACCCGGCCGCGGTCGCGGCGCCGGGCCCCGCCGAGGAGCCGCTCGCGCCCTGGGTGGTGTCCCAGGGGTTGCGCGTGCGTCCGCCGAACCAGACGTCGCCCATCGCGAGCGCTCCGAGCGTGAGCTTGGCAACCAGCACCGCGCCCGCGTCGTCGAGCCGGCGCACCGCGGTGGCGTCCTCGTCGACGACCTGATCGCGGTAGGGCGCCGCGCCCCAGGTCGTCGGGTAGCCGCGCACCGCCAGCAGGTCCTTGGCGCCCCAGGGCAGACCGTGGAGCGGGCCACGGTAGCCACCGGCCGCGATCTCGCGATCGGCGGCGCGCGCCGACCGCAGCGCGCGGTCCTCGGTGAAGTTGACGATCGCGAGCAGCTTGGAGTCGTAGCGGCGCAGGCGATCGAGGGAGAGCTTGGTCAGCTCCTCCGACCCCACCTGGCGCGTGCGCACCAGCTCGGCGAGACGCGCCACCGGCAGGAACGCCAGATCTTCGTCGCTCGCGGAGCGCGGACCACGCGATTGCTCACTGAGCCGGAGGGATGCCGCCGCGTGCGCGTCGCTGCCGCTCGCCCGCGAGTCACCGCTCGATGCCGGGGCATCCGGCGTCAGCACGCCCGGCATCCGCGGGTCGAACACGAGCGCCGGCGGCACCTCGTTGGGGATGCGGAGCGCGCGCAGCTCCTCGTAGGAGCGTAGGTTTCGCTCGACGCCGCGCAGCATCATCTCGCGCTCGTCCTCGGAGAGCTCGATCCCGGCGACGCGCTCGGCGTCGGCGATCATCTCGGCCGTGATCGCAGCGCCGCTCTCTCCGTTCTCCTGCTGCAGGCGCGCCCAGAGCGCGCCCGGGAACAGCGTGCCGCCGAGGCCGGTGGCGTAGAAGAAGGCGATGAAGGCGCGGCGGTCGAGACCCGACGTTGGCTTGGACATGGGAGCGATTCTGCCATTGCCAAATCCTCGATGCCGCGATCGCACACGGGTCAGGCGTGGGGCGAGCTCCCGCCGCCGCCCGGCGCCTCGGTCTCTCCCACGGTGTCCTCCCCCCTGTGTCATCCTCAGTGCGGACCGATCGGCGATCGACGCGGAGGAATCCAATGGAGACACACCACCTCGTCCTGGGCGCCCTGCTCGCAGTTTTCCAGCCGCCGCCGACGCCGGACCTCGAGCTCCTGCTGGTCGACGAGGAGGTGTTTCGAGGCCGGGTCATCCGGATCCTGTCCGGCGACACGGTCGAGGTGTCGCGAGCGGAGGGGAGCGTCCGGGTGCGGCTGCGCGGAGTCGGCGGCCTGCCGGAGGAGCATCCCCGGCACGCGGCGGCCGTCGCGCTGCTCTCGCGGCTCCTGCTGGAGGCCGTCGTCGAGGTTCGGGCGGTGCCCGATCCCGCCTCCTCCGAGCCCGACCACCTGGTGGCGACGGTCCTGGTGGCCGGTGCCAGCGCCTCGCAAGAGCTGCTCGCGAGCGGGCTCGCCGTCTACTGCCCGCCCCCGGGCGGAGACCAGGCGCTCGAAGCCGCGCAGGTCTCGGCGCGGGACCAGGGGCGTGGCATCTGGTCCCGCGGCAGTAAAGCTCCGCCACTCGCGGATGGAAGCGATCCGTGCAAGGCGTAGCCGCGCGGTCGGCGGCGCCGATCCTCGATTGGAGGATCCCCTACGTCTGTTCCTCGGCGACACGCCGGAGGCGCTTGGAGCCTCGAGGACATCAGCCAGCCGCAGATGTGTGACCCAACACATCGGAGGCTGGCGGCCGGCCCCCGTCCCGGGCGACGCGGGCGCAGCAAGGCTCCGCAGCCTCCTGGAGCTTCTCGCCTCCTCCGCATCAACATGCGGGAACAACGCCATCGTCGTGCTAGACTTCCCGCATGCGAACGACGGTCCAGTTCGACGACGACACCGCAGCGGCCATCGAGCGGCTTCGCTCCGAGTCCGGCATCGGTCTCAGCGAGGCGATCAATACATTGATCCGAAAGGGGTTGCGGACGCAACCGAAACGGCGTCCCTTCGTTCAGCGAACAGCGGCAGTGGGTGTGCGAATCGACGTGGCCAACGTGGCAGAGGCTCTCGAGGTTCTCGAGGGGCCGAACGCGCGCTGATGCTCGTCGACGCCAATCTGCTGATCTACGCGGTGGACGAAGCGTCGCTTCATCACGAATCTGCGAAGGACTGGCTCTCGTCGGCGTTGAACGGCGAGACTCGGGTCGCTCTGCCCTGGCTCTCCCTGGCTGCGTTCGTTCGCATCCTGACGAACCCGCGAGCCTCCGACCGTCCTCTTCGGCCCGAAGTCGCCTGGGAGCTCGTCGAGGATTGGCTTCGTTGCGACGTCGCCTGGATTCCCAACCCCACCGACCATCACGCCACGATTCTCGGCCGTTTGATCCGTCGCTACGACCTGCGGGCGAACATGATCACGGATGCGCAGCTGGCCACCCTCGCGCTCGAGCACGGTCTCCGCGTCTACTCCGCAGATACGGACTTCGCACGCTTCACGGAGATCGGTTGGATCAATCCGATCGCAGCCTCCTGAACCGTGTGGGCTCGGGCCGTTTCCAGTCTCCGCGTGGGTCGTCGAAGGGGCTGGTAGCGTAGAAGCCCCGGAGGTCCCGACATGCTCATCTTCGTCGCAGAGCTCGCCGCCGCGATCCGTGGCCTGCTGCGCCGCCCCCGCGCGCTCGTCCTTCCGGTCGCGGTCCTGGCCGTGGGCATCGCGCTCTCGGTGACCGCCTTCAGCGTCATCCAGGGGGTCTTGCTGCGCGGATTGCCGGTGGAGGGGGGCGATCGCATCGTCATGGTCTCGACCGGTCCTGGTCACGATCGGCTGACCCCGCTCGCCGACATGGAGGCGCTCGTCGAGGCGAGCCAGAGCGAGGGGAGCGCCTTCGAGGTGGTCGAGGCGAGCCTCGCGCTGAACTTCATGCTCACCGGCGAGGACGCGCCGACGGTGAGCCGCGTCGGCGCCTACGTCAGCGGCGACCTCATGTCCGAGCTCGGAGTCGAGCCGGTGCTCGGCCGCGCGATCGAGCCCGCCGACGTCGAGCCGGCCGCGCCTGCAGTGTCGGTGCTCGGCTACGGCCTCTGGCAGTCGGTGTTCGACGGCGATCCGGAGGTGCTGGGCGAGACGCTGCTGGTCAACCGCATGGCGACGACGATCGTCGGCGTCATGCCGCCGGGCTTCGGCTTTCCCTACCGCCAGGAGCTGTGGTCGGCTCTGCGGCCCGAGGCGCTGACGTTCGGGGCGGACTCCGCCCACGGAGTCGCCTGGCTGAAGCCCGGGCGCAGCATCGAACAGGCGCGCGCGGAGCTCGAGCTGCTCGCGGGGCGGCTCGACGAGGCGGATCCGTTGGCGCAGGAGCGCGGGCACTGGGTCGTGCCGTTCGTCGAGGCGACGGTCGATCCGCCGACGCGACGCGCGCTCCAGATCCTTCTGGTGGCCGCGGCGCTCGTGCTCCTGGTCGCCTGCGCCAACGCGGCGAACCTCCGCCTCGCGTCGACCGCCGCACGGCGCCAGGAGCTGGCGGTACGCACCGCGCTCGGCGCCGGCAATCGTCGGCTGGTCGCGATGCTGGTCGCCGAGTCGGCCGTGGTCGCCGCGCTCGCCGCCGTGGCCGGGCTCGCGCTCGCATGGATGCTGGTGCGCGAAGCGGGCCGGGCGCTGCTCCAGGGGAGCCTCCTGCGCGGCTTCTGGATGGACATCCGCATCGACACCACCGTGTTCCTGGTGACGGTCGGGTTGGCCGCGGCGGCGACCCTGCTCGCCGGGCTGGCCCCGGCGCTTCTCGCGCTGCGCCGCCGGGGCGCCGCGGCCGACCTGCGCTCGGGTGCGCGCGTCCAGCGCGGTTCCTCGCGCGCCTTCGTTGCGGTCGAGGTCGGGCTGTGTTTCGCGCTGATCGTCGCCGCGGGCGGGCTCACCCGCAACGCGCTGTCGGTGCTCGGCGTCGACCCCGGCTTCGACGGTCGCAACCTCGTGACCTCGATCGTGAACCTCTACCAGAACGCCGAGCTCGAGCCGGGCGACGGTGTCGAGTTCTTCGCGCAGCTCCAGCGCCGCCTCGAGGCGCGCCCCGAGGTCGAGCGCGTCGCGTGGGGCCAGGGACCGCCCTGGGGATGGGCGACGCCGGTGGAGTTCTCGATCGGCTCTGCGGCGCCGCCGCCCGGCGACGAGCTGCCGACCCTGCCGGTCCTGCAGGTGGGGGAGGGCTACCTCGAGACCGTCGGGCTTCCCCTGATCGCGGGGCGCGCGATCGGGCGCGACGACCTGGACAGCGATCCGCGAAGGCTCGTGGTCAGCTCTTCCTTCGCCGAGCGCCGGCTCGGCGGCGTCGAGCGGGCGGTCGGGCGCCGCCTGACCCTGCGCGAGCGTGAACGGACGTGGCCGGCGATCATGATCGGCGTCACCGCCGACGTCGGCATGGCGCGCCTGCAACGCGACCCTGGCGCCGACGAGCTCGCCTACATGGGCCGCCGGATCGACGGCGGCGCCACAGTTCTGCTGCGAGCCCGCCTCGACGAGGAGAGCGCGCTCGAAACGCTGCGCGAGGAGGTCGCGGCACTCGACCCGCTCGCCGCGGTCTACAACGGGTCGAGCTTCGAGCGCGACCGCGCCGCGTCGACCTGGGAGCAGCGCCGGCTCTCCCAGCTCTTCCTGCTGTTCGGAGCCGCCGCGCTGATCCTGGTCGCGGGCGGGCTCTACGCGGTGGTCGACCTCGCCGGCCGCCAGCGCGCGCGCGAGCTCGCCCTGCGCCTGGCGCTCGGCGCGGTGCCGGCCCAGGTACGCCGCCTGGTCGTGCGCGAGGGGATGGTCCATCTGGCAGCGGGATCGGTCGTCGGAGCCGCGGCGCTCGGCCTCCTCGCTCCCGCTCTGCGCGAGTATCTGATCCGCGTGCGCATCTGGGACCCGTGGATGATCGGCGGCAGCCTCGCCTTGCTGGCCCTGGTCGTGGCGGCGGCGGCGTTCGGCCCGGCGCGCCGCGCGGCACGGCTCGACCCGGCCGAGACGCTGCGCGCCGAGTAGCGGAGACTCGCTTCGATGGGGCCGGAAGCTCTCTTCGAGAAGCGCCCGCCTTGACCCTCTGTCCCTCCAGTGGGATGATCCCACCATGAAGATCGTGGCGGATCAGAAGAGGCGAGTCGTGCTGCCCAAGCCAGCCCAGCCAGGAGATGTCTTCGAGTGCGTCGAGGTTGGCGATCGCTACGTTCTCGTCCGATTGGCGCCCCAGCCCGTCAGCCCGCCACCCGTTTCTGACGAACCGTTGCCAGAAGGGGCGCTCGAGGGTGTCGACCTGGATCAGCCCGCCTTTGCTCCCCTTGTCGAATGAAGGCCCTCATCGACACGTCGGTGTGGTTTCGCCGATACCACGGCCTACCCATGAAGCGGTCCCTTCGGCGCTTCTTGCAGGAGGAGGTCTCCGAGTTCCATCTCTGTCCGCTGAGTGTGGCCGAGATCTGCTTCAAATGGAAACGAGGGCGTCTCCCCGGAGTCCCCGATCCGGAGCATTGGGTCGACCGATCGCTCGAGAACTACGTCCTCGAGCTGCCTGGCGCCGCGGTCTCCAAGAAGGCTGGCTCGTGGCCCTGGCCGCACGGCGATCTGGTCGATCGCGTTCTCGCCGCGATCGCCGCCGAGTCGGATCTGGTCCTCGTGCACACGGATCGGGTGCTCGAGTCACTCGGCGGTTTCCCTCAGCGCTACTTCCCGAACGCGTCGATGTAGAGGCTGAGCCTTGATGGGTGAACCGCAGGCTCCCTTCGCCGGTCTCCTGGTCGTCGACCTCACCCGCGTCCTCGCCGGCCCCTACTGCACGCTGCTGCTCGCAGAGCTCGGCGCTCGCGTGATCAAGGTCGAGCGGCCGCCGGGGGGCGACGAGGCGCGCCGGATCGGACCGATCCCAGACGCCGCGCCGGACCGCTCGGCGTACTTCCAGTCGGTCAACCGCGGCAAGCAGTCGATCGCGCTCGACCTCGAGGAGCCCACCGATCGCGAGATCTTCGAGGCGCTGCTCGCGCGCGCCGACGTGCTCGCCGAGAACTTCCGCCCCGGCGTGATGGAGAAGCTCGGCTACGGCTGGGAGAGCGTGCAGGAACGCTGGCCCCGGCTCATCGTCGCCTCGACCAGCGGTTTCGGCCAGACCGGCCCTCTGCGCTCGCTCCCCGCCTACGACGTCGTCGCCCAGGCGCTGGGCGGGATGATGAGCCTCACCGGCGAGCCGGGAAGGCGTCCCGTGCGCGTGGGGGTCTCGCTCGGCGATCTCGCCGCCGGCTTGTTCACGGCGTTGGGCGTGGCCGCCGCGCTCTACCACCGCGAGCGCACGGGCGAGGGCCAGCGCGTCGACGTGTCGATGCTCGACAGCCAGGTGGCCCTGATCGAGAACGCGATCTCGCGCTTCGAGGCGACCGGCGAGGTCCCCGGTCCGATCGGCAGCCGGCACCCCGCTGTGGCGCCGTTCCAGGCGTTCGCGACCGGCGACGGCCACGTCGTGATCGCGGCCGGCAACGACGAGCTGTTCGCACGGCTCGCGCGCGCGCTCGGTCGAGACGATCTCGTCGCGGATCCGCGATTCACCACGGTCGCGGATCGGATGGATCACGTCGACGATCTGCAGGGGGAGCTCGAGCGGGTGCTCGAGCCGCACGGCACCGGGCACTGGGTCGAGCTGCTGCGCGACGCCGGCGTGCCGTGCGCGCCGGTGCAGGACGTCGCCGCCGTGCTCGACGACCCGCAAGTGCGCGCGCGCAACATGATCGTCGAGGCGCAGGATCCCGACATCGGGGCTCTACGGATGGCCGGGAACCCGATCAAGCTGTCGGCGGCGTCCGATCCGCCGTCGCGCAGACCGTCGCCGAAGCTCGACGCCGATCGCGACGCGATCCTCGAGGAGCTGGGTCTGGGTGGCGGTGGGTGACGGGTCGGCCTCGACCAGCTCCGCTCCCGAATCGGACCTGACACCTGCGGACGGCGGTGGCCTACTTCGGCACGTCCTCCCAGGCGCGCTCCAGGTTGCGCAGCACGAAGAGCTGGGCGAGCCGGAAGCCGAGGTGCGCGGCGACGATCAGCACGCCGATCGTGAACAGGGAGTCCTCGGAGCGTGAGAGCACGAGCAGGCCGCGCGCGGGATCGCGCAGCGCCAGAAGCGCCGCCAGCGCCACCGCGTCGAGAACCACGATCACGATGGCCCGCTTGCGTGCGCTCGCGATCTCCCGGCTCTCGTCGGCGAGCTGCTCGTCTTCGCTCGCGCTCTCGGCGGAATCGGCCGGAAGGTTGCCGCGGTAGCGGAGGCCGGCGACCTCGAACAGGAGCTGGCGGACGACGCGAGTTCGCAGCATCGGTGGATCGTACCGGTTGGCCGGCGTGCGGCGGTCCGAGCTCGTGCGCACCTCGCCGGCGGCCGGCGTCGAGCTGCCAGGACCGCGGCCGTCAGCGGGCCGGCGCCGCCGCGACACACTTGCGAAGCTGCGCTGCGCTCGCCGCGGTCTCGATGCAGGCGCGCGCCGCCTCGAGGCACCGCTCCCGCTTTCTGCCCTTGAGCTCGAGGCACCTGGCCCCCTCCTCCTGGATCGCGGCCTCGAGCTCACTCGCACGAGCGATCTGCTCGACACTCAGGCGCTCGGGGATGCCGAAGGCGGCCGTGAGCACCGGAGCCGCGCCGGCGAGCGCGAGCTCGGTGCTCTTGTAGCCGCCGCCGTGCAGGAAGTAGGTGATCTCGATCGAGCGCGCTTCCACGGTTTCCGCCTGCATGAGATCGCGAAGCAGCCCGGTGGCGGCGTCGCCCTGGCCGTTCCAGACCGGAAACGCCGCCCAGGTGAGCCCGCCTTCGCGCAGCAGGACCGCGTGCTCGGGCCCCCCGTCGACGGAGACGATCGGCGGCTTCGTCGCGTCCAGGAAGTCCTGCTCTCCCGGCGGCAGGCGGAAGAAGGCGACCACTTCGCCGGAGTCCTCGCGCAGGAGGTCGAGCTGGAAGCCTTCCGCGTTGCGTGTGCCCGGAGCGCTCCGTATGTCGCCGGAGCGGGGATCGACGACCTCGCGCAGCGCCCAGTCGGCGCTCGCCGCGCCGGCCAGAGCGAGCGCTGCGGCCACGCAGCAGACGATCGCACGATGCGAGTGAGGCTCGGGCTCTGCGGGAGCCGATCTCGGCGGCGCGTCTGGATCCTCATGGATCGGGGACATGGAGCTCTCCTCGCGGATGGGTCGAGCAGCGGAGCTTGACGCGGCGATGCAGTGGCACGCGCCGCCGTTATTCATCGGCACCGTAGAGCTGGAAGGCCGCCCAGTGGAAGGGGTGGCTCCAGGGGCTTCGCGCCGGAACGACCGCTCCGATGGCGCGGCTGGGGTTCGCTGCGTTCACGTCCACGGCTGTTTCGTCGTCGTGGACATGGCCACGCAGCAGCGCGAGCTGTGCGGCGCGCAGGGCCTCCGACTTGGAGCGACCGCTGCGCAGCTCGAGGTAGAAGCGCTTCATCAGCTCGGCGGTGGATCGGTCCTCGACCGCCCACAGGGAGGCGACGACGGAGCGGGCGCCCGCGAACTGGAAGGCGCGGGTGAGCCCGAGCAGCCCCTCGCCACCGAAACGTTCTCCGAGCGCGGTGCTGCACGCCGACAGCGTCACCAGATCGGCGTCGAGGCGCAGACGCTCGAAGATCTCCCAGACTTCGAGGATGCCGTTGCCGGCTCTCGTCCCCGCGGGGGGAGGGGAGAGGACGAGGCCCGAGGCCAGCGGATCGTGATCGTCGGTGAAGCCGTGGACCGCCAGGTGCAGGATGCCGACCTTCTGCGGCAGCTCCCGCACCCGCTCCTCGGTCACCTCCTCGCCGACGAAGACGCGGGCGCGGTCCCCCCAGGTGCGGGCGATCGCCAGCACCTCGTCGCGGCTCGAGGCGAGCCGCGGCAGGGGCGGCAGGCCCCGCACGTCGCGCAGCATCGGCTGGAAGCGAGCGGCCCGAGAAACGGCAGCAGGCGAGACGGTGTCTGCCGAAAGCGTATCTGCCGAGACGGTGTCTGTGCCGGGCTCGAGATCGGCGAGAGCGAGTTCGGGGGCGCCGACGACGATCGCGGGATCCCCGAACGCGAAGAGACGCGGCTGCTGGTCGCCGCTCGGGCCCGGTCGCGCCGAGAGCCGCGCCCACACTGAGGCGGAGGAGGCGAAGGCGAGGGGGGCGATCTCGAGCAGGCGTCGGGGCCGGGTGCCGGCGTCGAGACGCAGGGCCGCGAACGGCACCAGGTGGAGCGGCCCGTCGGGAACGATGACGATCTGCTCCGCCTCCTCGAGCTCCTCCGCGACCGGCCGCAGGAGGGCGTCGCCGAGCTCGCGCGCGATGCGCTCGAGCCGCCGAGCCTGCGGAGGCTCTGGCCTCTGCACCGCCCGCCGCAACGCTTCGACCCGTAGCTCGAGCTCGTCGTGACCGAGCTCGACGACTCGCAGCTCCGGCGCGCTCAGGTCCGCTCGCGCCAGGAGCAGCCAGGTCTCGCGCTCGGTCACGGTATAGGACAGCAGAGTCGTTCCTGGCGGGAGGGCGCGGCGCAAGGCGGGCCAGTCGAGGGGCTGGGAGGCGCCGAGCGCCGAGATCCCCGGCCCGGCCATGCTCGCGACCTCGACGTCGAGCTCGACCAGGTCGGCGCGCACGCGGACGAGGCGCTTGCGCAGGTCCGACGCTCGATCGGGGCTCGCGTCGCCGGCCCTCAGCACTGCGCGCACTCGATCGTTCTCCTTGTCGAGGAGGCTGCGCCGGCGGGCGAGCTCCGGCGGCAACTCGATGAAACGTAGATCCCGTCGGGCGAGCTGCTCGAGGAACGCGCGACCCCGCGAGCGCTCCAGCACCTCGAACGCGGCGACCGCATCGCCGGCCTCGAGCCAGGCGTCGGCGCAGGCCCGGTAGATCGGCAGCGCGGTCTCGGCGGTCCTGGCGCGCGCCCGATCGGTGCCGCCGATCCGCGGCCGCTGCAGCTCCCACAGGTCGGCGGCCGCGCACAGCTCGCCCCTGCCGGCTCCGCGTTCGCCGAGCTCGCTCAATGCCCGCCCCAGCCCATGGCGGATGCGGCTCTCGATGTCGGGCCCGGCGGCGACGGATTGCGCCAACGCGAGCGCGGCGTCGAGCTGCGCGCGCGCCGACTCCGGGTCCTTTCGATCGAGCTGGAGCTGGCCGAGGCGTTCCATCGTCTCGATCGTTCCGGTCGCGCTCGGCGAGATACCGCGCCACAGCTCGAGCGCGCGGCTCTGCAGCTCGAGCGCCTTCGAGAGGTCGCCACGCCGCCGCTCGAGCTCCCCCCAGCTCGCGAGCAGCGAGGCATGCCCGGAGGATCCCTCGAGGGTTCGCTCGAAGATCTCGGCGGCTTCTGCCAACGAGGCGGCGGCGGCGTCGAGATCGCCCTCGAGCTCGCGCACCGTCGCCTCCATCGCGAGCACGCTCGCCAGCACGTCGGTCCCGGGGAGCAACTCGCGGTAGAGGGCGGCAGTCCGCTCGGTCATCGCGGTCGCGGTCGGCAGGTCGCCACGGGCGATGGCGACCAGGGCCAGGTTCTGGTAGCTGGTCGCGAGGTCCGGAGTTCCCGGGACCAGCCGCACACGCAGAGCGAGGGCCCTGCGATGCATCGTCTCGGCCCGGACGAGGTCGCCACGGAGCTGATGGACGGTGCCGAGGTTGTTGTAGAGGTTGGCCTCGACGACGCTCCCCGGCCGCGTCCGGCGCACGGTGTCGACGGCCTCGAGGTAGAGCGTCTCGGCGCCGGCCAGGTCGCCGCGGTCGAGCAGGATGTTCGCCAGGTTGCTGAGGTAGCCGGCGATCCTGCCGCTCGATCCGAGCAGCGGCCGGACGATCGCCAGCGCACCGCGCTGGAGCGCTTCGGCCTGCTCGAGCCGCTCCAGCCACTGGAGGCTGGAGGCGAGCTCGTTGAGCACGGCCGCGCGCCGGGTCGAGCGGGGGGCGAGCGTCGACAGCGATTGCTCGGCGCGCTCGCCCTCGACGACCGCCTCCTGGTAGCGGCGCTCGAGCCGCCGCAGGATCTGGAGCCGGTAGCGGATCCAGGCTGCCGCGAGCGCGCTGCCTTCGGGGTCGCCGGGAATCGCCGAGCCCGCCAGCGCCCCCTCGAGGTCACGGCCGGCGCGCTCCCAGTCGGCGCGCAGGGTCGCCTCGAACCCCGCCTCGCTGGCGACCAGGGACGCGAGCGCGAGGTCTCCGCGCCCGCTCAGGAGCCGGCGGGCCGCCTCGAAGCCCGTCCCAGAGGACTCCGCGCCCGAGGCGCGCGCCCCCTCCAGCCCCGCCTCGAACCAGGCCCACGCGGCATCGCGCTCTCGGCCCAGCTCTTCGAGCGCACGAGCGAGATCGGTCCACTTCTGGGCTCTCGCTTGCGCCTCGTCGCCCAGCGCGGGCAGCATCGTCTCGAGCTCGGGGTCGAGCACCGGTCCCGCATCGAGCCCGACCGTGTCGGGGGAGAGCGCCCACTCGCGGGGGGCGCCGTCGCGGGTTCCCACCAGCACGACGCCTCCGCGCGGCACCTGGACGAGGTCGAGGAGGCGCAGGTCCCAGGGGCTGTCGAGCGGCCCGCCCTCCACCGGGGAATCCTGCGCCCTCGCGACCGCGTCCTCGGCGTGACGATGCCAGCCGGTGAGGCGGTCGCCGGCCAGCAGCCCTGCGCGCTCGGCCGCCCGATCGGACGCGACAGCGAGAACCACGACCTCCGCTCGCGCCTGGCCGGCGGCCAGCAGCGCGATGGCGATCAACTTCGCAGCCGAGAGACGCCGGAGCGTGACCGTCGACACCGTGGCGAAGCCTATCGCCGGCTCGCCCGTTCGTCCTCGCCCGACGTCCAGCGGGCGATCCTCGATCGAGCGAGGCCGCCCTCGTCGAGCGACGGCGGATCGTTTGCTCGGTGGCCGCTCAGAAGATCGAACTTCCGACCATCTGCGGGGGCTTGGCGATCCCGAACCACTCGAGGATCGTCACCGGCAGGTCGAGGATCGAAGGATCCTGGCGCGAGACCCGGCGGCTCGAGAACAGCGTCCCGGGCACCAGGTCGCGCGCCATCGAGTGGTCACCCGACCAGGCCCAGGGATTCAGGTCCAGGATCTTCTTCCCGGTCTCGCCGAGCACCGAGGAGGCCGAGCTGCGGAAGCCCGGCGTGTAGCCCACGAACAGCTCCGACATCTCCGGGGTCTTGTCGCCGCTGTAGAGCTCCTCGCGCCGGTACACGCGCGCCACGGGATTCCGGCCGGTCTCGTCGTCGCGCACCTCCTCGAGGTCCCCCTCGAGCTGAGCCAGCAGGAAGGGCACCTGGCGCTCCTCGACGATGCCCTGGCTCTCGCGGCCCTTCAGGTTGAGGAACAGCCCGTTGAAGCCGATCCCATAGGCGCGGGTGTTGGCCCAGTCGACGTCGAGGATCGAGGCCGATTCTTTCGACCTCGCCGATTCCTTGATCGCGAGGTACCCCTTCTCGCGCAACCAGGTGTTGAGGTGGAACTCGCGTCCGAAGGATGCGAAGCCGTGGTCCGAGCAGACCAGGAGCAGCGTGTCGTCGTCGATGGCCGGGAGCACTTTGCCGACGAGCTTGTCCATCTCGGCGTAGAGGTTCTGCAGGTAGCCGGCGAAGCGCACGTCGCTCACGCCGTGCATGGGGTGCGTGGCGTCCATGTTGCGCCACAGCATGTGGGCGTCCTGGTCGGTCGAGGACACGTAGAAGTAGAACAGTCCCTTGGCGTCTCTCTGGAAGCGGGCCCACTCGTAGTCGAACAGGGCCATGCGCTCGCCGAGGATGAGCTCGGCCTGCTTGACGTACTCCTCGTCGCTCAAGATCCGGTAGTCGAAGGCCTTGGTGTCGGCCGGCAGGCCCTTCGTCCAGAAAGGGCCGATCGCCTTGGCCAGCTCGCCGCCCAGCTCGTCGGGATAGGTGACGGCGACCGCCGGCTCCGCCGGGTCGATGTTGATCGGTGTCACGTAGAGCTGCAGGTGAGGGCGGACCTGCTTGAGCAGAAAGCGGCAGATCCCGCGCACGGCGCCGATCAGCGGCAGCAGCTCGAACTCGACCGGCACCCACTCGCTGTACTCCCCCTTCTCGAGCACGACCTTCTGGTCGCCGATCACCAGCAGCGCAGCATCCTCGCGGTCGTCGAGGTGGAGCTCGAACGGCAGCATCACCTTGTGCGCGTTGGGGTCGGGGTCATAGGTTTGGCTCGAGATCAGGAAGGTGTTGAGCGGGCCGACCAGCTCGGTGCGCACCCGGTTGTCGATGACGTCGACGTAGGTGACGGTCCCGCCCGAGACCCCGGGGTAGTCCTCGAACTCGTCGCTCGTGTAGTAGTTGAAGAGCCCGTACGTGTCGGTGAGGTCGGGGGTGCCCATGCCGGAGACGGCGCGGGTCGCGGTCTCGTCGAGTGGGAAGTTGGTCGGGATCTTGTAGATGGTCGAGGGAATGTCCCGTTCGGTGAGATAGGACCAGAAGGGCCGGCCGATGCGGTTGTTGACGATGTCGCCGCCCGAGATCGGGAGCTCGTACTCCCCCAGGCGCAGCGATCTCCCTGGTGGCTCCTGACGGTAGATCGAGAACACCGGCAGGTAGGTCTCGGGGTCGCGCATGATGAAGTCGGCGATCCCGTGCGCGCCCGGCGTGGTGCCGGTGATGAAGCTGCTCCACGCCACCGGCGAGAGCGCCGGCATCGTCGTCTGGAGCGGCAGGAACGAGCCGATCTCCTTGAGCTTCTTGAAGTTCGGCGCCCGACCGGCGTCGATCATGGCGTCGACCATCTTCGGGTCGAGGCCGTCGAGCCCGAGGACGATGACTCGCCGGTCGGTCCCTCGCCCCGAGCAGCCGGACGAGAAGCCACCGAAGCCGGTGGCCGCCGCTCCGCCGGCGAGGAGACGCAGGAAGCTCCGGCGGTCGAGCTCCTGCCGGGTCGGCTTGCGCGACATCGGCTGGGGATCGCTCCGGGTCAGTCGGCGCTCGCGCTCGCGGGCGGCATCAGCGAGACCGGCGCCGGCATCAGGTTCCAGGTGAAGCGGCCGAGTCCATCGAGATGGAGCACCAGGAGCTCCTGGCGCCACTCCCCGTCCTCGTACGTGTAGCGGCGGATCTCGTCGTGGTCGTCGCTCGCGACGTAGAGCTCGTCGGTGCCGTCGGCGTCGAGGTCGGCGAGCACCGAGGCGTGCTCCCAGCCGCCCGAATCGGCGTCGATCTGGGTCATCTCCCATTCTCCGCCGGAGGCGCCCGGCCGGAGCAGGAAGAGCCCGCTCTTGTAGGCGGCCGCGACCATCTCCTTGGTGCCATCGCCGTCGACGTCGCCGGCGGTCAGGAAGCGGTTCTGGGTGTCGTCGAGGGTCGCGATCACGGCGCCCGCCGTCGCGTCGGTGTCGGCGTCGTAGCGGCGGATCTCGACCTGACCGCCCGACACCGCCTCGACCGCGACGTAGAGCTCGTCCGTGCCGTCCCCGTCGACGTCCTCCACCAGGATCTCCTTGGCGTGGCGGTCGCCCAGGTCGGCGACAACGGTGCGCCCCTCGTCCTTCGACGGAACGTAGCGGACGACCTCGCCGTGCTGGGCCGAGCCGTCGGCCTTGTTGGGCTCGCTGGGTGTGGCGTAGACCTCGAGCGCGCCGTCGCCGTCGAGGTCGCCGAGCTCGATCTCGTGCACGAAGCCGGTCTTCGGATCGGCGTCGATCTCGTCCACCTGCCAGGAGCCGTCCTCCTGCTGGTAGATCACGGCGACGACGCCCTGGTCGTGGGTGGCGACGGCCACGTCGAGCCGCCCGTCACCGTCGATGTCCCCCACCTCGGCGTCGCGCATGCGGCTGAAGCGGCCGCCGAAGTCCTTGGTCCAGAGGGTCTCACTCGAGCCGTCGGGTCGCCACAGCTTGACGAAGGCGCCGGTGCCGCCGAGCGTGAGGATGCCGGGCTCGCCGATCGTCGGTTCGAACGCCATCCCCTTGTGGAAGACGTTCGAGTCCGGGTCCTCGAAGGTCGAGTAGATCCACTCGCCGCCCTCCCGGCGGATCATGCCCAGGCGCGCCGGCAGCGGCTTGGGCGAGCCGTCCTCGTTCTTGCCCAGCTCCGCCAGGGCGATCAGCAGGCCGTTGGGGAGGTCGTCGGGGACGGGCGCCGGTGCGGCGGCGGCGGCTGGAGAGTCCTCGATCCCGGTCGGGGGCTCGGAGTCGTCGCCGCCGCAGGCGGCCAGCCCGACCGTAGCGGTGACTGCGAGCACGAGAGCCGTGAGGGTGGCCAGGCGACGCGAGCGCCGCTGGCTCGACGGAGAAGCGATCATGGTCGATATCCTCTTGGGGGTCACGGGACGAGGGGCCCGGTCCCGCTCGAGAAGAGATGGGTTCATTTTGGGGCGCGGATATCCAGTCGGACGCGCCGCAGGCGCCGGAGATGGCCCGCCGAGTGGGGCGAGTGTAGCAGCCGAGCCGGTTCGCAGAGAGGTCCTCGCCGCGTCGTCGACGAACAGGCGCTGAGACACCTCAGGGGCCGGGCACGACTCGTCGAGACCCGGGGTGGCGAGACGCGCGCTGTGCGCTGGACCGCGGGGAGCATCCACCTCCGGGCCCAGCCCTGCTACCATGTGCGTCCTTTCGGAGCCGGCGGCGATGACGGTCACTCTCGAGGCCCTCGACACCCACAGGGGGCAAGCCCTTCTCTTGCACTACGGAAGCGAGAGCGATCCGCGGGTCGCGCTCGTCGACGGCGGACCTCGCAACTCCTACGACGAGGTGCTGAGGCCGAGGCTCGAGCGGCTTCGCCATCGTCGCGGCGGCGTCCTCGAGGTCGACCTGGTGGTCGTGAGCCGGGCCGTCGACGACCACGCGCTCGGCATCCTCGACCTGTGCGACGAGCTCGTCCTCCTCGATCAGAGCGGTTCGGGCGACGAGGAGGTGCCGTACCTGATCGACGACATCTGGCACAACTCCTGGGACGACCTGCTCGGGCCGCACGCCGACGACGCGCTGCGCGCGTGCCGGGATCGCATCGGAGGATCGGATCCCCACGCGGCGCTCGGGCGGGTGGCCGGCCTCAGCGCGCTGAGCGCGGACCTGATCGCCCACGTTCCGCAGGGACGCCGGCTACGGCAGGACAGCGAGTTGCTCGACCTCCACCTCAATCAGGGGCTCGATCTGATCACCAACGCCGCGGGCCGGGTCGACCTCGGCCACGGCCTGAGCCTGACCGTTCTCGCTCCCTCCGACGCCGCGGTCGATCGGCTGCGCGAGGAGTGCGCGGGGCTCGAGCCGGACGGAGTCCTGGAGTTCGTCGGAGGCCACCTGCACGAGGCCGCGAACCTCGTGCTGCTCGCCGAGACCGAGCAGCGGAGGATGCTTCTCGCCGGCGGCGCCTCCGCGGATGTCGTGATGGCCGCGCTCGAGGAGGCCGGGCTGACCGCCGGCAACATGCCGCGGCTCGACCTGGTGGCGTTCTCTCCCGGCGGCGCCGACCAGGCGGGTCGTCGCGATCTCGCGCGCCGGGTGTCGGCCGAACGCTGGCTGCTGTGCGGCGACGGCGACGCGGATCCGGCGCGTTGGGAGGGTCTGCTCGAGACCCTGCGGGATGGAGATCCTCCGAGCTCCGTGGCGATCTCGGGGGTTGCGAACGAGATCCTGGCGGACGGGCTGAAGGCGCGCCTCGAAGCGGCGTTCGGGCGCCCGGTCCTCTCGCGCGATCCGAGCCAGCCGGGTCTCACGCTCCGGCTCTGAGCCGCTCCCTCTTGACGCCGAGCGTCGGCTCGAGCGGGGTTCAGTTGCCGTTTCTTGTCACCGCGCGGCCGATCGGCGGCCTCTCCCTCGTCACGGGATCGGCCGGCGGTCCGTCGAAATGGGCCAAAAGGCGGCAGCCCGAACGCGACAACGCCCACCGGCAGAGCCGATGGGCGTCGTCGCGCGGCGGCACCGAGGGTCGAGCGCCAAGAAATCCCAACCCAGGGGCTCGATGGCCTCGCGAACCCGACGAGAGAGCTGAACCGGGCGCTGGACCGGGGAAGCCCGCACCCGGGTGGGCATGGGGCAGCCTCCTCGTCGTCGGGGTGATCGCCGGCGCCGCCGCACGATCGACAAGTACAAAAGCAATCCGTGTGCCAGGACCCCGTTACAGTGACCGCCGCCCCTCTTCCGCAAGAACACATAGGATCGGGGTTCCCGATGGCGGCCTTCCGTCTCTCACCGGTGTCAACCTACGTCAGTGCCCTCGTGGTCTGCGGCCTGCTGGCCGTGCCGATCTGGCCGCAGGGCGCGACGCGCATCCGCGACCTCGGCGCTCGTCCAGGAATCCTCCCGCCCGGCGAGGAGAACGCGATCACCGACGTCGCCGGGGTCATGGTCGGGCATCGAACCCTGATCGAAGGCGACGGCGTGCGCACCGGCGTGACCGCGATCCTCCCTCATGGCGGACCGCTCTTTCGGCAGAAGGTCGCCGCGGCGGTCCACGTCGAGAACGCCTTCGGCAAGGCGGCCGGCTTCCTCCAGGTCCGGGAGCTGGGCACTCTCGAGACCCCGATCGTGCTCACCAACACCCTGAGCGTGGGGACGGCGGTCGAGGCTCTCGTGGCCTGGACGCTCGAACGGGAGGGCAACGAGCAGGTGCGTTCGGTCAACGCGGTGGTGGGCGAGACCAACGACGGCTTCCTCAACGACATCCGCTCCCAGCGCGTCGACGCCGCTGCGGTGCATGCCGCGATCGAGGCCGCGCGTGGCGGTCCGGTCACGGAAGGCGCCGTCGGCGCCGGGACCGGGACCGTGGCGTTCGGGTGGAAGGGCGGGATCGGCACGTCGTCGCGTCGGCTGCCTCCCTCGCTCGGGGGCTTCACGGTGGGCGCCCTGGTGCAGAGCAACTTCGGCGGCGTGCTGACGATCGACGGCGTGCGAGTGGGCGAGGCGCTCGGCCGGTATTCCTTCCAGCGGGAGCTCGAGGAGGCCGAGGGCGACCGAGAGGACGGTGCCGAGCCCCCTGCCGACAGCTCTGCGGAGGTCGGGCGCCAATGGCTCGACGTCGGCGGCGACGACGGCTCCTGCATGATCGTGCTGGCCACCGACGCTCCGCTCGACGCCCGACAGCTCGAGCGGTTGGCGCGTCGCGCGCCGCTGGGTCTGGCGCGCACCGGCTCCTTCGTGTCGCACGGCTCGGGCGACTTCGTGATCGCCTTCTCGACCACCACGCGCATCTCGGACGCCGCGGCTGAGCAGGCGCCGCCGACCGAGGAGCGCACGGTGCTGCGAGAGGATGCGCTCAGCCCGCTGTTCCTGGCCGCGGTGGAGGCGGTCGAGGAGTCGATCTACAACTCGCTGACCGCAGCCGAGACGATGACGGGGCACCGCGGCACCATCGAGGCGCTGCCGCTCGAGCGGGTCGGAGCGCTGCTGTCCCAGCGAGCGATTCCGCCGGCCGGGTGATCGACCCCGGCCCTGCAAGGACTTTGCGGGCCCGCTGGCGGTGAGAGTTTCCAACGCCGAGGGACAGAAGCAGCTCGCCGATGGACCTCGACGGCGCAATTTTCTCGGCAACCTTCTCGCAGATGCGGTCGTAGGGATCCGAGATCGCGCAAACTTCCGATGGAGACCCGCACATGCCACGCCCCACGCGTCTCTTCGCCGGCGAACCCTCCTCGCCGCGGCGCCTCGCCGGACGGTGCGCCATCGCGTTGCTGCTCCTGCTTTCGACGCCGCTCCTGGCCACCGAGATCGAGCGTGAGCTCGACGTCGGCCCCGGTGGCAGGTTGATCGTCGAAGCCGAGGGCACCAGCATCGAGGTCGTCGGGGGCGGAAGGTCCGGCGCCCGGTTGCTGCTGGAGCGCCCTCGCGGCGGCGCTCCGATCGGGGACGACTACGAGGTCTCGATCGAGCAGCGCGGCAACGACGTCGTGGTCTCGATCGAGAAGCGCCGCAAGCTCGCCCTGCGCTGGCGCGACCAGGGCCTGAAGCTCACCGCCCTCGTACCCGGCGAGTACGGCGTCGAGGCGTCGAGCTCGGGCGGCTCGATCAGCGTCGCGTCGCTCGCCGGAGACGTCGACGTGCGGACCTCCGGAGGGAGCCTCTCGATCGCCGGCCTCGACGGGTCGGTGATCGGCAGGACCTCGGGCGGCTCGATTCGGGTCGGCGCCATCACCGGCGACGCCGACGTCTCGACGTCGGGCGGCAGCATCTCGGTGGGGGCCGCCGACGGACGCGTGCGTGCGAGCACGTCGGGCGGCTCCATCACCATCGAGAGCGGCAGCGAGGTGGTGGCGCGCACCTCGGGCGGCTCGATCGAGGTGCGCGAGGTGCGCGGCACGATCGAGGCGACGACCTCGGGGGGGACGGTGCGCGCCTACCTCTCCGAGCAGCCGACCGCGGACTGCCACCTGAGCAGCTCGGGGGGCTCGGTCGAGGTGTTTCTCGCCGAGGACCTGGCGCT
Organism: Thermoanaerobaculia bacterium; assembly: GCA_035546295.1. Lineage (GTDB taxonomy): Bacteria > Acidobacteriota > Thermoanaerobaculia > Multivoradales > Multivoraceae > DATKBT01. The sequence continues at coordinate 23,007 of DATKBT010000067.1, read as the reverse complement.
CGATCTCGATGCGCACGCGAGCGGCGGCCGGGTCAGCTCCGAGCTCCCGGTCTCGGTCTCCGGGAGCCTGTCGAGGGATCGGCTCCGCGGCAACCTCAACGGCGGCGGACCCGAGCTGCGTCTGCGCTCTTCCGGAGGCGGGGTCAGGATCCGCTCTCGGTGAGCCGAGAGCTGGACCTCGAGCCGCGGCGCGCCTGAGCGCCGGATACGGCGACACCGAGCCGATCCAGCGCGTCGGCCTCCTCGTCCGGTTCGTTGCTCGCCCACCGCCTGGGGTGCCGGCCCCAGATTGAGCGAAGGCGTCGTCCGCCGCTCACGCGCGACTCGCCCCCGGAGCGGAGTCACGGGGGCGGCGGCAGCGGCCGCCAGGACACCACGCGCGGCCCGGTCGCCGTGACCACGACGACGACTTCGGCGCCGCGGGTGCGAGGGTCCAGACCCGCGTAGGCTCGAACCACCGCGCGCCCACCCGGCCGCCGTTCGACTCGGCTCTCGATCCAGCCGGCCTCGAAGGGGCGGCGGACGACGCGCAGGAGGTGGGGATGCGCCAGCGTCTCGGCGACCGCCGCGTCGACCATCGCTCCGAGGCGGATGCGGACCGCCTCGTCTCTGGTCTCGCGGTACTCGATGCCGAGCGCGGCGATTCCCAGGAGCATCGCCGCCGAGGCGATCATGGCAACGAACAGCGCGAGCAGGAGCGCGTAGCCTCCCTCTGAGGCTCTGGGCGAGCTTCCGTGCGGCGGTTGCTCCGTCGGCCCCTCTGCCGGACGTCCGCCGGCTCGGCCGCGACCGCGAGCCCTTCGGCTCCTGCTCACCACGCGGACCTCGAGCGCGAGCGCAGCGAGACGGTGAGACGCTCGAGCGGCGGCGGCTCGGGCGTCGTCAGCGCCGAGCGATCGAGCGCCCGCACGGGGCGAGGCGGCGGTCGAAGCGCGAGCTCCGCCTCGACCAGCCCGGGTCCGCGTCGCCGCCAGCGGAACAGCAGGACCTGACGCGCGACGATCTGGCGCACCTGCTGGACGCCGGCGCCGTCGTAGACGACGCGCTCGAGCAGCTCCTCGCGAACGAGATAGGTGGCGCGCGAGCCGTCCGGTCGCGCGAGCACCAGCGGCTGTCCGCTCCAGGCCGAGCCGCTCGTCGAGGCGCTGCTGGCGCTCCGCGCATCGCGCCGGATCAACGCGAAGGCGAGCTGGGTGGTGCCGCGCGTCACGCCGCGCTGCGCCTCGGTGAGCTGCCGCTGCGCCTCGCGCAGGCCCTGCGCCGCGAACAGCATCACGACCGCGAGGACGACGCAGGCGACCACCAGCTCGAGGACGGTGAAACCCTCCTGGCCGTCTTGTCCCGGATCGATCGCCGGGCGGTCGCGGGCGCTGGCGCGCGTTTCGTTCATCGGGGACTCCAGATCTGGCTCACCAGCCGTCGCTCGACGGGATGGCCCCGCCGCAGGTAGGTGGCGCGGACGACGACCAGGTCGAGCCCGCCCAGGCCACGGGGGGAGACTTCGAGGTGAAGCGCGACCGGGAAGTCGACGCCCGCACCGAGGCCGATCGGCAGGGGTCCGCTCCGGACCGGCAGCTCCCCGGCGCGCAGCGTCTCGAGCGAGGCCTCGAGCAGCCGGTCGACTTGACGCCGTGCTTCGAGCGCCTCGCTGGTCCTGCGGGCGACGAGCAGACCGGTCGACAGGCCGATCAAGAGCACGAACAACAGGGTGAGCGCGACCAGCGTCTCGATCAGCGTGAATGCGAGCTCGCCGGACCCGCCGTGCCGGCCGCTCGCCTCCGACGTCGCGATGGATTCCGGCCGCGTCCCCGGTTCCCTCACCAGCCGCAGGTGCGGCCCTCGTTCTGCTCGTCGAGCCACTCCTGGAGCGGCGCGAAGTAGTCGAGGATCGCGGTGGCGTCCATCTCGGCCTCGCCCCCCTCGGGACCCGTGATCATCGCCAGCGCTTCGGGCCAGGGCCGGCTGGCGCCCACCGACATCATCTCCGCGAGACGCGCTCCGGCTTCGGCGTTGTCGTAGATCGAGCAGCGGTGCAGCGGGCCCTCGACCCCGGCGGCCGCGCACAGCGCACGGTGCAGCTGGAACTGCAGGATGTGAGCGAGGAAGTAGCGCGCGTAGGGGACGTTGGCGGCGACGTGGTACTTGGCGCCCGGATCGAAGTCGGACTCATCGCGCTCGACCGGGGCCTCGATCCCCTGGTACTCCTCGCGCAGGCGCCACCAGCCGGCGTTGTACTCGTCGGCGCCGATCGCCCCGGAGAAGACCTCCCAGCGGAACTTGTCGATCAGCAGGCCGAAGGGCAGGAACGCGACCTTGTCGAGGGCGAGTCGCATCAGCAGGGCGAGGTCTGCCGAGGCCGGCGGCTCCTGGTCGATGAGTCCTATCTCCTCGAGGTAGGCCGGTGTGATCGAGAGCGCCACGGTGTCGCCCAGCGCCTCGTGGAAGCCGTCGTTGGCGCTGTCGCGAAACAGCGGGTCCTGATCGTTGTAGGCCCGCTGGTAGTAGTTGTGACCGAGCTCGTGGTGGATGGTCGAGAAGTCCTCGGCGTTGACCTCGATGCACATCTTGATCCGCAGGTCGTCCTCGTAGTCGATGTCCCAGGCGCTGGCGTGGCAGACGACGTCGCGGTCGGCGGGCTTGGTGAACAGCGAGCGTTCCCAGAAGGTCTCGGGCAGCGGATCGAGTCCGAGCGAGGTGAAGAACCGCTCCCCCGTCCGCACCATCTCGAGCGGGTCGTAGCCTTCGGCGCGCAGCCGCTCGCCGAGCTCGTAGCCGGCGTCGACCGACGGCGGGGCCACCAGGTCGTAGACGTTGCCCCAGCTCTGCGCCCACATGTTGCCGAGCAGGTGCGCGGGGATCGGAGCGCTCGGAGCCACCACCCCTTCGCCGTAGTGCTCGGCGAGCTGCGCCCGCACGTGGCAGTGGAGCGCGTCGTAGAGCGGCCGGACCTGCCCCCAGAGCCGGTCGAGCTCGGCGGCGAAGGCGTCCGGCGGCAGGTCGTAGCCCGACCGCCAGAGCGCTCCGAGGTCGGCGAAGCCGAGCTCGCGCGCACCCTCGTTGGCGAGCTCGACGTAGCGGCGGAACTGCTCTCGATAGCGCGGCGCGACCTGTCGCCAGCCGGTCCAGGCCGCGAGCAGAGCCTCGGGGTCGCGGCTCTCGTCGATCACTGTCTCGAAGTCCTCGAGATCGAGGCAGGTCTCCTCGCCAGCCGACTCGGTGCACACCTCGCCGGCTCCATACTCGGCCTCCATCTCCGACGTGATCCGCGCCAGCTCCTCCTGCTTGGCCTCCTCCGAGGGTGCGGGCAGGACGATCGACGTCACCAACCGGCCGAGCTTGCGCGCGACGACCGGGTCGGCTTCGTCGGCGTCGAACCCGGCCGCCAGCTTCGCGAGCTCGACCTGCGCCGCGATCTGCCGCTCGCGCGCCTGGGCCGCGATGACGTTGGTGTCGACCGTGATGAAGTTGGACTGGACCCATGCCGCGCGGTCGTTCTGGATCGCCAAGTCCAGCCAAACGGCCTCGGCGTCCTCGACGAAGGAGGCGGCGTTCGAGGTGGAGACCGCGAGCGGGTTCTCGGGGGTCTTCGAGGAGCTCTCGGCGGGAGGAGCGCAGGCGACTGCAAGGAGCGCGGCGCCGAGGAGCATGACGAGCCCGAGCGCCACCGGGCCGAGCTCGAGGCGATCCGGGCTGCGAGCGTCGAGTCGATGGCGGCGGTGTCCGTGGTGCGCCATGGCGGGTACCTCGTGCGGAAACGGGATCGAGCGCGACCCCTGATCAGTGTACAGCGCGCTCCGAAGGCCCGGGGGCTGGTAGGATTTCGGGCACCGGGGAGACACAGCATGGACGACCTACCGACAGCTCGCGACGCCATGACCGATTGGTACTGCACCTTTCGGCCCGAAACCGACATCGTCGAGGCGATCGAGTCGCTGGTGCGCAAGCGTGCGGCCGGCGCTCCGGTGGTCGACGAGGAGGAGCGGCTGGTCGGCGTGATCACCGAGAAGGACTCGTTGCGGGTCCTGGCCAACGCCGCCTACGGCGAGCAGGCGGGGGGGCGGGTCGGCGAGCACATGTCGCGCGTCGGCGCCACGGTGACCCCCGACATGGACCTGTTCGCGGTCGCTCACGTCTTCCTGCAGACCAACTTCCCGGTGCTGCCCGTGACCGACCATCGCGGTCGACTGCTCGGCCGGATCAGCCGCCAGGACATGCTGCGCCAGGTGCACGTGTTCATGCGGCGGCTCCACAAGCAGGGGCGCCGTCTCAGCGGGCTGCTCCAGGGCCAGAAGCCGAGCTCGATCGAGGCCATGCAACGCATGGCGGCCTCGGCGTCGCCCGACCAGCTCGCCGACATGATGCGGGACCGCGAGAACGGGTGACGGCGGGTCGCCGACCCCGCGACACGACTCCTCGAGACCCGCAGCGGCTGGCTTCCCCTGCGGCCGAGCGGGTTGCATCCACTCAGTGTTCGGGCGGCTCCACGATCTCGACGCGCCCGCCGATCCGCAGCCCCTCGGTCACCGTCTGCACCGTCCCGCTCGGCCAGGTGACGACGATGCGCTCGATCGTCTCGGCGTCGCCCAACCCGAAGTGCAGCGGCATCGAGCTCTGCGCCAGGTAGCCCGACTTGCCGTCGTGAGAGCGCACCTGGGTGGCGCCGCCGGCGGTGAGTGCGACCAGCGCGCCGAGACCGTCGCGGTTGGAGCGCGTGCCGGTGAGCACGACCTCCACCGAGCGCACGCTGTGGCGCTGCGCGAGGTCGCTGATCAGCACCTGGGGCGGCGCGTGGAACTCGGCGGTGACGATGTCGAGGTCGCCGTCGCCGTCGAGGTCGAGGAGCACCGAGCCGCGGGTGCCCAGGTTGCCGCGCACGACGACTCTGCCCTCCTGGCCGCCGCAGTGCTCGTGGCCGCGGTCGGCGCCCGAGCAGTCGAGCTCGAAGTAGTCGATGCGCGCGCCGCCCGCGCGCGGCTCGACGCCGAGCACCAGCTCGGCGTCGCGAAAGACCCTGCCCTCGTCGTTGAGTAGCACGCTGTTGACACCGTAGCGCCACGGATAGCTCATGCTGCCCGCGACGAACAGGTCCTCCCACCCGTCGGCGTTGAGGTCTCCGGCGCTGACGCCCCACGGCCAGTAGGTTTCGACGCCGACCAGATCCGAGACCTCCGCGAACTTCCCTCCACCGCGGTTCTCCCACAGCGCGTTGCCGAAGATGTTGTCGGCCGAGCCCTGCAGGTAGGCCTCGGTCCACAGCATGTCGGCCTTGAGCTTCTCGGCGGTCGGCGGCACGCCCTGGCTCATGTCGGAGTGCATGTCGGTGAGGAAGAGGTCGAGGAGCCCGTCGTTGTTGTAGTCGAGGATCTCGAGCCCCATCGCTCCCCACGGAGTCTTGGGAAAGGTCGCCGCGGTGCGTTCGACGAAACGGCCGGTCTCCCGGACCTCGTTGACCCAGTAGTGATCGTCCCCCTGCATCGAGGTCACGTAAAGGTCGGGGTCGTGATCGCCGTCCAGATCGGCGAAGGTGGCGTCGCCGTTCCAGCCGGTCTCCACCAGCCCGGTCTCCTCGGAGACGTCGCGAAAGCGCCCCTCCCCGAGGTTGCGATAGAGGATGGAGCGCTCGGTGCGCTCCGGATGGAGGTGCCCCTGAAAGGCGTCCTCGCGCCCGATCCAGTAGGGGCCGGGTCCCTGCTGCTCCGTGGTGTAGTCGCCGACGTTGGCGAGGAACAGGTCGAGCCAGCCGTCGCCGTCGTAATCGAAGAAGAGGGCCGCCGAGGAGTGACCGGAGTAGGTGAGGCCGGCGGCGTCGGTGACGTCGCGGAAGCGGCCGCCGCCGAGGTTCTCGAACAGGGCGTTGCCGCCTCTCACCGAGGTGGTGTAGAGGTCGGGATCGCCGTCGTTGTCGACGTCGGCGAACGAGGCGGAGACGCCGACGCGGTCGGCGAGCGCCACCCCGGCGCGCTCGGTGATGTTCTCGAAGCGCCCCTCGCCGAGGTTGCGCCAGAGCTCGTTGGGTCCGAGCTGGGAGACGAAGTAGAGGTCGAGCCGTCCGTCACCGTCGACATCGGCTGCGGCGACGCCGTTGCCGTGGTCGTAATGGACCATCTTGTAGTGCTTGGTGCCGTCCTCGGTCGCCCGGTGGCGGAAGGTGATCGCGCTCTCGCCGAGACGGTCGGTGAAGGCGAAGTCGTGCCGCACCTTCGAGCGCGCCAACGTGCGGCGCTGCGCCGTGGCGCGCGTGTCGAGGAGCTCGATCCCGGGATCGAGCTCGGGGACCTCGACGATGCGTGGATCGTTCGCAGTGGGGTCGGGCTGTGCCGCCGCCGGGCGCCCGGTCGCCGCAAGGGCGATGAGGAGGGCGGCGAGCGACAGCTCCGCGAAGGCGGGGGCGCGAGACGGTTCGCGGGACACGGTGAGTCTCCAGAGCGGAAAGGGGGCGCCGCCGGGTTCTCGCCGGAGGCGTTGCGGAGGATCCGCTCTCCCACCGCACCTGGGAGCGTCGGCGCTTCCCGACATCCAGTGGGAGCTGGTCGAATGCTCTCCCGTCGCTCGATCATACAAACCCGGGCACGACCTGAAGGGTGGCGGAGCTGAATGGTGGGGGAGCGTCACCGTCCTCGGCCGGCGAGCTTGCGCTCGAGCGCGGCGAGGCGCTCCTGGAGGTCACGCAGCTCCTCTCGCGCGTCGGCCGCCTCGGCCCGATCTTCTCCCTGGCCCCGGTCGCGACTCTCTCGCGGCACCAGCGACTGGAACAGGGCGAGCGGATCCCACCGGCGCAACCAGCTCTCCCACTGGCGCGGGCTGGGCGGCCAGGCCCGGCGCTCCGACCAGGTGCTCTGCAGCTTCTCGTACGCCTCCGCGGCGCTGCGCAGGTACCACTGGAGGAAGTCGCGCTGTGCGTCGTCCGAGGCGCGAATCAGATCCCGGAGGAACTCGACCGGCGCGCCACGCTGCGGGTCCCGCGCGGTCTCGACGATGATCTGGGTGAGCACCTGACGGGTCAGGTCGTCGCCGGTCTTGGCGTCGACCACCGTCACCGGCTCGCCGTCGCGCACCAGGTCGGCGACGCGCTCGAGGTTGACGTAGCGGCTCTCCTCCGTGTCGTAGAGACGCCGATTGCCGTACTTCTTGATGATGCGGGGCGCGCTCTGCACGGGCTCTCCGGTGGGGGCCTCAGTCTACGCGGTCGACCTCCCGGAGTCTTCGGCCGCGCAGCCGAGCGCCTCCGGGGACCCGGAGACCCGACGTATCACGCGCGAGGGCGTGCTCGATGCTGCATCGCACAAGAGAACGGTCCAGAATGGGATTGACTTTCCTCGGCAGCGATGTAGAATAATGCTGCAGTGCAGCAAAGAGCCGATCGTGATCGCCTCGAATCGCCTCTGACTCCGCACTTCGACCGACGAGACACTCGAAACAACCCTCGAGGCGCTGCGGCCACCCGTTCAGAGCTCGGGCCGCTCGCGCGAGGCAGCTTCCAGGAGACGACGACATGGCCACCAGATCGACCAGCACCACCCGCCAGAAGAGCAGCGGGAAGACCACCGAGAAGACCACCGGGAAGACCAGAGCGAAGACCGCGAAGAGCACGGGGGCGACCGCTCCCGGCCGCCGCCTGCGCGTCCCGGCCCGCGTCCTCGAGCTGCAGAAGCGAGCGATCGAGCGTCAGCGCTCGGCGTTCGACACCACCTTCTCCGCAATCCAGTCCTTCGAGGAGGGGCGGGAGAGCGCCATCCACAACCTGCTCGCGAGCTCCGCTCTCGTGCCCAAAGAGTGGCGCCTGATGGCGGAGGCCTGGATCGAGAACGCTCGCCAGGGCCGGGAGGGCTTTCGCCAGACGGTCGACACCAGCTTCGGCCTCGTCGATCAGCTCGTCGACAGGCTGGGCGAAGAGGCGCCGGCCGAGGCCTGAGGTCTCACCTGCAGGACGTCGTCGCGCGGTTCTCTCGCGCGACGCTTTGCGCCGCGGGCGGATCGCCCGCGGCGCTCTTTCGTGCTGCCGTCGGACCAGGTGCGTCGCTCCTTGCCTTTTGCGAACCGTCGGCGGCCGGATGCGCGGCGCCGGGCGGTAAGCTGGGCCGGGAGGAAAGGCCGGGAGGGAGCGGCAAGCGGGAGATGGCGATGAGCGAAGGGCGACGACGGGCGTCGGGCGCCGACAGCGATCCGTTCCAGCTCTGGCGGGAGTGGGTCGACCAGGCGGAGCGCCAGCTCAACCTGGCGCTGGCCGAGGTCATGGAGACCGAGCGCTTCAGCCGGAGCTCGGGCCGCGTGCTCGACCTGCTGATGGGCTTCCAGTCGAGCATGAGCTCGGCGACGCAGCGCTACTTCTCGACGCTCAACCTGCCGAGTCGGACCGACGTCCTGCAGCTCGGCGACCGCCTCGCTTCGATCGAGGAGCGGCTCGGCGAGATCGAGGAGGTGCTTCTTGCGATGGCTCCCCAGGGGGCCGGCCGGCGGCCGGCGAGCACGGCACCACGACCGCGACGAACGCGAAAGCCGCCCGTCGCCGGAGGAGCGGCCGAGCAACCTCCCCGAAGGGCGGGTGACGCTGAGGCGGAGCGGGCAACCGCGGAGCAAACCGCGCCCGAGAAGCGCTCTCCGAGGCAGTCCGCAGCGAACGCGGCGTCGAAGAACACCGCGTCGAAGAAGGCTGCGTCGAAGAAGGCTGTGTCGAAGAAGGCTGTGTCTGAGAAGGCTGTGTCGAAAAAGCCCGCGTCGAAGAAGGCCGGTGCGTCCTCCGCCCGCGGCACCTCCGGCCGCAGGGCGAGCGATCCGGCCTCCGCCGGCGAGAAGGCGCAGGGGAGCCGGCGGAAGACCACCCGAAAGAACCGTCGATGACCGAGGCTGCCGCGCCGTCCCGAGCCTCCCTGGCCGCCACCGTCCGCCGAGAGATCGAGCGCACCCTCCAGCGCTCGATCAAGGGGCTCGACTACTTGTCGACCGGCGATCCGGAGGTGGGGGCGACGCCGAAGGACGTGCTCTACCGCCGCGGCACGTTGAGGCTCTACCACTATCGAGCGCAGTCCGAGGAGGTCTACCGGGTGCCGGTGGTGCTGATCATGTCTTTGATCAGCAAGCCGTACATCCTCGACCTGGCGCCCGGGCAGAGCCTGGTCGAGTTCCTGGTTCGTCAGGGTTTCGACGTCTACATGATCGACTGGGGCGTCCCTCGACCCGAAGACTCCCGCCTGCGTCTCGAGGACTACGTCCTCGACTTCATCCCCGACTGCCTCGAGCACGTGGCCGAGGACAGCGGCGAGCCCGACGTCTCGATCGTGGGCTACTGCATGGGCGGTCTGCTGTCGGTGATGTACGCCGCCCTGCATCGGGCGGTGCCGCTGCGCAACCTCGCCTGCTTCACCACGCCGATCGACTTCGATGGCATGGGTCTGTTCAAGGCCTGGTGCGACCCGGAGCACTTCGACGTCGACCGCATCGTCGACTCCCTCGGCAACGTGCCCCCGGAGCTGCTCTACGCGTCGTTCAACATGCTGCGGCCGGTCTCGCAGGTCGCGGCGCGCGTGCGGCTGTGGGACAACATGTGGAACGACGAGTTCGTGCGCTCATACCGCCGCTTCGACCGCTGGGCGGCGGATCAGATCCCGTTCCCGGGGGAATGCTTCCGGCAGATCACCAAGGAGCTCCAGCAGGAGAACCGGCTGATCCAGGGCACCTTCGAGCTCGCGGGCCGAACGGTGCTGCTGGAGGACGTCCGCGTGCCGCTGCTCCACGTGGTCGCCGAGCACGACCACATCGTCCCCTACGCCGCCGCGAAGGCGCTGGTGCCGGCGGCGGGAGGCGAGGACAAGCGGGAGATCATGATCAAGGGCGGCCACGTCAGCCTGGTCGCCGGTCCCAATGCGGTTCACCGCCTGTGGCCGCAGCTCGAAGGCTGGCTGGCAGGGAGATCCACATGAGCGAATCGGAAGCGAGCCTGCCGCTGGAGCCTTCCCAGCCGGCGGAGCCCCATCCCGAGAACACCGAGCCGAAGCAGGCGGTGCCGCAGACAGGCCCGAAGCAGACAGAGCAGAAGCAGACAGAGCAGAAGCAGACACAGCCGCGGAGGATCGCCGTCGAGGGTCTCGAGCTCGAGCTGCGCGAGATGGCGGCGGCGGACCGCGACCGCATGGTCGAGTTCGCGCGGTCCCTGCCCTGGCACGACCTGCTCTTCCTGCGCCGAGAGATCACCGAGCCGCGCGCCGTCGACGCCTGGATCCGCGACATCGAGAACGGGCACGTGGTGACGCTCCTGGCGCTCGACGGCGACGAGGCGGGGAGCGCCCTGGCCGGCTACGCCACACTCCACCGCAACGAGCTGCGCTGGTCGGCGCACGTTGGCGAGCTGCGCGTCCTGATCGCGCCTCCCTACCGCGGGCGCGGCCTCGGCCGGGCGCTGACGCAGCAGATCTTCCGGCTGGCGCTCGAGCGCGGCATCGAGAAGATGATGGCGCGGATGACGGTCGACCAGAAGGGCGCGATCGCGACCTTCGAGGGGCTCGGCTTCAAGCCCGAGGCCGTCATGCGCGATCACGTCAAGGACGCCGAGGGCAACCCGCACGATCTCGTGGTCATGGCGCTCTCGGTCGCCGACTTCCACCGAACCCTGGACTCTTACGGCGTGACCGAGGCGATCGGCGGGTCGATCGGTGGGTGAGGGGAGGAGCACCGACGCGTGAAGATCAAGCTCGACATCGACTGCACACCGCAGGAGGCGCGCGCCTTCTTCGGTCTCCCCGACGTGGCGCCGATGCAGGAGGAGGTGCTGCGCCAGATGCAGGAGCAGATCCTCGACAACGTCCGGAAGATGGACCCCGAGGTTTTCCTGCGCACATGGTTCCCGGTCACGTCTCAGGGCCTCGACGAGATGCGCAGGGCCTTCACCGGCGCCACCGGCCGTAGCAAGCGGCCTCCGAAGGAGTAGCCGGTCTCCGCCGTCGCGCCTTCGAGCGCGCGAGGCCCGCAGGGCGCCGGTGACGGCGGGGGCTGAAGCGGGCGCTGAATCCGCCACTGCGGCCGCCGTCGCTCGACCCGCGATCCCGGCCGCTGTGGCCGCGGCGATGGCGGCTCCCATCGCTCGACACACGGCGCCGCCGGCCGTTCTCCGCGAGCGCACCCGTCGCCCGACGCGAACGCGGCCATCTCGGGAATGGGCGGCGATCTCGGCGCTGTTTCGAAGTGCGGAGAGCGACCGGCCGCTGAGGTCTCGGGAGCTCTGCCTTGAGCCGGCTCGCGGATCTTCTCGTAGAATCCAGTCAATCGATCCGTTCTGCCGTCGGCTAGGCTCGCCACCGAAGAGAGCGCTGCAGACAGCGCAGCGGAGGGCGAACGCGCCGAGAGCTCGTCCCTCCGCTTTCGATCCCTCCAGATGCGAGCCACCGGTTCCACCCGTCGACGAGGACTCGGGGGCGAGAGGTCGGTGAGCCCGAGCGCCCACCTCCCCGACGACGTGGCCCCGCCGGGTCTCGGGCTGCTGTTCAGCGAGGGGCGTGCGCTGCTCGAGCTCGGCTGGTTCTTCCAGTCGCTTCCGGCGCTGCGGCGCGCGCCCAGAGGCGACGGTCACCCGGTGATGGTGTTGCCGGGGTTCACCGCCAGCGACGTCTCGACCTCTCTCCTCAGGGGCTACCTGCGCACTCAGGGTTACAAGGTCCGTGGGTGGGGGTTGGGACGCAACCTCGGCTTCACGCCTCATCTCGAGGCGAAGATGCTGCGGCGGCTCCAGAGCTTCCACTGGGCCGAGGACGAGAAGGTGAGCCTGGTCGGCTGGAGCCTGGGCGGGATCTTCGCTCGCGAGCTCGCTCGCAGCCACCCGCAGATGGTGCGCCAGGTCATCTCTCTGGGCTCTCCCTTCGCTGCGTCGCCGCGTGCCACCAACGTCTGGAGGGTGTACGAGCGCGTCACCGGTCAGCCGATCGAGGAGATCGATTCGGACCTGTTGCGGCGCATGAGGACGCCGCCGCCAGTCCCGTCGACCGCCATCTACTCCACCGGCGACGGCATCGCCTCGTGGCGTGCCTGCATGGAGCTCCCCGGCGAGCGCACGGACAACGTACGGGTCTCGGGCAGCCACTGCGGCCTCGGCGTCAACCCGATGGCCCTGTGGGTGGTCGCCGACCGGCTGGCGCAGCCCGAGGGGGAGTGGCGGAAGTTCGACCTCGAGGGGATCCGCGGCTTGGTGTTTCCGACCCCGCGTTCCTCGCGCTGACATGCCGGCTCACACGAAGCCGGCTCACACGCAGCCTGCTCACACAATGCCGGCTCACGCGATGCGGGCTTGCGCGAAGCCTTCTTGCGCGAAGTCTCGGCAGGCTCGGCCGCCGCGGCGCCGCTCACAGCAGCGGACAGTCCTTGCATCGCTGCACGTCGAGACCGCAGGTTCGAAGCCGACAGGAGACCTCCACCCCCGCCAGTCCCTTGATCACCCGCTCGAGCCGCTGACTGGATCGGCCCTTGACCAGCAGCAGATCTCCGGCCGAGAGCTCCGGGCGCAGCCGCTCGATCGCGTCCTGGACGTCGGCGACCGCCTCCACGCGGTCGGCGTCGAGGCCGGCACGGCGCGCAGCGGCGCGGTAGACCGAGAGGCGCGTGGTCCCCACCCCCACCAGGAAGATCCGGTCGATGCCGCTGGCGAGCAGTCGGCCGACCTCTCGGTAGCTCCTGCGACCATCCGGTGGGGTCTCCAGCTCGCCCAGCAGCAACAGCCTGCGGCGCGCCGGCAGCTCCACGAAATCGGTGAGCGCGGCGACCACCGTCTCGAAGGTGCCTTTGTACGTATCGTTGAGCGCCACAGCGCCGTTCGGCAGGGGTCGCGGCTCGAGGCGTCCACGGACCGAGGCGACGGCCGCCATGTCGGTTGCCGCCGGGTCCAGGTCCCGCTCCGAGACCAGTGCCGCCGCCAGGCCGGCGAGGAGTGCGCGGCACGAGGTCCTGGTCGGCAGCCGCGAGCGAATCTCGAGTCGGCGCCCGTCCACCGACACGCTCAGCACGGAGGCCGGACCCGGCTCCGCTCGCCAGCCGACTCCCCGCACCTCCGCGCCTGCGCCGAAACCGAAGCCGAGGATCCGAGACGATGCTCTGGCGGCGTGCTCGACTGCGTTCTGGTCGTCGGCATTGACCAACACGACGCCGCCATCTCGCAGCGCGGCGAGCATCCTCGCCTTCTCCGCCCAAAGATGGCTGCGGTCTCGGAAGCTCGGCAGGTGATCGCTTCCGAGGCCGGTGAGCACGACGATGTCCGGTCGCAAGGCAGAGGCGTAGCGTCCCATCTGGCCGGGCGAACCGATGCCCACCTCGACCACCGCCTCGCCGTATCGGGCGAGCTGCCAGAGGGTGTTGAGCGGAAGCGAGGAGTACGCGTTGCGGCCGGTCTCCGACCACCACGTCAGCGGCAGCCCCAGGGCCGCGGTGACCGCGTGGGTGGTCGTGGTCTTGCCGAACGAGCCGATCACCGTCACCACCCGCGCTCGGCGCCAGACGCTCCTGCGGGCGAGACCCAGCAGGAGGAGCAGGCCGGGCGCGAGCAGGCGGCTCGCGGCCCGTTTCACCCTGGCGCGTCTCGCCAGACGGCGGTAGCGGACGCCCGGCTCGGTGGCGGTCATGGAGCGACCCGCATGCAAGCCGTCGACCAGAACGCCGAGTGGGGGAACGGGAGCTCGGGAGGCATCGAGGGTAGCGTAGCGTTTCAGGACTTCCTCGAGCCTCGCCTCAGCGGCTGAATGGCACGCCTCTTGCTTTCCTTGGGTTCGTGCTTTTGGAAGCTACGCATCCAGTCAACCCCCGCGCCGGTCTCTCGTCGAGCCCGCAAGGCCCCGTGCGCGTCCTGATCCTCGGCGGTGACGTCGATGGAAACCTCGGCGATCGGGCGCTGCTGACCGGCATGTGCGACGATCTGCGGTCCAGCGGCTGGCCGGTGGAGGTCACGACGACGAGCTCGCGGTCCGGGCAGAATGGACACGACGGTCTGGACGTTCGTGCTCTGCGTCGGGGCGTGAGGGGCTTCGCGGCCATGCGAGGCGCGGCGGCTCGCGCCGATCTCGTGCTGTGGGGGGGTGGGGGTCTGCTGCAGGACGACGACAGCTTGCTCAAGGTCCCCTATTGGGCGACCCTCCTCACGCTGCTCCGGCCGGTTTCCCGCTACACCGTGGCCTATGCCCTTGGCGTCGGGCCGCTGCGCCGGTCCGCGAGCCGCTTGCTCGCGGGCCATGCGCTCGGCCGCTGTGACGCGATCTCGGCCCGTGATCGACTCGGTCAGACGCTCGCCGCGAAGCTGAGCTCGTTGCCGGTGTCGCTGGTGCCCGATCCCGCGCTCCTGCTGCGCCCGGCGCCGCGACCGGCGGCGCTCGAGTGGCTACGCGAGCGCGAAGTTCCGCGCGACGGACGGCCGATCGTGGGCGTCGCGTTGCGCAGGTGGTTTCCGCCGCGCGACCGTCTGGTGCCGCATCAGCACCGGCCCCGATTCGTGAGCTCGCCCGAGCAGCGAGCGCCGGAGGCGGAACGACTGATCGACAACCTCGCGCGCTGCCTGTCTCGCATCGCGAAGGAGCTGGGAGCCCACCTCCTCTTCCTTCCCAGTTATGCGATCGAGGTGGAGGGCGACGTCGAGATCTGTCAACGGGTCCTGACCCGCAGCGGCGCCAAGGGCCAGATCGAGGTGATCCGGGATCCGCGCGTGTACGCAGCCATCGTCGGCGAGCTCCAGCTCGTGGTCGGAGGGCGGATGCATCCGACCATCCTCGCCGCGAGTGCCGGGACGCCGGTCGTCGGCATCGGCTACAACCCGAAGTTCGACGGCTTCTTCGAGCTGCTCGACTCCCAGGACCTGCAGCTTCCGGTCGAGCGAGTGGTCGGCGAGTCCGGCGCCGAGGAGCTCGAGGGCGTGATGCGAGCGGCGCTGGAGCGTGGACCTCCTTCCCCCGCTCGCGTGGAGCGCCTGCGCCAGATGGCGCGGCGGTTCAACCGCGAGCTGCTCGGGAGCTTCGCGTGAGCGACTGGCGGCTCCTCGCCGGGCTGCTCCGTCTCCGTCGCCACGAGCGTCTGCCGAGATCGATGCTCCGCCAGCTCCAGGACGAGAAGCTCCGGCGGCTCGTTCGGCACGCGGGGACCACGGTTCCGCTCTACCGGGAGCTGTGGCGGGAAGCCGGCGTCGACGTCGCGCAGGTCCGGACGCTCGACGACCTGGAACGCTTGCCCACCGTCACCCGCGAGCAGCTTCAGAATGCCGGCGTCGACGCGCTGAGCGACGCCTACGAGCCCGATGAGCTCGCCTGCGAACGAACCAGTGGGTCGAGCGGTCGGCCGCTCGCGCTGTGGATGGAGCCTGCGCACCGTATCCTGCGACGAAGCCTTTTCCTGCGCGCGCTCCTCGCGGCCGGCTATCGGCCAGGTCGGCGGCTGGTGCTGGTGCGCGAGCTCGGCCCATTGCCGCCGCCCGGCCTCGGCTGGCACCAGCTCCCGCACGATCGCCCGCCCGAGTTGCTCGCGGCGGAGATTCGCCGCCTTCGCCCGAGCCTCGTCTACGGCTGGGTCAGCGTCCTGCGCCTCGTCGCCGAGGCTCTCGAATCGCGCCATGGGCCGGAAGGGAACGGGCGCCGGGCCTCCAGTCCCCTGCGCGCTTCGGTGCTGACCACGGCCGAGGGGCTCGACCCCGCCAGTCGCGCGCTCCTGGCGCGCGCCTTCGGCGGTCGGGTGTCGGAGGCGTACGGCTCGACCGAGCTCGGCATGGTGGGATGGCAGTGCGCACAGGGGGAGGGTCTTCACCTCGCCGAGGAGTCGGTCTGGATCGAGGGGCTCGAGGACCTCGAGGCCGGGGCGGCGAGCGGACCGCGCCCTCTGATCGCCACCAACCTCGACCTGCGGGCGATGCCGCTCGTGCGCTACGAGACCGGCGACGTGCTGGGACCGGTGCTCTCCGGAGTCTGTCCCTGCGGCAGCCCACGACGGCGGCTGGCCGCCATCGAGGGGCGTCTGGTCGACTGCATCCGGCTCCCCTCGGGTGGTGTCGTCTCCCCTTATCGGCTGACGCTCGCGCTCGAGGGAATCGCCGGTCTCGAGCGCTACCGCATCCTGCAGTCGGCGCCGGAGAGGATCGAGGTGGCCTATCAGGCCGGGCCCGCCGCCGACTTCCTCGCGATCGAGGCTGCCGCCCGCCGCCGCCTGCGCAGCGAGCTCGGCGGCACGATCGAGCTGACCATCCAGCGACGGTATGATCTCGGCATGCCCTCGGGCGGCAAGTTCCGCGTCGTCGAGAGCAGGATTGGAGCCTGCACATGAATCTGTTATGTCTTTGCTATGAGTATCCGCCCATCGGCGGCGGTGGTGCGCCGGCCTGCGAGGGCTTGGCCGAGGCGCTGGTGCGCCAGGGTCACCAGGTGGTGGTGGTCACGTCGAAGATGAAGCACTTGCCCGCTTTCGAGCGGCGGCAGGGCGTCGACATCCATCGCGTCCGATGCCTGCGCCGCCGGGCGCATCACACCACGGCGTTCGAGCTGGCGACCTGGTGCGTGACCGCGCTGCGAAAGGCGACCGAGCTGGTGGAGGAAGGCCACTTCGACCTGATCCACGCGCACTTCATCCTGCCGGGGGGTGTCGTCGCGCACCGTCTGTCGCGGCGGAGCGGGCTGCGCTACGTGCTGACCGCACACGGGACCGACGTCCCCGGCTACAACGCCCACCGGATGGGGGCGCTGCACGCCATTCTCAGGCCTTACTGGCGCACGGTCGTCCGCGGAGCGAGCGCAGTCACCGCGCCGTCGCGGTTCCTCGCCGAGCTCGTGCGGAAGCCTTCCGGGGTGGAGCCGGTGGTGATTCCCAACCCCGCGGACCTCCAGACCGCGACGCCGAGGGCACGGCATCGCCGGGTGCTCGCCGTCTCCCGCCTGCTGGAGCGCAAGGGGGTGCAGCATCTGATCGAGGTGACTCCTCGGCTGCCCCCGGATTGGGAGGTCGTGGTCGCGGGCGACGGTCCCTACCTGCCGCGCCTGCGGCGACAAGCGGAGCAGCTCGGTGCCAGGGTCCAGTTCCTCGGAATGGTCCCGCGCGAGCAACTCCCCGAGCTGTACGCGTCGGCCGAGATCTTCACCCTGCCCAGCTCGCGCGAGAACTTCCCGATGGTGCTGCTCGAGGCGATGGCGAACGGCTGCGCGATCGTGACCACTCGCGGGAGCGGCTGTGAGGAGGTGGTCGGCGATGGCGCGCTGCTGGTGCGCCCCGGCCGACCCGAGGAGCTGCTCGACGCGTTGACCGAGCTGATCGACAACGACGTGGCGCGCCGCCGCCTCGGAGACGGCTCGCGCCAACGTGTCCACCAGTTCTCGGCACCGGTCGTCGCCGCGCAGTTCGAGCGACTGTACAAGGGCATCATCGCCGCTCCCGAGACGACCTCCGACGCCGATGCCGCCCTGGCCTAGCGGGCTCGTGGTGATCACCACTCCCAACGAGCCGCGAAAGCGAGGCGAGCTCGTACCACGAGCCCGCTAGCCGATCACTCGTGCGCCGCAAGCCCGCAAGCGGGCGCGGCTGGGTCGACCAGGCCACAGCCGTTTTCTCTGGGCGATCGCAACGGCTCGATCGGACTTTGACCATGCTGTGAGCCTTGGTCTCGCGCTCGCGAGAGGCCAATGACCGCCGCCTGCCGCAGGCAAGAACTCCCCGCTGGCCTTAGTCGACCTAGCGGGCTCGTGGTGATCACCACTCCCGCGAGTGTCTTGCCGGCATGGTCGACCGAGGAGAGCCGGCCCGTCGAGAACCAGGGGGCGCCCGGCGGCGGCGTCCTGTGGGCGCTCGACCCGCGGGCTTCAGCGCCTGGCGCTCCTCGGTTTTCGCGCGACTTCCGGATCGGACGGCCCGGGGGGCCTCGGGCGCCGTCCCGCGGCTCGCTACGAGAAGTTCATCTGCCACCAGCGGCCGACCGTGTAGACGGTGACCAGGACGCGCGGGTCGCGTGGGCCGGCATCTTTCGACAGCCATCGGCGCAGGCTGTCGCTGCGGAACAGCCGGAGGTCGAGGCAGGTCTCGCGGAGACGGTCCTCGAGCTGGGCGATGAGCGCCGGTGGATAGCGCAGGCCGATCTTCGGTCGCGAGATGGCGGAGCGTGGAAGCCGGCGCCGGGCAAGCGACGAGAGCAGCCACTTTTGCCGTCCGAGTCGTAGCCGTTGCTTTCCGGGCATGCCCCGGATCAGGTCGACGCATCCGTCGTCGAGGTACGGCGTGGTGAGCCGCAGCCCTCGGTGCACGAGCTGCTTCTCCGACTCCGGGAGCAGGCACTCGGCCATCCGTCCGACGAGATCGAGCGCCGTGCGGCGATCGACGGCGCCGAAGCAGCGCCTGAGGATCTCGTCCGGGAGACGCGCCGCGGCGATCGCGGAGCCGCCTTCCGCGGCCGGGAGGAACCTCGAACGGACGAGCCGCTCGCGCTCGGCGCGCGTCAGCCGTCGGGCGGACTCGAGCTCTGCGAGGTGCCCGTCGGGCGCGGCGATCGCCAACCACCGGTTGCGCGCGGTGACGCTGCGTGCCCGCGTCGCCAGGAAAGCGGCCCCCGCGCGAGGCACACCCGCCCGCAGGGCCGTGAGCGCGGCGAGATGGAGCCACTGGTGCCCGCCGGAGAACAGCTCGTCGGCTCCGTCGCCGGTGAGCACCAAGTCACAACCGGCCGTGGCCGTCCGCTCGGCGAGCGCCGCGATCACGGCCGAGGGACTGGCCGACCAGGGCTCCTCGTTGGTGCCGATCGCCGCGTCGAGCCTCGACGCCAGCTCCTCGACTCCGAGGACGAGCTCGTGGTGCTCGCTGCCGATGCGCTGCGCCGTCTCTCGAGCCGCGGCGCCCTCGTCGAGCCGGGTGCCGGGGAAGCGGGCGGTGAGGGTGACCAGGGGCGCCGCGGAGATGCCGGCCGCGAGCGCTGCGAGGTACGAGGAATCGAGGCCGCCGCTGAGCCAGAGTCCCGGGCGCCGCGCGCTGTCGAGCTGGCGGCGAAGCGCTGCGCGCAGCGCGCTCTCGAGCGCATCGAGCGCATCGAGCGCCGCCGGCGTCTCGACGCCCGCGCCCGTCGTCTCGGTGTCCGCGGCGGCGGGCTCGAATCCGAACCACCAGAACCTGCCGGTCTCGAGACGACCGTCGACCCACTCGAGCATCCCGCCGGGCGGCAGCTTGTGAACGCCGGCGAAACCGGTGCGGGGAGCGGGCACCCAGCCGAGCGCGAGCGCCTGCTCCACCGCCTCGAGGTCGGGCCGCGGGCTGGAAGGCTCGGCGGCCAGAAGGGGGGCGATCGTGCTGCAGAAGGCGAGCCCGTGCGTCCACTGACGCCAGTAGAGGGGCTTTGCGCCGTGGCGGTCGCGGGCGAGCAGCAGGCGACGGTCGGCGGGCTCCCAGATGGCGAGCGCGAACGCACCGCCGAGACGCTCGAGCAGGGCGGGGCCCTCCTCGCGATAGCGTTCAGCGAGCAACCACTCCCGGTCGGATTCGCCGCCCCAGAACGAGTCGCCGCCGGATCGATGGACGACGCCTCGCTCCGAGACCGCGCCGTCGCTCACGGCGACGGTGGAGTCCGGGCTGCCGGGGAAGCCGCAGCCGACCGCCAGGCCGGGAGGGCCGAACCACCGCGATGCGCGCCGCCGCGCCCGCTCGCAGGAGCGCATGCGCAAGGCGGCGGCCGCCAGCATGCGCTCGCCGGCGGGTCGGCCGACGATGCCGGCGATCCCGGCGGAGCGCACCGGCGGGTCGAGGCCGCGGTCGCCGGGAGGACCGCCGCCGACCGCCGCCATCGCGGCCGCCGAGTGCGGCATCAGGACGGCGGAGGGCTGGGGCAGAGTCGGTGGCTCATCCATCGATCGTCGCCGAGGGATCGTCGGACACTCGAGCGGCGACTCGGAAGCGAGTCGTCACGACGAGCTTCACGGTCTGCGCGCGGCGATGGGCTCGAGCCCCTCCATGATAGCGGCGACGGCTACTCGCTCGCGGTCCGGATCGTGAGCTGGCCTCCGCTCTCGACCGAGAAGCCGTCTCCGAGGGTCACCGACAGCGGCGCCTCGAAGACCACGACGGCCTGGTCGGCGATCACCACGGCGGGTCCGGCGGTCAGCGTCAGACAGCCACGGCGGGTGTCGGTTCCCGTGATCGTCTCGTTGGCGACGACCACGTTCGCCGGATACTGGCAGGAGTAGAGCGCCACGTCGTCGACCAGGATGTTGGTGACCTTGTCCCCATTGAATCCACCCTCGAACGCGAGGGTGACGGTCTGGCCGATGTAGGGGGCGAGGTCCACGATCTCCTCGCGATAGTTGGGATTGCCGCAGCTCGGATCGCCGACCCCGGTCGAGTACTCGACGACGCCGGCGACCTTGACCTCGAGCGCATCGAGCGCGTCGTCGGGATCGTCGGAGCAGACCGGGTTCTTGACGAAGAAGCGGAGGGTGGCGCTCGAGGTCCCGCCCCCGCCATCGGGCGGGATCGCGACCGACTGACCCACGCTGCCGATCTCGGGGCTGGTTCCGTTTTGGCCCGCCTTGAGCCCGCCGAACCACGTGAACCAGGTGCCGCTGCGTGCGGCGATCGCCGGGATGTCGGGCTCCGGATCGCAGGTTGCCAGCTCGGGGTTGCCGCGTTCGCAGATCGGCGAGCCGAAGTTGGTCGAGCTCTCGGTCCAGTTCGGGTTGTTGGGAGGATCGCCGGTGCCTGCCTCGAAGCCGCCGTCTACGATCAGGTCGTCGCCGAGAGAGGGCGAGGCGAGGCAGAGGCAGAGGCAGAGGCAGAGGAGCGGCAGCAGGGCGAAAGAAGATCTGAGATTCATCAAAAAGTCCCTCCAGCAGAAGGTGCGCGGTCCCGTCTTCCGGGCGCTGACGATGACCGGCGGGGTCGGGTGGGCGAGCCAGTCTCGAGGCCCGCCATGCAAGTCGACTGCCACACGAGCGCCGCTCACTGCAAGAGCGGCCTCACCACCAGCCGGCCACCCGCGGCGACGCTGAACTCCGAGCTGAACACTACACGGTCGGCGGCGAAGACCGCGTTGCCGGTGCCCGAGATCTCGACGTTTGAAGCCACCGTCAGTGTCGAGCAGGCGTCGAAGTAGGCGAAGCCTGCGATCGACTGGGCCGAGATCGTCTCGTTCTCCGAGCCGCAGTTCTGGACGAGGTCGATTTCCGAGACGAGCGGCGAGCCGGTCGGAACCAGGATTGCGGTAAAGTTTTCCGGGTCGATTGCATCTTTGGACGATTCGTCCGTGCTGTAGAACTCCTCCTTCGGGAACTCGACGGGGCGCTCGAGCGGGCCGACACTCGATCCGCAGTCGAATTGGGCGTTCACGGCGACGGCCTCCACCGTATACGACTCCCCAGGGGTTAGACCCCGCAGGTCGAAGCCCCCGTGGAGCTGAGGGGGCGTGGTGTCCGGACAGGTGGGTTGCGGCGTGCCCCCGGCGAGGGGAGTGGTCGGAAAGAGGTAGCCGGAGACGCTCGAGGTGGCGTCGTAGAACGAGCCGAAGCTCGTGTTGTCCGTGTTGCGCGCGATCAGGTTCACACCCTGTAGCGGAGTCACGCCGTCGGACCGGAAGACGGTGCCGGAGATCACGCCCGTCGTCGTGCTCGAGAGGTTGCCATAGAGGTGCTCGGCGGCCGCCAGGTCGTCGTGGCCGACCTCGGTCGCATACTGGCTCGAGGGCAGGTAGAACGGAAACATCAGATTGACAGCGCCGGCGTTCGCGGGCGGATCGCCGTACTTGACGAACCCCGGGTCGTCTTTGTCGCCGTAGAACCAGTGCCCGTTGACCTGCGTGTGGTCGAGATTCAGCACGTGCCCCTGCTCGTGGACGATCGTCTCGGCGAGCTCCTCGAGAGTGAGCTCCTCCGACCCGCACAAATCATTCTCGACACACTCGCCGTTGTAGACCTGGACCGTGTGGGTGATCTCGAAGGTCGAGTCGTCGGCGCCGAGGATGAGGGCGAAGCCGAGGATGCCGGAGCCGGAGCCGACGCCGAAGTGCGCCTCGATCACCGCCCCGTCATCGTCGAACACGACCGCGTTCTGGATCAGCGTGGAGCCCGCCACGAGCTCGTCGACGAGGGTCTGGAACTCAACGGCGGTGTTCACGTCACCGTCGGCGGTCAGCATGCCGGTGCTGGCCCTGAAGAAGCCGAGATCGAGAGTCGGCTGCTCCCAGTCAGTGATCGCGTCCAGGACCAGGGTCTGGGCCTCCGCCTCGCTGAGCGACCCCAGAGGGCCGCCGTCGAGGTCCAGGGGGAGCATCGAGGTGTTGTCCCAACGATAGATCTCGCCGCCCGGCGAGAGCTTCAGATAGCCGCCGGCGTATCCCGGGGGTGCGGCGATCCCGAGGAGGAGAGCCAGGACCGATGCGATCGGCAAAGCGTGGCGTAGCGGCATGCCGTCAGGGCTCCGGCTCGGCGACGAGCTCGCGGAGGATGCCGATCAGGTGGCTGGCGCCGATCGGGCCCGTCGGGGCGCTCAGCAGGGCCTGCTCGATCCGATCGGGAGGCTGCCGGCCCGATTCGTCCGCCGCCATCCGGTGAAACAACCCGAGGTTGCCCAACGGATTGACCGCGCGCTCCTCCCCATCCTCCCTGTCCTCCCCGTCCGCCCTGTCCTCCCCGTCCGCCCTGTCCTCCCCGCCAACCGGCCGGTAGAGCCGGAAGGCGCCCTGCGCCAGCCCCACCGGACTCGTCAGCCCCTCGCTCGAGTCGCCGTGGAGCATCAGCAGGTAGCGCCCGCCAGGCGTGTAGCGGGGTAGGCCGACGACCATCCCTCCGGTGGGGGCGGAGAACTGGCGGACGACGACGCGCGGGAAGCGCACGGGCGGCTCGGTTCCTCCGGGAGCTGCGCGGCCGGGCGCCGAGGGGAGGGAGACGGCGCGGCCTCGCCACTTGATCCGCTCCTCGACCTCGAAGACGTACTCCGTGAAGAACAGATCGCCACGGCGCCGCTCCTGCGCGGAGAGACAGGTGCCGACGAAGATCCGATCGGCGAGGCGAGCCAACTCTTCGGCGTTGCGGTGGACGATGCGAGTGGCGC
>DATKBT010000066.1:0-7539 GCA_035546295.1 Thermoanaerobaculia bacterium | reverse complement strand
CGCCACCGTGCGGGTCAGCGGCTCGACCGATCCCTCGCTCTGGAGGAGCTTGGCGATCCCGAAGTCGAGGAGCTTGATCTCGCCGTCGCCGGTGACCACGATGTTCGAGGGCTTGAGGTCCCGGTGGACGACCAGGTTGCGGTGCGCATGCTCGACGGCGCGGCCGGCGCGGGACGGGTGGCCGTGCGGCTCGCGGGTCAGCGCGACCGCCAGGTCGCGCCACAGCGGTCCGTTGGCGGCCGCGTGCGGATCCAGACCGGGCGCCGGCTCGCCAGCCAGCCGCAGCAGCTCCTCGACGTCGGCGCGGAGCCGCGGGTCTCCCGTGCAGGCCTCCCCGACGAACCCACCGCGCTCCCCGGGTTCGAGGTCGAGGGCGCGATCGAAGAGCGCGTCGGCGGTCGCCCGCCGGTCCTGCGAGTCGATGGTCGTGGTCCGGCCTCCTCGGCCCGGCGAGTGCCCGGGCCTGGTTCACGTTTCCTCCTGGAGAGTCGAAAACCGGGGCCGAGAACCGCCAGGGGCGGCGTCGATCCAGCGTGCGGGAGCGGCGCTCTCCGACTACCCGGTGGGAGGCGATCCCCGCCTCGGGTCTCGCGGCGCGCCGGACCGGCGGTATCGCTGGTGCAGACCTGCTCGCGCGTCAGGTGCAGCTCGGCGAAGGCGCGGCGGAGGGTGCGCTCGGATTCGGACCGGATGCCCCCCGGCGGTCGTGGCACCGCCCTGGCGTCGTCGCGCCGCCGGAATCCCCCTCGAGGCTTATCCCAGCTCCTTTTGCAGCCAGGCGCGCGCCCGCGTCCAGTCGCGCTGCACGGTGCGCAGCGAGATGTCGAGGGCCTCCGCGGTCTCCTCCTCGGTCATGCCGGCGAAGTACCGGCACTCGACCAGGCGCGCCAGCCGCTCGTTGAAGCCGGCGAGGCTCTCCAGGGCTCGGTCGACCGCCAGCACCTGCTCGGCCTGCTGCTCGACCCCGTGCAGCTCGGGCTCGAGCGTCAGGTCCGGCTTGCCACCGCCGCGCTTCTGGGCCGTCCGCTCGCGCGCGTAGTCGACCAGGATGCGGCGCATCGCGCGGGCGCCGATGGCGAAGAAGTGGGAGCGGTCCTTCCAGGCGACGCCGGTCTCATCGACCAGCTCCATGTAGGCCTCGTGGACCAGTGAGGTGGTGTCGAGGGTGTGGCCGCGGCCGCGGCCGCGCCTGCCGAGCTGGCCGCGGGCGATGCGGCGCAGCCGGTCGTAGACAAGCGGCACGAGCTGGTCGAAGGCCGCACGGTCGCCGCCGTGGTGGGCCTGGAGGAGCCGGGTGATCTGACCGGCTTCGTCGGGGGCAGCGGTCATTGGAGGTGAGCTCGAGTGTAGCAGCCTCGGCGGACGAGGCGGCCGGGAGGGCCTCGAAATCCGAGGCCCTCCGGCCGGCGCACCCCGCCGTCAGGATCGGCAGGCAGCGGGCGAATCCGGTGGTGCCAGCGTTCGCACTGGAGCGCCGAAGACCCTGCAGGGGAGGGCGAGCGCAGCGGGAGTCCGCCGCAGGATCTCGGAAGCGCGCGTACGGGCACGGCTGGCGCCCGCCAGGTCGCCGCTCCGGCGGAGGGTCTCGGACAGCAGGGCATGCGATACCCCGAGGCGCGGATCATCAGCGACGAGAAGGGCCTCCTGGCGCGCGATCACCAGCCCGAGGCGCTCGATCGCCGCGTCGAACGCTCCGTTCGCGAGTTCTGCCGCGGCGGCGATCTGCAGCGCCTCGGTGGCCATGGGATGCTCGGAGAGGCGCAGGTCGTCGTAGCGCGTCAGGGCGTCGCTCGCCGCCTCGAGGGCTCGACCTGGACGCCCGGCGGCCAACGCGACGGCCGCCAGGTCGACGATCCAGCGCGGCACCAGGTGTTGGCGATCGCCGACCCAGCGTCGCTGCAGGGCGAGGGAGCGAGCGAGCCCCGATTCCGCCTCCGCGAGCTCGCCCCGCGCAAGGGCGAGCCGGGCGACGTAGCGGGAATGGATGATGCGCACCGGGTGGTCGCCGCGGTACTCCTGCTCGAACACTGCTCCGGCCCGCTCCAACGCCGCGCCGGCGGCCTCGAGGTCGCCGCTCGAGGTCAGCGCGTAGCCGAGCTCCATCCAGGTGAAGCCGACCGCCTGGCCCGCGGAATCCTCGGCCTCGATCGCCACTCGATAGTGGGCGATGGCCTCGGACGATCGCCCCTGATCGCGCAGGACGCCGGCGACCACGCGATGGAAGGACGGCGACCGGCAGGACTCCAGCGCCGGGACGAGGAGCGCTTCGGCGGCGGCGAGGTCCCCCAGACTGTGGAGCAGGTCGGCCAGGTAGCGGCGGCTCCAACACGTCTCCGCAGAGACCGCGGGGTGAGACCGGACGGCGATCTCGAACGAGCGGCGCAATCGAGGCTCGGCCTCGTGCAGCCGGCCGGCGTAGTGAAGCGCGATGCCGAGGAGACCGTTGGTGTCGGAGAGCCGCTCGTCGACGGGATCGAGCTCTCGGCGGATGGTCAGCGCCCGCTCCAGGGCCTCGATGCTCCGGTCGTAGAGCCCGAGCTGCAGGTAGAGCTCTCCGACCCGCGTCAACACCTCCGCCTGCAGCTGCGGCTGGTCGGCGAGATCCTCGTTGGCGCGATCCGCCGTCCGTTCGACCAGCTCCCGACCGGTGACCAGTCCCGAAGAGGCGATCCGGTCGGTAAAGTCGGCCCGGGTGAAGTCTCGAAAGCTCCCGGTCAGGAACTCGATCGCCTCCCGAGCTCGATTGGCCTCGGCCTCGATCCGACGCTGCTGGACCGTGACGGTGATGGCGTAGCCGCAGAGCAGCATTCCGAGGAGCAACGAGGCCGCAACGAGGCCGCGATGCCGCCTCGCGAAACGGTCGATTCGGTACCACAAAGCGTCAGGCCTCGCGGTGACGGGGAAGCCTTGCCGGAACCTCTCCAGGTCGGCGGCCAGCGCCGCAACCGAACCGTAGCGCCGGTCCGGCTCTTTGTGGAGCGCCCGCAGGATGATCATGTCCAGATCGCCGCGCAACCGACGTCGCCACTGCGATGCGACGGCATGCCGCGCCGCTGCCTCGCTCGGGCGGGGTGGATCCTCCTTGCAGATCACCCGCTCCCAGTCCGCCGGAGAACCCGTCGACGACGGTTGCGCCGCCCGACCCGTCAATAGCTCGTAGAGGATCAGCCCGAGCTGATAGACATCTGAGGCCGTGGTCATGTCTTCACCCAGGAACTGCTCCGGGCTCGCGTAGGCTGGGGTCATCGGTCTCCCCGAGTCCTTGGTGAGGGCCTCGTCGGCGGCCTCGGCGAGCGGCAGCGCGATCCCGAAGTCGAGGAGCTTGACGGCCCCCTCACCGTCGACCACAATGTTGGACGGCTTGAGATCCCGGTGCACGATCAGGTTGCGGTGGGCGAACTCCACCGCATCGGTGATCGCCAGGACGAGGCGAATGCGTTCGTCGAGACCTGCCCGACGCTCTTCGCAGTAGCGATCGAGCGAAAGGCCCTGCACGTACTCCATCACCAGGTAGGGATGGCCCTCGGGAGTACGGCCTCCGCCGAGGAGACGGGCGATGTTCGGATGCGCCAACCTGGCCAGCAGGCTGCGCTCCCGCTCGAAGCGACGCAGCCGCTCTTCGGTCGAAAACGGGGTGGGCAGGATCTTGATCGCGACCTGCTGCTCGAACTCGCCGTCGACCCGGTCAGCCAGATACACGGCGCCCATGCCTCCCCGGCCGAGCTCGCGGACCACCCGATACGGACCGAACGACTCGTCTCGGCGCTCTGCCGCCGCCTGGTTCTCGGCCACCGCGTCCCAGAGGGCGGCGACACCCTGGGCTTCGGAGAACGCATCGTCCTCCCCGACCAGGTCGAGGAGCTGCCGTACCGCCTCGAGGAGCGCGGGGTCCGCTGCACAGGCCTCTTCGAGGAAGGCGGCGCGGGTCTCGGGGGTGTGATCGAGCGCGCGCTCGAAGAGCGCGTCGATCTGGGCGTTTCGCTCGGCCGAGAAGGTCATGGCGTCACTCGGCGTTCGGGGCCAGGCGGGGAACCGGCGGATTGCTGCTGCGGTCGGGACGGATGAGGCTCCCGGCTGGCTCTCGATCCGAGTCTGGCACGACCTGCCCGTCGAGTCGGGTACGCTCTAGACTATCTCTCCAGAGCGGTGAGGCCTTGGGGTCCCGCGGCCGATAGACGGCGGGGCGCGCTGGAGGCGCGCCGAGTCGATGCAGGAGAGGACCGGCTGTGGTCCGAGGCCAGAGGCGAGATCGTGGCCGACGACGGCGTCCTGGTCATCCGCCGGATCGAGGTCGTGTATCACCTGCGGGCGCACCCTGCAATCCCGCTCGCGCCGGCGGCCGTAGACCGGAAGGTGAGGCGGCGAACGAGTCGGCGGCGCTCGGGAGTCCGTGCGGTCCTCGCGTTGCTCGCCGCTTCCCTGGGGGCTGCCGCCCGGGGCGCCGAGCCGCCGCCGGACCTGGCCGACCCGGCGGAGGCCCTGACGGCGGCGCAGCGAGTGCTCGACCCCGGGTTCGCAGTTCCGCGCTGGTTGGTGCGCCGGGCGCTGCGAAGCGACCTGCCGGAGCTCCTGGGAGCGCTGAAGGAGCGGGGCAAAGCACAGCCGGATCACGAAACGCCATCGACCGAGGCCGCGCCGTGAGCGCGTCGCGTCTGTCGGTGATCATCCTGGCCCTCGACGAGGCGGCGGCCCTGCCGCTACGACCGCTCCTGGCGAGCGTCGCCGAGGGTCGTGAGGAGGGATAGGGGATTCCTTTCGGGGCTGAAAGGGATCCCCTATCCCTTACCGCCACAGGCGAACGCAGAAGAAACCGGCCGAACCGTTCAATGCCAGCCCGATCGCCCGCGACTACGGTGACGGCGTTGTGGGCGCTGAACCCCGAATGACGCCACGACAGGAGGAGGTCGATGCGCTCCTGGCTCAGGAGGCCCTCCGCAGAGAGCAGCGCCAGCACCCGGTGGCAGAACAGTCGCTCCGCTGCCGTCGGGTCCACGAAGGGGACGGGTATCCAGCGGCCGTGCCGATCCCAGCCACCGCGGGAAGCCAGCGCGTGCACGTGGGGGTGCCATCCCAGGAGGTCTCCCGCGGTCTGCACCACGGAGACCATCCCTGTTTGAAAGCGAGGGTCACCGACCGCCGTGGCCATCAGCCCACGCACGGTCTCCCATCCAGCCTGGCACAATCGGCCCAGCAGCTCACGGTGGTGGAGGAAAACGACTGGCTCGCCGTCAACCAGCTCACCGTCTGCGAGGGGCAACACACTTGGCGCCCCGACGTGGTGCTCTACGACAGCAGCCTGCACCCGGGCTGCAACGGCAGCGCCGGCGGCGGCATCGGTGGCTCGGCCGAGGTCTACCTGGCCGAGGAGCGCGGCCCCGGAGGCTTCGAGCTCCGCCTGGCGGTGAAGCGGCTGCTCCCCCACGTCGCCGAGGATCGCGAGTCGGTGAAGATGTTCCTCGACGAGGCGCGGATCGCCGCCCGCCTGCAGCATCCGCACATCGTGCGCATCCTCGACATCCAGGAGCACGAGGGGGACTACTGGCTGGCGATGGAGCTCATGGACGGCCCCCACCTCGGCCAGCTGATCCGCTCGGCGCGGAGCCGCGGCGCGGTCGTGCCTCTGCCGGTCGTCACTCGGATCGCGCGCTCGGTGCTCGGCGCCCTCGCCTTCGCACACCAGGCGACCGGCGAGGGAGACGCGGCGCTGAACGTCGTCCACCGGGACGTCAAGCCCAGGAACATCCTCACCAACCGTGCCGGGGAGGTCAAGCTGGCCGACTTCGGGATCGCCCGCGCCGAGCTCCGCCTCTTCCGCACGCGTACCGGCGTCGTGCGCGGCACTCCTGCCTACATGGCGCCCGAGCAGCGCCGGGGCGGACCGGCCCATCGAAAATTACTGCTACGTGACGGGATGTGCTAGCTTACTCAGGTCTTCCTATGGCCGGCGGCGTGCTTGCAGTTGCTTCGATGCTGGGTCGGATGGACGTGCGCACGGTCTGCTGGACCGGTCGCCCCGAACGTAGCTCAACCGCGGCCCCGAGCCGCACGAACGCTCCCGACGCGGAGCCCACACCACCTTCTTCGGAGGAGCTCGAAGCATGAAGAGTCGAATCATCCTCGCCCTCGCCGTCCTGCTGCTGGCCGCTCCGGCCGCCCAAGCCGACCTCGCATGGCTGCAGGAGGCCGGCGACGCCGCCAACACCGCCCTCGCCGCCTCCGGCTCCGACCTGCGCCTCGCCTACGCCGAGGTGCTCACCGACGCCGACGAGCAGGGGGTCACCGTCTTCTTCTTCAACGTCGGCAACAAGCAGCTCAGCTCGGACTGGGTGCCGTTCGACCCGCGGCGGGAATGGAACACCACCGGCGGCATCACCTATCTCGTCGACCAGAGCGACGGCGCCACCGCCAGCGGCCTCATCAACGCCGATACCGAGGGCGCCATCGACCGCGCGATGCAGACCTGGGACTTCGCCACCACCTGCTCGAACACACCGATGTTCAAGGTGGCTGATCCGGGCGACGATCCCGACCTGGTCGACGCCCTCCTCGGCTTCGGTCCGCCCCCCGGCCCCGGCTTCCCCTACGCCGACATCGTCCACGGCGGCTGGACCCCGGCCTTCCCGCCGCCGACCCTCGGCGTCACCTTCACCTTCATCTGGACGAGCGGCGGCGTCCCCACCGACATCGACAACAACGGCAAGACCGACACCGCGATCCGCGAGATCTACTACTCGGACAACTTCGTCTGGAACATCGGCGCCAACATCGACGTCGAGACGGTGGCCCTCCACGAGGCCGGCCACGGCCTCTCCCAGGCGCACTTCGGCAAGCTCTTCCGCACCGACGCCAACGGCAAGTTCCACTTTGCGCCGCTGGCGGTGATGAACGCCGGCTACACACAGGTGCAGCAGGACCTCAAGGCCACCGATCTGTCGGGCCACTGCTCGCTCTGGGGCGACTGGCCGAACAACTGAGCCGGCTCGATCCGGCACCGGCCCGCACCGCGCGGGCCGCGACGAGCTGCAGCGCCGCGGCTGGCCGGACACCACGGTCGAGCTCGACCTCGCAGAGGCTCAACAGGGCCAGGAACTGTACCTGGCCCGTGATCAGGAAGAGGGCCCGGACGCCAGCCGACGCGAGGATCCGTCCCACCGTCGGCCGCTCGAGGAGTCGCTCCAGGGCCAGCTGGTTCCAGGGCAGGAACGATGCGGACCCTCCTCGACGACGCCCTGGAGAAGGCCCGCGCTGGGACGATCCCGCTCTCGGAGGTCCTCCGGGCGGTGCCCTACCGGATGCTCGAGGACCGGCCGGCCTGAGCCGGCGTCGCCCCCGGCGCGACCCGGGGCGGCTGACGGCTCCCGCCGGGCCCGGCCGCCGGGCCGGTGGCGATGGAGCCTATGATTCCTCTCGCGGGTCCTCACAACCCCGACATCGCCGGATCCACCACCCGGAACGGCGCGGGCGGGCTCGAGACCGTGCCGCCGCCTGAGTCCTTGAAGACCAGGCGGAGCTGGTAGTCCCCCGGCGGCAGCCCCGCCG
>DATKBT010000065.1:0-7734 GCA_035546295.1 Thermoanaerobaculia bacterium | reverse complement strand
CCGGCGGCGACCGCGACCGCGCTCTCCGTGGCCGCCGACTCGCTCGCGGCGACACCGGCCGCGAAGGGATCGCCGGCACCGGCGTCGAAAGCGGCCGAGCCGGCGGCGGGACGGCCGCGCGCGGCCCCTCCCGCCGCAACGCCGGCCCCTCCCCCCGCAGCGCCGGGCGCTTCACCCCTCGACGGCTCGTCGACGCGGTCCTCGCCGCCGCCCTCGGG
Organism: Thermoanaerobaculia bacterium; assembly: GCA_035546295.1. Classification (GTDB taxonomy): domain Bacteria; phylum Acidobacteriota; class Thermoanaerobaculia; order Multivoradales; family Multivoraceae; genus DATKBT01. Next base: position 7,516 of record DATKBT010000065.1, on the reverse strand, counting down.
CGCCAAGCCCGTGCCGGCGCTCGTCTGGCTGGGGGCCGCCGCGTTCCTGCTCGTGATTGCGGTCGTAGGCCTGGTGGCGTTGATCTGGTGGCTGCGCTTTCGCGAGGCTCCGGCCCGCACCGTCACCGTCGAACAGACGCTCCCCGAGGAGTCGTCGCTGGCCGGGGAGCTTCCTGACCAGGCCCCTCCGGCTCCGCTCCCCGAGCAGCTCGAGCAGGCGCTGCTTCAGATCGCCGACGGCGAGCTGCTGGAGGCTCGCGACACCCTCGAGGAGCTGACCGATCTGGAGGAGGAGGGGGCGCTTCCGACCGACGTCTCGCTGGCTTACTACTCGGTGGTCGAGACGCTCCAGAGAGCGCGCGCCCAGGAGGTGACCGAGCAGCTCACGGAGGGGGTGAGGCGTTACGACCTCTCCCGGCTCAACGGCACGCTGCGCGCCATGAACGGCGAGGAGGAGCGGTTGGTCGCCGCCACCACGGCCGGGCGGGATCTGCTCGACCGGTCGCGCGCCGTGCTGTCGACGGCCAACAGCCTCGAGCAGTTGCTGCGCGAAGGTCAGCTCGCCGAGGCGCTCGAGCGCGCGACCCGACTCGAGGAGGACGACCCCGGCCTCGCGGAGGCGCTCAATCTGAGAGCGCGCTCGGCCGAGGGCATCGAGGAGTCGATCGACGCGCTGATCACGGCCGACCGGATGGAGGAGGCCGACCAGCGGCTTCGAGTGCTCGAGCGACTATGGCCGGGACGGGCGGGAAGCGCGGGTCGCCGTCAGACCATCGAGTCGAGGATCCGGTCGAAGGAGCGGTACGAGTCGCTGCTGGAGTCGATCGCTGAAACGGGTCGGCGGGATCGTCCGCACGAAGGCCTCGAGATGATCGCGGGCGTTCAGGTTCCGGCCGAGTACCGCGACCGTCTCGCTCGGCTCGAGGAGTCGCTGCGCCAGCAGCTCCGCGATGCCGATCGGCAGCCGCCCCTGATCCAGCTCGTCGAGGAGGACCCGGAGTATCGGCGCAATCAGCCGATCCTCCTCCAGTTCCAGGTGACCGACGACTACGAGGTGCTGGAGCTGTCGGTGCGCGCCCGCCGCAACAACGAGAGCGCCTACGACGAGATCGCGGTCGAGAAGGTCGGCGACGATCGCTACCGCGTCGAGCTCTCGCCGAGCTTCCACGACAACAAGCCGATCCTGTTCTGGGCCGAGGCGCGCGATCGGCTCGGCAACGTCACGCGCTTCGCGGGGCCGGAGAGCCCGGTCGAGCTGCGCCGAGGCCGTTGGCGGCGTTGACGCGGCCGCGGCGCGGCCTCGGCGCCACGCCCCCGTGAAGCGACGGCGCGCTGCACGCGTCGAGACGCCGAGGCCGCAGCTCCTGGCGCGATCCGGAGAAGGCGTCCGCCGTGGCCCGAGCTGACGCCGGGGAGGCCGCCCGGCCTACGCGGCTCGATCCGCTGACGCGAGCCCGCCCGTCGCCGACTCCCGCGAGTCAGCGTTCGCCGCCGGCCGCCGTCGAGTCAGATCAGGCGCCGGCGGCCGCCGCGAAGCAGGGGCACGTTGCGACTGAGCGGCGATCGGTTCTCGCTGCGCCGGTTGCGCTCGACCCAGGGCTCGACCCCTTCCACCCGGCAGCGCGGGAGGTCCTGGCCGATCGCCCGCTCGATCTCACGGATGATCGGCTTGTCGAGCCAGCTCGCGATCGACGAGACGGTGCCGACCGCCTCGCCACGGGCGGTCCGGCCGGCGCGGTGGACGTAGTCCTCGACGGTCTCGGGCACGTCGAAGTTGACGATGTGCTCGATGCCGGGCACGTCGATGCCGCGTGCAGCGATGTCGGTGGCGACCAGGATCCGGTGCTGCCCCCTGCGAAAGCCCTCGAGCGCGTCGACCCGGTGCGCCTGGGAGCGGTCGGAGTGGATGCGCTCGACGAGGTGCCCTTCCTTCTCGAGCACGCGGCTGAGCCACTCGGCATCGACCTTGCGGCGGATGAACACCAGCGTCGAGCCGTGCTCCTCTCTCAGGAGCTGCAGGATGCAGCGCTTCTTGTCGTCGGGCTCGACCAGGTAGAGGCGGTGCTCGATGCCGTGTGCGGTCTTGCCCACCGGCGTGATGTCCACGCGCACCGGCTCGTGGAGGAACCGCCGGGCGAGGCGCTCGATGGCCTCCGGCATGGTCGCCGAGAACATCGTCGTCCTGCGGTCGGCGGGGAGCCGGGCCAGGATGCGCTGGATCTGCGGCAGGAAGCCGAGGTCGAGCATGTGGTCGGCTTCGTCGATCACCAGCTCCTCGACGTCGTCGAGCGAGAGGGTGCGCCGCTCGACGTGGTCGAGCAGGCGCCCGGGGGTCGCCACCACCACGTCGGGGTTGGTTCGCAGCTTCGCGATCTGGGGACCGATGCGCACCCCGCCGATCAGACACACCGATTCGAGCCCGGCGAGCCGTTCCCGGCTGCGATCGGCACCCGAGCGACGATAGCGAGTGCGAAAGAGGCGCAGGAAGGCCTCGGTCTGGAGCGCGATCTCGCGGGTCGGAGAGAGGATGACGGCGCGTGCACCGACGCCGCCGCGCAGCCGCTGGACCAGCGGCAGCACGAAGGCGGCGGTCTTGCCCGAACCGGTTTCGGCGAGCCCGACGATGTCGCGCTCGCCCAGCGCGTGAGGGATCACCTCGGTTTGGATGGGCGTCGGCCGCTCCCAGCCGATCTCTTCGAGGCGTTCGATGATGTCCGGGGCGAGACCGAGGTCGGCGAAGGACTCGGCGGCGCCTTCCTGCCACTCCCAAGCGGGAGATGCTGATCCTGTCGACATGCTGCTCTTTTCGTTCGGGGTCGTGAGGAGAGCTCGCGGCGTGGGCGGGCTCCGGGGAGGGAAGTGCGCAGCTCGACGCGCGATCGTCCGTCGCTGCCGCCGAGGTGAGCGGCCAGCGCACGCTCGCTGGCGTCCCCGGCGCCGGCGTCCGGCTGCACCCGTGAATTCTGTGGACGAATTCGGGTGAGCCACGCGGGCTCGCCACGGGGAGAGCGTCTCGCTCGTGAGCAAAGAGTATAGCCGAGAGCGCAAGTCGAAGCGTCGTCGGGGTTTCCACGCACATCCCAACGACGTCCGCTTCAGAGACGGCCGCGTTGCGAGGCTCGGGACTCGCCGACGAGATTCCGGTGGCAGCACGGTGTCCATGCGCACCAGTGGAGCCGGATCCGGTCGAGCGTATCCGTTGCTCTCTCGATGCCCCGAGCGGCGCTCGACTCGTCAGAGTCGAGCGCCTCGCGAGGCTCCCCCTTGGGGGCTGGGGGGGAAGAAATCAGCCTAGCCTGGATGTGCTAACCAGCACATCCAGGCTAGGCGCAGTTGCAGAGCGAGATCAAGAACCGGAAGATCGACTCGCGCAGGATCGGCGAGGCGAGCGCGGTCATGTGGTCGGCACCGTCGATCCTCTCGATCTCGAGTCCTGGCAGGCGCTCGGCCAGCGCGTCGACGCCGGCGGCGAGCGGGTCGATCGCGCCGACGACGGCGAGGATGGGCACCTCGATCTTGGCGAGCGCGGCTTCCGGGACGCCGAGCGCGCCCATGCCGCGGATCACGGCAGCGAGCGCCAGGGGATCGTTGCTCGCGAGCACCATCTGATTGGTGAAGCGCTTCTGCTCCTCCGACATTGTCTGGCCTCGAGGGGTCAGGGCATCGAGCAGCGGACCGATGCCTTCGCCGTTCTCGAGCGAGATCGCCAGGGCCTCCGTGACCGGGTCGCCGTCCGTGGGCGGCCGCCAGCCGGCGCCGCCGAGCACGGCCGACAGCAGCCGCTCGGGCGCCGTGATCACCAGCTTCAGGGTGATGAAGCCGCCCATCGAATAGCCCACGACGTGCGCCTTGTCGATACCGACGTGATCGAGCAGACGGATCACGTCCCGGACCATCTCTTCGCCGTAGTAGGCGGGGTCGTGTGGCTTGCCGCTCCTGCCGTGCCCGCGCTGATCCAGCGCGATCACCTGGAAACCCTCTGCCAGCCGATCGACGACCCCGGGCCCCTTCCAATTCGTCTCCACCGAGGCGGTGAAGCCGTGCAGCAGGACGACGGGCTGCCCCTGGCCGGTCACCGAGTACCGCAGCTCGATGCCGTCGGCGTCGAAGGTGTGGTCGCCGGGAGACAGCGGGTCCTCCGAGCGTGCCGCTCCGCTGGAGACCGCGGTCAGGGCCAGGCAAAGGGCGAGCAGGGTGACGGAGAGCGGACGACGCTGCGATGCGTTCATGACGGCTCCGATGCTGTGGTCGATGCTGGGATGGCGCTGGAACAGCGGCGTGCCGTGTACGGAGCTGGCGTGCTGCGCACCGATCGTGTGCTGTGCACCGATCGAGTGCTGCGCAGCGACCGGCTGCCATGCACGGATCGCGAGCTGCGCACGGCGCGCACACTGATCTGTGCGGAATCGCGCCGCCGCGACGTTCGTCATTCGATCACAGCGTCGCTCGCAGGCAAATGGACGACCTGGAGGTCGCTGGTAGACTGGACTTCACGTCTCGACCAGTTCTTCGACCCGTCCTCCAGGCCGCTTCGATCGGCGGCCTCGAAGAGGACCGGAGGCTCCTTCGATGCAGGTCTGGTGGGGCTCGCTGGACACCGCGCTGAAGATCTTCTACGCCACCGGTCTGGCGTCGATGCTGGTGCTGCTGGTCCAGCTCCTGCTCATGATGTTCGGCATCGACGGCGACGGCGACGTCGACGTTGGAGAGCACGGCGAGGCGGGGGTGCTGTCGATCCGCACGATCGCGGCGTTCTTCGCGGGCTTCGGCTGGACGGGTGTGGCCATGATCGAGGGGGGCTCCTCGGTCGCCGTCGCCAGTGTCGCCGGGGTGGTCGTCGGAGCCGGCTTCATGGCGGCGGTGCTCGCCCTGATGCGCGTGATCTACGGCCTGCAGGCGCGGGGCAACATCGACTACCGAAACGCGATCGGCGCGGTCGGCAAAGTCTACACGCCGATCGCCGGCAACATGGAGCGAGGAGGCCAGGTCGAGGTCCTGGTCCAGGGTCGGCTGCGCACCGTTCAGGCGTTCACGCGTTCGCACCAACCGCTCTCGACCAACGACCGCGTGCGCGTCGTCGACGTGCTCGACGAGACGACGGTGCTGGTGGAGCCCGTCTGATCGTGAGCTCCGCGCTGCGGGAACCGATCGCTACTGCGCTCGCGCCGGATCGCCAACCCGAATCCGCCCGCTCCCGCCCCGTCATGCCCGCGCCGATGCGCGCGAGCACCGTCGGACACTCGCGGAGACGAGGCGAATCGACCGAGGATCGATAGCCAGGATCGATAGCCAGGATCGATAGCCGAGATCGATAGACAAGATCGATAGACAAGATCGACAGACAAGATCGACAGACAAGGAGGAGCTCTTGCTCTACGTCATTCTCGCCGGGGTCTTCATCCTCTTCTTGACCGCCTTCGCGATCGTTCGGCGCTACAAGCGCTGCCCGTCGGACAAGATCCTGGTGGTCTACGGCAAAGTACGCGGCAGCGGCCCCAAGGGGGGCGTGTCCGCCAGGTGCTTCCACGGCGGAGCCGCCTTCATCGTGCCGGTCTTCCAGGGCTACCAGTTCCTGGACCTGACGCCGATCACCATCGACATCAAGCTCGAGGGCGCGCTGTCGAAGCAGAACATCCGCGTCAACTGCCCGTCGAGCTTCACCATCGGCATCTCGACCGAGTCCGGGGTGATGGAGAACGCCGCCGAGCGGCTGCTCGGGATGGACATGCAGCGCATCGCCGATCTCGCGCGCGACATCATCTTCGGCCAGATGCGCGTGACGCTCGCGACCATGCCGATCGAGGAGATCAACGCCGACCGCGACAAGCTGATCGACAACATCACCAACGGCGTCGAGGGCGAGCTCAAGAAGGTCGGGCTGCGCCTGATCAACGTCAACATCCAGGACATCACCGACGAGTCGGGCTACATCGACGCCCTGGGCAAGGAGGCCGCCGCCCACGCGATCAACGAGGCCAAGGTCAAGGTCTCCGAGAAGGAGCGCGACGGCGACATCGGCGCCGCCAACGCCGACCGCGACCGGCGAGTCAGCGTCGCCGGCGCCCAGGCGACCGCCGTCGACGGCGAGAACCGGGCGGCCATCGAGATGGCCCAGTCGAACGCCCGCCGGCGCGAGCAAGAGGCCGAGGCCGAGCGGCTGGCGTCGGCGGCCGAGAAGGTCAAGTCGGCGCAGGCGCTCCAGGAGGCCTACAGTGCCGAGGGCGAGGCCGAGCGCGCCCGTGCCCAGCGCGAGGAGGCGACCCAGCGCGCCAACGTCGTGGTCCCCGCACTGATCGAAAAGGAGCGGATCGAGACCCTGGCCGAGGCCGAGGCCGAGCAGACGCGTCGAACCAAGAGGGGCGAGGCCGACGGCCTGCGCTCCCTGATGGAGGCCGAGGCGGAGGGCCTGCGCGCCATCCTGTCCAAGAAGGCCGACGGCTTCCGCGAGATGGTCGAGGCGGCCCAGGGCCTACCCGAGCAGGCGGCCCTGCTGCTGGTCACCGAGCAGCTCCCCAAGCTGGTCGAGGAGCAGGTGAAGGCGATCCAGAACCTCAAGATCGACTCCGTGACGGTGTGGGAGGGCGGTCGCAACGGCGGCGGCAAGACCTCGACCGCCGACTTCGCGGCGGGTCTGATCGGCGCGCTGCCGCCCCTCCACGAGCTGACGCGCAACGTCGGGATCAAGCTCCCCGAGTACCTGGGCGAGATGCGCGAGGGGGCGGCCGGCGCCGAGCGGCGCCCGGGCGGGCAGACGGAGCGCGCGGCGCCCACCTCCGCGGTTCCCGCCGGCCGCGCGAGCGGGTCGAGCTCCGCGGCTCCGCCGAGCTTCGACGAGGACTTCGACGAGGAGGACGACACCCTCGAGCCGCGCGCCGAGGCCGAGGCGGAGGGCTGAGCTCGCGCGCGTCCACGAGCTCGACTCACCTGCCGGATCGTCGCCGATCGCTCGAGCGGGCGGTCTCGATCCGGCTCGCAGAGCTCTCCCGCCCCCGCACGGAGGCGGGAGAGCCGATCTGGGTGTGCTGCGAGGGCGAGATCCATCGCCGTCGCCGGCTCGTCGTGCGCCAGGGATGAGCCCGGTGCGTTTTTCTGCAAGGATCAGGGGACACGGAGGAGATTGAAATGGTCTGGTACTACCGCGACGGCGAAGAGAACAAGGGTCCGTTCAGCGACGAGGAGATCGAAAAGCTCGTCAGCGATCGGACCGTGAGGGGCGACACCTGGGTGTGGCGTGAGGGGATGGAGGGGTGGAAGAAGTACGAGGACGTCGCCGCCGTCGACGGGAGCGCCAAGACCGTGGTGATGGCCAAGGTGCCCACCGACTGCACGCGATGCGGGAAGAACGTCGGGCTGAGCAACCTGCGCCCCCACGAGGGCAAGCTGGTTTGCGAGGACTGCCTCTCGGAGCTCCAGGGCGAGGCGGCCGAGCCCGAGAAGCCCGCGGCGCCGGCGGCGAGGGAGCCGGCGGCCACTGCACCCGCCAGGCCGGCGGCTTCAGCGCCGCCGACTCCGGCGG
>DATKBT010000064.1:0-38272 GCA_035546295.1 Thermoanaerobaculia bacterium | reverse complement strand
CGTGACGTCGGCGGTGTAGCCGGCGACCGCCGCTCCGGCGTCGATCAGCACCGGCTCGCCGGCGCGCAGCTCGCGAGCACCAGGCGAAAAGTGCAGCACCGCCGAGTTGGGGCCGCTGCCGACGATGCTGTCGTAGCCGGTCGCGTCGGCACCGGCGCGGAAGAACGCGGCCTCCATCTCGACCTGCACGCGCCGTTCGGTGACCCCCGGCCGCAGCCATTCGCGCGCGGTCTCGAACCCGCCACGGTCGCTGCGGCCGCGCGGCGCATGCGTGAGAGCTCGAGCTCGTCCTTGCGGCGGCGCGCGTGGAGCAGTCGTGCCGCGAGGCGCTCGGAGAGCGCGGCATCGGCCGCCACGTCCGGCAGCGCGGCCGCGGCACCGAGAAGCGCGAGCGGTCGACCACGCCGCGCGTCTAGCCACGGCGCGAGCCGTACGAGGTCGATCGCGCCCTCGGTACGGACGTCGACGCCCTCGCCGCCCGCCCCCTCCCAGTAGCGTTCGGCCTGGGTGACCGCCGGCACGAAGTGGACGAAGCCCTCGCCCGGGTCGAACGCGAGCACCGACGCCGGGCGCTCATGATCGGTGAGCCAGAAGTAGTCGGAGTGCGGATGTAGGGGTACGTCTGGTCGGCCTTGCCCGGCCGGTGGATCGGCAGTCCGGCAGCGATCAACACCACAGCATCGCGCGGCTCGCCGGCACGCGGAGCGAGCGCGGCAGCGGCGCGGGCGCGGCGCTTCTCGAGGGTGGCGCGGATGGCATCAGAGTCGGCGTTGGTCGAAGCGACCAGGGCTTCGTCGTGGGAGCCTGTCGGATCGGTCATGCAGCCAGTCTAACGAGCCGCCGCACCGGGAAGACAGCACCGGGAAGACCCTGGAGCGATGACGTGTTGTCCGTTGCGCATCAGCTCCGGCGCCGGCTGGGCCTGACACTGCGTTGTTACGATGATCTCCTCGCACGAAGCGCCATGCTGATCGAGGACTAGGGTATTCCATTCTCAAGGTCAGTGGAACGTGAGGGTCAGTGGAACGTGGGGGCGGTGAGGCCGAGCTTGCCGACGTGTCGACGAGTTGCGGGCAAGGGCGAGAACGCAGGCGTCGTGAGTGGAGCGAGAACCGTCCCGTTGCGGAGGTCATGCGAGGAGAGGCCCCGGTTTGCGCCTCGTTCGAGGCGCAGCTCCGCCGGCCGAACGAGTGTCGTTCGTAGCGGTCAGGAGGCGAGCTGCTGTCGGGCGGAGGCTTCGGCGGCGGTTTCGGGTGGAGCTCGGGCAGAGCCTGTCGCACTCGCGCGATTGTCGAGATGACGGAGGATCTGTGAGACAACCGGTGGATCGGTGAGGAAGGCGATCACTCTCATGGTCGCCCCGCAGTCGCACAGCAGTGGGTCGGCTTCGTACACGCGCCTGATCATCCGCGCCCACTGGCGGCGCAGCCTGCGCCGATGTGAGGACGGCAGCTCCTGTTCGCCGTGCGACCCCGGCGCCGTGTCGTTCATATCGTCGGCTTCGACGTCTTCAGCGTCGCGGTGACGGCGGGCCCGTGCGACGCTGGCGTAGTGTCCGTAGTAGCGAACCACATGCAGCCTGGGCGCCGGGATGTGCATGAGGAGCCGGGCGAGGAGATTGTGGGGATCGAAGAACTCCTCGGCGGGACGCTTCGCGCGTTTGTGCCGGTAGCGTGCGACGGCTCCTTCCAGCTCGAGCCGTTCGAGGGACAGGGGCGCACGCAGGAGGTAGAGGGCGAGTCGCTCGAGACCTGCGGTGTCACCAGCAGGCACCGTGACTCGATTGTGGGCCGAGAAACCGGTGTGTCCGGTTTTCCACGCATCGAGGAGCTCCAGGCGCTCGGGTGTGAGCAACCCTTGGCCCGACAGCAGGGCGAGCACCTTCTGACGGAACAGAAGCTCGGCAGCCTTCTCGTCGACGTAGGGCACCGGATGCCACACGCCATCAGAGTCCCAGCCACCTCGTGACGCGATCGCGTGGACATGGGGGCTCCACAGCAGGTCCGAGGTCGCCGTGTGCACGGTGGCCACCATGCCGGGGCGCGCCTCTCGACCGGCGGCTTCCGCGATCAGCTTTCGGCGACGGTTTCCCAGCCTGCCCGCGAGAGGGGCCCGAGTAGCTCGCGATGGTGGAGAAAGAACGGTCGCAACAGCTTCGGGATGGTCAGGGTCCACATGCAGTGTGAAACGTCCGCGAGCACTTCCTCCCGCAAGAAGGCGCCGAAGATCGCGCGGCGCTTGGCCGCACACGAAGGGCAGAATCCGCGGCGCGAGCAGGAGAAAGCGAGCAGGTACTCGTTGCAGCAGGCGTCGCAGTAGACCCGGGCAAAGCCCTGATTCAGATCGCCGCAGTCGGTGAAGGCGAAGACCACGTCATCGACGAAGCTTCGCCACCGTCCGTAGGTCGCCTCGAATCGCTCCTCCCAGGTCCCCTTGACCTCGTCGTAGCAGTCGCCCACCAAACGGTAAAGCGGCGACGACTTCGGGCGGCGAGGTTGGTAGACGGCTGGGCACAGCGCCCCCAAGATAGAGCTCCTCCTCTACCTGGAAAGGGACGCAAACCGCGGTGACCTCCTCGCACCTCACCCGCCGCTAGACCCTGGCAGTGGCTGAGCTGGGACGCCGACAGGCCGGCCCTCCGAGCTCGGCAAGCCGCTCCCGGGCACTCCCCGCACCCCGCACAAACCCCCTCCCCAACGGCCGTGCGTCACGTTGTCGTGCAACGTCCGCTCGAGGAGGAGGGCGACCAGGGGGTGGAACGACCAAGGGGTGCCGGGCGAATGTTGGGAACGTCGCCCTCGGATCGCGCGCGACTCCTCTCGTGGGCTACGAGCGCGAGCTGTTGTTCCAGAACGACGGCTACTTCGTCTCCGACGTCAGCCTGGACGGCCGCTGGGTGGCGCTCGACCGCTCGACAAACTGCGGAGCAACGCCGGCAGCGCCGTCTTCGTGCACGACCTGCAGAGCGGCGAGAACCACGCACGTGACGCCGCACGAGGGCGACGTGCAGTTCGGGACGGTGGGCTTCACGCCGAACAGCTCGCAGCTCTACTACTCGACCAACGGTGAGGGCGAGTTCGCGCAGGTCTGGTCGTACGGCCTGACCAGCGCGGAGCGCGCGGCGGTGCTTCAGGCGGACTGGGACGTGATGTACGTCGTCTTCTCGCGGCGCGGGCGCTACCGGGTCTCGGCGGTGAACGCCGACGCGCAGACCGAGATCACCTCGTCGACACGCGCACCGGCGAGACGGTGTCTGAAAAAGCGTGGTGCCAGGCACATAGTCCAGGCAGGCACATAGTCCAGGCAGATCCGTTGACGCGACCGAACTCGACCCCGCCGACGTCGAGCCCGGGACCGGTCTCCGACACGCGGCGCGTGTTGGAGCCGTCGGCGTTCATCACGTAGAGATCCGCCGCCGCCGACGCGAGCCTGGGATTCTCTGCCGTGATCCGACTCCACAGCTCGTCCTGGCGGGAGTAGGCGATGCGGCGCCCGTCCGGTGAGAAGGCAGGGTTGAAGTCGCCGCCGGGGCGCTGGGTCAGGTTGACGGCCTGCTTCTCCGCGCTCGGGTCGCCGGGAGCGAAGGGCATCACGAAGATGTCGGCATCGCCTTCGCGGGTGCTCACGAACGCGAGCCGCCGGCCGTCCGGCGAGAAGGCGGCGGCATCGTCGAACGCGGCATGACGCGTCAGGGGGAGCGGCGGGCCTTCGCTCTCGAGGTCCAGCGCGTAGAGGTCGGCGGGGCCGGCGCGCTCCGACGTGAACACGATCCAGCGCCCGTCGGGCGAGAATACGGCGTTGTAGTCCTTCGCCGGATCGTCGGTCAGCCGGCGGGCGTCGCCCCCCGGCTCCTCGAAGAGGTAGAGGTCGAGGTTCGGCGGGGACAGCGTGGTGTAGACGATCGCCTCGACCAGCGGCTGCGGCTTCGGCGGTTCCGGAGCGGGACGGACCTGCGCCTCGGCGCCGGCGTGCACGCAGCCCAGCAGAAGGACGGAGAGAAGCCACCAGGTTGGGGAGCGAGTCTCGATCATGGGGTCACCTCGGTCTTTCGAACGCCTCGGAGCAGAGAACGCGCACATCGAGTCTCGTCACGCCGTGCCTCGGCGACGGATCGCAACGCGCTGCAGTCCCCGGGCGCTCGAGGAGGCCCGCCGGAATGACTCGGCAATTCGGAGGTCTCCGCTAGCCGCTCGTCGGCTCCGGGCGCCGGTACAGATAGGCGCTCTCGTAGTGCCGGGCCGCCTTGCCGTCGTGCGCGGCGAACTTCGCTCCGCTCCACATCGCGACGCCCGCGAAGCGGCCGCGCTTGTCGAGCAGGTAGAAGTTGACCTGGAAGTTGGGGCGCCCGTCGTCATTGAGGAGATAGGGCTCGACGGTGTTCTCGGCGATGCGCTCGAGGACGCGCAGGCCGGCCTCCTCGGGCGAGAGCCCCTGGCGCATGAGCTCGACTCCGAGGAAGCTGGCGCAGGTCTTGAGGTTCGCCTCGCCGCGGCCGGTGCTGCCACAGGCGCCGACGTCGTTGTCGACGTAGAGGCCGGCGCCCAGGATCGGCGAGTCGCCGACGCGGCCCGGGATCTTCCACGACAGGCCGCTGGTGGTGGTGACCCCGGAGATGTCGCCGCGCTGGTCGATCGCGTTGCAGTTGATGGTGCCGTGCTCGCGCTCGGTGAAGCCTCCGCTACCGGCGACGGCGAGCGCGGGAAGGCGCTCCGCCGGGTCGATCCAGTCGTCCTCGACGCTCAGGCTCCGCTTCCACTCGAGCCACTTCTCGCGCGCCTCGGGCGTCAGCAGGTTCTGCGTCTGGTGGCCCATGCGCACCGCGAAACGGGTGGCGTCGCGGCCGACCAGCAGCACGTGGTCGGTGTTCTCCATCACCTGCTTGGCGACCCGCGAGGGGTGGAGGATGTCCTCGATCGCGGCGACCGCTCCGGCGCCGCGCGTCGGTCCGTGCATCACCGAGGCGTCGAGCTGGACGACGCCGTCCTCGTTGGGCAGCCCGCCGTAGCCCACCGACATGTCCTTCGGGTCTTCCTCGACCAGGTTGACTCCCGACACCACCGCCTCGAGCGTGTCCTCGCCGGCGCGGATCATGGTCATCGCCCGCTCGATCGCCTGCAGGCCGTTGGCGCTCGAGATGACGACCGGCGGCGAGCCGCCGAGCGCGCCGCCCGAGCGCCCCTCGGGCTCGCCGGCCGGAGAGGCGGGGAGGGGAGGCGCCGGCGCTTCGGAGGCCGGCGTCGCTGCGGGTCGAGGCTCTCTCTCGGGCGTCTCTTGGCAACCGGAGAACGCCAGCGCGCCGGTGGCGGCGGCGGTCGAGCGCAGGAACTTCCGTCGATCCATTCAGAGCCTCCCGAGCGCCCGCATGAACGGGGTGAGGCTCGCACGATACCGCATGGCTTCGGTCCCCGGCGGCGCCAGCTTTCGATCGGCCTGATGCTGAGATCGCGCCTCGTCCTCGGTCGGCCGCGATTCCTGGATCCTGCCCGATTCCTCGATCCGCGGTGCCTCGGCGCCGGAGAGCTCACCCTCCGTGGCCTGCGTACGCCCAGCGGCTGCGATGGCCCGAGTCGTCGGCGAGGCGCGCTAGTGGATGCGCGTGTCGAGGTCGAGCAGCGCGTCGACCGTGTCCTCGATCGCGGGGTGGGTCTCGGCGACGCCAGTGACCTCGGCGAGCAACTCGCGCAGCTCGGCTCCGGAGGCGCGCAGGCGCAGCCGGTTGTCGTCGATGCGGATGTCGACGGCGTGGCTCACCTGCTCGGTCGCTCGTTCGAGCGTGGCATCGGAGAGGCTCAGCTCGGCCAGCCCCCTGGCCAGGACCTCTCGCAGCTCGCCGGCCACGGCACTCTCGAGCCTCCGATGGGCCTTCTCCATTTGCTGATGGAGCGGCTCCATCTCCCGGTGGATCTCCTCCAGGCGCCGGTGGAAGGGCTCGAGCTCCCGGTGGGCCCGCTGCATCTCGCGGTGGACGGTCTGCATCCGGCGGTGGACCTCCTCCACCTCGTGAGAGTGCGGTTCGAGCGATCGCATCGCCGCCTCGAGCTCGCGCTGGCGAGGCTCGAGCTCCCGAACCGCGGCCTCGAGATCACGCTGCATCGGCTCCGTTTCGAGATGCAGCTCCTCGATGCGGCGGTGGAGGGGCTCCATCTGGGCCTGGATCTCCTCGACTCGGCGCTGCACCGGCTCGCTCATCCGCTCGTTGTGCTCGAGCGGCTCGACTGCGCTCTCGACCAAGCGTTCGAGCTCCCTCTGGAGGGACTCGAGCTCGCCCACCAACGGCTCGCGCTCCCGCTCGAGCTCTCGATGCGCCTCCTCGAGACGCCGCTCGGCTTCGGAGAGCCGATCCCGGTGCGCGGCTTGGAGCTCGCGCTCGAGCTGCATCACGGGCTCGGCGAGCCGCCGCTGCTCGAGCTCGAGGCGGCGCAGCTCTTCCTCGTGCGGCTCGAGCCGCGCCTCGAGCCCTTCGAGAGGCGCCATCGCCCGCTCCATTTCCCGCTCGACCTCTCGCATCCGTTCCTCGTGGACCTCCATCTGGGCTTCCACCTCCCGTGCCGCGGCCAGCACCTCGGACAGGCTCTGCGCGACCTCGCCCTGCGGCGGCTGGACGGCGCGACGCGCGGAGACCGGCAGCACTCCTCCCACCAGGGGGAACGACTGGGGAAGCGGAGCGCGGACGACCGCCTCGGCAGGGCGGGAGGGGGTGAGCGCCGCGATGCCGCCGGCGATCAGGACGAGGGCGACGAGCGCGACGAGGCTGCGGCGCCGGGCGCCTCTTGCGAAGTCGCTGGAGCCAGGATCGAGGATGGACAGCACGCGGACCTCCAGGCTGGTTCTCCGGGCCATCGCGAGGGCGCCGGAGAGATGGGGGGTGGTTCGATGGCGAGCCAGCGAGACGAGCTGGCGCGCGTAGGAGGAGGGTCTGACGCCGTGGTCGAGCACCCAGCGATCGCAGGCGATCTCGTGCTCCACGGCGAGCCGACCGAGGGCTCGCCAGGCGAGCGGATCGGGCCAGTGGAGGATGCAGGCCAGGCGAGCGGCGAGCAGGCGCGGCGCATCTCGGCGCACGACGTGGGCGAGCTCGTGGAGCAGCACGACCCGTCGATCCCGAGCCCTCCAGGAGGCGGCGGCGGCCGGAAGCGCGATCACGGGCGAGCGCACTCCCCAGGTCATCGGCGTTCGCACCGACGGATCGTCGATCAGCCGGACCGGTCGTTCGAGAGCGAGCTCCCGACAGAGCGCGTCGAGCTCCGAGCGCCAGGCGGGGTCGGTGACGTCTCGCGCGCGGCGCGCCAGCCGGCGGAGGGCGAGCTGGGAACGGACGACGCCAGCGAGCAGCAGCGTGGCGCCCACCGCCCACAGGAGCCCGAGGGCCGCCGCGACGCCGAGGCCGATGGCGGAGGGCGCGGTCGCGAAGGACGACCCGGACGACGCGGAGGCGCCAGCGGGGCCCTGCGGCCTCGACCCGGGACGCTCCGTCGAGAGGGCTGCGCCGAGGAGCGACGCGCCGGGGATCGAGGTGTCATGAGCCGTCGAGCCGCCGGAGTCGGCTGAAGGCCCGCCCAGCACGCCGAGATCGGGGATCGGGAGCGGGATCGAGATCGAGGGCAGCGCCACGGACAGCGCCGGCAGGAGGAGCAGCAGAGCGAGAGCGCCGCTCCACACCCGCTGGCGCTCCAGGCCTGCTTTCGAGCAGCGCGCGAGCGCCGAGGCGGCCACCAGGACGAGCGCGCCGCCCAGCAGGAAACGCGCCAGGAGCTGGAGCAGGGCCGCGCTCGAGAGATCGCCGAGCACGGTCACCGCCCCTCCTCCCGCGCCCGCTCGATCAGCTCGGCGAGCCGGTCGTAGGTCTCGGAGTCGACCTCGGTCGAGTCGAGGTCGAGGAGCGTCGCGACCGCACCCTCGACCGAACCGTCGAAGAAGGTCGACACCAGGTGGCTCATCGCCGAGCGGCGGGCCTCGTCGCGCGGAACCGTCGCGGAGTAGACGTAACGGGGCCCGTCCTGGCGATGGCCGAGATGGCCCTTCTCCTCGAGGATCCGCATCAGCCCGCGCACCGCGGAGTAGGAGGGGGGCTCGGGGAGCTGCTCGCGGACCTGGGAGACGGTGGCCTGCTCGAGGCGATAGACGATGTCCAGGATCTGCCGCTCGCGACGGCTCAGCAGGTTTCGTTCGTCCTCGTTCATCGTCGGCCCTGGCTTGCGGGTAACCTCGTCGTCAGTGGACTCGGCGGCGCGCCACGCCGGGTGAGACGACGGAGGCGCGATGTCAGTTTTTTAGCATGATGCTATTTTTTTGGCAAGAGGCTTCTCGAGCAAGCCGGCTGTCTCGCAGGAGGCGAGCAATCGACGGCAAACAAAGGGTGGAAGGAGGCATGACCGGTGGAGTACCTGCACACGATGGTGCGCGTGAGCGAGGTCGACGAGTCGCTCGACTTCTACTGCAAGAAGCTCGGGATGGTGGAGATCCGGCGGCACGACAGCGAGTCGGGGCGCTTCACGTTGATCTTCCTGGCCGCACCGGGAGACGCCGTGCGCGCTCGCGCGCAGAGGTCGCCGCTGCTGGAGCTGACCTTCAACTGGGATTCCGAGGAGTACCGGGGCGGACGCAACTTCGGTCACCTCGCGTACCAGGTCGACGACATCTACGCGACCTGCCAGGGGCTGATGGACGCCGGCGTGACGATCAATCGCCCCCCGCGGGATGGGCGCATGGCGTTCATCCGCTCGCCTGACGGGATCTCGATCGAGCTGCTCCAGCGCGGAGACTCCAGGCCGGTCCAGGAGCCCTGGGCGTCGATGCCCAACGAGGGGAACTGGTGATGGCGGGGGGATCGCGTCCGGCGTGGAGGCCAGCGCGGCCGAGCTTCGGGCGCGATGAACCGGGGCTCGCCGGCCGGACCTTGGACGAAGCTCGCGAGCAGCACCGTCAGGAGGCGGCGCCGACGAAACGAGAGCTTCGGGCGTAGCGCCCGACGTGGTGGTCGGCGTCGCCGAACAGTCCCTGTAGCACCCGCAGGCGCTTGAAGTAGAGGCCGACGTCCTGCTCGTCGGTGACGCCGACGCCGCCGTGGAGCTGGATCGCGTTCTCCTGCACGTACCAGCCGCCGTCGGAGAGCTGGAGCTTGGCGGCCGAGATCTCGGCGCGGCGCTTCTCGGCGTCGTCGCTGTCAGCCTCGAGCGCAGCCAGGATCATGGTCCCCTTGCACAGCTCGACCTCGGCGAACATGTCGGCAGCGCGGTGCTGGAGCGCCTGAAAGCTGCCGATCTTGACGCCGAACTGCTCGCGCTGGTTGAGGTACTCGACGGTGCGGCTGAACATCTGCTGCAGCAGGCCCTGGCCCTCGGCGCAGGCGGCGGCGGCCGCGCGGTCGATCGCCCACTCGAGGGCGTCGGCGCCCTGGCCCTCGGTTCCCAGCAGCGCGTCGGCGCCGACCTCGACTCCGTCGAAGCGAAGGAACGCGGTCAGCTGCCCGTCCATCCCCCGCACCGGAGTCCTGGTGATGCCGGCGGCGTCCGCCGGGATTAGGAAGAGCGAGAGGCCTTCGCGATCGAGCTGAGAGCCGCCGGTGCGCCCCGAGACGACCAGCCAATCGGCGGAGTGCCCGTTGAGCACCCAGGTCTTCTCGCCGTCGAGACGGTAGCCGTCGCCGCTCCTCTCGGCGCGCGTCAGGCAATCGGTGAGGTCGTAACGGCTCTGGCGCTCGCCATAGGCGAGCGCCGCCGAGGCGTCGCCGTCGAGGATCGGGCGCAGCGCCCGTTGCTTCTGCTCGGCGGACCCCAGCCTCGCCAGCAGGCCGCCGGCGAGCACCACCGATGGGATGTAGGGCTCGGGCACCAGCCCGTGCGCTAGCTGCTCGAGGATCAGCGCCATGTCGAGAAAGCTGCCGCCGATGCCGCCGTCCTCCTCGGAGAACGCGATCGCCAGCCAGCCATAGTCCCCCATCTGCTTCCAGACCACCGGGTCCCAGCCGCGGTCGTCGTTGCGCATTTCGCGGAACCGCTCGACCGGCGAGTCCTCCTTCACGAAGGTCGCCACCGAGCCCACGATCATCCTCTGCTCTTTGCTCAGCTCGAAGTCCATTGCAGGTGCTCGCCCCCTCCGCTCTCGTGTGGTTCCGACCCGGTCAGCCGGCGACCGCCGGCGCGGTGCGCTCCGGAGTCTTGAGACGCCGCATGCTGAGGGGATCCGGCAGGCCGAGGATCGCCTTGCAGATGATGTTCTTCTGGATCTCGTTCGAGCCGCCGTAGATCGTGGCTGCGCGCAGGTAGTTGAACTCGCTGGTCATCTGGCGCGCGAAGTCGGGGACGACGCCCTCGGGCGCGCCGAGCCAGACCTGGGCCGCGGGACCCAGCGCGTCGAGCGCGAGCTCGGTGACCTCCTGGAGCAGCTCGGTGCCCACCAGCTTGAGGATCGAGCTCTCCGGGCCGGGGGCGTGGCCGAGCTGGGCGGCGGCGAGCGTCCGGTAGTTGGCCATCGCCAGGGCGCGGTGGCGCATCTCGAGGCGCGCGAGGCGAAGGCGAAAGCTCTCGTCGTCCCACAGCGTGCCTGCGCCCACCGGCGTCTCGCGCGCCAGGCGCTTGACCTGCGACAGCCAGCGCGCCGAGGTGCTGATGCCGCCGATGCCCGTGCGCTCGTGCCCGAGCAGCGCCTTGGCCATCGTCCACCCGCCCCCTTCGGGGCCGACCCGGTTCGCCTGCGGCACTCGCGCGTCGCTGAAGTACGTGTCGCAGAAGGCGAGCGTGCCGCCCAGAGTCAGGAACGGCTTGGCCTCGATGCCGGGGGTCTTCATGTCGGCGAGCAGGAAGGTGATGCCGTCCTGCTTCTGCCCCGCCGAGCTGGTCCGGCACAGCAGGAAGATCCAGTCGGCGTCCTGGGCGGCGCTGGTCCAGGTCTTCTGCCCGTTGAGGACGTAGTCGTCCCCGTCCTTGTCGGCGCGGAGCTGGAGGCTGGCCAGGTCGGAGCCGGCGTTGGGCTCGGAGTAGCCCTGACACCATGTTTCCTCGCCGGTGAGGATCTTGGGTAGGAAGCGAGCCTTCTGCTCCTCGGTGCCGAACTGGATCAGCAGCGGCCCGACCATCCCGAGACCGAAGGGGGACAGGCTCGGGGCGTTGGCGTGGACCATCTCCTCGTTGAAGATGAAGCGCTTGGTGGCGTCCCAGCCGGTCCCGCCGTGCTCCTCCGGCCAGTGGGGAGCCGACCAGCCCTTCTCGGCGAGGATGCGATGCCACTCCATCGTCTGCTCGTGCGAGAAGCCTCCGCCCTTCTCGGCGGCCTCCCGGATGTCCGGCGTCATCGCCGCGGCGATGAAGCTTCGCACCTCCTCGCGAAAGGCATGGTCCTCGGGGGTGAAGGTCATGTCCATGTCGAGCGGCTCCTCGCGATCGACGGCTCCGATCCCGCCCGGAGACGGGGCGCCTGCGCCGTTCGGCGGCGGCGACCGGGCCGATCGTGACGATTTGTCGCATCCTAGCAGCCGGTGGGTTCTCGAGGGTGGGCCTCCCGCGGGGGGCCGCGAGGGGTCGAGACCGAACGCCCCCGCGGCCTCGCGCCCCGGCATTTCTGTTGCTCGGCCGCGCCGCGGTCCGCGCGGCGGCGCCCTCGGGCTCCGCTAAGCTGCGAGCGCCGGGCGCCGAGCATTGCCCCGAGAGCGGTCAGCCCGGAAGGGCAGGCGAGGTTCACGGCGTCACTCCAGGACCCGGGAGAGCATGCATTTCGGACCCGTCCCCGTCGAAGAGGCCGCCGGCCGGATCCTCGGGCACAACGTCTTCGATCGCGACGGACGTCGCGTCCTGCGCAAGGGCGCGACGCTGACCGCCGCCGATGTCGAGCGCCTGCGCTCACTCGGTCGCGAGCTGGTCTACGTCGCCGAGCTCGAGAGCGGAGATGTCGGCGAGGAGGAGGCTGCGCGCCGGATCGCCGAGGCGGTCGCGGCGCCTGGGCTCCGCCGCTCGGGCCCCTCCACCGGCCGGGTGAACCTCCATGCGCGCGAGAGGGGCGTGGTGCGAGTCGACGCCGAGGCTCTGCGCCGGCTCAACCTGCTCGAGGGGGTGACGCTGGCGACCGCCCGCGACCGCTCGGTCGCCGAGAGCGGCAAGATGGTCGCCACTCTCAAGATCCTGCCCTACGCGGTCCCGGGCGCGGTGGTCGAGGAGGCGGTGCGAGTGGGGCGAGAGCACGGTCCGCTGGTCGAGGTGCGACCGCTGCCCGCCCGGCGCGTGGGCCTGGTGGTCTGCGGCACCGAGGCGTCCCGCGAGCGCACCACGACGAGCTTCGCCTCGGCGCTCGAGCAGCGGCTCGAACGGCTGGGCTCCCGCCTCGACCGGATCGACTTCGTGGTCTCGGCCGAGGACTCGGTGCAGTCGGCGCTGGCGGCGGCGCTCCGCGAGCAGCGCGAGCAGGGCATCGAGCTGGTGGTGATGGCCGGGGAGACGGCGATCCAGGACCGCAGCGACCTGGCCTGCCGAGCGCTCGACGAGGCGGAGGGCGAAGTCGTCTGGTTCGGCGCGCCGGTGGATCCCGGGAACCTGGTGATGATCGGCCGGCTCGGCGAGGTGCCGGTGCTCGGCGCCCCGGGATGTGCCCGCAGCGCCAAGCGCAACATCGTCGACCTCGTCCTGCCCCGCCTCCTGGTCGGCGAGCAACTGGGTCGCGAGGACCTGGTGGAGCTCGGTCACGGCGGCCTGCTCGAGGACGTGCCGGAGCGCCCGCTCCCGCGCGAGCGCATCTGAGCGAACGCGACGCGGCCGGCCAGCGAGCTCGTTCACGGGGCTGCTAGGCTCAGGCGATGTCGTACCCCGTGGAGAAGACCGACGAGGAGTGGCGGCAGCGGCTCACCGACGAGCAGTACCGGGTCACCCGCAAGCACGGCACCGAGCGCGCCTTCACCGGCCGCTACCACGACTGCAAGACTTCCGGCGTTTATCGCTGCGTCGGCTGTGGCAAGGAGCTCTTTTCCTCCGAGCGCAAGTTCGATTCGGGGACCGGCTGGCCGAGCTTCTATCAGCCCGTGGAGCCGGACGCGGTCGGCACCGAGACGGACCGGAGCTTCTTCATGAAGCGCACCGAAGTCCATTGCGCCGACTGCGGCGGACACCTCGGTCACGTGTTCGAAGACGGCCCCCAACCGACCGGGCTGCGCTACTGCATCAACTCGGCGTCTCTGGTCCTCGACGAATCCGACCCGGAAGCCGACCAGGAGGAGTAGCGGCGGGCGAGCGCCCGCCGCGACGCCCGCGGACACGCCCTCAGCCGGTCGTCGACGCTGCCGTGGACCGGCGAGGTCCGACGTAGACCGACTGCGGACGGATCAGCCGTCCCGTCGCCCGCTGCTCGAAGCAGTGCGCCAGCCAGCCGACCGTGCGCCCCAGCGCGAAGGTGGTGGCGAAGAGCTCTTTGGGCAGCTCGAGCGCGTGCAGCAGCAGTGCGGTGTAGAACTCGACGTTGGTCTGGATGCGGCGCCCCGGCTTCGCCTCCTCGAGGAGCCGGAGGATGACGTCCTCGACTCCGCGCGCCAGCTCGTAGAGCTCACGGCTCTCCCCCTCGCCGGCCAGCGAGCGCGCGGCGGCGGCGAGCACGTCGGCACGCGGGTCGCGGACCCGGTAGACCCGGTGGCCGAACCCCATCAGGCGCTCGCCGCGCGCCAGGCGCTCCCGCACGATCGGCTCCGCGCGCGACACCTCGCCGATCTCGAGCACCAAGTCGAGCGCCGGGCCCGGGGCGCCGCCGTGCAGCGGCCCCTTGAGCGCGCCGATGGCGCCGACCACCGCCGAGATCAGGTCCGATCCGGTGGATGTGATGACCCTGGCGGTGAAGGTCGACGCGTTCATCCCGTGATCGACCACGGTGTTCCAGTAGGTCTCGAGCGCTCGAGCGCGGGCCGGGCTCGGAGGCGTGCCCTCGAGCTGGTGGAGGAAGTGCGCGGCGTGGGAGAGCTCGCTGCTCGGCGCCACCGGTTCCAGACCGCGCCGCCGGCGCCAGGTGCGACCGACGATGGTGGGACCGGCGGCGACCAGGCGCAGCGCGAGGGCTCCCTCTTCGTCCGGCGCGTCGAGGGCGAGGCTCGAGACCGCCATGGCGAGCGAGCTCATCGGATCGACCGCGGCGGCAGCCGCGGCATCGACCAGGTCGGCGGTGAGCGCCGGCAGCTCGCGGCCTGCGGCGAGGCGCGCGCCGATCGCGGCGGCGTCGAGACCGCCCGTGGCTTCGCCCAGGAACAGCGCGACGACGTCCTCGAAGCTGGCCGCCGGCGCCAGCTCCTCGACCGGGTAGCCGGCGAGAAGCAGCTCTCCCGCCTCGCCGTCGACGTGGCTCAGCAGGGTCTCGGCGGCGACCACCCCCTCGAGGCCGGGACGAAGCTCGCTCGAAGTCGGCGTGGCGGTGCTCGATTGCGACATGGCGCTCTCCTCTCGCTCCTCGGGGTGCTTCGTCTTGGCGCCTGCTCCTTGACGCGATCGCGGCGCGGGTGTGGAAGGCGTCAGCTCCAAGCTCGGGATCCAGGGCGCCCCGAACGGTTGATTGTCGAGCCGCCGCCGTCGTATCGTCAATCTTGATCGATGAATCAATCCGACGGTGCATTCCGATGAGCCGGTCCCCCTGGCTGAGCGCCGCCGAGGTCGCCGAGCGGCTGGGCGTGAAGCGCGAGACCGTCTACGCCTACGTCAGCCGCGGTCTTCTGCGCTCGCAGCCGGGACCGGGTCCTCGGGAGCGGCTCTATCCGCGGGAGGACGTCGAGCGCCTGGAGTCGCGTCTCGAGCTGCGCCGCGCTCCCGATCGCGCCGCCCGCCGCACGCTGTCCTGGGGCACGCCGGTGCTCGACTCCGAGATCACGCTGATCGCCGATGGCACCTTCCACTATCGCGGTCGCGACGTCCTCGAGCTGGCGCGCGATCGGCGCTTCGAGGAGGTGTGCGGTCTGCTGTGGGAGGGGCGTCTCGAGCCGCCGCCGGGGCTGGCGGAGAGGATCGAGCCGCTCCCACTCGAGGTCCGTGAAGCGCTTCGCAGGCTCGGGGGTCGGCACCCGGCAGACTCCTTTCAGCTCGCACTGCGGCTACTGGCGGCAAGCGACGCCGGAGCGGGGGACCTGCGGCCGCGCGCGGTCTGCGACCGGGCGGCGCGGATCATGGCCGCTCTGGCGATGACCCTCGGCGCGCCCGGGCGACCGGTGGTCGGCGGGGTCGCGCGTGCCCTACGGCGCGGGGTCGCTCGAGCCCGCCCGGAGTCGGAGCCGATCCTCGAGCGGGCGCTGATCCTGTGCGCGGATCACGAGCTCAACGTCTCGTCGTTCACCGCGCGGTGCGTCGCGTCGGCGGGATCGACACCCTGGGAGGTCGTCTCGGCGGGGCTCTCGGCGTTGCGGGGCTTCCGGCACGGGGGCGCCTCCGACCGGGTCGGATCGCTGCTCGCCGAGGTCGGGGCACCGGCTCTGGGGCAGTCGGCCGCAGGCCGCTGCTCGCGCGACTCGGTGGGCCGGGTGCTCGACCAGTGGATCGGCCGGGGCGAGCGCCTACCGGGCTTCGGGCACCCGCTCTACCCGGGTGGCGATCCCCGCTGGCGCTCGCTGCTCGAGGCGATGGAGGAGGTCTGGGGCCGGAGCCGCGAGCTCGAGGCGATCCTGCTGGTCGCGGACGAGGGGGCCGAGCTCGCCGGAGAGCCGCCCAACGTCGACCTCGCCCTCGGATCGATCGCGCGCCTGCTCGCGGTGCGAAGCGGCGGCTGGGCCATCTTCGCCCTGGGGCGCACCGCCGGGTGGATCGCCCACGCTCTGGAGCAAACCGCGGGCGGATCGCTGATCCGGCCGCGAGCGCGCTACGTCGGCCCGGCGCCGCGCGCGCCCTCGTCGCCTGCGTGAGCTGGAGAGTCCGAGCGCACCGTCCAACGCCCTCGCGGTCCGCGCCGAACCTCGTGCGACGACGCGATGAGCTTGCGTTGGATGGATTCGGGGGCACCCGGGACGGGGCTTGGCGGGCTCGTGCCGCATCGGCCTGCGGTCCGCGGCGGGGCCGCCCAACGGGGCGGCTGGCTGGTAGGGTAGCCGGCTTCCGTGCGATCGGTCGTTCGAGGAGGTGAGGTCGTTGCGAGCTACGAGGAGGCGCCGCGCTTCGCTGACGTGGGTGGGATTGCTGGGCGCTCTGTCTTTGCTGGGCGAGCCGGTCGCGCCGCTCGTCGCGCAGGGCAGCTCGCTCGAGCGCCCGCGTCTGCGCGCCGTTCGGCTGAGCGAGGCGCCAGTGCTCGACGGCCGGGTCGAGGACGATCCGGTCTGGGCGGAGGTCGCCGCCAGCGAGGGCTTCCGGCAGACTCGCCCCTACGCCGGTGAGGAGTCCTCGGAGCGAACCACGGTCCGCGTCGGCTACACCGGTGAGACGCTCTACATTGCGGTCGTCTGCTTCGATCGCGACTCGAAGAAGATCATCGTCTCCGACACGCGGCGGGACGCCTCGCTGCGGGACAGCGACAGCCTCCAGGTGATCCTGGATCCCTTCGAAGACCGACAGAACGGCTTCGTCTTCGGCACCAACCCGGCCGGAATCCTCTACGACGGGCAGGTCTCCAACGAGGGGCAGGGAAACCTGGGCGGTGCGCGCTTCCAGGGGGGCGCGATGGGGGGGTTCAACCTGAACTGGGATGGCGTCTGGGAGGCGCGCTCGGTGATCGGCGACTTCGGCTGGAGCACGGAGCTCGCCATCCCCTTCAAGACGCTGCGCTACCCGGCGGGGCGGGTCCAGAGCTGGGGGATCAACTTCCAGCGCAACATTCGCCGCTACAACGAGGTTGCGTTCTGGGCGCCGCTCGACCAGCAGTTCGGCCTCTATCGGCTGTCGGACGCCGGAACGCTGACCGACCTGGAGGTTCCCGTCCAGCGCAACCTGCTGCTGATCCCGTCGCTGGTGGCGTCGGGGCGCGAGCGGAGCGACGCCGAGGGCTCCGAGAGCGACCTCGAGCTCTCGGTCGACGCCAAGTACGGGGTGACCGGAAGCCTGACGCTCGACGCCACCTACAACACCGACTTCGCGCAGGTCGAGGTCGACGAGCAGCAGGTCAACCTCGACCGCTTCAACCTGTTCTTCCCGGAGAAGCGGCCGTTCTTCCTCGAGAATGCCGGCCTGTTCTCGGTGGGCCTGCCGGGCGAGGTCGACCTGTTCTTCAGCCGACGGATCGGCATCGGCGCGGGCGGCGAGCCGATCCCGATCGACGGCGGTCTGCGCCTCTCCGGCAAGGTTGGGGCCACCAACGTCGGCCTGCTGGCGATGCGCACCGACGACGCCGGTGCGCTGCCCGGCGACGCCTTCGGGGCAGCGCGCGTCAGCCGCGAGCTGCGCAACCGCTCGAGCGTCGGGGCGATCGCCGTGATCCGCGACAGCTCGGGTCAGGTCGCCGGCGAGGACGACCAGAACCGGACCTTCGGTATCGACGGACGGTGGGGGATCGGGGAGATCCACTCGCTCAGCGGCTTCTTGGCGAAGACCGAGACCCCCGGGATCCGCGGCGACGAGCACGCCTTCCTCGCCGAGTACGGGCTGAGCTCGCCCAAGTGGCGCAGCTCGCTCGGCTACCTGGAGGTGGCGGAGGGCTTCAACCCCGAGGTCGGGTTCCTCGCCCGGCGTGGCTTCCGCCGGCCGTCGGGCCTTCTGATGCGGCTGATCCGCCCGCGGAACCTGTGGGGGCTTCACGAAATGCGACCGCACATCTCGTATCGCGGGTACTGGGACTTCGACGGCTTCCAGGAGACCGGCTTCCTGCACCTGGACAACCACTGGGAATGGCGCAACGGCTACGAGGTCCACACCGGGATCAACCTCACCGAGGAGGGCGTGAAGGAGGCCTTCGAGATCGCCCCCGGCGTCTTCGTCGAGCCGGGGACGTACGAGCATCAGGAGGGGCAGGTCGTCCTCATCACCAACGCCGGCGCGCCGGTGAGCTTCTCGACCACGGTCGTGGCGGGAGGCTTCTTCGGCGGCGAGCGGGTCTCGGTCGACTCGACATTGCGGCTGCGCCGGGGCGAGCGGCTGACCTCGGAGATCGGCTGGGACCACGACGAGGTCGAGCTGCCGGTCGGCGACTTCGAGGTCGATCTCGGCCGACTGCGAGTGTCGTACTCCTTCACGCCCCGCGTCCTGCTTCAGGCCCTCGTCCAGTACAACGATCGCACCGACCGGGTGTCGACCAACCTCCGCTTCAGCTGGCTGCGCGGCGCGAGCACCGGGTTGTTCGTCGTCTACAACGAGATCGACGACGTCGGGACGCTGTCGCCGCTCGCCCGACCAGACCGCAGCGTGATCGTCAAGTACAGCCAGCTGATCGACGTGCTGAGGCGGCGGTAGCGCCGACCAGGAGGCCATCGCTCGCGAGGGGACGCCTGGTCGGGCGATCGGGAGGTGGATAGCAGTCGGTCGGGTGCAGTGGGGCGACAGCAGTCGGTCGAGTGCAGTGGGGCGACACACCGGTCGGAGAGTCGTGATCGAGCGATCACCAGGGTCGCCAGCGTGGAGGTGACGGCGGGCTCGTGAAAACGGCGTTCGCCGGAACAGGCGATCTCGGGCTCTCGCCATGGCCCGGTGTCGGGAGGTCCGCGCCGACGCGGAGTTCATACCCGAAGTTCGATACATTCGAGCCGATGCTCCGACAGCACGATCCTCGCGCTTCGCGCGCCGGGCGGCTGCGATGACCGAGAGCGCGGAAACGCCCGTCGCCGCCCCCGCTCTGTCGGCGGCCGTAGCGGGCCCCGAAACCTCCGTGCTCGCCCCGGGCAGCCGGATCGGCGGCTACCGCATCGTCGAGGCGATCGACGAGGGGCCGGAGGCCGCACTCTATCGGGTGCTGCCCGTGGCCGCGGGCGAGACGAGGTTCAGGGAGCTCTCCGAGGGGGGGGTCCTCGTGCTGGGCTCGGCGCGGCGCGGGCGGATCGATCCGGATCGCTTCGCCGAGGCGGCCCGCCGCTTGGCGGGGATCGAACGTTCCGCGCTCGCCCGCCCTCTCCATGGCGGCGTGACGTCGGGCCGGCGCGTGTGGGCGGTCTATGGCGATCTCGCCGGTCACCGGCTCGACGCCTATTGCGACGAGCACCGGTCGATCCTCGAGCAGCGAGTGCGGTGGATGATCGAGGTGCTCGGGGCGCTGGCCAAAGCGCACTCCCAGCTCGTGCTGCACGGTTTCCTGGCGCCGGAGCTGGTGCGGGTGGTCGAGAAGGATGGCGTTCCGGAGGTGGTCGTGCTCGGCTTCGGCCTCCACGCACTGGCCGGCTCCGGGCAGGCGATCGACGGACCGCCGGACCTGTTGGAGGGCGGTCTCGCGATGACCCCGCTGTCGAGTCCCGAGGAGCTGCTGGGCGAGCCTCTGTCGGTCGCCTCGGACGTCTACCGCGCCGGCCTGCTCCTGCTGCGCCTCGTCCTCGGCGATCGTGCGCACGGGGATCTGCAGCTCGCGACCGATCCCGAGTCTCGGGTGCGGGCCATGGTCGAGCTGTCGACGAGCGGCCCCGGCGAGCGCTTCCAGGCGCTGGACGCCGACGAGCAGGCAACGATCGCGGAGGCTCGCTCGACCTCGCCGCGCGCGCTCGCCGAGGCCCTGCAGGGAGAGCTCGGGCGCCTGGTCGTCTCGACCCTCTGCGAGGAGGCCGACGAACGGCCCGTGTCGGCGGATGCGCTGGCCTCGCGGCTCCTGGTCTTGACCTCGCGGGAAGTCCCCTTGGCGGGAGCCCGCGGCCGCAGCGTTCGGACGGGGCGCGATCGCCGCGCCGTCGCGGCGGCGGCGCTGCTCGCCGTGCTCGCGGCCGGGGTCGGCTGGCGGTCGTGGAGCGAGGCGAGCAGCTCGCGCCAGAGCGCTGACCGGGCGCGGGTCGAGGCCAGGGTCGAACGCTCCCTGCTCGAGGCCTTCGGTCTCACCGGCTGGCCCGAGGGTGGCGAGGCCGGAGCGGAGCTGCCGAGCGGGCTCGAGAGCCGATTCGAGCGGGAGGGCGCCGCCTTCGAGATCCACACGCTCGACCGCCTCGGCGAGATCGCGGCGGCGCGCGACGAGCTCGGCCGCTCTCTCGCGCTCCACCAGCGCGCCTACGAGCGGGCGGTCGAGGTCTACGGCGAGCCGAGTTTCGAGGCGGCCGGCAGCCTGTTGCGCGGCGCCCGCTCTGCGGTGGCGCTCGGCTCGGAGGACGCCGAGAGCTGGTCGCGGCGCGCCTTTCACGCAATCGACGGCCTGAGCGGCGAGCGAGCGGTCGAGGCGCTCGAAGCCGGGTTGCTGCTCGGGGACGCCACCGTCGAGGAGGATCCCGAGCGAGCGCTCGTCCTGGCCGACCGGGCTCTCGAGGGACTGGAAGCTCCTCGCAGCGGCGTTCTGCGCTGGATCGGCCTGCGGGGCCCAAAGCCGCCAGCCGGCATCGGGCTGGAGCGGATCCGCCTCGACGCCCACCGGCTGAAGGCACGCGCGCTGCTGGCCGCAGGGGACTTCGAGGGGGCTCGCGCGCAGGTCGAGCTCGCGGCCGCGGAGCCCGGGGCGGAGCAGACGCCGGCGCTCGCCGCCGACCTCTGGGGAATGCGGGCGCTCGTCCTGGAGCGTTCCGGAGCCTCTGCTGGCGAGCGCGTGAGCGCGCTCGAGCGGGAGCTCGAAGCGCGGACCCTCTCCGAGGGAGAGCGTGCGCCGTCGAGCCTCGCGGTCGCCGAGCGGCTGGCCGAGGCGCTGGCGTTCGACGGCCGGCTGGAAGGTGCGATCGCCCGTGCAGCGCACACTGCGGAGCTCGCCGGCGAGCCTGCGAGGCGCGGGCGGGCCTGGCAGAGCGCCGGGAGCTGGCAGCTCGACGCCGGTCGGCCGTTGGACGCGCTGGCCTCGTTCGAGCGGGCGTTGCCCGAGTTCCGTGCCGGCAGCGCGGAATCGGTCCGGCTCACCGTGCTGGCCGCGAACGCCGCGCTGCGCGGCGGGCGGCCCGCGGCGGCGCTGGCGCACCTTGACCGGGTGTCCGAGGCGTCCGGCACCGGTCTCGATCCCGGCGCCGAGGCAGCGCTGCGCGCGATGCGGGCCCGGTCGCTCGCCGCGCTCGGCCGATCCGATGCGGCCGTCGCCCTGCGCGAGGCGCTCGACCGGCTCCGGCTGGCGGAGGCGGACTCCGGTCCGGAGGCGGCGCCTCTGCTGATCGCGTTGGGCGAGGAGCTGACCGCCGAGGGTGAGGCGATCGTGGCGGAGGCCTACCTCCGTCGCGCGCTCACCATCCTCGCGGAGGCCGGCGCCGCGAAGTATCTGCTGGCCGAGGCGGAGTCGGCTCTGGGCGAGGGACTGCTGGCGCAGGGCCGGATCGAGGAGGCGGGGGAGCTGCTGCGACGTTCTGCCGGGCTGCTCGCGGCGCGCGACGACGAGCCGGCGCGCGAGGCCCAGCGGCGGCTCGCCCTCCTCGAGACGAGCAGCGCCGGCTCCTGAGCGCCGGCAGCGTGGCTGCGGCGACGTTGGGGCGGGCGGTGGGTACAGCGTCCTTGATCGGCGACCAGGAGGTGGCTGCTATGGCTGGCCGCCGCTACGCCGGCGGCCCGCCGCGCGTGAACCGCGTGCCGGGCGGATCCTCCGCCCACGGCGCGGCTTCCCCCCAGCGCTCCTCGAAGACCAGCTCGCTGATCGGGCGCCGGCGCACCGGACCGTGCCGCCCGGCGGGCCTGCCGAGGGTGATGGTCAACGAGATCTCGACCTTGTCGGGGATCTCGAGGAGCTCCCGCAGCTCGCGCTCGACCAGCACGTGCCAGCCCGAGAAGCAGCCGCCGTAGCCGAGAGCGCGCGCGGCCAGCAGCAGGTTCTGACAAGCCGGGAAGATCGAGGCGCCCTCGGCGTGGGTGAGCGGCCGGTAGCGCACGAAGCAGGCGAGCACCACGACCGGGATCGCTTCGAACCGGTCGACGAACTGCTGCATCGCGTGGAGCATCCGCCGCTCGCGCGTGCGGCCGCGCCCGTGAGCGGGCGGCCGCCACCCCTCGTCCGCCATCTTCTCGGTCCAGCCCCGGCGGAAGGCCTCGCCAAGAAGGGCCTTGGCGGCGCCCGCCCGTTCGCCGGCGCGCAGCACCAGGAAGCGAAACGGCTGGCGATTCGTTCCCGAAGGCGCGCGGGTCGCCGACCACAGGATGGTGGCGAGATCCCGCTCGGGAATCGGCTGATCGAGGTAGCGCCGGATCGAGCGGGTGGTCGCCAGGCCTTCGAGCAGACCGACCGGCTGCGCGCCTGCGGTCGATCCGGTGTCGTCGATCTGGCTCATCGTTCTCCTCGTCTCCACGTTCTCCTCGGTCCTTACGTCGTCGTCGAGGGCGCCGGCGCGGCGCCAGAGCCGCTGGCACCCGCCCGTGGCCTCGCTCTCACACCCGGCTCGTGCGGTCCTGCCAGAAGGGCTCGCGCAGGTCGCGCTTCCGGATCTTGCCAGCGTCGTCGCGCGGGAGCTCGGAGCGGATCTCGATCGAGCGCGGCAGCTTGTAGTCGGCGAGGCGCGGGCGCAGCCAGGTGGTGAGCTGTTCGGCGTCGAGCCGGCGCCCGCTCTGCGGCTGGACGACCGCGTGCACCGATTCCCCCCACTCGTCGCTCGGAATGCCGAACACCGCGACGTCCCAGACGTCGGGGTGGGCGTGGATCGCGTGCTCGACCTCTGTGGTGCAGACGTTGACGCCCCCCGAGATCACCATGTCGCGCTTGCGGTCCGAGATGTAGAGGAAGCCCTCCCCGTCGAGGTAGCCGACGTCGCCCACCGAGAACAGCTCTCCGCGCCGCGCCTCCTCGGTCGCTCGCTCATTGCGCCAGTAGCTCGTGATCACCTGGGGGCTCTTGATGAACAGCTCCCCCGCCTCGCCCGGCGGCAGCGGGCGCCCCTCGTCGTCGAGCACCTCGATCTCGACCCCGTCGCAGGGGCGCCCGCACGAGCCCGGCTTGCGGAGCTGGTCCTGCGGACGCATCACGGCGTTGCAGCCGAGCTCGGAGGACCCGTAGAACTCGTAGAGCACCTCGCCGAACATCTCGATCACCCGGCGCTTGACCTCGAACGGGCAGGGCGCCGCCGCCATCACGATCGAGCGCATGCTCGACACGTCGTAGCGCGAGCGCCCGTGCTCTTCGAGGCTCTGGTCTGCCGCCAGGCGCACGATGCGCTGGAGGAGGATCGGCGCCATGAAGGTGGTGGTCACCCGGTGCCGTTCGATGGCGGCCATCGCGGCCGCCGGGTCGAAGCGGGGGAGCAGGACGTTGGTGCCGCCGAGGATGGTGTTGAAGGTGGCGAACGCGCCCGGCGCCGAGTGATAGAGCGGGCCGGCGACGAGGTGGACGTCGCCGGGCCGCAGGTCGAACCACCGGACGTAGCTCTTTACGACCGCGGGGTCGGTCCCCTGTGCGCGGAACGCGCCCTTCGGATTGCCGGTGGTGCCAGCGGTGTAGGTCATCGAGGGCCCGGTGAGGCCGGACTCGATCGGCGGCGGCCGGTCCGAGCCGCCGCTCACCAGCTCCTCGAACCGCAGCCACCCCTGCGGTGCCTGCTCCAGGCCCCAGCACACCTTGTGGCGGAGCTCGGGGCAGGCGCCGCACGCGGTCGCCTGCTCCACCCGCTCCACCTGCTGGGCGCCGGCGAAGACGATCGCGCTCTGCGAGTGGTCGAGCTGATAGCGGATCTCTTCGGCGTTGAGACGGTAGTTCATCGGCAGCCCGACCATCACCAGCTTGCGGGTCGCGGAGCTGACGATCGAGTGCTCGGGGGCGTTGTAGCCGATCGTGGTGCAGCGATCGCCCGAGGAGATGCCGAGAGCGAGCAGCGTGTTGGCGAGGCGGTTCGAGCTGGCCTCGAGGGTGGCGTAGTCGAGGACGCGTTCGCCGAGGACCACGGCGGGGTGCGTCGGCTGGCGCTGGGCGAGAGCGGTGAGGAAGTCCACCTGTCCGGGTCTCCTGTCAGAACAACCGGGGTCGAAACGCGGGGCGTTCCATCGTACCCGCAGGGAGCTCGGCGTCACTCGGTTTGCCGCCTCTCGCGGGGCTGGGCTACATTGCGGTCCCGCGTCTCGATCGCCAGCCCGGATCCGAAGGGTCCGCGTCCCGGCGGGTCGGGAAGAAAGCGGCATCGTCGAGCACCCATCGATCCAGCACCGGTCCCAAGATGCGCCGGGAGAGGAGCAGAGTGTCCGAGCAGCCCTCTAGCCGCCCCCGCGACGAAGCCCCGACCTCCAGGCTGACCGGGCACGGAGGCCTGCTGGCGGCAGCGACCCTGTCGCGGCTCGGGGTCGACACGCTGTTCACCCTCTCCGGCGGTCACCTGTTCCCGCTCTACGACGGCTGGGTCAAGGAGGGCCTGCGCCTGATCGACGTCCGGCACGAGCAGTCCGCGGTGTTCGCGGCGGAGGGCTGGGCGAAGGTCACGCGACGACCGGGGGTCGCCGCGCTCACCGCCGGGCCGGGAGTCACCAACGGCATCAGCGCGATCACCACGGCGCACTTCACCGGCTCGCCGATCCTGGTCCTCGGCGGCCGGGCGCCGGCCGGGCGGTGGGGGCAGGGGTCTCTGCAGGAGCTCGACCACGTGCCGATCGTCGAGAGCGTGTGCAAGAGCGCTTCGACCTGCTCCCAGGCGTCCGAGATCCCGCAGCGGCTCGGGCATGCGCTGCGCGATGCCTGCGCTCCCCACCGCGGCCCCTGTTTCGTCGACTTGCCGCTCGACGTCGTCTTCGGGCAGGGGGAGGGCGAGCTGCCGGACCGAGCGGACGTGATCGAGAGCGCGCCGATCGAGCCCGATCCCGACGCGTCGCGCATCATCGGTCGGCTCCTCGCCGAGGCCGAGCGGCCGGTGGTGATGGCGGGCGCCGACGTCTACTGGGAGGGCGCCGAGCAGGAGCTCCGTCGGCTGTGCGAGGAGGCCGGCTGTCCGGTCTTCCTCAACGGGCTCGGTCGCGGATCCATCCCGGCCGATCATCCCCTCGCATTCTCGCGCGCTCGCGGGGCTGCGTTCAAGGAGGGCGACCTGGTGATCGTGGTCGGAACGCCGCTCGACTTCCGGCTCGCGTTCGGGCGCTTCGGCGAGGCCGGCGTCGTCCACGTGGCCGATCGAGCGGAGCGGGTGGCGACCCACGTCGAGCTCGCAGCCGGCCTCGGCGGCTCGTTGCGGCTCGCTCTCGAGGGCATCCTGGACGCCTGTCTCGAGGCCGGACCGCGCGACCGGAGCCGGTGGCTCGACAGGCTGCGCGGCGAGGAGGAGGCGCGTCGCGAGAAGGAGCGCTCGATGCTCAGCTCGGACGCGGACCCGATCCACCCCGGCCGGGTCTATGGCGAGCTGCGCGCGCGCCTCGACCGCGACGCCATCGTCATCGGCGACGGTGGAGACTTCGTCTCCTACGCCGGCAAGCTGATCGACACGTACACGCCGGGATGCTTTCTCGATCCGGGACCGTACGGCTGTCTGGGCACCGGCCCCGGGTACGCGTTGGGCGCCAAATTGGCGCATCCCGACCGCCAGGTCGTCCTGATGCTGGGGGACGGCGCCGCCGGATTCTCGCTCGGCGATCTCGACACGCTCGCGCGCTTCGAGCTGCCGGTGGTCGTGGTCGTCGGCAACAACGGCTGCTGGGGCCTGGAGAAGCATCCGATGCAGCAGCTCTTCGGCTATCACGTCGCCGCCGAGCTGTCGCGGGCGACCCGCTACGATCAGGTGGCGGCCGCGCTCGGCGGCGGCGGCGAACGGGTCGAGAGGGCGCAGGACATCGGCGCCGCGCTCGATCGCGCCTTCGATGCCCGGACCGGACCCTACCTGGTGGAGGTCCTGACGGATCCGGCGGACGCCTACCCGCGCTCGAGCAACCTCGCCTGAACGAGTGCCCGATCCAGGGGGATCGGCGGGGACCGAGTCGGCGCTGAGATTCTCCCGCCGATTGAAGATCCAACCTCGGAGCAGCCCCGGCTCGGACTCGACGCGCGAGCTCGTGGCCGGCCGCCCACCGGAGACTCCGGTCCTGCCCGCGATGGATCCTCCCGCGATCGGGCTCGAGGCAAAGACTCGAGGCAAAGACTCGAGGCAAAGAGGAGAAGCGGCTCGAGAGGGGCGCCCGGCAGGCTCAGGCCAGGCCGATCCGGCGTGTAAGTCTGGTCAAGGCGGCATGCACCCGTCGGTCAGATCGACCGCTGCCTCGAGCCGGGGCGAGATGGAAATGCCCGCCGACCTCTCACCGGGCTCGTCCCGGCCGCGATCGGTGACGGTTTCGTCTGCGGATCGAGACCGCCGCCAACTGCTTGAATTGGCTTGAATTGGCTTGAAGTAAAAGGGGCCCGCGACGGCTGCGGGCGGCGTCTGGGAGGTGGTCGCCGTCCGCTGCGCGAGACTCGGTGGAGCCTTCAAGCGCCTCTGGCACGCTCCCTGCATTGGCCTCTGATCAATAGACCTGTGAGGCGGGAGTTCCTTCCTTCCAAGCAATTCCCTCCATCCTAGCCGATCGACTCGTCGAAAGGCTAGTCCGAAGTTCCCACCCCGATCCCTCGCATTTGCCGAGGGTCAAATCCCAAAGATCCCACCTGATCGGAACTCATCGCCTCCTGGTCGCTCTCGGTCCCCTCCGGTCGCCCGACCGGCGAGAGCTCTCGAGATCGAAACGGCCGGCTCTGTGCCGGCCGATCGCATTTCAGGGCTCCCTCATCGGAGCTCTCATCGCGGCGGACCACCTCTCGATGGCCTCGAGCGGCGCGACGCCTTCAGCGTCAGCGCCTGAGAGGCTCCCCCTGCTGCGGGGCTGAGAGGAAGAAGCGCGCTGGCCTCGAGGTGTGCTCGCAGCACGTTCGGAGGCTAACGCAAGCGCTCGCTCAGCTCCTGCGGGTCGGTGATCGGTAGCTCGCAGGCGAAGCCGCGGCAGAGCCAGGCCGTCGCTCGTCCTTCCCGCGGCTCGAGCGAGGCCCAGAAGGGCGCCTGCTCGCGCGCGACCCGGGACCCGGCGTGCAGCACTAGCAGGGATCTCGACGGGTCGAACGGCGCGCTTCGAACCGCCTCGATCAGGGCTTTGGTGTCCTCGGCCTCGAGCTCCCCCGCGATCGCGACCCGCGTCTGGGGACGGAGCAGCCGGTCGATCAGCTCGAGCGATTTCGGAGCCGCTTGCGGCTGGCGGCCGAGCAGCGGTGCGAAGTGATCGACGATCGCGCGCGCGCGGCGCTCCCATTCGGGTCGATCGAGAAGGCCGCCGAGCCGGAGCAGGCAAATTGCAGCGAGGGAGTTGCCCGACGGCTCGGCGCCGTCGTAGCCGTCGCGCGTGCGCACCAGGATGCTGGGATCTCCCGCCGGGCCATCGTAGAGCGCACCGCCGTCGCCGTCGAAGCGTTCGAGCAGGGTCTCGACCAGGCGCAGCGCCGTCTCCAGCCAGGCGTCGTCCCAGGTCGCCTCCCAGAGCGCCAGCAGGCCGTGCGCGAGGAAGGCATGGTCGTCGAGCTGGCCCGGGTGGGCCGACTCGCCGTCGCGGTGCCGGCGGAGGACCTCGAGCGGTCCGTCTCGATCGATCCCGTCGACGTTGTGTCGCAGCACGAAGCGCGCCGCCTCCGCGCCGGTGGCGACCAGCTCGGGGTCGTCGAGGCGCGCGCCCGCGCTGGCGAAGGCGCCGATCATCAGACCGTTCCAGGAGGTCACGATCTTGTCGTCGAGGTGGGGCCGGGGGCGGCGCTCGCGGACCTGGAACAGAGTGGCGCGAGCAGTCGCCAGGAGGCTCGCCACCTCCCCCTCGTCGAGCCCGAGCTCGTCCGCGACCTCGTCCTCGCCCCTCGCCCGGTAGAGCACGTTGCCCGCGCCGAAGTCGCCGTGCGGGTCGTTCAGGGTGTTGCCCTCGGGCTCGATGCCGTAGACCAGGCGCACGACCGCGGCCTGATCCTCCGGCAGCCGGCGGTCGATCTCGGCCTCGGTCCACAGGTAGAAGGCGCCCTCGAGCTTGCGCTCCGGGTGGCGCGGGTCGGGCGCGCTGTCGGCGTCCTCCGCCGAATAGAAGCCTCCCTCGGGATGGCGGAGGTCGCGGGCGACGTAGGTCAGCACCTCGCGCGCCGCGCGCTCGAAGAAGGGGTCTCGCTCCCTGCTCCAGGCGTCGAGCAGGGCGCCGACCATCTGGGCCTGGTCGTAGAGCATCTTCTCGAAGTGGGAGACTCGCCACAGCCGATCGACCGAGTAACGGTGGTAGCCGCCGCCGAGATGGTCGTTGATGCCGCCCGCCCACATCTTGCGCAGAGTGAGGGTCGCCAGCTCGTCACCGGCTCGCTCGCGACAGGCGCTGCAGCGCTGGAGGAAGTCGAAGACCGAGGGTCGCGGGAACTTCGGCGCGTCGCCGAACCCTCCGTGAACGGGATCGTGGGAGCGACGGAGCTGCTCGAGGCCGAGATCCAGCACCTTCTCGAGCTGGTCGTCGGTCAGGCGTCTCGCCGGCTGGCCGTCGGCGGCTGCCTCGTCGGTGGGAGCGTCCATGCCGCGCAGGACCTCGACGAGCTGGCTGGCAGAGGTGAGGACCTTCTCGCGCTGGTTCTGCCAGGCGTCGGCGAGGGCGGTGAGGACCTGGACGAAGGAGGGTCGGCCGTGCGCTGGCTGGGGCGGGAAGTAGGTCCCGGTGTAGAACGGCTCGAGCTCCGGGGTCAGCCACGCCGACAGCGGCCAGCCGCCGCTTCCCGTCATCGCCTGGACCGCCGCCATGTAGACCCGGTCGACGTCGGGGCGCTCCTCCCGATCGACCTTGATCGAGACGTAGCGCTCGTTGAGGAGCTCGGCGACTTTCTCGTCTTCGAACGACTCGCGCTCCATGACGTGGCACCAGTGGCAGGTCGAGTAGCCGATCGACAGGAAGATCGGTTTGCCCTCGCGTCGCGCGCGCTCGAAGGCCTCCTCCCCCCACGGATACCAGTCGACGGGGTTGTGAGCGTGCTGGAGGAGATAGGGGCTCTTCTCGCTGGCGAGACGGTTCGCGGTGCTCATCCGATCACCGTACCACCGGCGTATGCGCCTCTCTCGAAGACTGTTCTGCGATTCGAAGACCGTGGAGTTGGCCTGCGCGCTCTACTCCGACCAGTCGAGGTCGATGCGATCGAGGATCACGCCGTTGACCACCCCCGGCTCGCCCGGGCCGGTGGGCGGCGGGATCCGCAGCACCAGGCGCTCGCCCGGAGTCCACGCCACCGGACCGACCGCGCGTTGCTCCCACCGGTCGTGCTCCTCCCAGCGCACGGTGGCGATGCGCCTCTCGCCGCAGAGCAGCTCGAGGTCGGCGTCGACCGGGCGATTGCGGATGAATCGCGCGTGCAGGACCAGCCGGACCGTCTCGCCGCCCGCTCGAACCGGTGCGCTCAGGCTCTCCCCTTCGCGCAGCGCCCAGGCCTCCGGGAAACGACGCCGGTCGAAGATCCAGACGTCGGGGTCGGCGTGCCCGCCGACCTTGGAGACGTGCGGCGACTCGACCTCGACGACGCGCGTCGGGCGGGCCAGCGCCGCGAGCGGCAGCACCAGAGCCATCCCGAGCAGCAGGGCGACACCGAGGAGCCCGGCGGCCGCCGGCGCGACCCGCCTCGAGCCGCGCTGCCTTGAATGTGCCCGCCGCGAGTCTCCCCAGGGCCAGATCGCCAGGGTGAGCGGGAGCACCACCAGGGGCCAGAGCCAGGTTGCCGTGCGCACCCGGGTCGAGCTCGGCAGCAGCAGGGCGAGATCGGCGCCGACCCGCCGGCTCAATGCGTCGACCAGGTGGCTGCGGCCGTCGGCGAAAGAGTAGGCCCAGCCGGGCTCGATCACGTAGACCAGTGCGATTCCCGCGGTCAGCAGCGCGAGCGGCACGATCAGCAGCCGCGCCCGAGCCCGGCCGCGGTCTCTCCACACCGGCACCCCGAGGAGCGCGAGCAGGGGCAGCAGCGCGAGGGCGTAGCGGAACGGCGGCGACCACCCGCCGTACCACTCGCGCCGCGAGGCGACCAGGACCAGGTAGGGGAGGGCGACGATGGCGATGTCGACGACCAGGCGCCGTCGCCGTCGCCAGGTCGCGATCACGCCCGGCGCCAGCAGCAGCCACAAAGGAGCGCAGGCGAACAGGCCGAAGGCGTGATCGAAGAGCAGCCCCGAGGCGTTCGCGGCGTAGTCGCGCAGCGGGATCCGGAAGAGCAGGAGCTCCTCGACGGTGTGGATGCGCAGCGCGTTGCCGAACAGCCGGGCGTTGGCGAGCAGGTAGACGCTGCCAGCGAGCGCGCCGAGCGCCGCCACCGCGGCGAGACCGCGGCGGGCGCGCGGGAGGCGAAAGAAGGCGAGCGCCAGCAGCGAGCCGGACAGCAGGCCGAAGCGGAGCTTGACCAGAGGGAGGAGCACCAGAGCGCCAGCGAGCAGCGCCCAGGCGACGCGCTGAGCGCGTTGCGACCGCGCTCCGGACTCGAGAGCCAGGACTTGGTCGAACGCGACGACGGCGAGCAGGGCGGCGGGCACCTCGACCCACGCCTGGTGCGAGTAGAGGAGCAGGGGCGGCAGCATCGCCAGGAGACCCCACTGCATGAGCACGCCGTTGCCCTCGTCCGGCCACGATCGCGCGAACAGGCGGAACGCGAACCAGGCGAGCAGGGCCGTGACCACGGACACCAGGACCAGCGCGCCCGCCTTGCCTCCGAGCCGGTAGGCGGGGGCCAGGAATGCCGGAAAGGCGGGATCGTGGCGCGAGTAGATCTCGCCATGCGGGCCCACCGGGTCGCCGGGCTGCGGCTCGAGCGCGCGATCGACGAACCGAAGCGAGTCCCGCTGCGCGTAGTTGTTCGCGAGGTCGGTGTCGAGGTCGTAGGCGATGCTGTGCGCGATCAGCAGGTTCCAGGGCTCGTCGCCGTCGGGCGGGCGCTGTCCCGTGGACCAGGGGAGGATCGCCAGGTAGACGGCGAGCGGCAGCAGGAAGAGGTCGAGGGGGGGGTGGCGGTCGAGCTGCAGGCCCAGGCGCCGTCGCGTCCCGACCAGGATGCGCAACGCCCGATGGCCCACAGCCAGCGCCCAGCCGGCCAGGATCAGGTGATCGGCGGAGTCGACGCCCAGGTGGCGATGCGCGATCGTCGCCGCCGCCAACAGCACGGCCGCGCTCCCCTCGACGGCCGTGGTGCGCTCCCGACGCGAGGGCAGGCGGTGGTCGAGGAAGGCGAACAGCCCCCAGACCAGGGGCATGACCGCGAGAGTCGAGCGGAGCGAGTCGCCGGGCGGAAGCGGAGACCAGCGACCGAGCGCGGCCGCCGCCGCCGCACCGATCAGCAGGGGGGCGAGCTCACGCCGCGACCGGAAGCCTCGGGTGGCTGGTGGTCTGCGCTGCGCTCCCCCGGTCACGCTCTCTCGTCGAAGCCCCGGTCGTCGATGCTCAATCGCTGGCCGCCGCGAGCTCCTCGGCCGATCGTCCGGACGTGCTCGGCGCGAGCGCCTCGAGGATCCGCGGCGGGCTCATCGGCAGCTCGGTCAGACGGGCCCCGGTGGCATCGGCGATGGCGTTGGCGATCGCGGCCGCGGTGGCGATCACGGGCGGCTCGCCGACGCCGCGCGCGCCGAACGGCCCGGAGTCGGAGGGAACCTCGACCAGCACGGTCTCGATCTCGTCGCCGGCGTCGGCCACGTGCGGGATCGCATAGTCGTTCCAGGTGGCGGTGACCAGCTGGCCCTGCTCGTCCCAAACCATGCGCTCGAGCAGCGCCCAGCCGATGCCCTGAACCGCCGCGCCCAGCATCTGTCCGCGAACGGCTGCCGGGTTGATCGCCTTGCCGACGTCCTGGATCACCACCAGCTTGTGAACGCGCGCCCGACCGGTGTCGGGGTCGACCTCGACCTCGGCCAGCTGGGCGCAGAAGCCGGGCGACGCGTGGCTCTGAGCGTGGCGGCCCGAGCCGTAGACCGGGGCCTGCTTGGACCCGTAACGCATCGTGCGCTGGGCGATCTTGGCGAGCGGCACCGCCTTGCCGGGGACCCCCTTCACCTGGACGCTGCCTTCCCTGATCTCGAGGTCCTCGGGAGCGGCCTCGAGACTGTGGGCGGCGAGCTCGAAGACCTGGCGGCGGGCTTCTTGGGCGGCCTGGATCACGGCCGGTCCCAGCGTGTAGATGATCTTGCTCCCCCCGGTCGAGCCGGCGAAGGGAGAGCTCTGAGTGTCGCCCGCGATCACTTCGACCCCTTCGGCGTCGATGCCGAAGGCTTCGGCCGCGATCATCTCGAGCGAGGTGTTGGTGCCGGTGATGTCGGCCGAGCCGACGCGCACCTGGAGGGTGCCGTCGGAGTCGAGCATGCAGGAGGCGGCCGCCGGTTCGGTGCCCCCGGGCCAGCCGCCGAGCGCGATGCCGACGCCGCGCCCCGCGGCGCGAGCCTGCTCGCGGCCGGTCCAGGCGGGATGCTCGGCGAGACGCTCGAGCACCTCGCGCATCCCCATCGTCGGCCAGGGGTTACCCATCGCCATCGGATCCCCTGGCTTGGCGGCGTTGCGCCGGCGCATCTCGAGCGGATCGACGCCGAGCTTGGCGGCGAGCTCGTCGATCACGGTCTCGAGCGCGAACGCGCACTGCGGGGCGCACGGCGCGCGGTAGGCGCCCACCGAAGCGCGGTGGGTGAGCACCTCGATGCCCGTGATCCGCTGGTTGGGCGTGGTATAGGAGCTGCCGAGCAGTACGCCCGCGAGCCCCGCCATCGACGCCGGGAAGCAGCCGTTGTCCATCACCAGCTCGGCGTCGAGCGCGGTGAGAATGCCCTCGCGGTCGGCGCCGGCCTTGATCCGGATCCGCGTCGCCGGCGCCGGGTTGGCGGCCAGCATCTCCTCGAGACGCGTCATCGCCAGGCGCACGGGGCGGCCGGTGAGGCGCGCCGCGATCGCCAGCATCGGCTCGTAGAGCAGGAACTTGCCGCCGAAGCCGCCGCCCACCGGCGTGCCGACGACCCGCACCCTGGTGTTGTCGACGCCGAGGAGCTGGGCGACGCTGTCGCGCACGTAGAAGGTCGCCTGGGTGCTGGTCCAGACCGTCGCCGTCTCGTCGAGCGGGTCCCACTCGGCCATCGTCACGTGCGGCTCGAGGTAGCTCTGGTGAACGGCCGAGGTGTGCAGCTCGCGCTCGACGACCGTGTGGGCGGCCGCGAAGCCGGCCTGGAGGTTCCCGCGATCGAAGGCGACCCGGGTGGCCACGTTGGGAGACGCGGCCGCGGCCGAGCCGTCGTCCTCGCCGGCGGCCGCGCCGTGGGCGGCCGCTTCGGCGGAGGCGCCGGGAAGGCCCTCGGGCCAGACCGGCTGCGAGTCGGCGGCGAGCGCCTGGCAGATCGAGAGCACCGCGGGCTGCGGCTCGAAGTCGCCGAGCACGGCGTCGGCGCCGTCCTGGGCCGCCTGCTCGCTCTCGGCCAGCACCAGCGCGTAGGGATGGCCGACGAACAGCACGCGGTCGCGCGCCAGCATCAGCATCGACCGGTTGTTCGGCGGGATCTCCGGGAGGTCCTCGGCGGTGAGCACCACCGCGACGCCCGGAACCGCCGAGGCGGCCTCGGTGTCGACGCCGCGAAGCAGCGCGTGGGCGTGCGGAGAGGTCACCAGGCGCGCGTGGAGCAGCCCGGGGCGCTCGAGGTCGGCGCAGTAGCGCACCGCGCCCAGCACCTTGGGCCGCCCGTCGGAGAGGGGTCGGTCGCGTCCGATCGCGGTCATGGCGGGAGAGCCTACAGGAAGGAGACTGGCAAGGCCCCGGGCGGTGTACCCTGTCTCGGAGGTCTCGAGTTACGGACGACTGCTGACGACTGTTGACGATTGCTGACGACTGCTGACGACTGCACGGACGACGTCGAGAGCGGAGCATGAACGACGCCGAGCTCGCGGGAATGCTCGACTTCCTGCGTGCCGCCGAGCGCCTCAAGAGCACGCTGCGCTCCGGCCACACCTCGGCCGGCCGGCGCGAGAGCGTCGCCGAGCACACCTGGCGGCTCTGCCTCATGTCGATGCTCCTCGCGGAGCGCTTCGCGGACGTCGACTTCGCCCGCCTCATCGAGATCTGCATCGTCCATGACCTCGGCGAGGCGATCGGTGGCGACGTCCCGGCCACCGAGCAGTGCGGAGCGGGCAAGGCCGAGCGCGAGCGACGTGACCTGCTCGAGCTCCTCGCGCCACTGCCGCCGGGGCCCCGCGATCGGATCCTGGCGAGGTGGGACGAGTACGAGCTCGCCGCCACCCCCGAGGCGCGGTTGGCCAAGGCGCTCGACAAGCTCGAGACGATCCTCCAGCACACCCAGGGGGAGAACCCCGTCGACTTCGACTACCGGTTCAACCTGGAGTACGGGCGCCGCTTCACGTCGGACGATCCGCTGATCGCGAAGATTCGCGCCGCGCTCGATCGCGAGACCGAGCGGCGGGCGAGAGAGGCAGAGTCGAAACGGAAGTGACGAGGCGGGCCCGACGCCCGCAACCGGCCGGTCGGCGGCATCATCGCGCGCGCCAGATGGCGTCGGCGCGCCGCCTCACGCTCGCCACGAACCGGGTCAGGTCGTGGCGCTCGCGCAACGGATCGAGCGCGGGGCAGAGCTCGAGCCACTCGGCGTCGACGAACACCGGACTGCCCGCGGCCAGGTCGAGCTGCTCGAGAGCGTGCTGGTCCGCGCCCTGCGGCACGAACACCTCGATCGCGAGCTGGCGGGCGAAGGCCTCGAGTCGCGGTCCCGGATGCCGCGCCAGGACCGAAGCGAGGCAGTCCGCCATCTCCTCGATGTCCTGCTCGCCGAGCAGTGAGGCGCGCATCACGTCCATGAACCGGGCGACCGGGTGGTCGGCCGGGATGAACACGGCAGGATCGTTGCGTCGTACGCGCTCCTTGTCGCCGAACCACCCCCCGACCCGCATCTCGAGCGACTCGAGCATGAACCTCGAGACCTGCGGCCTGGTCTTGAGCTCGGCGATCAACCGGTCGAAGCGATCGAGGTCGCGGTTGAGGGCGTGCCTCCGGGCGACCGCGTAGGAGCCGCCGGCCTGGTTGGGATCGATCCGCCACGCCTGCTCGAGGTGCCGCTCGCCCTCGTCGCCGCGCCCGGCCTCGCACTGGAGCGCGCCCAGGTACTCGTGGACGGCGGCGAAGGTGGGCGCCATCGACACCGCCGTGGTCAGCTCGCGTGCGGCGACGTCGAAGGCGCCGTCGCTGACCGCCAGGCGGCCGGCTGCGTAGCGCGTGAGCGGCAGGTGCGGCGCCTTGTCGAGCGCGCGCTCGACCGACTCGTGGGCACGGTCGGCGATGACTCCATGGCTCTGGCCGAGCGGCGACACCCAGCGCCGGACCGAGGCATCGGCATGCGCGGCGATCGCCAGCTCGAACCCGGGCTCGAGCTCCAGGCAGCGGTCGAGGAGATCGAGCGCGGCGTCTAGGTTCTCGCCGAGGAAGTCGGGGACCTCGGTGTGGCGCTTCGCCTGCACGTAGAGGCGGACGGCCTCCTCCGCGACGTTCTCGCTTCCGGAGAGCAGCTCGAGCTCGACGCGAAGACCCTCCGTGATTCTCTGCGCGAGGGCGGTCTGCAGCTCGAAGCCGTCGGCGAGCGAGCCGTCGAAGCGCCCGACCCAGAGCTGTCCGCCCGAAGCGGCGTCGAGCAGCCGCACAGTGACGCGCACCCGATCGCCCATGACCTGGACGGTCCCGTCGACCAGCGCGTGGACGCCGAGCTCCGCCCCCGCCTCGCGCGGATCGATCGTGGCGCCCCGGTAGCGCGCCGTCGCGCGCGCGGCGGTGACCCGCAGGCTCTTGGTCAGGGCGAGAGTGTCGACCAGCTCCTCGGTGATGGCCTCCGCGAAGCCGCTCGGGTCCTCGGCGCCTCGAGTGCGGAAGGGAAGCACCGCCAGCGTGCGTTCGTGGGCGGCCTTCCCGTGCGATCTCGACGCGGTCGTCGCGGCGCCCCCCGGAGCCGGCCCCAGCAGCGTTTTGGCGCTGTCGGCCGAGGTCGGCGCACTCGCCGGCACCCCGGTCGCAGCGCGCGCGAAGGGTGCGAGCGCTGTCGCCA
The DNA here is from genome assembly GCA_035546295.1 of Thermoanaerobaculia bacterium. Lineage (GTDB taxonomy): Bacteria > Acidobacteriota > Thermoanaerobaculia > Multivoradales > Multivoraceae > DATKBT01. The sequence goes on along the minus strand of DATKBT010000064.1, from coordinate 2,361 downwards.
CCGCGCGCGCTTCCGCCGGTCGGCTCTCGGGGGCGCGCTCGAGGCAGCCGAGCACCAGCTTCGAGAGCGGCGCCGAGATCTGCGCCAGCCCTGCGGGATCCGGCGGGGCTTCCTCCAGTCGCGCCATCGCGGTCGCCACCGCGGTGTCGCGGACGAAGGGGCAGCGGCCGGTCAGCATCTCGAACAGCACCACGCCGAGGGCGTAGAGGTCGGTCGCGGGACCGACCACCTCGCCGCGGACCTGCTCGGGCGCCATGTACGAGGGAGTTCCGGCGAAGAGCTGGCCGCGGGTCAGCTTCGGGTCGCCGGCGGTCGCGCGGGCGAGCCCGAAGTCGGTGAGCACGACCCGGCCGCCGGACTCGATCAACACGTTGCCAGGCTTGAGATCGCGGTGGACGACGTCGACCTGGTGCGCGGCGTCGAGCCCGAGCGCGATCTGGCGTCCGATCTCGGCCGCCCGCTCGGGAGCGAGCGGCGCCTCGCACTGCAGGATCTGCTCGAGGCTCTCACCGTCGACCAACTCCATCGTCAGGTAGAGCAGCCCGCGATGGGTTCCCAGGTCGAAGATCCGAGCCGCGTTGCGATGGGTCACGCGGCGGGCGAGCCGCACCTCCCGCCGGAAGCGCTCGGTCGCCTCCTCGAGATCGCCGTGCTGCCCGGGATCGGTGAGCAGCTTGAGGGCGACGCGATCCCCCACTTCCTGGTCCATCACCGCCCAGACCGCCCCCATCGCGCCGCGACCGATCAGGCGCTCGACCCGGTAGCGGCCGGCGAACAGCTCACCGGGAGCGGGTTGGGCGAGGCGTGAAGCGGAGGCTTCGCCGCCTTCGGAGGCGTCGGGGGAGGGCATGAGCTTGGCCTGGAGCGAAGAGCGGTGGGCCGCGATCGCGCGCGAGCGGCGAGAATATCGTCTGGCGACGCGGCGAGGGTTGCGGTCGTGACTCAGGCTGCTAGAGGAGCCTGTTCGAGTCACTGGCAGCGTTCGCTGCAAAAGTCGTTAGCAGCCCGTGCTGAGTTTCACCACGGGCTGCTGGGTTCTACGGCTGTCCGCGGCGACGCGCGGGGGCGCTGGGCTCGGCGCGCTTCGCAGGGCTCAGCGCACCTCACCGCTTCTCGCTTCGGCTTCGCCTCAGCTCGGAGTGGGAGCCGCGAAGAGATCGGAGGCTACGCGCTCTGCTCGATCAGCTCGCGGACCGCCCGGCCGATCTCGACCGGCGAGTCCTCCTGGACGAAGTGCGAGCCCTCGACGGTGACCTCCCGCTGGTTCGGCCAGGCGCGACAGGTCTCCCGCTGCGCGCCGATCAGGATGGCGCCGGGCTCGGCGTCGACGAAGAGCTTCGGGATGTGATCGGTGGTGGCGAGCCACTCGGCGTAGTCGCCGACGATGTCGACCACGTCCGCCGGTTCGCCTGCGATCGGGATCTCGCGCGGCCAGGTGAGGGTGGGGCGGCGCGACTCGCCGGGCTCCCGATAGGGGCGCCGATAGACGGCCAGCTCCTCGTCGCTCAGCCCGCGCAGGACCGAGCCGGGCAGGATCCGTTCGACGAACACGTTCTTCTCGAGCACCATCTCCTCGCCGGCCGGCGAGCGCAGCGCCTGGAAGATCTGGCGTGCGGCCTCGGGCCACTCGTCCCAGTCCGAGAGCGGACGCACGATGGCCTCCATGTAGGCGATGCCGGCGACGCGGTCCGGGTGGCGATGGGCCCAGGAGAAGCCGAGCGCCGAGCCCCAGTCATGGACCACGAGGTAGACCTTGTCCTCGGGGATCACGGCGTCGATCCAGGCGTCGAGGTAGCGCGCGTGATCGACGAGGCGATAGCTCCCCGACGGGCTCGGTCCCGAGTCCCCCATGCCCACCAGGTCGGGCGCCAGGCAGCGGGCGACGTCCTCGACCTCCGTGATCACGTTGCGCCAGAGGTACGACGAGGTGGGGTTGCCGTGGAGGAAGACCGCCGTCGCGATGCCGCGGCCGCGATCGACGTGGGCCATCTCGGTGTCGAGGACCTGGATGCGCTTCTTGCGGTCCTCGGCGGTGGAGAAGGGGGAGGTGGCGGCTTTGCTCATCTCGGACCTCGCGGGTGGTGGAGGCGTGGCACTGGCACGACTAGGTCGACTAGGCCAGCGGGAAGTTCTTGCCTGCCTGCGGCAGGCGGCGGTCATTGGCCTCGCGCAAGCGCGAGACCAAGGCTCATAAAACGGTCAAAGTTCGATCAAGCCGCTGCGCTCGCCCAAAGAAACGGCTGTGGCCTGGTCGACCCAGCCGCGCCCGCTTGCGGGCTTGCGGCGCACGAGTGATCGGCTAGCGGGCTCGTGGTATGACCCGCGCCGCGACCTCGCTGCTCGTTGGGGAGTGGTGAACAC
>DATKBT010000063.1:0-4468 GCA_035546295.1 Thermoanaerobaculia bacterium | reverse complement strand
CTCCGCTCGCTCGTTCGCCGCAATGGCGACGAAGAGCCCCTCGCGGACGTTGCCTGACACGAGCGATCGGCCACCCTCGCTCGCACCGCCGAAACGGAGACTCCCGTCAGCGTCGGCACCGAGGACCAGCGCGGCCATCGGTGGGCTCAGCAGCTTGCCGCCGGTGATCCCGAGATAGAACCGCACCAGGTCTGCCACGCTCGACAGGTAACCGCCCGCGCCCCACTTGCAGCTCGCGTCCAGGGCGAGGCGGCGGGGCGCTCCATCCGCGGCGCGACCGTAGGTTTCGGCGCGCCCGCGGATCACCGCGCCAGGGTCGGCGTGGACCACCGACGCCATCCCGAGCGGCTCGAGCACCTCACGGCGCAGCAGCCCGTCGCGGGTAGTGGCGGACGCCGGCGCTGTGCGTCGCGAGCTGCATGGGCGTCAGGATCGCCCCCTGGTCGGGAAGCTCGGGCACGAGGGAGGCGACCCCGAACGGGTAGTGTCTCAGTTTGGCCTTCGCGGCGCCGGCCTCGCGTTCGACGGCTGCCTGCCGCTCGAGCTTCTGCCCTCGCTCGGGACCTGGGGCCGCCCAGGCGACTGCCGGGCGCGAGCTGGCCGGGAGCAGCACCAGGAGCGCGAGAGCGCACCACAGAGCGCCAGGCTCGGTCCGACCCACCGAGATGGAGCGCCAGAGCGCGTCCGGCAAGCCGCGAAGCAGCGGCGCTAGCGCGAGCAGTGGCACCACCGTGAGCACGCCCACGACCAGCAGCCCGAGGATCGTCGCGGGCCCGAAGCCGGATGCGATCGCCGGCATCCGGCCGAGAACCGCCGCCGTAGCGAGCAGGAGGGCCAGAGCATAGACGCGCAGCACGGCGCGCGATCCCCGCGACAGGACGGGCGCCGTGCGCGCCCGCTCGAGCAGCCTAGTCTCGAAGCCGGCAGGCAGTCGCGGCTGCGGCAGCGCTCCGAGCGACTGCCCGAGCTCGGTCTCCACCTCGAGCTGCGTCCGGCAGTCGGCGCACTGCGCGAGGTGCGCCGCGAGCACCGGCATGTCCCCGCGAAGATCCTGAAAGCGCTCGCAGATCATGAGGCCTCCTCCGATCCGCCGTCCGCCGGTGTGAGCCGCGCCGGCAGTGAGGCACCCCTCAAGCCGCGCGCGAGCCGACGGCGGGCGCGGTGCAGGTCCGACTTCACGGTGCCCTCCGCCCGGCCCGTCATCTCGGCGATCTCGGTCACCGTGTAGCCCATCCAGTAGTGGAGGCGCACGATCGAGCGCTGCAGGTCGGGAAGGCGCTCGAGCTGCGCCTCTAGGCGCGCCGTCCGCAACGGATCCGGCGGCCTGGTCTCCGCCGCCGCGGTCTCCTCGTGAACGACGTGGGGCAGGCGGAAGCGCGGCTGCCGCCTGACGTCGATCGCCGCGTGGAGAGCGACCCGATAGAGCCAGGTCGAAACCAGGCTCTCGGCGCGAAACCGCGGCAGCGCCCGGTAGAGGCGCAGGAACACCTCCTGCGTCACGTCCTCCGCCTCGGCTCGCCGGTGCGCGCCGAGGACCGAGAGCGCCACCCGGAAGACCTTCTCCTGGTGCGCCCGGACCAGGGTCTCGAACTCGCGTTCCTCGATCGTGTTCCGCGCGCTGCTCGCGCGCGCGTCGTCGCGCCCCCCCGCGGCCTTCGCCAGCAGGAGCCGCGGATCCAGGACGACCGATCCGGTCACCGCCCGCCCCCGCCGCCTTCGCCCCGATCGAGGAGCCACCAGAAGAGGAGGAGCCCGATGCCCGTCATCGCCGGGATCGCGCCGAGCGGAGCGAGCGCCCGCATGCCGAGGGTCTCTCGCGTCTCGGGGACGAGCGCGAACCCGACGACGTAGCCGATCCCGCCCATGAGCAGAACCAGACCCGCGCCGAGGGCGACCTTGCCGACGCGGCGCAGATCCAACGGCGAGCTCCCCGCGAGGCCGGCGGCGACGCCGCCCGACCCGGAGACGAGCTCGTCGCCCGTGGCCGGTTGGATCTCCATCGGCGAGAGCCCCTTCTCGATCGCCGCCAACCTCTCCCGATGGATCATGGCTCTCACTTCCAGTCGTTTCTTGTGCTTCAAGTGCTCGCGAACGACGAAGAGAGCCGCGATCGGAACGAGCGCCGCGAGCACCAAGGTCAACCAGATCTGTTCATACGCCATGAGATCCTCACTGCTGCGCCGGCGTCCAGAGGCGTTCGCCGGATCTCTAGCGAAGAGGCGTCCGGGCACCCTCGCCGGCCACGCCCGGCCTCTCCCTGCTCTCTTTGACGGGCGGTGGGGCGAGGCGGTTGCACGCAGCGGCCGCGCGCCGCCCTCCCCTTACCGGGATCCGGCGCTCAAACAAATGGGTTGCGGACGCGCACCGAGCCGGAGAGCCGGCCGTGCTCGAAGTCCTCGGAGACGATCTCGCGGATACCGTAGTGCTCGGCATACGCCCAGAGGTGCGCATCGAACCACGACAGCTCGTAGGCCGCGGCGCCTCGTAGGGCGGTGCGAACGACGCCTTCGTTGGGGTAGAGCACCCGGAACTGCACGAGCAGCTCCTCGGCCTCGCGCCGCGCGTCGTACGGCGCAAGCAAGGGACCGCCGCCACCGCGCAGCGGGCGCGTCACCGCGGCGACGAACTCGACGATCGCCTGGTGCGGGAGTATCGCCTCGTCGTCGGCGATTCCCCGGCGCAGCAGATCGGTCGCGAGGCGCTGCTTGTCGGGATAGCGAGAGTCGAAGCGGTAGACGAGAACGTTGGTGTCAACGAGAAACGCCACGCTCGTAGAGCTCCTCGCGCGTCCAGCCCCGACCCTTGCGTCGGCGTGAGGAGCTCACGCCCCCCTGGCGTCGCCGCTGCCGCTCGGTCGCGTGATCGAAAAGCTTCAGCCGCTCCTCGACGGTAGGCGCCACGGCCCCGGTGGCAGGACGGAGCACGACGCGGATAGCAGTGCCCTCCGCCTGCCATGCGATGTCGTCACCCGGTTCGATCCCGTACTCGTCGGCGATTCGCTTGGGGATCGTGACCTGGCGCTTCGACGTGACCTTGGACACGTCCTTACCATATCACGGACGCGGTCCTTACACGCGGCATCGGCGCGGGGTTTCCGGAGCAGCTCCCGTCCAGCCGGGGAGAACCGCGCCTCGATCACGGCTCCCGGCTCCGGGAGCCGCTCCAGGACCGGATCGCTTCGAGGTAGAGCGCCGGAATCGTCATTTGCAGCTCGCCCTCGTGCTCGGCGTGGTGATTGAGGTGGTGCTCCAGCGCGGCGAAGACGCGGCGCCGATCGGGCTCGTCGACCACCGCCTTCCAGCCCGGAAGAAAGCCGATGCGGGTCAGGGAATGCCGCAGCAGCGCCGAGCCGTCGGCGTAGCGCAGGGTGAAGCTGGTGCCGACGGCGCGCGATGGTGTGAAGCCGGCCGCCGTGAGCATCGCGACCAGTCCTTCGCGCGTACCGCGATGCTTCTCGTTGGCGGCCAGCCGCTCGAAGTAGACCGGGTTGCCGATCTCCTCGAGCACGTGGCGGAACACCGAGTAGAGCTCGGCCATGTGGCCTTCGAGGTTCGACGTCAGGGCCAGGACGCCGCCGAGCCGCGCCACGCGAGCGCACTCCGCGAGCACCGCCTCGGGGTCCTCGAAGTTGTTCACGCCCAGGTTCGATACCACGAGGTCGAAGCTCGCTGCCGCGAACGGGAGCCGGGCCCCGTCGGCGGCGGCGAGGGCGACGTTCGGCAGCTCGTAGAGCCGCTGCTTCGAGCGCGCCCGGACCAGCCCCTCGCGCCAGATGTCCGCGCCCCACAGCCGCGACGTCGTGCCCAGGACGTGCGCCAGCTCGTAGAGCGGGAACCCGTTGCCGCAGGCGAGGTCGAGGACGCGCATGCCGTGCGCGATCGGCACCTGGTCGAGCAGGAGCGCGCCGAACCGCGACGACCACAACGAGACCTCGTCGAGGCACGAGGCCACCTCGGGGTCGCGGTGGTCGCGATGCCAGTCGAGATAGTCGGTCATGGCGTCGCGGATCCGCTAGAGAGGGCGGCAGTGTAACCGGAGCCCTCGCTTGACACGCTTGTGTACTAATGTTCTAGTACACCATGCCACGCACGATCCTCGAACGAGGCCGACGCACCATGTGGACGCCGACGATCCGCACCGACAGCCCGGTGGCCATCTACCAGCAGATCGTCGAGTCGGTCGCGATCGCGATCGCCGCCGGCGATCTCGGGGAGGGCGACGACCTGCCGTCGGTGCGCCGCCTCGCCGCCGAGCTGCGGATCAACCCCAACACCGCGGCGCGCTCGGTGAAGGAGCTCGAGCGGCTCGGTCTGGCGACGCCGCGCCAGGGCGTGGGCAGCGTGGTCGCGGCGGGTGCGCGCGCTCCCGCGCGCCGCATCGCGCGTCTCGCGCTCGAGCGCGAGCTCGACGCTACGGTCGCCGTCGCGCTCGAGCTCGGCATCGGGCTCGACGAGCTCATCGACTCCCT
>DATKBT010000062.1:0-29729 GCA_035546295.1 Thermoanaerobaculia bacterium | reverse complement strand
CTCGAGGGTGGTGCGTTCTTCCGGCGTCAACACGATCTCCGTAGCTCTTCCCATGCCGTAGTTCCTCCCCAGAGAATGACTCCTCGTCTCTGGGGCGCCAAACTACGTCATGTCGCGCAATTCTGCAACTAAGTACTAGCTCATGTTCTTCTCCGCCTCCCGGCCCTTCGGGCCTCAGAGCGAGAGCCCGACGACCACGAAGGTCGCGAGCATGCCGAGGCCGATCGCGAACAGGTGGGTGAACAAGAGGAGCGGGATCTTGATCGCGAGGGCGAGACGGGACTGCTCCCAGTACACGGTGCGCAGCGCCCGGTAGCCGTAGACCAGAACGGTCACTATCAACAGCAGCTCGGCGGCGGTCTCGCCGACGAGCAGCCCGAGCAGCGTAGTGAAGGTCAGCACGACGAAGAAGAACGACTGCAGGTGCAGCGCCACGATCAGGTGCTCGACGAAGTAGCGGACGCGACGACGAAACAGGACCGTGAGCTCGAAGGCGAGCACCGGCATCAGGACGAACGCGATCGCCGGCAGGCGGCGAGCGAAGGCCTCTTCTGCGGCCGGCACGTCGCGCAGCACCGGCACCGCGACGCGCGCCAGCAGCCAGCCGCCGAGCCCGCCCGTCGCCTGGGCCTGCTGCTCGACCGCGGCGATGATCTCGGCGTCGTCGCCGCCCTGGATGCCGAGCTGGATGATGCCGTCGCTTCGCCCCTGCGTGCTCACCACTTCGATGTCGTCGAGGGGAATCAGGACCAGGAAGCACAGGAAGCTCGACAGCAGGTAGAGACGCATCGGGGGCACGTAGCGGGCGCGCCGTCCGTTCCAGTACTCGACCGTGAGGAAGCCGGGGCGGGCGATCAGGCGTCGCACCGTCCTCCAGGCGCGCGAGTCGAGCGAGAACAGGTCGTCGAGGGTTTGCGCCACGACGCCGAGCAGCGACACCTCGAGAGACCTCGCCTCCTGTCCGCAGCGGGAGCAGAAGCGGCCCATCAGGCGCTCCCCGCAGTTGAGACAATGGGTCCCCGGCTCCGCTCGTCGCGAGCGCGCGCTGCCGTCGAGCTCTTGCCGGAGGGCATGCCGGCCCGGGTCGGGGAGAGCCGTCACCCAGCTCCCTCGATCAGCTCGATGCCGATCCTGGTCTCGCTGGTCAGGGTGCGGTGGACGGGGCAGCGCCCGGCGATCTCGTGGAGCCGGGCCCGTTGCGCCTCGTCGAGCGGTCCCTCGAGCTCGAGCTTCGCCTCGATGCGGTCGATCATGCCCTCGCCGCTGACGCAGTCGGCGCAGTCGCGCGCGTGGATGCGCCCGTGGGAGAGCTCGACACGGACCGCCTCGAGCGGCCATTCCTTGCGATCGGCGTACATGCGCAGGGTCATCGCCATGCAGCTCCCGAGCGACGCCAGGAGCAGGCCGTAGGGGGTGGGGCCCTGGTCGTGGCCGTTGGGCACCGAGGCGGGCTCGTCGGCGACCAATGGGTGACGGTCGCCGACCAGGATTTGCGTGGTCAATCCGGACGTGGCGGTCGCGGTGACCACCACCGTCTTGGGCGTCTGGTCGGGAGCGGGGGGCGAGCGGTCGTCTGCGGTTGGCACGGTTCCCTCCGATCTGGTGGATGCTCCTCGATGCTACGACGCGGCGTCGCCGGCCATTCCTGGAGCAACCGATGCCGCCACCGCGGGCACGACCCGACCCAACGCTTTCGGGTGCTCGCCCGTCTACGGGATGATGGATGCCACCGTCATCTGGTCGAACCGAGGCCTGCGGAGCGAGGGGAAGACCGAGTCGATCTCGAGGAGCCGGCGCGAGGTGAGCAACGATTTGCCGCGAGGGACTCGCGGCTCCCGACTCGCGCCGAGGCGCCCGAGGCCGGGCAAAGCGGACGTCGCCGAGCAAACGTCCGAGCGTAGGACCAAGCTCGAGCGCGAGGCGAGCGTGACGTTGGCGCGGCTCTTCGACCGCAACCACCGTGTGCTCTTTCGGGTCGCCGCCCGCGTGCTCGGCGATGCCGCCGAGGCCGAGGACGTGGTCCAGGAGAGCTTCCTGAGGGCCGCCACCCGGCTCGACCGCCTGCCGGCGACCGAGAGCGGCGCGCAGGCGTGGCTGGTGCGCGTCGCCGTCAATCTGTGCCGCGATCGCCAGCGCCGGGGAACGGTCCGCCGGAGGTGGGAGCACCGTGATCGACAGGGCGAGACCAGCGAGGGTTCGGGCCGACACGCCCCCAACTCCGGCGTTGGCGACGGGGCGGCCGAGGCCCGGCTGATCGTCGGCAGTCTGCTCGACCGGCTGCCGACCCGACGGCGCGCCGTGCTGGTGCTCCACGAGCTCGAGGGCTGGAACGTCGCCGAGATCGCGGGCGCTCTCGGGCTGCGCAAGGTGACCGTGCGCTGGCACCTGGCGGCGGCGCGCCGCGACCTGGGGCGCTGGCTCGAGACCGGCGAGCCGACGAGAGGAGGACGCCGATGAGTGAGCGAGAGCGAGAACGGGCGGAGCGGGTGCGACGCGCCCTGACCGAGTGGGACTCGGACCTGGGGGAGCTGCGGCTGCCGGAGGAACGGGTCGCGACGATGCGTGCCCTCGTCCTCGAGGCCAGCGCCGAGCATGCGCGGGGCTCTGTCCGGAGCCGCGACGACTCGGCACCGGCGGCCGGCTGGCCCGCTTCGGCGCGACCACGCCGCCGGCGGCTTGCGCTGGCGCTGGCGCTCGCGGCCGGTGTTCTCCTGGTCGCGATCGTGGGCGTGCGGCGAAGCGGCTCGCTCGGCGAGCGCGCGGAGCGGGAGGCGGATGTTGCGCCGGTGATCGCCCAGGCGGAGTCGCGGCGGCCGGAGCAGCCGGGGATCAGCGCGGGACCCGAGCCGGAGGCGCGACGCGCCGTCGACGAGCGGTCCGGCGCGGAAGAGGGGCTCGCGCTCGAGAGGAAGCCAACCGAGTCGATCCCGGCACGGCCGCTCGACGGCGGCAGACCGGCCGACCGCGCCGCCGGCCTGATCGAGGACGGCGCCGAAGTCCTGAGTGTTGGCGCCGCCGCGGCAGCGGACGGGCTCGCCTCGGCCGCTGCGAGGCGCGCGGCTCGGAGGCGCGACCGTGCCGAGGACGCGGGTTCCCACGGTCGCGGTGCGGCGCCGGTCGCCGTGGCCGCGCTGGGGGCGGGCGCCGCGGGCGAGGCGCCTGGCGAAACCGGTTCCGGGGCCGGCTCCCGCCGGATCCGGCGCCTGGACTTCGAAACGCCGTCGGGCCGCAAGATCCACTGGATCCTCGACTCCGAGTTCCGCGGGGTCGGCGGCCGTTGAGCCCGCCCTCGCGGTGCAGCGGTCGGCCAGGAGATCACACGTGCGCCCCCGATCCTCGTCCGACTCGCGGTGCGGCATCGGTCAGGCGGATGCCGTGGACGTCGGACGGACGCGAATCGCAGACCTGGACGCAGACGCAAACAACCACAACGACAACGACACCAGAAGGGGATCGAGACCATGTGTCAGAGCACGAACAACGGGACGAGGAGCGGAGCTAGGCCCCGGAGAGGCGTCGCCACGGGCGCAAGCGTGGTCGCCCTGACGACGCTGGCGGCGTTGATGGCGTCGTCGGCGAGCGCGCAAGATGCGCCGGAGACGCCGATCATGACGCGCAGCTTCGAGGTCCGCTCAGTCGACAGCCGGGTGGTCGAGACCTGGGTCTGGGATCTCTGCGAGCAGCACCCCGGCGAGGAGTGCCACGTCATCGGAGTCGCGCCGGGCAACCCGTCGCAGCTCAGCGTGCGCGGCAGCGCGAACGTGATCGCCGAGGTCGCGCGCCTGCTCGCCGAGCGCGATGCGACGTTCGAGCCGACTCAGACCTTCCAGATCATTCTGGTCGAGGGCAGCCGCGGCGGTGGCATGGATCCGACGTTGCCCGCGAACGCGACCGCGGCGCTCGACGACGTCGCGCAGTTCCTGCCGTTCGATTCCTTCCGCCTGCTCGACACCGCGCTTTTGATCTCCACGCGCAGCGGGAGGACCATGCTCAGCGGCCCGGACGGCAGGCAGTACGAGGCCGGGCTCGGGTTCCGTCGCGTCCAGTCGGTCGAGGGACCGGTGCTCCAGGTCGAGATGCTGCGGGTGAGCGAGTCGACCAGAAGCTCACCCGAGTTGGGTGAGGGGGAGAGTCGACAGGTAGGCGGGATCCTGATCGACACCTCGATCTCGCTGAAGGTCGGTGAGACCGCCGTGGTCGGCACCTCCAAGCTGAACGGCGGAGACGAAGCGCTGATCCTGCTGCTGACGGCGCTGCCGTCGCCGTAGGCAGGATGTGGGCAGCACATGGCGCGCCGGGGAGGCGACGAGAGGCCGGCGACACCGCCGGCCTCTCTGCACGCTCCGACCGATGCACGCTCCGACCGATGCACGTTCCGACCGCAGCGCGTTGAGCCAGGTCAGCGAGATGGCTGGTCGAGACGCTGCTCCAAACTGGCGATCTCGCCCTCGAGGCGGTCGATGTCGCGCAGGGTCTCGAGCTCGCGCGCCTGGGCGGCCGTAATCATCTCCCGGATCTGCTCGGCGTACTTGTCGATCTCGGCGTGCTCAGCGCGCGCCGCGCGCTTCTCGTCCTCGTCCTCGCTGTAGAAAGCCGTCTCCTCGAGCTCCTGCAACCTCGACTGGAGGCGCCTTAGCTCCGTCTCCTGGGCCTCGATGTGGTTGCGCACGCTGCGTAGCTCCTGCTCGAGCGGCATCAGTCGTGCGTTCTTGATCTCGATGCGGCGCAGCAGGACGTCGCGGTTCGAGGCGTCGAGCTGCTGGCGCATCAGTGCCGCGATGTCCTGGAGCGTGGCGCGGATGCCGGCGAGCTCGCGCTCGACGGTGGCGGCCGGCTCCTGGGTGAAGACTTCGGCAGGAGCCAGGCAGAGGAGCGCCGCCCACGCGGCGAAGACGGGGAAGGAAGCGAGAGGGCGAAGCGGAGCGCGCGGTCGAGTCATGGTGAACCTCCTGCCGAGGGTTGGGTCGTGGTGAGCGTCGGGGGGACCTGCTGACTTGTACGAGACACGATCCTCGCAGGTCCGCTGGGCGACCCGACACGGGAGTGAGGCGGGCTCGTGGTATGACCGCGCCTCGCCGGCGCCGCTCGTTGGGGAGTGGTGACCACCACGAGCCCGCTACGGCTAGTCGACCTAGCCGACGATGCCGAACCGGTAGCTGCCGGCGACCTGCTGTCGGTCCCGCCAGCGGTCGAGACGGAACATCGAAGGGTCGAAGCGGGGGTCCTGGTCGCTCGTCGCCCTGCCGGGGGCAACCATGTCGGCCACCATGACGCCGACCGCCGGGGCGAGCTTGAAGCCGTGGCCGCTGAAGCCCGAACAGAGCACGTGTCCGCTCCCTTCGGGGACCTCGTCGATGATCGGGTGCCAATCGGGAGTGATCGCGTAGAGCGAGGCGTAGCCGCCGGCACTCTCGGCGGACTCCATCGCCGGGAAGGTGCGGCTCAGCTTCTCGCCGAGCTCGGCGTAGAACGGGAAGTCCGGCTTCTTCGGGTAGTCGTCGGGATCGACGATCGCCTCGGCCTCCGCCGGATCGATCAGGCCCGCGATCGTCTTGTCGCCGACCTCCGGCCGGAAGTAGCAGGCGGTGCGGAAGTCGGCGACGATCGGGTGCTGCAGAGGGGCTCCGGCCGTTTGCTTCGGTTGGGCCGTTGCCGGCGCCGGCCGGCGGTAGACGGCGACCTGGACGCGACAGGCGTTGATCGGGGCCTCGACGCCCGCGAGCCGGGCGGTCCGCCTTCCCCAGGCGCCGGTGGCGTTGACCACCCAGGGCGCATCGAACCCTCCGCGAGTGGTCTCGACGCCCGCGACGCGACCGTCGCCGTCGAGGCGGATGCCGGTGACGGCGGTGTCCTGGAGGATCTCGGCTCCCCGCTCGCGGGCGGCGCGGGCGAGGCCCGTCACCGCCAGGTAGGGATCGGCGTAGCCGGAGTCCGGCTCCCAGGCGGCGACGACGTCTTCGTCGACGCGAAGGCCCGGCATCCGCAGCACGATCGCGGCCGCGTCGAGCACTTCGGAGGCGATGCCGAGGCGCCGCTGGAGGGCGCAGTTGCGCGCGACCGCCTCGCGGTCGGAGGCAGGCGCCAGGAGCAGGAAACCGGGAGCGTGGAAGCCGCAGTCGCTGCCGGTGTGAGTCTCGAAGTCACGGTAGAACTCGAGACCGAAGCGCGCCATGCGGGTGGTCAGCTCGTTCGAGTAGTGGGTGCGCAGGATCGCCGACGACTCGCCGGTGGGCCCGTCCCCGATCAGGCGCCGCTCGACCAGCAGGACTCGCCGGCCGCGGCCGGCGAGCCGGTAGGCGACGCTCGTCCCCATGATCCCGCCGCCGACGACGATCGCGTCACGTTCCTTCGACATCGGTCCTCCCGGAGGGCTCCCCGGCCGGAGGATACGACGCGGTCGCGTTGCGGCAACGGACGCCCCGAGCCAGCGGCGCTCGATCGCTGATCGTCTCGAGATCGCCTGGCGGCTCATGGCCCCCGTTGACGTTAGTTGCAATATGAAACCATTGTGCCGAAGCCCCGTAGCGGATGGGAGCGGCACGATCGAGCTCCCGGGAGCCCCGCCATGAGCGAGCGAAGAAGCCAGAAGCGCCGGTCTCGAGATCGCCATCGCGAGCTGTGCTCGGTGGCCCTCGCCGCCGAGCAGATCGGCGAGCGCTGGTCCGTGCTCGTCCTGCGCGAGGTGTTCTACGGCTCGAACCGCTTCGAGACGATCCGCGAGAATCTCGGGATCGCCCGCAACATCCTCGCCGACCGGCTCCGCCGCCTGGTCGACCTCGACCTGCTCCAGAAGGCTCCGGTGCGAGCTGGCGGGCGGCGGTGCGAATACCGGCTCAGCGAGAAGGGACGCGACCTGCTGCCGGTGCTGGTCGCGCTCACCCAGTGGGGAGACCGCTGGCTCCAGCCGGGCGGAAGAGCCCCCGTCGAGTTCCACGACCGGCGCGACGGCGAGCCGATCGAGCGCGTCGGCGTGCGCTCGGCCGATGGGCGCGTGCTCGCCGGTCGGGACCTTCTGGTGGTGCCGGGCCCGGGGGCGACCGACGCCACCCGGCGGCGGATCGAGCGGATCGGACAGCGCCTGGAGCCGCCCGGGGCCGATCCGCGGGCTCGGGAGGTGACGCCGTGACCGTGCCCACGAGGCCCCCAGCGTCCTTCGTCCCGCGACCCTCGCCGCAAACGCGCGAGCAGAGTTACGACCTCCGGCATCCCGAAGCGCGCGGCGGTCTGCCGCCGCGTCGCTCCTGGAGGGCGCCGTGCGCGCCACCGCGGGTTGCGCCGTGGGATCCCTGGAACGCCCCCGAGGGCGCCGATCCGGAGCGAGCTCGGCAGCAGCTCCGCGACGGAACCTGGATCCGCCTGCGGAGCCTGCGCCGCGACGATCGCGCGGCCCTGCTGGAGTGGTTCGACGGCCTGTCGGCACAGTCCCGCCGGCTCCGCTTCTTCGGTCCGAAACCAGCGCTGGCGCCGTACGAGATCGACCGACTGCTCGACGTCGACGGCAACCGCCAGCACGCGATCCTGGCCACCGAAGGAGTGCGTGGAACCGGCAGGGTGGCCGGGATCGTGCGCTTCGTGCGCGACGCAAAGGATCCGCGCCATGCCGAGATCGCCATCGGCGTGGTCGACGACTTCCAATCGCGCGGCCTCGGGCTGGTGCTGCTCGACCGCATCCTGACCGCGGCGCAGTGCCGCGGGATCGAGCTGGTGATCGGCGAGGCGCTCTACGAGAACCGCAGAGTCGGACGGCTGGTGCGCCGCGTCGCACCCGACGCGCGCCGGCGCTCCCTGGGGATCACGCAGCAGCACGTCATCGACCTGGCGCGGCGCGTGGAGCTGGGCCTGCTCGAGCCGGCAGGCTCCGGCGACTGAGCCGGTCGAAGCGCGGTTGACTCGACCGGTCGGCTCGACCGGTCGGCTCGATCGGCCCCGGCCGACGGTGGACGCTGGGCCGAACCCTCGGATACCTTCGCGGCATCATGGTCTCCGAGATCTTCCGTCGCGACCGCTGGAAGCAGGTCGAGGGCTTCGCCTTCGACGACATCACCTACCACGCGACCCCGGACGAGCGCACCGTGCGGGTCGCCTTCGACCGGCCCGAGGTCCGCAACGCGTTCCGGCCGCAGACCGTCGACGAGCTGTTCACGGCGCTCGACCACGCCCGGATGTGGACGACCGTCGGCTGCGTGCTGATCACGGGCAACGGACCGTCGCCCAAGGACGGCGGCTGGGCGTTCTGCTCGGGGGGCGACCAGCGCATTCGCGGGCGCGACGGCTACCAATACCGGGGCGAGAGCGGCGAGGCCGAGCCCGGCCGCCTCGGCCGGCTTCACATCCTCGAGGTGCAGCGCCTGATTCGTTTCATGCCCAAGGTCGTGATCGCGGTGGTGCCGGGCTGGGCGGTCGGCGGCGGGCACAGCCTGCACGTGGTCTGCGACCTGACCCTCGCCTCCAGGGAGCACGCGCTGTTCAAGCAGACCGATCCCGACGTCGCCTCCTTCGACTCCGGCTACGGCTCGGCGCTGCTGGCGCGTCAGGTCGGTCAGAAGCGCGCCCGCGAGGTCTTCTTCCTCGGCCGCAACTACTCCGGCCAGGAGGCGGTCGAGATGGGAATGGCGAATGCTGCGGTGCCCCATGCCGAGCTCGAGGACGTCGCGCTCGAGTGGGCGGCCGAGATCAACTCGAAGAGCCCGACCGCGATGCGCATGCTCAAGTTCGGCTTCAACCTGCCGGACGACGGGCTGGTCGGCCAGCAGCTCTTCGCCGGTGAAGCGACCCGGCTGGCCTACGGCACCGAGGAGGCGCAGGAGGGGCGCGACGCCTTCCTGGAGAAGCGCCGGCGCGATTTCTCGCGCTTCCCCTGGCACTTCTGAGCCGCACTTCTGAGCTGCGCTGCGCTCCTGAGCTGCGTGCTGGGCTGCACCTCCGGGCTCTCGGCCCTCGCGGATCATCAGCCGCGCTGGTCGTCGAGCAGTCCCGTTCATCGGCGGAAGCCCGGAGCTCGGGCCTGATCCTCAGGCAGCCCCGCGGGGGCCGCCGGATGCGTCGTCACGCTGGCGTCTTGCACCGTCGCGCGCGCGGCGATGGCGGTCGCGCAGGACCCGAGCCTCCCACGCGGCGAGCCGCAGCGCGAGGTCGAGCCCGACGCCGACCGCCAGGCCCACCACCAGCCCGCCGAGGATCAGCGCGTTGAAGCGGGTCCCCATCGGCGTCCGACCCTCGCCCAGCTCGAGGGTGCGGATGATCCAGATCCCGATCCGGTAGGTGGTGTAGTAGACGGGACCGATGGTCAGCGGGTTGGTGAGGAGCTGCAGGCCGCAGGTCACCGCCAGGTTGGCGCGCACCAGGATGGCGGCGAGGAACGCAACGAACAGCTGGAGGCCGAAGACCGGTAGGAACGAGATCACGGCGCCGGTGTAGATCGCGCGGCGGACGCCCGGGAGCTCGAACGACCAGAGGTAGGGCCGCCGCCGCGCCGCCGCCGCGAAGTGCCGGATCACCGGATAGCGATGGAGAGTCGCTCGGCGCGGCAGGCGCCGGAGCCACCAGCGGAGCCGGGCGAGCCGGGCGCTTCGCTGCGCGCGCTGCCGCCTCTCCTGCGTGTCCTCGGTGATCTCTCGCTTCGATGGCTCGCTCACGCCGGCCCCCGCTCGCGAGGCGAAACACACGAGGCCGGCGGGAAAGTCCTGGCCCGGACGGGACCGGCCCATCCCCTGCTCGCCGACTGTAACCCCGGAACATTCGGCGACTGATCGGTCTTCTCGGTCGATCTCGGTGATGCCCCTCCTCGACGAGGCCGCTGCATCGCCTGGGTCGAGGCGCCCTCGATGTCGGTGCACCCGCGCGCACCGGGATCCCTCGCTCGGTCCGCGGCAAGTCGAATGCTGGTCGAATCGTCCAGACCCGAACCCCCGCCCGGAGACGTCGACAGAGCCGCTCGAGGAACGGACGTTGCGTCCACGAGTCTCGAGCTCGCCGTCCAGCAGGTCAGAGCGAGCCGCCGTCCTCGGGCTCTGCGTCCTCTCCGACCTCTCCGTCCTCTCGGACCTCTCCGTCCTCTGCATCTTCGTTGCCGCCCCCGCCCTCACCGTCGTCGCGGTCCGTCTCGCCAGCCCCTGCGCTCTCGCTGTCTCCTTCGGCCGGCTCGGGCTCGATCGGGGTCGGCGGGGGCTGCGGCGAGATCGGAGTGAGATTGCGGCCGACGAGACCCGGATGGCCGGACGGCAGCTTCTGCGCCCGCCACACCCCCATCCGCAACCGGCGACCGCGCCCCTCGGTCATCGACGCCTCGCCGGCCCACGGGTTGCCGAAGTCCCAGACCAGCTCTCCCTCCCTGGTGACCTCGAACAGGCGGCCCTTCGGGCCGTCGGTGACGAAGGTGTTTCCATTCGGGAGGCGATGCGCGCCCGAGATGAACGCGGCGAAGAAGCTCTCGGGCTCGGGCGCCGTGTAGCGCCAGACCAGGTCCGCGGGTTCCCACGGTCCGTCGACCGGACGCGGATAGGTCCCCCCGTCGGCGAGCGGCGGCTCGAGCTCCTCGATCGAGGTGTACTCCCCCTCCGGTCTGTCGGAGCCGTTGTTGAACACCGTGAGGTTGCCCTCGCCCGGGGAGCCGGCCGGGATCCACTGGACGTCGTGGGGGTAGAACAGCCGCTTGGTTTCCGGTCCGCCGAATCCGTAGGCGGAGGGATTGCCCCAGCGGTAGATCAGGTCGCCCGCCGGCCCCGCAGCCTCCTCGGTCGAGCTCGGGCGCTGGATGATCCAGATCTCACCGAGCTCGGGCACCGTCATCACGATCTGGTCGAGCTCGGGGTGCCAGTCGACGGCGTTGATGTGGAGGAAGTCGGAACGCAGCTCCTCCTCCTCCTCTCCCTCCTCGTCTTGCTGCTGGTCGTCTCCCTCTCCCTCTCCCTCTCCCTCTCCGTCGCCGGCATCGCTGTCGCCGTCGGCATCCTGCTCGGGCTGCGCCGCGCCGGCCGCCTCCGTGGCGCTCCCCTCGCCTCCGGCTCCCTCCGACACCTCGTCGGGAACGTAGCCGAGGGCCTGCAGTTGCTCGAGCTGCTCGTCGTCGATCTCGAGGGGTGGACCGCCGGCGTTGATGTCGAGTCGGTGCGGGTGCTGTGACGGCTCGCCGTAGTTGGGCAGGTCCGGGTCGACGTCCTGGACCAGGTGGTCCCACACGCGCCACTCCCACACGATCCGGGCGTCGTTCGGCGGCACCGGCTCGACCTCGATCAGAAAGTCCGGCCACAGGCCCTTTTCGGGGATCAGATCCTCCCGACGGCCGACGGCTCGCGCCTCCTCGGGGGTGCGCAGCTCCCAGCCGAGCGCGAGGAAGTTGCCGTTGGGGAGCGGCTCGACATCGTGGTGGAGGATCCGGTTCTCGTCGGACAGCTTCCACTCCCAGAGGACCTCGGAGTCCCAGGAGAGCTTCTGGACGATGCCCATCGCCCCGCCCGCGCGGAAGTGCTCGGTGTCGGGGTCGCGCCCCGGCCGCAGCAGGGTGCCGTCGTCGAGCAGGTAGAGCGAGTGCGGGGAGTATTCGCTCTGCCAGGTGTGGACGGCCTGGGCGTCGGTGTCGAGCAGGTACGTCGTCCCCGAGCTGAGCGGCGAATAGAGGACGTAGCCGGGCGCGGTCCCGGCTACCGAGAGCTGGAGACCGCGCGGGACCGGGGCCTCCTCGCCGCCGGCGATGTCGGTGTCCGTCTCGGCAGTGGTCTCCGCGGGGGGCGCCGAGCAGGCGGGGAGCAGTCCCGCGAGCAGCGCCAGGAGCGCCGAGAAACCGATGGCAGCGAGACGGTGTGGACGGTCCATCGGATGGGCTCCTCTCGACGTGGAGACGTCAATGACGGGCTGGCCGAAAACCCGCACATGCTATCGCGCGGGCGTTCCTCCCGGGCTCCAACGACCGACGCGATAGACTGGTCGGGCGGTCCAGCGTGGGCGGGCCGAACGAAGTCCGAGCGCGCCGGATCGCGGTCATTCATGGGCATCCGCACGGAGGCAGGTCATGCGCGCACGAGAATCCCATCCCGCCCCGAGAGTCCTCCCCGCCCTGGCGCTACTGGTCGCCGGCATGCTCTCCGTCGCGGTCACCGGCCTGGCGGGTGAGCCGGAGAACGCCGGCGAGTCCGAGATCCCGCGTCGGCCCGACGGCAAGCCCGATCTCTCCGGCACCTATGACGTGGCGACGCTGACGCCGCTCTCACGACCGGGGCGATTCGCCGAGAAGGCGACCTTCACCGAGGAGGAGGCGAAGCAGTTCGCCGCCTATTGGCTCGGCAACCTCGCCAAGGACTCCGAGCCGAGCGACCCGAACCGGGCGGCGCCCCCCGAGGGCGGCACCGAGGTCGCAGTCCCCGAGTTCTCGGGCGCCGCCGGCGGCGTCGGCGGCTACAACGCCTTCTACGTCGACATCGGCGAGAGCGCGTTCAAGCTCGACGGCGAGTACCGCACCTCGATCATCGTCGATCCGCCGAACGGACGCATGCCGCCGATGACTCCCGAGGCGCGAGCGGAGAGGGCCGAGCAGGGGAAGCTCCGCCGCGAGAACGACGGCACCGCCTGGTGGCTCGACCTCGACCTCGAGGTCGGCCCCTACGACGACCCCGAGATCCGCGGCGTCGGCGAGCGCTGTCTGCTCGGCTTCGGCTCCACCGGCGGCCCGCCGATGCTGCCGGTGATGTACAACAACATGAAGCGGATCGTGCAGACCGACGACACCGTGATGATCCTCGCCGAGATGAACCACGACGCGCGGGTGGTGCGGCTGGACTCGGAGCACGTGCCGCCCGAGCTGCGCTTCTGGATGGGGGATTCGATCGGCTGGTGGGAGGGGGACACGCTGGTCGTCGAGACCACCAACTTCCGCGACGAGACCGGTTTCGGGGCGGGCTCGCGCAACATGAAGGTGACCGAGCGCTTCAGCCGGATCGACGGCGACACGCTGCGCTATCGGTTCACGGTCGAGGACCCGACGGTGTGGACCGAGCCGTGGACGGGCGAGTACCCGTGGCCCGAGACCGACGACCGCGTCTACGAGTACGCCTGCCACGAGGGCAACTACTCGCTCGGCGGCATCCTGCGCGGCGCGCGCCTGCTCGAGCGCGAAGCCGAGGCTGCGAAGTCGGGAGGTCCCACTGATTCGCAGGACTGAGTGGCAGCACTGAGTGGCAGAGGCGGGGCTTGACCGCACGCGCCGCGACCCGCTGCGCTGCGCGCGGAGCCTTCGCGAGAGCCGGGGCGCGCTAGACTCGAGGGATTCGAGCCCGCCACGCGACTCGGAGGAACGGCCCATGAGACAGCGAGCCCCTCGTACCCGATCGGAGACCGTGCGGGGTGCGCTGCTCCTGATCGCGGGGCTGTCGTGCGTCGTCGCGACGGCGCTCGCCGGCGCCTCCGAGATCCCGCGTCGCGCCGACGGCAGGCCCGACCTCTCCGGCACCTACGACCTCGCCACTCTGACGCCGCTCGCCCGTCCGCCCCAGTTCGGCGACAAGGCGAGCCTGACCGAGGCGGAGGCCAAGGCCTACGCCGATCACTGGAACGGCAACGTCGCCAAGGACCTCGAGCCGAGCGACCCGAACCGCGGCGCGCCGGCCGAGGGGGGCGTGATCTTCGCCATCCCGGAGTTCGACGGCGCCGCCGGCGGCGTCGGCGGTTACAACACCTTCTACCTCGATCTGGGCGACAGCACCTTCCAGCTCGACGGGAGGTACCCGACCTCGATCATCGTCGACCCGCCGAACGGCCAGATGCCGCCGTTGACGGCCGCAGGGCGCGAGCGCTTCGCAGAGCGCGAGGAGTCACGCCAGGAGAACACCGGGACCGCCTGGTGGATCGACCTCGAGGCCGGGCCCTACGACGATCCCGAGCTGCGCCCGGCCGCCGAGCGATGCCTTCTCGGCTTCGGCTCGACCGCCGGACCACCGACTCTGCCCAACTACTTCTACAACAACCTCAAGCGGATCGTGCAGACGGACGATCACGTAATGATCCTGGCCGAGATGATCCACGACGCCCGCATCATCCGCCTCTTCGAGAACACTGACGAGAACACTGACGAGAACACTGACGAGAGCGCCGAGCACGACCCGCCCGAGATCCGCAAGTGGCTCGGCGACTCGGTCGGGCGCTGGGAGGGGGACACCCTGGTGGTCGAGACCATGCATTTCCGCGACACGCCCTCGTTCTCGCAGGGCTCGCGCGACATGAAGGTCACCGAGCGCTTCAGCCGGCTCGACGAAAGCACCCTGCTCTACGAGTTCACGGTCGACGACTCCTCGACCTGGACGAAGCCGTGGAGCGGCCGCTTCCCCTGGCCGCAGGTCGAGGACCGCGTCTACGAGTACGCCTGCCACGAGGGCAACTACTCGTTCGGCGGCATCCTGCGCGGCGCGCGTCAGCTCGAGCGCGAGGCGCTCGAGGCGAGGGCGGTCGAGAAGGAGTCATCCGGCGAGCCGTAGGCTCGCTCGCATCCTCCGGTGAGAGCCCTGTCGCGAGTTTCGGGTCTGATCGCGCTCGCGACCTTGAGCGGCGGCTTCGCATTCGGCGCGCAGAACACGCCCCGCTCGCCCCTCCCCACCGTCGAGTGTCTGCAGGCCCTGCGCTCAGCCCGCATCGCGCGGATGCGCGCCGAGCCTCTGCGGGCCGGTGAGGTCGAGGCCGACGCCGGAGCCGGCTCTGCGGAGCTCGACCGCCTGCTCGAGGCGCTCACTCCCTGCGGCGAGCGCATCGAGTGGCTGCAGGCCCTGCTCGACCACGAACGGCGCTTCGGGCTGCCGCCCGAGGCCCACGAGCTCGTGCACGAAGACCTCCTCGCCCGCCTCGCCGATCCCGCCGTCGAGATTCCCGAGGCGGTCGCCGACCACCTGATCTACGAGCCGGACCTCGACCCGCGCGTGCGCGCGGTCGTCGCGACCGCCTACCAGCGCCGAATCGCGGCCCAGGCGCAGCCGTCGCGGCGCGCCCTGCAGACGCTGGTCCATCTCCTCGAGAGCTCGGGGCGCCTCGACGAGGCGGCGGCGGTGCTCGAGCGGCTCGCGGCCATCGACGTCGGCGAGACCAGCGACTGGAGCCTGGTCCGCCTCTACCGGCAGCTCGAGCGCTGGCCGGACGCGGTGCGTGTGACCCGCCGCATCACGGCGCGAAGCGAGCTGCACGCGAACCTGTTCGGTCCTCAGCTCGTCCATCTGCTGGTGCGCGCCGGAGACCCCGATGGCGCCCTCCACGAGCTCCAGGCGCTCGAACAGCGCGCGGGCAGCTCGACGCTCTCGGGAGGCGTGAGCGAAGCGCTCTACGTCTCACTCGCCTGGGAGCTGCGCGACGCGGGCCTCGACGAGCAGGCCGAGCGACTCTTCCGCAGGGTGCTGGAGCGGCCGTCCAGCACCGGCGCCAGCCTGCTCGCCGAGGTCGAGACCGCGCCGGGGAACGCGGCCGAGGAGGCGGCGCTCGCCGTGCTCCATCTCTATGCCGGCGACGACGAGCGGGAGCTGCTCAACCGGCAGGCGATCGATGCGGCGGCCGGCAGCGAGGATCCCTTCGAGCTCTACGAGTCCGGCACTCGGGCGCTGACCTCGGGCAAGCTCGAGGAGGCGTTCGCCCTGCTCCAACGCGCGGCGCCGGAGCTGCCCGAGCTCGAGGCCGCCTGGTACAATCTGGGCCTCGTCGCCTACCGGCTCGACCGCTTCGAGGCCGCCGCCGAGGCCTACGGGCGGGCGAACCGGCTCAACCCTGAGCGCGCCGACGGCTGGTTCTTCCAGGGGCTGGCGCTGGTCTCTCTCGAACGTTGCGCGGACGCGATCGAGCCGCTCGAGAACGCGCTACGCCTCGATCCCGCCCGCACCCTGGCGCATTATCATCTCGGCCACTGCTACCACGGACTCGGCCGCCCGGAGGAGGGGGACCGGCACCTCGACGCCTACCAGCGCGCTCAAGGGGATCGGTGAAGCCCTGCCGTTCCTGGCCGGCGCTGCTGTCGTTGCCGGCGCTGCTGCCGTTGCTCGCCGTCCTGATGCTCGCGCCGAGCGCCGGCGCGGCAGCGGAGGAACGCGCTGCGGCGCTGCTCCGGCGCACGCCGCTGGTGGTGCCACCGAGCGTGGCGGGTCTGCAGAGCTCACCCGAGGTCTCGGTGCGCCTGCGGGTCGACACCCGGGGTCGCATCGCCGAGGCCGAGGTGCTGGCGATCGAGCCGAGCTCCGAGCTCGACGCCGCCCTGAGCGCCGAGGTCCTGGTACAGCTCGACGGTTGGCGCTTCGCCCCGGCGATGATCGATGGCTCTGCGGTCGAGTCGACCGTCCACTTTCGCGTGCAGTTTCGCGACGTTCCGGAAAGCCGGGAGGCCACGGTCGAGACGATGCTCCACACCTTCTCCCTGGGCGAGGCCCGACGGCGGGCGGTGGAGCTCTCGCGGCTCGGCCTCGAGGAGCGCCAGCAGATCATCGAGCGCTTCGCCCGGGTGGCGGAGAGCAACCTCGACCCCGCGAGCCGGCGGCGCGCGGAGTCTCCGCGCTTCGTCGCCATCTCCGACGCCCGTGACGAAGGCGTCGCCGAGGCCTTAGCGCGCAACCTCGAGGCGACCTGGAACCAGTTCTCGGAGATCCTCGGGCGCGACCTCGAGCCCCAGCCCGAGCGCTACAAGCTGGTCGCCTACCTGTTCGCCAGCCGCGCCTCGTACGCCGACACCCGGATCGCGCTGCGCGACGGTACGGTCGGCGAGGGCTTCTACGCCGCGCCCGGATTCCTCGCCTTCCATCAGGAGTCGATCGATCCCGGCGAGGTCCTCTCGACCCTGATCCACGAGTCGTTCCATGCCTTCTCCGATCGGCTGCTCCGGCGTCCGGGCCGCCCCGGGGAGCCCTGGCTCGAGGAGGGGCTCGCCGAGTACTTCGGAAACTCCGAGGTGAAGAAGGGGGAGCTGGTGCCGGGGCGGACGTTGCACCGCAAGTTCCTGATGCACTACGGACAGGTGTTCAAGCTGCGCACGCAGGCCGGCATCTCGGTCGCCGAGCTGAAGCGCGCGGTCGGCAGTGGCGACGCGCCGACGATCCGGGAGCTCGTCGAGGCGACGCACCAGGAGTTCTACGGCGAGCGGCTGCACCTCTACTACGGCACAGCCTGGCTGCTGGTCCACTTCCTCCGGCACGGCGAGCCGGAGTGGCGGACCGGCGCCTTTCCGCAGCTTCTGCTCTATCTGTACGAGGGTTATCCGGCGGCGGCCGCCCTCGAGAGCGTCTACGGCACGACCGTCGACGACCTGGAAGGTGGCTTCGCCAGGTACGTTCGCGGCTTCTGACCGCGGCGCCGCCAAGCGGAGGCGAGCGCGGTGTCGTGCTCGGCGATCGAGCGAAAGGTCGGCGTCATGGTCTCCGCGGTCAGCGAGACGCAGCCAGCCCCCTCCCGGATGCCGCGGACGAGGAGCTGACACTGCCCCTTGAGGTCCTTGCCGCCGAGGAAGTCCCCCTCCCAGGGAGGCGCGAGCACCCGCACCGTCTGGAGGCGCTCGGAGTCAGCAGACTCGGCGCCCGCGGTCGCAGGTCCGAGGACGAGGTCGATGACGTGATAAGGGAGGACGCGCTGGTCGTCGATGCGGGCCAGGGACACAGCCAGGATCCGCTGAAATGGCAGCACGCGCCACCGGCCCGCCACCGTCAGCGCGACGCCCCGGTCGAGCAGCCCGGTCGGTTCTGCCGCGACGACCTGCCACTGCGCGACCTTGGGGCTGTCGTCTCGCGCGCCGGGCGCGGGGCGGGGTGAGCCGGCGGCTCGCGGTGGAGCGGACGACGGGACGGTCTCGGCGCGGTTCGGGGGAGGCTCCGCGTCCCCGCCCGCCGGGGCTCGGACCTCGTGCGCCGGGGCTCGGTGCGAGCGACCCCCACGCCTTCGTTGCAGCGGGCGTGCCGTCGGCTCGGCGGCGGGCTGCTCGGCGAGACCGGCGCGCAGCAGCTCGCTCCACGAGTGCTCGCGGGCGACGCCGAGCGCCTTCCCGATCGGCCGGCAGGACGCGGTGCGGATCCGCCACGCTCCGGGAATCGGATCGACCGCCGGGCGCCGCGGTCCCGCGTTGACCAGGACCGGGCGGAGGTCGTCGCCCGCGGAGATGCGTCGTGCTGCGAGCCGGTCCGATCGGGGCGAGCGAGCAGCCTGGCTCTCGGGTCTCGTCGTCGCGCTACGGCGAGTCGATCTTGCGTCCCGTCCAGGTCCCTTCGGTTCGACGTCCGCTCGCCAGCTCGAAGCGCTGCCAGCTTCCGGAAAGCCGCCTGCCGCCCTCGGACACGCCCGCGACCAGCCGGAGATCCCGCCCTCTGTCGTTGGCGATCCGTTCGAGCTCGAGGCGACCGTCCACCAGCGTGCCCAGAAGGGTCCCGCGATCGCCGTCGGCCATCTCGTAGCGGCCCTCGACGCGATCGCCGTAGGTGTTGAAGGTCACCCTGCCGGCGCCCTCGTCGGGACCGAGATCGATGCTCCACTCCCCCGACAGCACCCCGGCGCCGATTCCCAGCACCTGGTCGAGCGCCTCGATGCGCTCCATGCGGCCGTACAGCTCGAGGCGCAGGTCGGTCGTCTCGCGGGCGCGCAGGTAGGCGGCCTCGCGGGCGAGCGACACGTCGGCCTCGAGCTGTCGCAGGGTCTCGACCGTCACGTCGCCGTCGCCGATCATCGAGTTCAGGCGGTCGAGGGTCTGGCGCAGCTCCTGCGTCGCCGCTCGCTCGCGCTCGGCTGCCGTCTCGTAGTCGGCGAAGCGCTTGGCGAGCAGGCCCACCTCGATCTCGCGAAGCGCCGCGAGGCCCTGCGCGCCCGCCGCTGGAGCCAGGCCTGCGAGCTGGGTCAGCGCGATGGCGAGAGCGATCCAGGGTCGCCGACGTTTCGCCGTGTCCATCGTAGGTGCCTCCCGCCAGAGTCTACGAGAGCGCCGGCTCGAGCGTCTGGGCGCCACGGGCGGGCGGTCGCTCGCGGGAGTCGAAGCGGTTGCGCGCCGGCGCTGCCGAGAGCCGGTGCCGCGGATAGAGTCGGCCCCATGCGACACGAGAACTCTCGACCGTCCCGGATCGCCGTTCTGCTCGTCGCGAGCGGCCTCGCCGCGGCCTTCGCGATCCCCGCGCTCTCGCAGCAGACTCACGCCTTCACCGTCCACGACCTGCTCGCCATGCAGCGCCTGTCGAGTCCGGCGGTGTCCCCCGACGGAAGCTCCGTCGCCTTCGTGGTGCGCTCCACCGACCTCGAAGCCGACCGCGGAGGAACGGATCTGTGGCTGGTGGGGGTCGACGGAGAGAACCGGCGCCAGCTCACGGCGCACGAGGCGACCGACGTGGAGCCGGCGTGGAGCGCGGATGGAAGTCACCTGTACTTCTTGTCGTCGCGCTCGGGGACGATGCAGGTCTGGCGGCTGCCGATGGCGGGGGGCGAGCCACGCCGGGTCACCGACCTGCCGCTCGACGTCTCGAACCTGCTGATCTCTCCCGAAGGCTCGAGGATCTCGTTCACGATGGAGGTGTTCCCCGACTGCGACACGCTCGAGTGCACCACCGAGCGGCTGGCGCAGCGTGACGAGAGCAAGGCGAGCGGCCGAACCTACGACCAGCTGTTCGTGCGGCACTGGGACGCCTGGAAGGAGGGGCGGCGCTCGCACCTGTTCACGCTCGAGCTGGCCGAACCGTCGGCGACGCCGGTGCCGGTGACCCCGGGCTTCGACGCCGACATTCCCTCCAAGCCGTTCGGCGGCAGCGAGGAGATCGCGTGGAGCCCGGACGGGCGCGAGCTGGTGTTCGCGGCCCGCATCGCGGGAACCACCGAGCCCTGGTCCACCAACTTCGACCTCTACGCGGTCCCCGCCGACGGCTCCGCGCCGCCGCGCAACCTGACCGCCGCCAACCCCGCCTGGGACACCCACCCGGTGTTCTCGCCCGACGGCAGGAGCCTGGCGTATCTGGCGATGGAGCGCGCCGGCTACGAGTCGGACCGCTTCCGCTTGATGCTGCGCACCTGGCCGGAAGGTGAGCCGCGCGAGATCGCCAGCGACTGGGATCGCTCGGCGGGGGACGTCCAGTTCTCGCACGACGGCCGCACCCTGCTGGTGACCGCCGCCAACCTCGGCCGAACCTCGCTGTTCGCGATCGGCCTCGGCGGCGAACGCGATGGCGACGGGGATGGCGCCGCGGTGCGGACCCTGGTCGAAGGCGGCACCGTCTCCTCTCCGCAGCCGGCCGGAGCCGGTCGCGTCGTCTTCCTGCTGGACGACCTGCGCCACCCGGCCGAGCTCCACGTCCTGTCGATCCCGGCCGAGGGCTCCCGGCCAGCCGCTCCAGCCGAGCCGCGGGCGATCACCGACTTCAACGCCGAGCGCGTGGCCGCCGCCGAGATGGGGGAGCCCGAGCAGTTCACGTTCGCCGGCTGGAACGACGAGACCGTCCACGGCTACGTCGTGAAGCCGGCCCGCTTCCGTGAGGGCGCTGAGTATCCGGTCGCCTTCCTGATCCACGGCGGGCCGCAGGGGTCCTTCGGCGACCACTTCCACTACCGCTGGAATCCGCAGACCTACGCCGGCGCCGGCTATGCGGCGGTCATGATCGACTTCCACGGCTCGACCGGCTACGGGCAGTCCTTCACCGACTCGATCCGGGACGATTGGGGGGGCAAGCCGCTCGAGGACCTGCGCAAGGGCCTGGCGGCGGCGCTCGAGCGCTACCCCTGGCTCGACGGCGAGCGGGTCTGCGCGCTCGGAGCCTCCTACGGCGGCTACATGGTGAACTGGATCGCCGGCAACTGGCCCGACCGCTTCCGCTGCCTGGTCAACCACGACGGCCTGTTCGACAACCGCAGCATGTACTACTCGACCGAGGAGCTGTGGTTCCCCGAGTGGGACCACATGGGCCCGTACTTCTCCAACCCCGAAGGGCACGAAAAGCACAATCCGGAGACCCACGTGTCGAAGTGGCAGACGCCGATGCTGGTGATCCACGGTGCGCTGGACTTCAGGGTCCCGCTCGAGCAGGGGTTGGCGACGTTCACGGCGCTGCAGCGTCGCGGGATTCCCTCGCGCCTGCTGGTGTTTCCGGACGAGAACCACTGGGTGCTCCAGCCCAGCAACTCGATCCAGTGGCACCAGGAGGTCGAGTCCTGGCTCGATCGCTGGCTGCGAGACGGGGCCGGCGAGTGACCAGCTCGTGGGCGGCTGCGGGCTGAAGCGGCCATGCCCGGGTACGCGTCTGGATCTGCGACCTGCCTGCCGCCGGACGGCCGCGAACGTCGGACCGAAGGCGCGTCGCGAGAGGCTGCCGGGGGACGCCTTCGGTCATGAGCGTCGGCGACGTTCTCTTCCGTGTGTTGGTGGTGGCAGCATGCCTCGGGCTGCTCTTCGCGGTTTGCCTGGCCTGCCAGCGGCTCTCGGAGAGAACCCGGGGAGGATTGGCGGTCGAGCACGGACAGCGCACGGCGCGTCGGCGGCGGGACGCAGCCGTTGCGGCGGCGCTGATGATCGCGTCGTCGACGGTGTTCGCGGCGCCGGTCTTCGTCTGGCCGGACATCTCGGTGTTCGTCAGCGCGACGCTCATCGCTTGCTCCCTGGCGGCGCCGCTGGTGGTGCTCTCCTCGATCGCGGGATCGCGTCCCGCAGTGGTGGCTGCCGGGTGGCTGGCGAGCGGGCTGATCCTCGCCGCGGCCCTGTGGCTGCTGGGGGGCTCGATGATCGCGAGCGGCTCGACGGCGGGCGGGCTCGAGCAGCAGGCGACGCTGGCCGCCGTTCGCGAGCTCGGTGAGGCGTTCGAGCGCTGGCGGCTCGATCAAAGCCCGGAGTCGAGAGACGAGACCGGCACGATCGCCCCGATCACGGCCTCACAGGGCGATTCGGCGCCTGCCGATGCTCAGGCATCGTCGGCTGAGCTCACGGATCACGGAATCACGGATCACGGAATCACGGATCAAAAAATCACGGAGCAGAGCCTCCCAGAGCAGGGCGTCGTGCGGGTGACCGAGCTCCCGCTGCTCCCCCACGCCGAGCTGGCCAGCCGGCTGGTGCCGCGCTACCTGCGCGCGCTGCCGGCGACCGACGGCTGGGGGAGGCCGCTCGAGCTCCGCGGCGTCCTCGGTCGCGCTCCCCGGCTGTCGATCCGAAGCCCCGGCCAGGACGGGGACTACGACTCCGACGTCTATCGCCGGGGGACCTACGACCCCTCGGATCTCGAGGAGGACGTGGTCTGGGTGGACGGGATCTTCGTCAGACAGCCCCGTTGAGGGGTGTGCCCGAACGCGCGGTGGCGCTCCGGCGCGAGGGCGGGTGGGCGGTCTCTGCGGCGCCGCCGGCGCCCGCGTCGGATCGCGGACTGTGGAGGCGGGGAGGAGCCCTCCCGGTCACCTCGGGGGCGGTGGGCTTGGCTCGCCTCACAGACTCGGCGCTCCGACGCGCGCTTGCTTGGTTTGCGGCCTCGGCCCCGGTGGTGGAGCCGGAGGTCGGTCGCCGGCCGGACGTGCGAGTAGGCTCTTAGGTGGGATGCGCCGGAGGATGAGCCTGCGAATTCTCCGGGGCTAGACTGGTGCGACCGTCCCCGATTCGTAGGGAGACCAGCCGCGTGAGGCTACCCGCCGACCTCCAGACACTCCGGCTCGAGCTCGAGGGCCCGGTCCTGACGGTGTTCTTCCACCGCCCCGAGGTGCGCAACGCGATGAGCTGGCAGATGCTGGAGGAGCTGCTACTGGTCGCGCACTCCCTGCTCGAGCCGGTTCGAGGCGGTGGCGAGGGCTCGGAGGCCGTCCGGGTCGTGGTGCTCCGCGGCACCGGCGGCAGCTTCAGTGCGGGCGGCGACGTCCGCGGCATGAACGCCAACCGCCGGGGCGCCGAGGCCGGGGGCGACAGCGTCCGGCGCGGCAACCGCGCGTTCGGGACCCTGCTCTCTCGACTCAAGCGCATTCCCCAGGTGCTGGTGGCCGCGATCGAGGGGCCGGCGATGGGGGGCGGGTTCGGCTTCGCCTGCATCAGCGACGTGGCGCTGGCGACCGCCGACGCGAGGTTCGGGACCCCGGAGGTGACGCTGGGTCTGGTTCCCGCCCAGATCGCGCCCTTCCTCGTCGAGCGTCTCGGGGTCTCGCAGACCCGCCGTCTCACCCTCACCGGCGGCGCCCTCGACGCCCACGCCGCCTGTCAGCTCGGCCTCGTCCACAAGGTGGTGCGCGACGCCAACGAGCTGGAGCAGGAGATCCGGCTGTTGACTGCGCAGATCATGTTCTGCGCACCTCATGCCGTCGCCCGCACCAAGCGCCTGCTGTCGCGGGTCGGGGAGGTGACGTTGGGCCGCCTCCTCGACGAGGCTGCCGACCTGTTCGCCGAGGCGCTGGTCGACGAGGGCCCGGAGGGGATCGCGGCGTTCCTCGAGCGCCGCCGCGCGCGCTGGGTTCCCGAGTGAGCTGGGTCGCAACCGAACGGGACTCCCCGAGGAGCGGGGCCTCTCGAGCGAGCAGGGCTCTCGAATCGGCAGGCTTCTCAAGATGAGTGGAGCCCGTGGGTGAGCGGCGGTACTCGACGCTGCCCCTTGATAGTGTCCGCTCCCGTGGATGACATGGCGCCCATGGGAACGAGCCCACGACGCGCAGGCTCGTCGAGCCCGTCCGCGGGCCTGCTCGTCGTCGCTCTGGCGGTGACGGCCATCGGTTGCTGGTCGCCGGAGGAGCCTTTCGAGTTCGAGCAGGCCCCGATCGTCCTGGTCGACCTCTCCGGCCTGCGCGCCGATCACTTGAAAGGCGTTGCCGCATCGAATGACCCCGACCGGGGGCTCGAGGCCCTAGCCGGCGAGTCGGTGATCTTCCAGTGGGCGTTCACCCCCTCGCCCCACGCCGGCCCGTCGCGCGCCGCGCTGCTGAGCGGGCGCTATCCGGTCGCCCTCGGTCTGCTCGCCGGCGGCGGCGAGCTCCCGGCGGAGACCACGACGCTCGCCGAGCGCCTCGCCGAGCATGGCTACCGCACCGCCGCCTTCGTCGACGCAGACACCGGCTCGGGTGATCCGGTCGCGGGTCTCGAGCAGGGCTTCGCCACCTGGGACGCGGCTCGGGAGGGGCTGGAGGACGTGATCGCGGGCGCCATCGGCTGGCTGCGAGAGGCGGGAGAGGCTCCGTTCTTCCTCTACCTCCAGGCGTCGGACCTGCTGCCGCGAGCGGCCGAGCTCGAGGCGCATGGCGGACAATTGAGCGGAGAATTGAGCGGAGAACCGAGCGGAGAACCGAGCGGCGAAGGGGCGGATGACGCTTTAGGAGCTGCGTCGCAGGAGCAGGTCGACGGGCTCCGAGTGGTCTACGAAGCGAAGGTGCGCGAGGCCGATGAGCGGATCGGCGACCTGCGGCGAGCGCTCGACGAACAGGGTCTCGGGGAGCGCGCGATCGTGGTGATCACCAGCGATCGCGGAATCGAGCTCGCCGAGCACGGTCCGCCGCTGTCCTCGAACGTTCACGCGACGGTGGCGCGGGTGCCGCTGGCGCTCCGCCTGCCCGGCGGCGGTTCGAGCCGCGTCGAGCCGCGCATCACCGATCTCGTCGACCTCGCCCCGACGCTGCTCGACCTGGTCGGAATCGAGCCCGATTCGGACATGCAGGGCGAGAGTCTGGTCGCCATCCTCGAGCAGCGAGGGCGCCCGCCCTACCTCGCGTTCACCGACAGCATCGAGCCCGACGGTGGACTGGCGGTGGCGATGGCGGGCTATCGGCTGGTCGTTCGTCGCGCCGACGATTCGGCCGAGCTCTATCGACTGTCCGAGGATCCCTTCGAGCTCGCCGACGTCGCCGCCGAGGAGCCCGAGAAGGTCGAGGTCCTGCGTCGCCGGCTCGAGGAGTGGCAGCGCGGCGTGATCGCGCGCAGTGGAGACGGCGACGGCGAGTCGGCCGACGACGAGATGCTCGAGCAGCTCAGGAACCTCGGCTACATCCAGTAGCGCAGTAGCGCCGGCAGTCTTGCGCCGATCCGGGGTCGCGGAGGTGCCGCCGGTTTCGTGGGAGACGAACCGTTGCGGCGGGCTCCGACCAAGCGACCGGTGACTCGGCAGTCTCCTCTAATCCGGGCTCCTAGAGGAGGCTGTCCGGGTATTCGCCAACCGGTTCTAAGGCTGTCCGCGGCGACGCGCCGAAGGCGCTGGGCTCGGCGCGCTTCGCAGGCTCAGCGCACCTCACCGCTTCTCGCTTCGGCTTCGCCTCAGCTCGGAGTGGAGCCGCGAGAAATCTGCTAGCCGGAGATCTGCTATAGCGCGCGCAGCGCGCCCAAGCAGATCGGAGGCTAGCGCGCCGCGAGGAGTTCCTTGAGCTGGGCCTTCGCCTGCTGCCAGGAGCGCTCCACCGTCCGGGTCGAGGTGTCGAGCGCCTCGGCCGTCTCCTCGACGCTCAGGCCGGCGAAGTAACGGCACTCGAAGACCTGGAGGAGCCGCGGGTGGCTCTCGCCGAGTTGCTCGAGCGCCTCGTTGAGCTGGAGGAGTTGCTCGGCCTCCTGAGCGATCGCCACCCGGTCCTCCTCGAGCGGCAGCGCGTCCTCGCCTCCGCCGCGCTTCTGCCGGCTCTTGCGCCGCGCGTAGTCGATCAGGATCTGGCGCATGGCGCGCGCGGTGACCGCGAAGAAGTGGGAGCGGTCCTGCCAGTGGCGTTGGGTGTGGTCGATCAGCTTGAGGTAGGCCTCGTTGACCAGGGCCGTGGTGTCGAGGGTCTGCCCGGGCCGCGCGCGGGCGAGCTGCCGCCCCGCGATCCGCTTGAGGTGCGGGTAGACGATCTCGACGAGGCGTTCGAAGGCCGCCGCGTCGCCGTCTCGATGGGCGCGCAAGAGGCCGGTCAGCTCCTGGGATTCCTCGGACATCGCTCGCCTCGCAGTCTCTGAGGGTCCGTACATCGCGAGTGTCGGGGTGGGGGTCTCCATCGGGCTCGTCCTCTCTTGGGCTCTCTGCCAGAGAGAACGTCACGAGGACCGCCGAGCCGCCACGCGTCCCCTCATGCCGCTTGGTGCCGGGTGTTCGAGGCCTGGGATCGAGCGGCCGGCTCCACGGTTTCCCGCGCCGGCGCGGGGGCGCCCCCTCCCTATTCTCCCACTGCGATCAGGTGATGGCGGGCGCGGAACAGGATCTGGTCGCCGGCGATCGCGGGGGTCGACATGAAAGTCTCGCCCAGCTCGTTGGTCGCCAGCAGCTCGAGCTCGCGCCCGTGCTTCAGCACGTAGGTGTCGCCCACCTCGCTGGTGAAGTAGACCTTGCCGTCGCCGGCGACCGGCGAGGCGGTGAAGCCGGTCTGTCCGCCGCCGAGGCGCTCCTGGTAGAGCCGCTTGCCGGTCTCTACCTCGTAGACCGAGATCACGCCGTTGTCGAAGCCGAAGTAGGCGAGGTCGCCGACCACGATCGGAGTCTGCATGTAGTTGCCGGCCTTCTCCTGGTGCCAGGCCATCGCCTCGCTCTCGACCGTGATCTCGCCGGTGGCCGAGGTCTCGATCGCGTAGATCGGGCGCTCGCGGCCGTGGGCGCTGGTGATCAGGATCAGATCGCCGGCCACGATCGGGGTGGGCACCGGGATGTCGCCGCCGCCCGTGATCTTCCACAGCTCCTCGCCGGTCTCGGCGGCGTAGCCGCCGATGTGCTTCCAGCCGTTGACCACGACCTGCCAGCCGTCGCCGCGCGGCGCGATCGCGGGCGTGCTCCAGGTCGGGACCTCGTCGCGGTCGGTGCGCCAGACCTGCTCGCCGGTCGTGACGTCGAACGCGGCCAGGAACGACTGTCCCTGGACGTCGGCCTGGATGTAGACCTTGCCGTCGTGGATCAGCGGCGAGCTGGCGAACCCCCACTGCGCCGTCGGCACCATGAAGAAGCCCGAGTCGAGCACCCCGAAGTCCTTGGACCACAGCAGCTCGCCCTCGAGGTCGTAGCAGTACAGGCCCTCGGAGCCGAACATGACCACCAGGTGCTCGCCGTCGGTCGCCGGGGTCGAGTTGGCGTGGCTGGCCTTGGTGTGGCGCTTGACCTCGGGCACCCCTTCGTAGGCGGTGCGGGTCCACAGGATCTTGCCCGTCGCGAGGTCGAGAGCCAGCACCTGGAAGCTGTGCGGAGAGTCGTCGGCGACCGGCTGGATGTCGCCGTAGAGCCCGACCTTGAGCGACTCCTCCCCCTCAGCGCGCACCGCGGTCGTCAGGAAGACACGGTTCCCCCACACCACCGGGCTCGAGTGGCCGAGCCCCGGGACTTCGGTCTTCCAGCGCACGGTCTCGCCGGTCTCGACGTTCCAGGTGGTC
Source organism: Thermoanaerobaculia bacterium (assembly GCA_035546295.1). Taxonomy (GTDB): domain Bacteria; phylum Acidobacteriota; class Thermoanaerobaculia; order Multivoradales; family Multivoraceae; genus DATKBT01. The sequence continues at coordinate 2,503 of DATKBT010000062.1, read as the reverse complement.
GGCAGGGTCACGCCGGAGACGACCCCCTGGGAGCCGCGGCCGCGGAAGGCCGGCCAGTCGGCGTTCTCGGCGGTCGCCGCGAGCGGGACCACGAGGGCGCACGCGGCGAGCAGGGCGAGGGGCGCCGATCGTCGTGGCGAGGATGGCTGCGCGGGATGCTGCGGAATTCTGGTGGTCACGGTTTTCTCCGGTCGGTCTCTCTCTCGGGTGGCGGGTTCGGTGTCGGCTTTCGCGTGGTATCCGTCGAGTTTCGACTCTCGGGTCTCCTCCGGGTCGCGTCGGAGCCGAGCCCCACCGCAACGGTCGCTCGAAGACGCATCCTAACGGGGCGCCGAGTAGGATGCGGCGGATCGGCGCCGGTCGGCTCGTCGGCGTGCCGTCCGGCCATCTTTCTTGGAGGAGCTCTCATGGACGTCGGGATCTACATGTTCCCTACCGATTACGCGATTCGCGTCGACGAGTTGGCGGTCGAGGCCGAGCAGCGGGGATTCGAGTCTCTGTGGCTGCCCGAGCACACGCACATCCCTTCCAGCCGCCGGACGCCGTTTCCGGGCGGCGGCGATCTCCCCGAGGAGTACTCCCACACGCTCGATCCCTTCGTCGCGCTGGGCGCCGCGGCCGCGCGCACCGAGACGATCAAGCTGTGCACCGGCATCTGCCTGATCGCTCAGCGGGACGCGATCATCCTGGCGAAGGAAGTGGCGTCCCTCGACCTGCTGTCGAACGGCCGCTTCATCCTCGGCCTGGGCGGCGGCTGGAACGTCGAGGAGATGAACCACCACGGCACCCAGTACGACACGCGCTTCGCCAAGCTCGCCGAACAGGTCGCTGCGATGAAGGCGATCTGGACCCAGGAGGAGGCCGAGTTCCACGGCGAGCACGTCGACTTCGAGCCGATCTGGTCGTGGCCCAAGCCGGTGCAGAAGCCGCACCCGCCGATCGTCCTCGGCGGCTTCACCGGCTACACCCGCCAGCGCGTCGTCGACTTCTGCGACGGCTGGCTGCCCATCGGGTTCTCGGCCGACGCCATCCTGAAGGGCATCGAGGACCTGCACCGCCGCGCCGAGGAGGCGGGGCGCGATCGCGCTACGATCTCGGTGTCGGTGTTCGGCGCCCGCCCCGAGCGGGAGGTGCTCGACCAGTACGAGAACGGCGGCGTCGATCGGGCGGTTCTGATGGTCAAGCCGGAGGGGCGCGACCGCGTGCTGCGCAAGCTCGACGAGTACCGCGAGCTGATCGGGTGAGTCCGGGGACTGCGGGAGGGGCGTGAGCGAGCGCGACCAGACGGTCCGCGGCGGCGACCGCGAGCCCGCCGATCCGCCCCCTGGGTGGGCGGCCCGGCTGCTCGCAGCCGGACGGGTCGCGCGGATGGCCACCGTCGACGGCGAGGGGCGCCCCAGCGTGGTCGCCATCTGCTACGTGCTCGACGACGACGAGGCGCCCGGCGTGCTCTACACGCCGATCGACGCCAAGCCGAAGTCGACGCGGAGGCTGCGCCGGGTGCGTGACCTGGAGGCCTCTTCCCACGTCTCGATCCTGGTCGATCGGTGGGACGACGAGGACTGGACCCGGCTGCGCTGGGTGCGCGCGCGGGGGCGTGGGGTGGTCCTCGAGCCGGAGGACGCGGCGGCCGACGCCGAGCGACGAGCCGCGCTCGGGGCGCTGCGCGCGAAGTACCCGCAATACGCGTCGCCGGAGGAAGGCGGCGACGGCGTGGGCGCCGGACGGGTGCCGCTCGCCGACGACGCGCCCGTGATCCGGGTCGCCCTCGACGAGCTGGTCGGCTGGCGCTTCGCAGCCGAGCCCGGGGACGAGGGCGGGACCGAGGACGGGACCGAGGACCCTGCGGAGGGCGACGCGCCCGGAGGAGACCGGTGAGCGGTCCGAAGCCCGAACGCGCGACCCGCCCCCCCGATCTGCGCGCCGGCTTCGCCGACTTCGGCGGCCGCATCTGGCTGAGCTGCTCGCACCAGGGGCCGCTGCCGCTCGCCGCCGCCCGTGAGGCGTTCGAGGCGGTGGAGTGGAAGGTCCGGCCGTTCGAGCTCACCGGCGAGCGCTTCACCGGCGTGCCGGCGCGGCTTCGCGCCGCGATCTCCCGCCTGATCGACGCCCCCGAGAACGAGGTCGCGCTCACCGACGGCGCCTCCTACGGCCTTCATCTGCTCGCCAATGGCCTGCCGCTCGGCGAGGGCGACGAGGTGCTCCTGCTGCGCGGGGACTTTCCCTCGAACGTGCTGCCGTGGATCGGCCTGCGCGAGCGTGGGGTGGTGGTGCGGGAGATCGAGCCCGCGGGCGGCGAGCCGGTGCTCCAGCCCGCCGACGTCGAGCGCGCGCTCGGACCGCGCACCCGGGTCCTGTGCACGAGCTGGGTCCACTCCTTCTCGGGCTGGACCACCGACCTCGCGGCGGTCGGCGCGCTGTGCCGCGAGCGCGGGGTCCGGTTCCTGGTGAACACCAGCCAGGGGCTCGGCGCGCGCCCGCTGCGCCCCCGCGAGCTGCCCGT
>DATKBT010000061.1:0-112912 GCA_035546295.1 Thermoanaerobaculia bacterium | reverse complement strand
GCGCTCCTCGACGCGCCGCCGCGCCTGCTCCCCGAGCCGCCGCCGCAGGGCGGCATCTTCGAGCAGCTCTCCCAGCGCTGCGGCCCGGGCCTCGGGATCACCGGGAGAGATCAAGCGACCCAGGGAGAAATCCCCGAGGATCTCGGGGGTGCCTCCGACCGCGGTGGCGATCACCGGGCAGCCACTCGCCATGGCCTCGAGTAGGGCATTGGGCGAACCCTCCTCGTACGAAGGCAGGACGAAGACGTCGAAAGCAGAATAGAGGTCCTGAACGTCGGATCGGTGACCGAGGAACCGGACCCGGCCTTCGAGGCCGGCCGCACGCGCTTCGGCCTCGAGCCGCGCACGCTCCGGTCCTTCGCCGACCAGGACCAGCTCCACCGGAAGGCCCGCGGCGAGCAACCGTCCCACAGCGTTGACCAGAACGTGGAAGCCCTTCTTGGGCGAGAGGCGGCCGATTCCTCCGACGACGATCGCGTCCGAGGGAAGCTCGAGCGCTCGACGTACCACGTCCGGCTCACGCGGCCTGAACCGCTGACAGTCGACGCCGTTCTCGATGACCACGATCCGCCCCGGATCGCAGCGCTCTCGCTCGATCAGCGCTTGCCGTGAGGCCTCGGAGACCGCGACCACCCGGTCGCACAGCCGTCGGGTCCAGCGCGCGGCGCGAACCGCAGACCAGCCGCTGTAGGCCGTCAGGCTACGCTGCCCGGCGATCATCCGCGGCCTCGTCGAGGACCAGCGGGCCGCTATCGCAGCCAACACGTTGGCGCGGTAGAGCAGCGAGTGCACGACCTGCACGCCTCCGCCGTCGATCCGCCGCCTGAGCTCTCGAGCCCCCGAGAGCAGCTCCCGGATGCGCGGCCGGCTCGACATCTCGAGCGTGCTCACCCCGACGCCGCACCCGGCGATCTGATCGGCGATGCGTCCACACGGGCGTAGGGAGACCACCAGCGGCCGAAAGCGCGCGCGATCGAGGCCCGTGACGAGCTGGAGCAGGAAGCTCTCGGTGCCGCCGAAGTCGCTCGACGTGATCACGAACAGGACGGTGATGGGCTTCGGCATACGGTCCGCGGGCACAGTGTCTTCCGAGCAACTCCTTCCGAGCAACGCACTCTAACTCTCGCTTGCCGGAGAGGCCTCAGCCGCGCTCCGCTGATCGGCCTCCGCCCTGCCAAGTCTCAGGCAGCGAGGACACCCGCTCGTGGCGCCCGTGAAACCACGACGGGCGCGAGGTCCCAGATCCTGCTCGTCGCCGACACCCTCCGAAGGAGCCGCGCATCGGTTCCGGCCCCGCGTCGGACGTCACTCGTCCTACCCATGGCGTACACCTACGCTGCTAGCGGGCTCGTGGTGGTCACCACTCCCCATCGAGTGGCGAGGTCGCGGCGCGGTCATACCACGAGCCCGCTAGCCGATTACTCGTGCGCCGCAAGCCCGCAAGCGGGCGCGGCTGGGTCGACCAGGCCACAGCCGTATTCTCTAGGCAATCGCAGCGGCTTGATCGAACTTTGACCTTCTGTGAACTCGACGACGGCCTAGTCGACCTAGCGGGCTCGAGGTGGTCACCACTCCCCAACGAGGTGGGGGGGCGGGACGCGGCCCTACCACGAGCCCGGCCGTTGCGCTTGACGACCTCATCGCGTCATCTCCACGCGAGGCGTTCGACCCGCTCGTGAAGCGGAAGACTCGGACCGGCCCCGGCCGGGAAGGCGGGAGGACTGCGGCTCATCTCGCGCGGTGGCCGTAGAGGGGAGAGGCGACATTCTGGCTCCCGCCTCAAGGCAGAGCCGATCCGGTAGTGGCTCTGCGCCACGACCCGGGCTCGCAGACCGGAAGTCGCCGGTTAGACTGGCGACCCGTCGGCCGTCCGACCGGAGGTGCCCATTCCCCATCCCGTGAGCGTCATGGTGCAAGCCGCGGCCGCCGCTCCGGGGTTCATCTCCGAGCTCGCGACGCTGCTCGTCGCCAGCGCGGTCGTCGCGTACGTGGCGCACCGGCTGAGGCTGCTGCCGATCGTCAGCTTCCTGATCGCGGGTGCGCTGATCGGACCCCAGGCCCTCGGCCTGGTGCAGGACGAGCGGCTGATCGAGTCGGCCGTGGCGGCCGGTCGCAGGTGGACTCCAAAGGCTCGCGGATTGCCGTGGATGCTCCGCGAGATCGGACAAGATACGCCGAGATGCTCGCCCCCAACCGGCAGCGGATCGAGGCGCTCGACGTCGCGCGGGGCTTCGCGCTGCTCGGCATCTTCCTGGTCAACGTCGAGTACTTCGCGCGGCCGCTGGGCGAGGTCATCGCCGCCGGCGCGCCGGACGAGAGCGGCCCCTCGCTGGCGCTGTGGTGGCTGGTCGAGACGCTCTGCGAGGGCAAGTTCTACCCGCTGTTCTCGCTGCTGTTCGGGATGGGGCTGGCCATCCAGCGCGAGCGGTTGGCGGCGGCAGGCGGGTCTTTCGGTTTGCTGATGGTTCGCCGGCTCGGGTTCCTGGCGACGCTCGGGCTGATCCACGGACTGCTGCTCTGGTACGGCGACATCCTGTTCGCCTACTCCCTGACCGGGCTGCTGGTCTGCCTCGTCCTCGGAACCTCCGCGCGGTTCCTGCTGGTGGCGGGCGTGCTCGCCCTGGCCGCGAGCGTGACGTTCAGCGCCCTGATGGGCGCCTTGGCGGGAGTGGAGCCGGCGCCGCGCGAGCTGCACTCTCCCCCAATCGACGGAGCGCCGCTCGAGGTGCTGTGGCAGCAGCTGCGAAGCAGCGAGCCGGGCGGGCCCGAGGACCCGTACTGGCGGGGGGCCGAGACACTCGCCTATCGCGAGGGTCCCTGGCTCCAGGCCCAGGGTTTCCGCGCGCTGAGCTTTGCGCTGCTGCTGCTCTCGATGGCGGCCGGCGGCGGGCTCCAGGTCCTCGCGATGTTCCTGCTGGGGGCCGCGATGGTGCGCCTCGATCTCCTCGGTGAACGGCACGGCTGGCTACGCCGCCTCGGGCTTCTGGGGCTGGCCTCGGGATTGCCGCTCGCCCTGCTCGGCACCTGGCTCACCGGTTTTCGCACCGGCGTCGGGCCGCACGCCGCCGCGGCCGCGCTCGTGGCGGTCGCCGGGTCGCTGCTCGCGATCGGCTACTTCGGTCTCGCCGAGATGCTGGCGAGGGCGGGGAGCCGGTGCGCCGCGATCGGCACGCTGACCGGGCTCCTGGCGTCGGCGGGGCGTATGGCGCTGAGCAACTATCTGCTCCAGACCGTCATCGCGACCGCCGTCACCTACCACTGGGGGCTGGCCCGGTTCGGGACTCTCGATCGGCTCGAGCGGATTGGTCTGGTCGTCGTGGTGTTCGCCGTTCAGCTCGTCGCGAGCCGGCTCTGGCTCTCGAGGCTCCGTTTCGGCCCGCTCGAGTGGGTCTGGCGTTCCGTCACCTACGGCGCCCGCCAGCCCCTGCGGAAGGCGGCGGAAGGGGCGCCCCCAGACTCTCTTCCGTAGCGAGCGGGACCGCTCGGCGAGCATGCCGCCGCGGCTCGCGCGGCGTGCGGCTGCGCCTCCTGCTCCGGAGCTTCCGGGGTCCCGAGCGCCCCGCTCGTCCTCCGCTCAGGCGCCCCCGAGGAAGTCCCGCTTGCCGATAACCACCCCGTTGTGACGGAGGATGCTGTAGGCGGTGGTGACGTGGAAGTAGAAGTTTGGGATGACGAAGCCGGCCAGATACGTCCTGCCGGTGAAGTCGTGCGCATTCGGCCCGAGCTGGAGCCGGATCTCGCGATCCTCGGCGCCTTCGAAGTCCTCGGGCCGGAAGCCGGACAGGTAGTCGATGGCCTTGCCGACGCGCGCATGCAGGTCGGCGAAGGTCTCCTCTTCGTCAGGCCAGGAGGGCACCTCGCGGCCCGTCAGCCGAGCCGCGGCGCCCTTCGCCGTGTCGGTGGCGACCTGGATCTGGAAGACGAGCGGCCGCATGTTGGGGTGGAGGCGGGCCTGGATCAGCGTCGAAGGCTCGATCCCGTCGTCGGCTTCGGCGTGCTCCTCGGCCTTGGCCAGGATCGCGTCGAGGTTCTTCAGCGAGCGCGACATCGGCGCGATCGAGAGGTCATAGATGAGATTCGACATGAGAGCTCCTGTTCGTTGGTCGGCGAGTCTGCGTGACGAGCCGGCGTTCGCGACCGCGGGGCTAGCAGCCCGTGGTGGAAGTCAGTATGGCCGCATTGCGAGCGCCGCAGGTCCAGATGCAAGGCGGACCGACGGAGGCGATGCGGGGACATCGGCGAGGAGGTCCAACCTGAGGCTGAGCGCAGCGAAGCCGACGAAGAGGACGAGCTGCCGCTCGCGGCAGCTCGTCCTCAACGCAGCAGATGGGCCTGCGCCGCCGGCAACCCGAAGGGCGACAAGGACTTGCAGCGGAGCCGGCGGCGAGAAGCCGCCCGAGAGAAAGCCGCTCCCGCACTCGCACGACCGGCTTCTTGGCCGCCGGTGGAGCGGAAAGACCTTGTCGTGCGGGCGTGCTGAGTTTCACCACGGGCTGCTAGGTTCGGCATCCGGACCTTGCTTCTCTCCCAGCTCTAATCCTCTCTGGCGGCCTCAACCGAGATGGCGCCGCAGCAGCGCGTGCACCCGCTCCCAGTGCAGCTCGGAAGCGGCGCGATCGTATCGCTCGCCCCCGGGCGGCGCGTAGCCGTGAAGCGCATCGGTGATCCAGTCGAGGGTGTAGGTCACGCCGGCGGCGTCGAGGGCCTCGCGCATCACGGGCACGTGCTCGGGCGGCGCGGTCGGATCGTTGTCGCACCAGCCGAGGTAGATCTCGGCCTTCACGCTGGCGAGACCGCGGTGCGGCGAATCGGCCGTGTCGCGGACCAGCCACGCGCCGTGGATCGACGCGACCGCCGCGACTCGCTCGGGCATCGCGCGGGCGAGAGAGATGACGAGGCCGCCGCTCATGCAGAAGCCGACGGCGCCGATCTTGCCGTCCCGAGCCGCCGGGTCGTCGTCGGCGACCGCCAGCAACGCCCGGGCATCGCTCACGATGTTGGTCGGCGTCACCGTGCCGATCAGCTCGCGCCGCCGGTGCATGTCCTCGTCGCTCGTACCGAACTCGCGGAACCGCTCGCCGCGGTAGAACAGGTAGGGCAGCATCACGTAGTAGCCGGCGCTCGCCAGGCGGGTCGCCATGTCCTCGAGGGCGGGACGGATGCTGGGGGCGTCCATCAGGTAGAGCACCACCGGGTGGGGCCCCTCGTGGGTGGGGTGGAAGAGGAAGGTCTTCATCTCCCCTTCGGGGGTCTCGACGTCGAGCTCGCGTTCGATCATGAGCGGCTCTCCCCTCTCCGTTCTGTTCGCTGTCTCCGTTCGGCTCGTCCCAGGCTCGCGGCGCCCGAGATGCCGCGCTCGAGCCGCCGAATGTACCGGACGGAGAGCCTCGGACGAATCCTTTCCGTCGCTGGGGCGGCGGCGGCGGAGAGCCGCCGCCTTCGGCCGCCGGATAAGATCCCGGATCGCGCGTCGCCTGTCCGACGCCGAGTTTCACCCTGCCGGAGCACGCCATGGTTCGATCGACTGCCGCCGCGGCCGCCCTCATCGTCACGCTCGCCGCGCTCTCGCTGGCCGCCGTCGCGCGCGCGTGGGCCGAGGACGGCGAGAGCCCCGATCAGGGGCGCGAAATCACGACGCCGCCGGACGTGCTGTCGCAGCGCGAGCGCGTTGACGTGATGAACCGGATGCTCGAGGAGCGCCTCGAGACACTGCTCCCTCGCCTGATGCGCGAGACCGGCATCGACATGTGGCTGGTGATCAACCGCGAGTATGCCGAGGACCCGGTGTTCTGGAGCCTGGCGCCGCACCCGGTGCACGCCGCCCGGCGCACCACGATGCTGGTCTTCCACGATCGCGGCCCAGAGGAGGGGGTCGATCGCCTGACCGTCAACCGCTACCCCTTCGGCCGCTTCTACGAGCCGGCGTGGGAAGGGGGTGATCTCGACGCCCAGTGGCAGGGGCTGGCCGAGGTGATGGCGGAGCGCGACCCGAAGCGGATCGGGATCGACACCAGCGTTCACTGGCCGGTGGCCGACGGCCTGACCGCGGCCTTGAAGGATCGCCTCATGGAGGTGCTGAGTCCCGAGCTGCGGGATCGGGTGGTGAGCGCCGAGGAGCTGGTGGTCCGCTGGCTCGAAACCCGCACCCCGCTCGAGCTCGAGGTCTACCCGCAGATCGTGGCGATCGCGCGCGCGGTGATCTCGGAGGCGTTCTCCAACCAGGTCATCACCCCGGGCGTGACCACCGCCGAGGACGTCGCCTGGTACATCGCCGAGCGCTACGCCGAGCTCGAGCTGCCGATCTGGTTCATGCCCTCGGTCGACGTCCAGCGCGCGGAGGAGCCCTGCACCGACGAGTCTCCCTTCTGCGGCAAGAGCGGCGACTTCGTGATCCGGCGCGGCGACGTGCTGCACACCGACGTCGGGATCTGCTACCTCATGCTGTGCACCGACACCCAGGAGATGGGCTACGTGTTGCGGTCCGACGAGACCGACGTGCCCGAAGAGCTGAAGGCCGCCTTGCTCGACGGCAATCGTTGGCAGGACATCCTCACCGGCAACTTCGTCGCCGGCCGCACCGGCAACCAGATCAATGCCGCGACCGGCGAACAGTGCCTCGAAGAGGGGCTGCGCTGCGCCACCTACACCCACCCGATCGGCTTCTTCGGGCACGCCCCCGGACCGACCATCGGCATGTGGGACAACCAGGGGGACACCCCGGTGCTCGGCGACTGGAAGCTCCAACCGTCGACGGCGTTCTCGATCGAGGGCAACGTGAGGGTGCTGCTCGAGATGTGGGACGGCAACCAGGTGGTGATCAAGCTCGAGCAGGACGCGGTGTTCGACGGCGAGGACGTCTGGTACATCGCGGGCCGGCAGGTCGACTGGCACCTGGTCCGGTGAGGGCGTCCTCGCCGACTCGGTGGCGGCGCGCACCCGCGAGATCGGCGTGCGGCTCGCTCGGCTTCCGCGATCTCGGCCGGATGGGCGATCAGGAGGGCGAGATCGAGGGACGCATCCAGGATCTGGTGGAGTACGTCCTCTCGATCCAGAAGGCCCGCTGACGCCGCCGCACCCGCCGGCCACCGTCGCCTGGTCGATGATTCGCTAGGCTGGCCGGCGCCATGCGTTCGTCGTCCCGGCAGCCCGACACATCGACTTTCCGGCTGCGCCTGAGCCCGAGCGGCGCCGCGGTGCTGGTCATCGCGCTGGTGGTCGCCATCGACGCCGTCGCGCTGGCGTCGATCGTCACCGGCCGGCGCGAGGCGCAGGCGGCGGCGGTCGAGGAGCTGTCGCGGCAGACCGGCTCGCAGGCGCGCGCCATCGAGGCGCTGCTCGCCACTCTGCGCGCCGACCTCGCGTTCCTCGCCTCCTCGCCTCGGCTGGCTGTGGACCCGCAGCGGGTCGCCGCGGAGGATCCGCTCAGCCGCCGCTGGGCGCGGCTCGAGGCCGAAGGGACGCTGCTGCTCTTCGCCGGCGGCCATCCGCGGCTGGTGTCGCTCGAGCTGCGGGGCGCCGGCGGGGAGCGGCTGGTGACGGTGGCGAGACCCCTGGCACCCGGCGAGGACGTGAGCGATCCAGCCCTGGTCGCCGACCGGCCGGCGCCGCCGCCGAACGCGCTCACCCTCGAGGTGCCGGTCGAAGGCGGCGGACGGCTTCGTGCGGTGGTCGATCCCGCGCTGCTGCTGGCGACCGTGCTCCCGGATCGTGCGAGCGTCCTGGCTCCTCCCGTGGGGCTCTCGATCGGCCCGCCCTCGCTGACCGAGGAGGACGCGGTCCTCGTTCGCGAGCGGATCGACACGCGCGGCTGGCAGCCGGACGCTCCGCTGGTGCTCGAGCGCAGACGGCAGGACGGCCCCCTGCTGGACGCCGTCGAACGGCTGGCCTTCCGCTGGCGACTGACGGTCCTGCTCAACATCCTGGTGATCTCCCTCGGGCTGCCGTTGGCGTTCGTCGCGGTCCGCACGGCACGGCGCGCCGCCCAGCTCGCCGCCGAGCGCGAGCATGCCGAAGAGCGGCGCAACCTCGAGCGGAGCCTCTGGCGTCAGGAGCGGCTGGCGACGGTGGGGCGCATGGCGTCGGGCATCGCGCACGAGATCAACAACCCGCTCGCGGGAATGGCCAACCATTTGACCCTGCTCGAGGAAGAGCTGGCGGCGGACGACCTCGCGGCCGCCCGCCGCCGTGCCCCCCGGGTCGGTCAGGGGGTCGAGCGCATCCGCCACATCGTCCAGCGCGTCCTCGGATTGGCGAACCCCGGCAGCGGGACGCGGGAGCCGATCGATCTCGCCGCCCTCGCAGAGGAGACCATCGCTCTGGTCGCGGGCGAGGGGAACGGCGTCCGTCTCATCGTCGTCGGCGGGAGCGCGCGCGAGGGAGCTGCTCCGGCGGACCACGTGGTGGACGGGGAGCGCGCGATGCTGGGCCAGCTCCTCACGAACCTGATCCTCAATGCGGTCGAGCTGAGCGGCGGGCAGCCGGTCGAGGTGCTGCTGGGGAGCGAGGGCGAGGAGGTGGTCGTCGCGGTCGAGGACCGCGGACCCGGGATCGATCCCGAGATCGCCGACCGCCTGTTCGAGCCGTTCGTCTCGGGTCGCGGCTCGACCGGGTTGGGGCTGGCGGTCAGCCTCGGCATCGCGCGCGAGCACGGCGGCACGATCGTCGGCGAGAATCGGCCGTCCGGTGGAGCGCGCTTCGAGGTGCGCCTGCCGGCCTCGACCGCGAGCGGTTGGCGAGCGGCCGTGAACGAGTCGTGATGGTGGGACCCCATCACGACGCCCCGGCGGGCTTCGATAGCGTGGCGGGTCGGAGAAGGTGACGTGAGCGATTCCCCAGAGACCCCCGCCGGTCGCGCGACCGTGCTGTTGATCGACGACGAGGACTACGTTCGCGAGTCGCTCGCCGAGCTGCTGGTGCGGCGCGGCTACGAGGTCCGCGAGGCGGTCAGCGGCGACGAGGCCCTGGAGCATCGCCGCGCCGAGGGCGTCGACGCCGTGGTCTGCGATCTGCGGATGCCCGGGACCACGGGCAAGGAGCTGGTCGCTGCGTTGGCCGAGGCTGCCCCGGGAACGCCCGTGCTGATGCTCACGGCGCACGGAACCGTACGCTCGGCTGTCGAGTGCCTGCGCGCCGGGGCCGCCGACTACCTGCTCAAGCCGGTCGACGCCGACGAGCTCGAGCTGGCGATCGAGCGCAGCCTCGACGGCGCCGCACGCTCCCGAGAGCTTCGCTACCTGCGCGCCGGCCGGGTCCGGGAGGGCCAGCGACTGGTCGGCGGCAGCCCCGGCTGGCTGCGGCTCCTCGAGACGGTCGAGCAGGTGGCGCCGTCGGACTCGCCGGTGCTGTTCATCGGCGAGTCGGGGACCGGCAAGGAGGAGGTCGCGCGCTACCTGCAGGCGCGCAGCCGACGGCGCGATCACGCGTTCGTCGCCGTCAACTGCGCGGCGATCCCGGGAGAGCTTTTCGAGAGCGAGCTGTTCGGCCATCGTCGGGGGGCCTTCACCGGTGCGGTGGCGGATCGCGAGGGACGCTTTCGGGTCGCTCACCGGGGCACCCTCTTCCTCGACGAGATCAACTCGCTGTCGACGACGGCGCAGGCCAAGCTGCTGCGGGTGCTGCAGGACGGCGCCTTCGAGCGGGTCGGCGACAGCCATCCGACGCGAGTCGACGTGCGCATCGTGTGCGCCGCCAACGTCGAGCTCGAGAAGGAGGTCGAGGCGGGGCGCTTCCGCGCCGACCTCTTCTACCGGATCAACGTGATCACGCTTCGCCTGCCCCCGCTCCGCGACCGGCCGGGGGACGTGAGGCTGCTGGCCTCGGCGTTCGTCGACGAGCTGTCGGCGAAGCTCGGCCGGCGCACGCCCGCGATCGGCGGGGACGCGATGGCGGCGCTCGAGGCCTACGGCTGGCCCGGCAACGTCCGCGAGCTGCGCAACGTCATCGAGCGCGCGATCCTGCTGGCCCCGGGGGAGAGCATCGAGGCGGCTTCGCTTCCCTTCGTCGTCGCGAGCCCGGCGGACGGGGCCGAACCTGCAGTGAGCGACGACCTCGATCTCAAGCGGCGTCTCAAGCGGGCCGAGCGCGACACCCTGGTGGCGGCGCTCGAACGGGCTCGAGGCGTGCGGCGGCAGGCGGCGGGACTGCTGGGGATCGACGAGCGGAACCTCGCATACTACCTGCGCAAGCACGACCTGATGGGCTGGAGACCCGAGGGCGCCAGCGACTCCGCGAACACCGGAGAGGCCGGCGCGTCGAGCGGTCGCGAGCCGGCGCCGTGAAGGTCGCGCCCCTCGCCGGCCGTCGGCTCGCGGTCGCCGCCCTGCTGGTGTCGGCCGGACTCGGCTGCGGCCGCGAGCCCGCCCCGGTCGAGCCCGCCGGCGTCGAGAGCGAGGCGCCCTCGCTGCTGGTCGACGCCACCGCCGGCTCGGGGGTGGACTTCGTGCACGCCAACGGCGCCTCGCCCGCGCGTCTGCTCCCGGAGACGATGGGCTCGGGCGTCGCGGTCTTCGATGCCGACGGGGACGGCCGGGCGGACCTCCTGTTCGCCGACGGAGGCAGGCTCGAGCGCGAGTCGAGTCCTCGACCGCTGGCGCTCTACCGGAATCTCGGTTCCTGGCGCTTCGAACGGATCGCGGACGCCGGCGGGGTGATCGTCGACGGCTACGCGATGGGACTTGCGGTGGGCGACGTCGACGGCGACGGCGACCTCGACGTGCTGGTGACGACGGTGGGCGCGACGGCCGGAGCCGGCGGCGACCGGCTCTTCCTCAACCGGGGCGACGGCACTTTCGACGACGTCTCGAAGGCCTGGGGACTCAAGCCCGACGGTGGCTTCGGGTCGAGCGCGGCGTTCTTCGATGCCGACGGCGACGGCGACCTCGACCTCTTCTCCGGCCGCTACGTCGAATGGTCGCTCGCCGGCGACGTCGACTGCAGCCCCGACGGCCAGCATCGCACCTACTGCACGCCCGAGGTCTACGAGGGCGCGGTCAGCCGCTTCTATCGCAATCTCGGCGGGCGCTTCGCCGACGAGACCGCGGCGACCGGAATCGCAGCCCCCGGCAAGACGCTCGGCGTCGCCGTGATCGACGTCAACGACGACGGCCGTCTCGACCTGGCGATCGCCAACGACACGGTTCCGAATCAGCTCTGGATCAACCTCGGCGAGGCCGGCTTCGAGGAGCGGGCGCCGCTCGCCGGCTTCGCGGTCGATTCGTCCGGGTCGGCGCGCGGCGGGATGGGAATCGCGGCCGGCGACCTCGACTCGAACGGCCACATCGACCTGGTGGTCGGCAACTTCGCCAACGAGACGGCGGGGCTCTTCCTGGGCGAGCCCGACGGTCTCTTCCGCGAGGCGACCGCCGAGGCCCGGCTCGGCATCCCGACGCTCCTTTCGCTGACCTTCGGCACCCTGGTCGCCGATCTCGACGGTGACGGGTGGCTGGACGTGGTGTTCGCCAACGGCCATATCGAGCCCGACATCGCCACCGTCAGCAACGGTCGCCAGAGCTACGAGCAGCCGCTCCAGGTCTTCTTGAATCGCGTGGACCACTTCGTCGAGTCGCCCGGTCCGGCGGGCAGGTACGTCGGTCGCGGGCTCGCCTCCGGCGACCTCGACGGCGACGGAGATCTCGACCTGGTGCTCAGCCAGAACGGTCGCCCGGCGGTCCTGCTGCGCAACGACGCGCCGGTCGCCGGCAGCCGGCGTCTCCGACTGTGCGGGCCAGGAGCCAACACCTGGGGCCAGGGCGCCGAGGTCGCCATCGAGACCACCGCGGGGCGGACCCTGCTGCGACGTCTCGAGCCCGCCGGCTCGTACCTCTCGTCCTCCGAGCCGGTGTTGACGATCGCGCTCGCGGAGGGAGAGGGGCTGTCGCGGGTGGCGATCGAGTGGCCGGGTGGCGCGCGGAACGAGTACGGGAGCGAGCAGCTCCGCGTCGAGGAGGGGCTCCTCGTGCTGCGGTCGGAGGCGTCGTCTCCCGGCTGCGCGCCGGCGGCGCCGCGCCTCTAGCAGCCCGTGGTGGTGCGCCGGGACAAGCCCGGGGAAGGGGAATGCGATGACGTAGCCAGGAACGGCAGAGCTGAAACCTTCCGAACGATCCCTGTGGGTACGAGCCCCACCCGGGTAAGGGTAGCCGCCCGCCCGGAAGCGACTCTTGCGCCGCGAGGGTAACCAAAGCGGTGAAGCGTAGAGCGTGAGATGTCAGGCCGTGTGTTGAGCCCCGAAATGCTGATGGTGCGACCCGCCGACACCTTTGCCACGGTGGAAGGCCATGTCTTGCACGGCGTGACGGCTAGCGGTGCAAGAGGAGCCGGGGTCTTGGAGCAGGGCATGTCATCGAGGGATCGCCGGGAACCCGGGAGGCCCTGGTGGATTCGCTTCAGAGCGATAGCGAGCCGCGAGCCAAACGAGCGGCTGGCGAAGTCCATCAGGGAGTCGGAGTGGTCCGAGGTACCGAAGAAGGTGGGGAACCGAGCCTCGTCGGGACCCACCGGAGGGAAGGGGCCACCGGAGGAGGAGGACCGATGAGGGGAAAGACGCCCGGTAGTTTGCGACCGGACTCCGTCTCTACACGACTTCATCGGATAGCCGAGCTGTCGAGGCAGTTGCGCGGCAAGGTCCTGACGACGCTGGCTCACCACGTCGACCTGCTGTGGCTGTACGAGGCCTACCGTCGGACGCGCAAGGGTGGTGCGGTGGGAGTGGACGGGCAGACTGGAGAGGAGTACGGGTCGGATCTCGATGCGAATCTCCGCAGTCTGCTGGAACGCTTCCACAGCGGCCGCTATCGGGCGCCGGCGGTGCGCCGAGTGGAGATCCCGAAGGGAGACGGAAGGAGTCGGCCGATCGGCATTCCGACCTTCGAGGACAAGGTACTGCAGCGAGCAGTAGCGATGGTTCTCGAGGCGGTGTACGAGGAGGAGTTTCTGGACTGCTCGTACGGCTTTCGGGCAGGCCGATCGGCGCATCAGGCGTTGCAGGCGCTGTGGGAAGGGGTGAGCGGGCTCGGAGGTGCCTGGGTGATCGACCTGGACATTGCGAGCTACTTCGACACTCTGGACCATGGGAAGCTGCGTGAGATCCTCGACCGACGAGTGCGTGACGGTGTGATCCGTCGGCAGATCGACAAGTGGCTGAAAGCGGGTGTGATGAGCGAGGGACGGACGAGCCGTCCGGTCGGCGGGACGCCCCAGGGCGGGGTGATCTCGCCGGTGCTGGCGAACATCTACCTGCACGAGGTTCTGGACAGCTGGTTCGAGGCCGAGGTCCGGCCGCGCTTGCGTGGGCGCGCCTTCATGGTGCGCTACGCGGACGACGCGGTGCTGGTGTTCTCGGAGAAGCGCGATGCGGAGCGAGTGCTGGAGGTGCTACCGAAGCGATTCGGCCGATACGGGCTACGCCTGCATCCGGAGAAGACGCGGCTGGTGCGCTTCGAGCGTCCTCCGCGCGATGTGGACCCTCGATCCGGGGAGCCGCCGGGGACCTTCGAGTTTCTCGGTCTGACCCATTTCTGGGGACGGTCGAGACGAGGGAGCTGGGTGGTGAAACGGAAGACCAGCGCGGCGAGGTTTCGACGAGCGGTGAGGACCCTGTCGACGTGGCTTCGGCGCCACCGACACCTTCCCGTGCGAGTACAGCAGGCAGTGCTGTACCGGGCGTTGGAAGGCCACTACCGCTACTACGGCGTGACCACCAACCATGGCAGCCTGGCTCGCCTCGCGTACTGCGTGAAGCTGGCCTGGCACAAGTGGCTGAGTCGCCGCTCTCAACGAGGAATGACAAAGGAGCAGTTCTTCCGTGGTCTGCTCCGGCGCCATCCTCTGCCCGAGCCCCGATGCTACGCGTCGGTATACCAGCGACCACCAGGCGCAGTGAATCTCCTACTCCGAGGAGCCGGATGAGGGAAATCCTCACGTCCGGATCTGTGAGGGGCCGGGGAGGCAGCTCCCCGGTCTACTCGACAAATACAGCACGCCCGCACGACAAGGTCTTTCCGCTCCGCCGGCGGCCAAGAAGCCGACTCATCGATCGTTGGTCATTCCGCGCTGGTTGGCCGGCTTGTGGCCACCGGCTGCGCTGCAAGCCCTTGTCGGCCTTCGGCTTGCGGCGGCGTGGGCCCATCTGCTGCGTTGAGGACCACCTGCCGCGAGCGGCAGCTGGTCCTCTTCGTCGGCTTCGCTGCGCTCAGCCTCAGGTTGCACCTCCTCGCCGATGTCCCCGCATCGTCTGCGTCGGTCCGCCTTGCATCTGGACCCACCGCGCTCGCAATGCGGGCATCCTGACTTTCACCACGGGCTCCTGGGGGCTCGCGAGGCGGTCGCCCGCGCGCGGCGATCACCTCGTGGGCACCGCCGACTCCGCCAGGGCGCTTCGGAGCAGCGCCCGGGCGGACCAACGCATGACCTCGACGGCCCGTCTGCGGGAGAGGCCGGCGAGGTCGACCAGGGTCACCAGCGCTTCGATCCCGATCGCCACCGCGATCGCGTGGACGAGGCGATCGAGCTCGGCCCGGGGAAGGCGATCGCGCAGGGGCGCGAGCGCGTCCCGGATCCAGAGGTAACGCCGTCCCTTGCGCAGCGAGAGCTCACCTCGGTCGCTGCCGGTCTCCAACGAGAGACGCAGCATCGTGCGGTAGCTCTGCTCCGCGTCCAGGAAGATCCTGGCCAGCGCCGTCACCACCGCATCGAGTCGCTCTTCGGGATCGCTCGGCGCGTCCATCCCGAGGAGCGAGGCCGTCTCGACCTCGGGATGGGCCGCCACCAGCAGCGCCTGCTGATTCGCGAAGTACCGGTATGCGGTCGCGCGGGAGACGGACGCCGCGATCGCGGCCTCTTCCACCGTCGGCGTCCGACCGCGAGTGAGCAGCTCGCGAGCCGCCTCCACCAGGGCCGCGCGGGTTCGCGCCTTCTGGCTTCGTCGGCCCGTCTCTTCGTATGAGATTGACATGCTCATCATGATACCTTAGTCTCACGAAGTCACGCCATCGTACGCGGGAGGACCCGATGGACGGAGCCCAGACGAGACGAACCGACGGCGAGGAGGACGTCCTCACCGCAGCGGCGGTCGAGGAGCTCGGCGCCCGCCTCGGCAGCCGACCGATCTCTCCCGACGACCCGGGATACGACGACGCCCGGCGGGTCTGGAACGGCATGATCGACCGGCGGCCGGCGCTGGTGGCCGGCTGCCGCGGCGTCGCGGACGTCATCGCTTCGGTCCGGTTCGCCCGCGAGCATCGTCTGCTCCTGGCGGTTCGTGGGGGAGGCCACAACGTCGCCGGCTTCGGTACCTGTGACGGAGGCCTCGTCGTCGATCTCTCGGCGATGCGCGGGGTGCGCGTGGATCCGACGACGAAGACGGTGAGGGTCGGCGGCGGCGCGACCTGGGCCGACGTCGACCGCGAGACGCAGGTGTTCGGGCTGGCGGTGCCTGGCGGGATCGTCTCCACGACCGGTGTCGGGGGGCTCACGCTCGGCGGCGGGCAGGGATGGCTGCGCCGGACCTACGGGATGGCGTGCGACAGCCTCGTTTCAGCGGACGTCGTCACCGCCGACGGCGAGCTGGTGACCGCGAGCGAGATCGAGAACGCGGACCTCTTCTGGGCGCTGCGCGGGGGTGGCGGCAACTTCGGGGTGGTGACGTCGTTCGAGTTCCGCGCCCATCCGGTGGGACCGCTGGTCGCCTTCGCCGGTCCGGCCTATCCGCTCGAGAGCGCTGCGGCCGTGATCGCCGCCATGCGGAGCTTCGCCGCCGGCGCCCCCGACGAGGTGAACCTGTCGGCGACCCGGTGGAGCGTGCCGCCCGTTGCGGGCTTTCCGGAGGACCTCCACGGGCGGCCCGTGATCATCCTCGGCGCCGTCTACGTCGGGCCACCCGAGGAGGGCGAGCGGATCCTCCAGCCGTTGCGCGAGATCGAGCAGCCCCTGCTGGACCTCTCGGCAACGCTGCCCTACACCGCGCTCCAGCAGATGTTCGACCCTTTCTTCCCCGCCCGCGAGCTCCACTACTACTGGAAGTCGATCTACCTGGCCGGCCTCGGGGAGGAGGTCGTGAAGACCCTCGCCGACCACGTGGCGGCGCGGCCGTCGCCGATGTCCATGGCGGGGCTGTGGGCGCTCGGCGGAGCGCTCGGTCGGGCCGACCCCACGGCCTCCGCCAGCGGCGCCCGCGACGCACCCTTCCTCCTCGAGATCCTGGCCAACTGGGACGACCCCATGGACTCCGACACGAACATCGCCTGGGCGAGAGCGCTCTTCACCGCCATGGAGCCTCACGGCACCGGGAAGACGAACCTCAACTTCCCTGGCCTCGGGGAAGAGCCCGAGCTCGTCCGGGCTGCCTTCGGAGACGGCTGGAGCCGGCTGGTCGAAGTGAAGCGCAAGTACGACCCGACGAATCTCTTCCGGCTCAATCAGAACATCGATCCCCGGGGCTGAGCTCGCACGATCATGGGGCCGTGATCCACTGCTCTGGTCGCGTCGCTTAGACTTCCACCGCCATGGCCCCGCTCAACAACCCGATCACCCTCGGGGTGGTGCGGGCGATCTTCGCCCTGACCTCGAGCAACACCGTCCTCGGCAGGGAGCGGATCCCCCGCGACCACGACGGTCTGCTCCTCGCCTGCACCCACCTCAGCTACTACGACCCGTTGACGGTGAGCGTGCTGCTCGGTCGAGAGGTCGATTGGATGGCGCGCGACGAGTACTTCGCACGTTGGTACAACAACTGGCTGATTCGCAAGAGCGGCGGCTTTCCGATCGCTCGCTTCGGCCCAGCCCTGCCAGGGATCCGTGAGTCTCTGAGACGGTTGGAGCGCGGGCGCCTGGTCGGGATGTACCCCGAGGGCGAGGTGCTGTGGGGCTCCGCTTCCGTTCTCAACGGCGCGCCGACCAAGGAAGGGGTCGGGCTGCTGGCGCGCCGGGCCCAGGTCCCGGTCGTTCCCTGTGTGACGCTGAACAGCGACCAGTTCAAGCGGCTCTCTCGCTGGCTACCGCTGCGCACCGGCAGGCTGTGGATCGGCTTCGGCCATCCGATCGAGCCCGACCTCTCCCTGCCGCCGGGGCGTGCCTCACGGCGAGAGATCACGCAGCGCGTCGGGGAGGGGCTGCGCGAGACCTACCGCGAGCTGCTCGCCGCGGTGCAACCCCCCGAGTCCGTCTGGGCCTGAGGACCATTGGGGTCCCAGATCCTCGATCGCGGCGCGATCGGGCGGCGTCGCCGGAGAGCCTGATCGTTGGTCTATCACGACCGCTTCTACCGTGTGGTCGTGGCCGCCGGCCGGCTCGTCTTCCGGGTGGCGTCCCGGCCGGTGGTGGTGCACGCCACCCGGGTCCCGTCGCGCGGCGGCGTTCTCCTGGCGAGCAACCACACCAGCCCCTACGACGTCGCGTGCCTGATGAGCGCGTGCCGGCGGCCGATCGACTTCGTCAGCATCGTCGAGGTGGAGGAGCGGCCCCTGGTCGGCGCCTTCTTCCGGCGGCTCAACTGCATGTTCCTCGACCGCCATCGCAGCGATGCGGTGACCGCCAGGGAGATCCTGGGCCGGCTTCGCGACGGGCGGCTGGTCGGGATCTTTCCCGAGGGGCGGCTGACAGCGGCCGAGAGCTCGGTGCTGCGTGGCGGCGAGATCACTTCGGGAATCGGTCAGCTCGCGCAGGTCGCTCGCGTCCCGGTCGTCCCCTGCGTCGTCCTCGACACCGGCAACTTCGCGGGCGTGGCGCCCTGGCTGCCGCTCCGGCGGACGCGCTACGCGGTGGCGTTCGGCAATCCCCTCCAGGTGCGAGAGGATCTCCCGCGCAGGGCGGCGCGAGCGGACCTCGAGGAGCGGTGGCGCAGCAGCCTGCTCGAGCTCGAAGCCGAGCTGCTGCCGTCGATGACGTGGCGTCGATGACGTGACGTGACGTTCGCGACGCGACGTCGATGACCTGACGACATCGCGATCGCGGGCCTGCGGCGCTGCCGGCCGAGCGCGTAAGATGGTAACGGCTCCATGCCTCGCGATCGCAGATCCATGAACCGCAAGACGACCGCGCTCCCTGCGTCGCTGGCCCTGCTCGGCGGGCTCGCGCTCGCCGTTCCCGTCGCCGCCCAGCGCATCGAGTACCCGCCCGAGGAGTTCGCGGAGCGTCGCCGGGCACTGTGCGAGGTGATCGAGGAGGATGCCCTCGTGCTCCTCTTCTCGAAGACCGAGCCGGCGCGCGGGGTGCGCTTCCGCCAGGACCACGACTTCTACTATCTGACCGGCAACGAGAACCTCAACTCGGCGCTCGCGCTCGACGCCACGAGCTGCGAGGCGCGGCTCTTCCTGGTCACCCAGACCGAGCGCGAGGCGAGCCGCGACGGCTGGAACTGGCTCCACCAGGAGGGGGCCGCCGCGCGCCGTGGCTTCGCCGAGCTCCGACCGCTCCACGCCCTGGAGGAGTTTCTCTCGCGGCGGCGCATCTCGGGGACCCAGGTCGTCTACGTGCGGCTCTCCGAGCGCGACGAGATCGACCAGTCGCGCGGCGACACCGCGATCTTCCAGGCGCGGCGGATGGTCAACCCGTGGGGGGGCCAGCCGAGCGAGGATGCCTGGCGCGTGCGGATGTTCCGCGAGCGCTATCCGCACTACGAGCTGCGCGACGTGAGCCCACGGATCGATCGCCTGCGCATGATCAAGCGCCCGCGCGAGATCGAGGCGCTGCGGCGCGCCGGCCAGGTTTCGGCGGCCGCGATCCGGCGCTCGATCGAGTCGACCGCGCCCGGGCGCTTCGAGTACGAGCTCGAGGCCGAGGCCACCCACGAGATGATCAAGAGCGGCGCCGAGCACGCCGCCTACGCGGCGATCGTCGGTTCGGGCCCCAACGTCAACGTCTGGCACCACAACCGCAACGACCGGCTGCTCGAGGAGGGCGACCTCGTGGTCATGGACTACGGGGCGTCGTTCGGCTACCAGACGATGGACATCACGCGCACCTGGCCGGTGTCGGGGCGCTTCGACGAGCTCCAGGAGCGCGCTTACCGCGCCACGCTCGAGGCGCAGAAGGCCGTGATCGCCGCGATGCGTCCGGGCGTCACCCGCGAGCAGACGCAGGAGATCTGCCGCCAGGTCTTCGAGAAGTGGGGCTTCGGCGACCAGAGCCCCTCGGGCGCCGGACACTTCGTCGGCATGGCCGTCCACGACGTCGGCTTCTTCGACGAGCCACTCCAGGCCGGCATGGTCATCGCGGTCGAGCCGATCATCGAGATCTCCGACGAGCAGCTCCACGTCCGCATCGAGGACACGGTGCTGATCACCGAGGACGGCGCCGAGGTGCTCAGTGGTGGCGTGCCCAAGGAGCTCGACGAGGTGCTGGCGCTGGTCGGGCGGGGGGTGCGATCGAGCCCCGGCCGACCCGAGACTGCGCGGCGGCGCTGAACCGCCTCGACGTGAGCGACGGACGGTGGGGGTCGCCTTCGCGATCCTCTCCGCCGACCTCGACGACGTCGATGATCGCGCGTGCGCGCGTCGCGGAGATGCGCGAATCCGCAGCGCCGGGATCCGTTCCGGTCCAAGAGCGGAGGCGCCTGCCGTTATACGATCGTGGCTCCAGGAACGGCGCCCGGAGCCCAGGACCGGGAGGAGATTGCGACGATGCGCGAGCGAACCACGCCCAGGCGAGCCCACGAGCCGACACGGCTCGAGCCGTTCCATCTCACGCTCGCGACGCTGCTCCTCGGCGGGCTCGTCTCGCTCGTGCCCGCCGCTGCCGAGGAGGGCTCCTCGAACCGGCGGATGCCGAACGGCAAGCCCGATCTCTCCGGCACCTACGACGCGGGCACGGTGACTCCGGTCGATCGTCCGCCGCAGTTCGGCGACAACCTCTACCTCTCCCCGGAGGAGGCGAAGGCGCTCGAGGAGCAGTCGGCCGCTTTCTGGAGGGAGGCCGAGGCCCGTCGGGACGGCGGCGCCGATCGAGAGGCGCCGCAGCAGGGCGGCGACGGCAACAACATGTTCGGGGCCGGCGGTGTCGGCGGCTACAACGCTTTCTGGATCGACCCGGGGTCCGAGGCGGTGATGGTCGACGGCAAGTTCCGCACCTCGATCATCTACGAGCCCGAGAACGGGCGCCGGCCGCCCATGACGCCGCAGGGCATGGCGAGGATGGCCGACAACTTCAGCTCCTTCACCTACGTCAACGACGGCACTGCGTCGTGGCTCGACAAGCCGGGTCCCGGCCCCTTCGACGGCCCCGAGGACCTGGCAGTCGCCGAGCGCTGCCTGCTCGGTTTCTCCGGCGGTCCGCCGATGCTGCCGAGCCTCTACAACAACTACCTGCGCCTCATCCAGACCGAAAATCACGTGATGATCCTCAACGAGATGGTCCACGACGCCAGGATCGCGCGTTTCGAGTCCGAGCACGACGACGCCGGCATCCGGAAGTGGCTGGGCGACTCGATCGCGCATTGGGACGGCGACACCCTGGTCATCGAGACCCGCAACTTCCGCGAGGACACCGGGCTCTACGGCGGCGACGAGAACCTCTACGTCGAGGAGCGCTTCACGCGCATGGACAACGGCGACCTCGAGTACCACTTCCGGGTCGAGGATCCGACCGCGTGGACGGCGCCGTGGGCCGGCGAGTACGACTGGAAGCTGCGCGACAGCCGGGTCTACGAGTACGCCTGCCACGAGGGCAACTACGCGATGGGCAACATCCTGCGTGGGGCCCGGTTGCTCGAGTCGGAGTACGACGACCCGCCGAAGACGGACAGCGACTGATCTGCGGGGTCGACCAAGGCCGCGGGCTCAGCCGAAGGCTGCCCGCAGCGCCCGGTCGAAAGTCTGGATCCGGTCGACTCCGCGCCGCTGGCAGCAGGAAAGGTGCAAGAGGTCTCGAGCGCCGAGGCCGGGATTGGAGCCGGCGAGGACTCGGGCGTGGTAGACGTCGTCCGGCTCGATCGCCCAGATCGTCAGAATGGTTGCCTCGATCAGCGTGAACGCGGCTTCCAGCGTCTCGAGCCGATCGACTGGCAGGTACGCGTGAAGCAGCTCCTGCAGGACCTCGGCCGAGGACACGAGACCCTCGGGGGCGTCGACTTGCGCTGCGAAGAAAGCTTGAGCCTCGGCTCGGAGCGGGTGCTCGCGGCCGACGGCGTACATGATGGCGTTCGTGTCGACGAAGATCACGACGGGGCTCGGCCGCCGGCGATCGACTGGGAGATGACCCGCTCGTGCTCTTCCCAGTCCGGCTCGATGCCTTGCTCGCGTCGCCGACACTCTTCGAAGAACTCCGCGAGCTGCCTCCGCGTCCGCAACGGCTTTCGCCCTCGCTGACGCGCGAGACGGTCGCGCCCCGCCTCGCGGAGCCAGGCGCTCAGCGAGACCCCTTCGCGCCTCGCCGAATCCTCGAATGAGCGTCGATCCTCCTCTTCGAGCAGGACCTGCACTCGTCGCGAAGCCATTGTGTGACTACTATACACCAGTGTAGCGAACATGTGCACCGGAGCCTGGTGAAGCGACCGTGGGGCTGCCACCGGAATCCGACCCAGCGGCCGAGCGTTCCCAACAGCGTGCTCGCATCCCCGTTTTCGCCACCAACGACGGGCGTCGTCGGCTCACGCGTTTCCGATGCCGACGAGGCTCGCGTCCTCCCTCGCAGTCGCGACGCTCCTCACCGCTGCCGGCGCCACGGCGCCGGTGGGCGCCAGCTGCATCTCGATCACCCCGGCGCCCACCCTGTACTCGAGCGTGGTGCGCGCCGACGCAGTGGTCGTTGCGCGGGCGGGCGACCACCACCTGAACCACTCCTACGGCGCCGATCGGGAGTGGGCCCGGGTCGCGGTCGAGATGATCGTGGAGGAGGTGCTGCGCCAGCCGAGGACCGACGCCTTCGTGCCGGAGCGGTTCTTCGCCAGGGGCTCGGGAACGGTCCGGCCCGATCCGCCGGAGGACGATCTGGCGCACGGTCGGGCGTCATGCGGCTCGCCCGGATACTCGTCGGGCTCCCGCTACCTGCTCCTCCTATTCCATGACCTGGCCGCCGATCGATGGCAGCCGCACCACGGCCTGAGCGGGCGCGTCGCCGAGCCTGGCGAGGCGGCGACCCCCTTCGAGCGCACGGTCCGCACCTACCTCTCCGTGCTCGAGATCGCCGATCCCGCGCAGCGACGCTCGGAGCTCGAGAGCCTGCTCGCGCTGGCGAGCGACCCGGCCTCGGTCGAGTACGTTCCCACGGGCCTGAAGCCCGACCTCGAGCGCGTTCTCGCCGAGCCGGCCCATTTCGCGGCGTCCGGCGAGATCCGTCGGCATCTGCGGGCGGTGCTCGAGCAAGCGGGGTGGGAGGAAGGGAACTTCGACCACCACCGCGAGCGCTCCGAGACCTATCACCGGCTCGTCACCCTCAGGCCCGACGCGGTCGCTGCCCTGGTCGACGAGCTCTGGAGCTCCAGGCCCGTGACGGCGCTCCGACTGGCTGGGCGGCTTCCACCGGAGTGGATCGACTCGCGTTGGCGCGAGCCGGCGATCGAAGTCGTCGGGAATCTCGCGCGGGAAGGGTCTCTTAGCGGGGATCTCGTCGATGCCGCGATCCGTCTGGGCGCCGAGCAGCTTGACGACATCGCGGCCGCGACTCCCCGGACGTTGAGCAGCCTTGGCTCGCAGTCTCCCGTTTCGCGGGCGCGCGCTGGCGACGACGAGGTGCTCGCCGAGGCTCTGGATCGCGCCATCCAACGGCCCCGGCGGCTCAACCCGATGCAGGTCGTCCTCCTCGCCGTCTCACCACTCCCCGCCGCCGACGCCGCCGTCCACCAGGTGCTCGAGAACAGGGTGGCGCAGGTCCGCTCGGCTCTAGAAGTGGGTCAGCGGCCTCCTCCCGCCGCGGTGATGACCCTCCGCCACATCACCCACGCGCAGATCGACGTCGCCCCCGACCTCGCCTTCGACCGACTCGCCCGGATCGCCGAGCTGGTACCCGAGATCCCCGGGCTCGCCTGCGCACTGCGCGAGGCGCTCGAGCACCAGGCCGACCTTCGCGAGCCGGTCCTCCTCCGGCTCGGCGAGGGCGGAGCCGAGCACCTCGACCGCTGCACCGGGTCCGATCCGGCTCGGCTGCCGGCGCTCTGAGGATCGCCCGGGGCGGCTGGGCGGCTCCCGTCGAACGAGCAGGCGTTCTCACTGAAACGGGCCGTCCGCCTGAGTAGCGCTCCCGAGCACTCCATCCACCCTTCGCACCAACCCCGCCGGCCCCTCGTCGCGCAGCTCCTCCGGCAGCAGATGCTCGGGCGTGTCCTGGTAGGCGACCGGGCGCATGAACCGGGAAATCGCGCGGGTGCCGACCGAGGTCGTGCCGCTGGCCGTGGTCGCGGGATAGGGACCGCCGTGGACCATCGCGGCACAGACCTCGACGCCGGTGGGGAAGCCGCCGTAGAGGACCCGGCCGGCCTTCTGCTCGAGGATCTCGAGCAGCTCGGCGGTCGCCTCCTGGTCGCCGTCCGCGGCCTGGATCGTGGCGGTGAGCTGTCCGGAGAGCGCGCGGGCGACCTCGAGCATCTGGTCCGTGTCGTCGCACCGCACGACCAACGTCGAGGGTCCGAAAACCTCCTCGCGGACTCCCTCGTTGGCGAGGAAGGTCGCGGCGTCGGTGGCGAGCAGCGAGCCGCGCGCGCCGCAGGCCCGAGTGGGCTCGCCGCGATGGACGACGGCGACTCCGGGGATCGCCGCGACCTCGTCGAACCGCCGGTCGAAAGCCTCGCGGATTCCGCGATGGAGCATCGGCCCCTCCTCGACGCCGCGCAACGCCTCGGCGAGCGACGCGACGAAGCCATCGGCGGCCTCGCCGCGCTCGACGAAGACGATGCCGGGATTGGTGCAGAACTGGCCGACGCCGAGAGTCACCGAGCCGGCGAGCCCGGCGGCGAGCTCTGCGCCCGAGGTGGCGAGCTTCCCGGGGAGGGCGAAGATCGGGTTGACGCTGCCCATCTCGGCGTAGACCGGGATCGGGTCGGGACGCGCCGCGGCGACGTCGAAGAGAGCGCGGCCGCCGGCGAGCGAGCCCGTGAACGCGACCGCGCGGGTCGCCGGGTGGCGCACGAGCGCCTGTCCGACCCCGGGGCTGGGACCGTGCACGAGCGAGAAGACCCCCTCGGGCATCTCGCCGGCCGCGATCGCCTCCGTGATCGCTCGGCCGACGAGCTCGCTGGTGCCGGGGTGGTTCGGGTGGGCCTTGACGACGACCGGGCAGCCGGCGGCGAGCGCCGCGGCGGTGTCGCCGCCCGCGACCGAGAAGGCGAGCGGGAAATTGGAAGCGCCGAACACGGCGACGGGCCCGATCGCGCGGGCCATCGAGCGGACGTCGGGCTTGGGGATCGGCTTGCGGTGCGGATCGCCGCGATCGATGCGGGCGTCGAGGTAGGCGCCCTCGCGCACCACCTCGGCGAACAGCCGGAGCTGACCACAGGTGCGAGCGCGCTCGCCCTCGAGGCGTGCCAGGGGAAGGCCCGTCTCGGCCGAGGCGCGCTCGGGCAGCCCCGGACCGAGGTCCTCGATCGCCTCGGCGATCGCCTCGAGCAGTCCGGCGCGGCGTTCGCGTCCAAGCCGCTCGAAGCGCGGGTGAGCGGCGCCGGCGAGGAGCAACGCGCGGTCGATCTCCTCGGCCGTCGCCTCGTGGAAGGCAGGCGGCAGGGTCTCTCCGGTGCGCGGGTCGACCGCGTGAAACGTCTCGGACCCGTCAGCCGAGGTCTCGGCGCCGATCAGGTGTCGGCCATGGAGACCGGGGTCCCGAGGCCCTGCCGTGGCGTTCTGGCTCATCGCTCCATCTCCAGCCGCTCGCGGATCCAGTCGAGCCCCTCCTCGCGTTCCGCGCCCCGGACCGGCCGGCGCGGCGGCCGGAAGACCTCTGTGCCGATGCCGACCTCGGCCTGCACCAGCTTGATCCACTGGACGAACTCGGGGAGCGTGTCGAGGCGCAACAGGGGCAGGAACCAGCGGTAGAGCTCGAAGGCCTCCTCGAACCTGCCGTTCCGCGCCAGCTCGAACAGCCGCACCGACTCTTCCGGGAGCGCGTTGACCAGGCCCGCGATCCAGCCGTCGGCGCCCATCCGCACGGCCTCGACCACCATGTCGTCGAGCCCCGCGAAGAGGGCGAGCCGATCGCCGCACAGCGCGCGCACCGCGGTGACGCGGCGAACGTCGCCGCTCGACTCCTTGACCGCGGCGAGGTTGGGGTGGCGCTCGGCGAGCTCGGCGATGAATTCGGGGCGCGCGTCGAAGCCGTAGGCGGGTGGGTTGTTGTAGAGCATGCACGGAAGATCGGTGGCCTCGAGCATCGCCTCGAAATGGGCCGCGATCTCGAAGTCGGGGCCCTTGTGCACGTAGGGAGGCAGGATCATCAGCCCCTGCGCGCCGGCGGCATGGGCCTGCTCGCACAGCCAGACCGCGGTCCGCGTGCTGGTCGCGGCCAGGCCGGGGACGACGGGCGCCTTGCCGTCGAGCGCTCGGACGCAGCTGGCGATCAGCTCGACCTTCTCCTGCGGATCGAGGGTCGCGCCCTCGCCGAGCGAGCCGCACGGGACGATGCCCGTGCAGCCGTGCTCGACGAGCCACTGGACGTGACGAGCGACGAAATCGTGGTCGACCGAGCCGTCGTCGGTGAAGGGGGTGGTGATCGCGGGCATGACGCCTTGCCACTTCATCGATGGTCTCCTGGCAACGTGGGTAGTGTCCTCGGGCTCGTGGGATCTGTCCTCGCGACAACGGGTTCCGGAAGACTCGGAGAGACGCCCAGGGCGTGGAAGGGAACCGGGATCAGGGGAGGGCGGGGACGCTCGCGCTCCCAGCCGCACAGGACCTCGAGGGCGGGCCCGCACACCCGACCCTGACACGGGCCCATGCCGCAGCGGGTCTCGAGCTTCGCCTGACGCGCGTCGCGACGCGTGCGGATGGCGCCCCAGGACGTGTCCTCGCAGCGGCAGACGACGGTGTCGTCGCGGGGCAGCTCGCGCAGCTCTTCTCGCAACGCGAAGGCGCGCTCGAGCGTCTCGGCGAACCGGCGCTCCGAGCGCACCCGACGCGAGGCGGCGCGCGCGGTGTCGAGGCGCCCCGCGGCGGCGCAGCCCGCGACCTCGCCCTCCGCGAGCGCGAGGTCGACGCCGCCGATTCCGGTCGACTCGCCCGCGCACAGCACGTTCGGGACCGTCGTTCGCTGCAGCTCGTCGACCACCACGCGGCCGCCGCGCACTTCGCAGCCGAGCATCGAGGCGAGCCCGGTGGCGGGGGCGAGGCCGAAGGCACAGGCGAGCAGGTCGATCTCGATCGTCTCCTCGCGCACGGCTCGCTTCGCGGCTCTGCGGACGATCACACGCTCGAGGGCGCCGTCCCCCTCGGCGCGCACCGGCCAGCTCGAGTGCACACGTCGCACCCGGCGCAGGCGCGCGAGCAGGCCGAGCGCCTGGCCGAGCTTGCGGGGATGACGCACCAGACCGGCGCCGAAGCGCAGCACGGGGCCCCGCGGCGCCTGCTCGAAGACGCCGACCACGTGCGCGCCGGCGTCGAGCAGCGAGGCGGCGACCGCGAGCAACAGCGGCCCGCTGCCCGCGATCGCCACGCGCCGCTCGCGCACCTCCATTCCGCCCTTGACCATCGCCTGCAGCCCGCCGACGCCGAGCACACCGGGCAGCGTCCAGCCGGGGAACGGCAGGAAGCGCTCGGTGGCGCCGAGCGCGAGCACCACTCGACCCGCCACCAGCTCGATGACGTCGTCGCCGGAGGCGTCGTTGCCGGAGGCCAGCGCGCGCAGCCGCCGGGGAGGGGGTGCTCCCGCGCTCGCGCCGGTCGTCACCGAGGGAGCCGGCGCGTCGGCGTCGAACACCACCGCGCCCGGGAGTCGGCGCGATCGCGCCGCTCGCTCGAGCAGGGACGCAGTCTGCGCACGGGGGCCGGCGCCGCGCGCGGGTCGCCAGATCTGACCCCCCGCGAACGGATTCTCGTCGACCAGCAGGACGTCGGCGCCCTGCTCGCTCGCGGCCGCCGCGGCCGCGAGCCCGGCAGGTCCGGCGCCGATCACTAGCACCTCGGTCCGCTCCTCACGCATCGGTGAGCACCACCATGCCGTCGCAGCACGTCGTCATGCAGGTGCGCACGTGCGGGCGGCCGTCGATCGTCGCGCGGCACTCGAAGCAGATCCCCATGCCGCACAGCGGCCCGCGCAGCTCGCCGCGCACCGAACGTCGAAAACCGAGGCGCTGGAAACCAGGATTGCGGCCGGGATGCGATCGATTCACCAGCGCGGCCGCGACCGTGGTGTCGGCCGGTACGGTGAGATCCTGGCCGTCGACGCGCAGCGTCACGAGCCGGGAGGCGGGGCGAGGTGCGCGCTCACGCATGGGCGGCGGCTCCATCGTCTCGCCCGTCTCCAGCTCCATCGTGGAGATCGTCTCCACGGTCTCGGCCGAGCCGCGCGGGCGCGTACGGGGCGGGGTCGATCGGCGGGCTGCGCTCGAGGAGCTGGTCGGCGATCAGCCGCGCGGTGGCGAGCGAGGTCGCGATGCCGACGCCCTCGTGGCCGGTCGCGATCCACAGCCGCGGCCGGCCGGGGACGGCGCCGATCACGGGCAGGTTGTCGTCGGTCGCCGGGCGGAAGCCGACCCAGACGCGGACCACCGGGATCGCGGCCAGGCCCGGCAGGTACTCGATCCCGCGGCGCACCATGCGCGCCAGGATCTCGGGCTCGACGCGCGGGTCGTCGTCGTCGATCTGGCGCGAGGAACCGAGCAGGACCTGGCCGGTGGCGCGCGGCTGGGCGTTGAAGGCGACGGTGACGCGCTCGTGCCCGTGCGCGCTCTTCAGGTAACCGAGCTCGATGAGCTGGTGCCGAACGAAGCCGGCAACGCGTGCCGTGATCGCCAGGTGACCCTTCTTGGGACGCACGACCAGGCCAGGCAGGCCGACCAGGTCCGGCGTGTCGAGCCCGGCGGCGACGATCACGACGTCGGCCCCGACCCGCGCGCCGCCGTCGAGCTCGACGGCGCCGTCGAGCACGCGCCGGACCGGAGTCGTCTCCTCGACCGTGGCGCCGTGTGAGGAGGCCCGCTCGAGCAGCCAGCGCGCCGCGCACGGCGGGTAGACGACGCTGTCGGCGGCGACCCGCAGCCCGCCGGCGAGTCCCGGCCGGAGGTTCGGCTCGTGACGGTAGAGCGCCTCGGCGCCGAGGATCTCGCTGTCGACCGAGCGCTCGGCGAGCCAGTCGTGCTTGGCGCGCACCGCCGCCATCTCTTCCTCGTCGGCGGCCACCCAGATCGTCCCGCACTCGTCGCGCTCGACGGCGGCCGGGAGCTCTCCGCGCCGCGCGTCCCAGAGGTCGCGCGAGAGCTTCGACAACGCGAGCTGGGCTTCGGAGTCGTCGAGCACCAGCACGTGGCCCATTGCTGCGCCGGTTGCGCCGCCGCCCGGACGGTCGCGCTCGAGAACGCGCACCGCGACGCCGGCTGCGGCCAGGGCCTCGGCACAGGCCGCCCCGACGATGCCGGCGCCCACCACCAGCGCCGTCTCGATCATGGCGCGGCGAAAATCATGGGCGGATGCGCCGCCCGAGGCAGGGCGATGCCGCCTCGTTCGATCGGGGCCTGCGCGGTCGCAGGAGCGACGTCGTCCATGGCGCTCGGGATCCTCCGGCCGCTCCCGATCACGCCCGGATCCCCCACTGGAAGGGGTCGTCGTCGGCGAGCAGGAGGTTTGCTTCGGCCGTGATCCAGGCACGCCCCGAAACGGTCGGGATGACGCCGCGGACGCCGCGACGGACGGAGCCGACGAAGCGGGTGCCCAGGATGCTCTCCTGCCGCCACTCTTCGCCTTCGCCGAGCTGACCGTCGGCGAAGAGACACGCCATCTTCGCGCTGGTGCCGGTGCCGCAGGGGGAGCGGTCGTACTCGCGGCCGGGACAGAGCACGAAGTTGCGGGAGTCGGCGTCTGAGCGCCGAGGTGGCCCGAACAGCTCGACATGGTCGATCCCGGCGTCGGCCTCGCCGATCACGGCGGCGGCCTCGAGCGCGAGCCGCACGTCCCAGGCGTAGTCGGTGAGCTCGCGCACGCGCGCGAAAGCGAGGTCCTGGCCGTGGTCGGAGACCAGGAAGAACCAGTTGCCGCCCCACGCGACGTCGCCGTGGACGACGCCGCGTCCAGGCACCTCGAGCTCGACCGAGCGCTGCTGCCGGTAGGACTCGACGTTCTCGACCGCGATCCGGCCGTCGTCGAGCAGCTCGAGGGTCACGTCGCCGGCCGGGGTCTCGAGGCGATGTCGACCGGTCGAGATCCGCCCCAGGTGGCGCAGCGTCTCGCCGACGCCGATCGTCCCGTGCACGCACATCTGGAGCGTCGAGACGTTGTTGAAGAAGACGACCTGGGCGACGGCGTCCGGGCTCGTCGGCGGCAACAGGAGCGCACCGACCACGGCGTCGAAGCCGCGCGGCTCGCCGCACAGCGCGGTGCGCAGGCCGGCGTGGCGCTCGCGGAAGACGCGGGCGCGCTCGACGGCGGTCCCTCCTCCCAGGTCGGGAGCGCCTTCGAGCACCACGCGCGTGGGCTCGCCCTCCGTGTGCGAGTCGATGACGCGGATCGTCTCCATCAGGACCCTCGATGCGCCCGCGAAGCGTCGGACAGCAGGATGAACTCGCAGGCCGAGCGCCCGCCGTTCTGGTACTCGACCGTGGTCTGGGGCCGGTAGGTGATGCCGTCGCCCTTCGACAGCCGGGTCGGTTCGCCGCCGAGCAGGATCCTCAGGGTTCCCTGGATCACGGTGAGGTGCTCGACGATTCCCTTGCGGTTGGCGGCCATTTCGCCGGCGCTCGCGCCCGCCGGCAGCGAGTACCAGACCAGCTCGAGGCCGCGCCGCAGCATCTCGGGCGAGAGGCTGTGGCGCTCGACCCGGGTCTCGGGGTCGATCAGGGTGCGCCGGTCACCGGCGCGAACGACCACCGGCGCCTCCGTGACGCCGTCCTCGAGCAGGTCGGTCAGTGAGCATCCGAGCGCGAGCGCGATCTGGTAGGCGAGCTTGACGGTCGGGTTCTTCACCGAGCGCTCGACCTCGGAGATCATCGCCGGGCTGACGCCGCTGGCCTCGGCGAGCTGCTCGAGGGTGAGCCCCAACGCGAGGCGTCGCGCGCGCACGTTGGCGCCGATGTCGGTCGGGTCGGCCATCAGCGTAGAGATTACGCTATGGCGTATCAGCGCACAAGCCGGGGGCAACTCGTGGAGAGCATCGCGTTCCTGTCCTCCTCGTCAGCCTCACCCTCGGCACCGGCAGGCTCGAGCACCGAAAGGTCCTCCAGGCGATCGCCAGCCCGTCGCGGTCCCTGGGGATATGCCCTGCGGCTACCAGCGCGGTGCCTGCGCCTACCTCGACTCGCCTCCGTGGCGGCCGAGCTTCTGCTCGTGCGATCGCAGCAGCGTGGCTCGCCCGAGCTCAATCCTCGCCCGGCCGGTACGAGCGCTCGGTGTTGGCGGTCACGTCCCTCCAGTCGAGCCAGGCTGGCTTGAAGCGCCGCTCCGAGAGCAGCTTCGCCTGGTCGAAGAAGTGCGGAGAACCGGGGTCGTGGCTCTGCCCGTAGTGCAGGTAGCTTGCGGCGCGGACGCCGTCCTTGGCGAACTCGATCACCGCCATGTACGACGCGCCCGTCGTCGCGTACTGGAGCCTGCGGTTCGGGTCTTCGGTCGGCGGCGTGTGGTAGACGGTGAAGGCCACGCCGAGCGGACCGCGGACCCCGGCGAGGGGCAGGCTGGGCTGTCGATCGTCGAAGGGGACCTTCGCGCGGTCGGTCTGCTCGGAGTGGCGCTGGAGCCGGTGGATCTCGCCGTAGGGCACCTTCCAGTCGCCGTAGAGCTCACGCAGCCGATCCGCCGCCTCGACCAGGGCGCGAAAGCGCGCGGGGACGTCGAACAGATATTCGAGCTTCAGCGTCTCCACCGGATAGCCGCGACCGTAGAGCTGCTCGTACCACTCGACCGCGAGCGTCGCCTGCGTCGAGGCGATCGTGCTCCGCTTGTCCCAGTCCTCGAGGTGGCGGAAGTACGGGAGGACCTCGCTGTGGAGCTCGGGATCGGTCGCCCCGAGCCCGTCGAGCAGCCTCGCATAGCGCGGGATCTCGGTGAGC
The DNA here is from genome assembly GCA_035546295.1 of Thermoanaerobaculia bacterium. Classification (GTDB taxonomy): domain Bacteria; phylum Acidobacteriota; class Thermoanaerobaculia; order Multivoradales; family Multivoraceae; genus DATKBT01. The sequence goes on along the minus strand of DATKBT010000061.1, from coordinate 81,813 downwards.
GGCCAGTAGAGGGTCGTGTCGTAGGCGAGCGCCTGCCAGTCCTCGAAGGTCAGGTCCTCCGCCTCTCGCAGCAGCAGACGCGACATCTTGGCGCGCCGCTTGTCGTCGTGCCGGTCCTCGACCATGTACGGGGGGAAGTCGAGCAGTGACGGGTTCCCGACGTCGGTGGTGGTGAACGGCGTCGAGTTGCAGTTCTGCAAGTAGCCGGAGGGCGGGTTCAGGATCTGTGGCAGCTCCCCGATCGGGTGGAATTCCCCCCACTCCATCCTCGGGTCTGAGCCGTCGACCGGCTGCGTCCAGTCGACCGCGGGATCGCGCTTCGCGACGGTGCCGTTGTAGAGGTAGAAGATGTTGCCGTCGGCGTCGGCGTACATCGTGTTGAAGGTCTGGAGCTGGAGCATCGACGCGGCGCGATACCACTCCTCGAAGCTGCGCGACTTGGTCTGCGCCAGCGCTTGCACCATCCGGCTGCCGTCGTACAGCCGGGGCACCCGCACTGCGAGTTGGTGCACGTCGTTCTCGCGGGCGACGATCGGGCCGTAGTGGCTCGCGCGCAGAGCGATCGGCCGCTCCTCGAGCCGGCCGCCGACCTTCACCTTCAGCGTCCTGCTCCACTCGCGCGCCTTGCGCCAGCCGTCGCCGTAGCGATAGAGCAGCGGGTCCTCGGGATGATCGAAGGACAACCGGTAGACGTCGGCGACGTCGGCCTCGTTGACGGTGTAAGCCCACCCGAGGCGGTCGTTGAAGCCGGCGGTGGGGAAGGGTGCTCCAGGGTACATGGTCCCAGAGAAGTTCCAGCCCTCGCCGCTGCGTACGTGCATCTCGGTGAACATCCCGGAGCCGTACCAGGGCTGGTGGGGATTGATGAACAGCATGGTCGTGCCGTCGCGCGTCTTCGACGGTCCCACCGCCCACTGGTTCGAGCCGACCGACGCCGCCTCTTCGAGCGCCAGCTCGGAAAGCTCTCGGCGCGGCGCATGGGCGGCGCCGAGCAGGCGGCCGAGGATCATGAAGCGTTCGAAGGCCAGCACGTGCCAGGGCTCCATCCGCTCGAGCAAACGCGGCTTCACGTTCGGGTTTCGCTCGAGGAAGAAGTCGTAGCCGGCGGCGAAGGCGGTCGCGATCGCCCGGATCTCCTCCGGCAGCTTCGCGAAGTCGCGCTGTGACGACTCGACGAGCTCGAACGCCGCGACCTCGATGTCGCTGCGCACGCCCTCCTCTCCGACCACCTCGGCGTAGCGCCCGAGCGCCTGGATGTAGGTGTCCTCGAGCTGAAAGAAGTGGTCCTCGCACTGCGCCCACGCCGAGCCGAAGGCGACCGCCGCGTCGGTCTCGCCGTCGACGTGCGGGACGCCCCAGACGTCGCGGTGAATGGTGACCTGGTCGGCCCAGGGCGGGGCGGAGTCGCTCGCCGGCTGGAAGGCCGCGACGAGAGTCACGAGAATCGCGAGCGCTGGTGACATGGCAGGCTCCAGAAGTCAGCGTCGAGAGGTCATTGTAGGCCTCGAGTCCGGGACGTTGCTTCCCGTTCCCTGCGGCTCCCCGCAGCCTGCGAGGACAGCACGGTTGGCGGCACGGTGGGGACCACGGTTCGGAGCAGGTTTGGGCATGCGCAACGGTCCACGCCATCGCCACGTCTCGCAGGATCCGCGAACTGGTTTCTCTCCACGCCGATGCTGTGGGTCACGGCGCCGGATGGGCGCCTGGCCTTCATCTCGCATGGTTGGTGCGAGCACACCGGTCAGTCCGAGGCCGAGGCCCTGGGCGAGGACGGCTTCGGCTGGCTCGAGGCCGTGCACGCGGAGGATCGGGACGAGGTCTGGAGGGTCCTCAGCGCCGCGAACGACCGGCAGGAGCCCTTCTCGCTGGATTACCGCCTGCGCCATCGCGGCGGCGAGAGCGAGTACCGCTGGGCGATCGTGGCGGGCCGGCCCCGCGTCGGCGAGGGAGGCGAGTTCCTGGGGTTCGTCGGCTCGGTCATCGACGTCCACGAGCGCAAGCAGAGCGAGCAGGCCCTGCGCGAGGCGGCCCGGCGCAAGGACGAGTTCCTGGCGACGCTCTCCCACGAGCTGCGCGGACCCCTCGCCCCGCTTCGCAACACGATCGAGATCATGAAGCGTGCGGGTGACGATCGCGACGTCATCGACGGGGCCCGCTCGACGATCGACCGGCAGGTGACTCAGCTCGTGCGGCTGGTGGACGACCTGCTCGACGTGAGTCGCATCACCCGCAACAAGCTCGAGCTGCGTCGCGAGCCGGTCGAGCTGGGGCCGATCGTCGAGCTCGCGATCGAGTCCTGCCGGCCATTGCTCGAGGAGCTGGAGCACGACCTCGAGGTGATCCTGCCCTCCGAGCTGCTCACGCTGCATGCCGATCCGGCCCGGGTGACCCAGATCCTGAGCAACCTGCTCCACAACGCCTGCAAGTACACCGAGCGGGGAGGCAGGATCCGGCTGAGCGCCGAAGGGCGGGGTGGGGAGGTCGTGATGGTGGTCTCGGACACGGGGATCGGCATCCCCCGCGATCAGCTCGATTCGGTCTTCGAGATGTTCACCCAGGGTGATCCCTCGTCGGAGCGGCTGCACTCCGGCCTGGGCATCGGCCTGACCCTGGTGAGGCAGCTCGTCGAGATGCACGGCGGCACGGTCGAGGCATCCAGTGAGGGGCTGGGCCGAGGCAGTGAGTTCGTGGTGCGCCTGCCGCTCTCGGGCGAGCAGAGGGAGGCGCCTCGGCGGGAGAGCGGCGAGGCCGGCACGAACGGGACGGCGAGCCGGCGGATCCTGGTGGTCGACGACAACCCGGATACCGCGGGATCGCTCGCCGAGCTGTTGCGGATCACGGGCCACGACGCCGACGTCGCCTACGACGGGCTCGAGGCGGTGGTCGCGGCCGAACGCATTCGGCCCGACGTGATCCTCCTCGACCTCGGCCTGCCGAAGCTGAACGGCATCGACGCCGCACGCCGCATCCGCGAACGCGCGTGGGCCGGGAAGGTATTGCTGGTGGCCTTGACCGGATGGGGAAGCGATGAGGACCGGCGCAAGACGCGGGAGGCCGGCTTCGACCACCACCTGGTGAAACCCCTCGACTACGACGTCCTGATACGGGTGATCGCCGGCAGGTGTGACAGTGAGACCCCGGTGGGGACCTGACGGCGCGCGTGGTGGGTGGGGCGGGCATCGAGCGAGCCCCTGGGGCTGGCGATACCATGTCCACGACGACGATCTCTCTGCCCGACAATCTTTCTGCTCGACCATCTCTCTGCCGACCCCTGGCCCTGCGGCGCCATCGCCTCGAGATGAGGATGGTCCGGAGAGCGCGTCGATCCGGAGAGATCACGTCCGGCACCAACCACGATCCCACACTCGCCGACCCAAGGAGGTGTTCGATGGAGAGAGTCCCCCAGGAGCTCCTCGACCTCTACGACCGCTATGCGCACGGCTTCATCAGCCGGCGCGAGCTCTTCGACCGCGCCGCCAGGTTCGCGGTCGGCGGCCTCACCGTCGCCGCGGTGGTCGAGAGCGTCATGCCGCGCTACGCCGAGGCGCAGCAGATCCGCGAGGACGATCAGCGCGTCACCGGCGAGCGCATCGAGTACCCGTCGCCAAAGGGCGCCGGGACCATGGGCGCCTACCTCGTGCGCCCCGGCGAGGCCGAGGGAGAGCTGCCCGGGGTCGTGGTCATCCACGAGAACCGGGGCCTCAACCCGCACATCGCCGACGTCGCCCGGCGGGCCGCTCTCGAGGGCTACCTCGCGATGGCTCCCGACGCGCTGTTCCCGCTCGGCGGCTACCCGGGCAGCGACGACGAAGGCCGCGAGCTCCAGCGCCAGCGCGATCGCGCGGAGATGGAGCAGGACTTCATCGCCGCCGTGCGCTGGCTCCAGGTCCATCCGATGTGCACGGGCGAGGTCGCCTGCATCGGGTTCTGCTTCGGCGGATCGATGACCAATCTGATGGCGGTGCGCATCGCCGATCTCGCCGCTGCGGTCCCCTTCTACGGCGGACAGCCGGCGCTCGACGAGGTCGAAAAGATCGAGGCGCCGCTGCTGCTCCACTTCGGCGAGCTCGACGAGCGGGTCAACGAGGGCTGGCCGGCGTACGAGGAAGCCTTGAAGGCGGCCGGGAAGGAATACACGGCCCACTTCTACCCCGGCGCCAACCACGGCTTTCACAACGACACGACCCCGCGCTACGACGAGGAGGCGGCGAAGCTTGCGTGGTCGCGGACGGTGGAGTTCCTGGCCGAGCACCTGAAGTAGCGCCGGGGGGCGCGGTGCGCTGGCGCGAGATCGCCTGGCCCCGACCACGGAGGTGACGAGGGCGATCTGGTGGCGATGCCGATCGGCCGACCCTAGGGTCGGCCGACGACCGTGACGCGAGGGCGCGCGCTGTCGTGACCGCGGGAGCGAGCGACCGCTCCCGCGCAACGATCACTCGCGCGCGCCGCGGCGAAGCAGCAGCTCGACGACGTCGCGATGACCGTTGCGCCGCGCCATCGAGAGCGGCGTGCGCACCTCGCTTCCGCCCGGGTACCAGTCGCCCCGCACGAGGACCTGCGCGTTGACGTCGGCGCCGGCGTCGATCAGGTACCGTGCGGTCTCGAGCTGGCCGGAGGCCGCCGCCGTGATCAGGGGGTTCTCGTCTCCCGGCACCACCAGGTCGACGTCGGCACCGGCCTCGACCAGCAGCCGGGTCGCTTCGAGGTTGCCGGAGGCGGCCGCTGCGATCAGCGGGCTGCCGTCGCCGCGCACCGCCGAGTCGGGGTCGGCGCCCCGGCGCACCAGCAGCTCGACGACGTCGTTCCGCCCGGCGCGTGCGGCGAGGATCAAGGGGTTGCCGTCGCCGTCCCAGCTCTGATCGGGATCGGCTCCGCGGTCCAGCAGGTGGGCAACCAGCTCCGGGTCGCCGCCGGTGACGGCACGGAAGAACGGACTCTCGTCGCCGTCGGTCCACTGGTCGGGCTCGGCGCCCGCTGCCAGCAGCCGATCGGCGACCTCGGGATGATCCCCTGCGATCGCGCCGGTCAGCGCGTCGCCGTCACCCTCGACCTGGCGCTGCGCATCGGCGCCCCAGGCGAGGAGCAGGTCGACGACGTCCTCGTGCCCGTGCCGCGACGCCTCGATCAGGGCGGTCGCGTCGCTGGGCGCGATCGCGTCGGGCTCGGCGCCCGCTTCGAGCAGCAGCTCGACGATCAGCAGGTGGCCGTGACGGGCCGCGCTGGTCAGCGCCGTACGCTGAAGACCTTCGAGCAGCCGGTCGTGGACCTGCAGCGCCGGATCCGCGCCCGCCGCGAGGAGCGCGCGGACCGCCTCGATCTCGCCGTTGGCGCTGGCCACGATCAGCGCGGTGCCGAAGCGCGGCAGGCTGCGGTCCGGCTCGGCGCCGTCGTTCAGGGCTCGCCGCAGCGCGGCGACGTCGCCGTTCGAGGCCGCCGCGATCAGCGCCTCGTCGGCAGCTCGCCGATCGCTGCCGCTCGCGGCTCGGCGCCCCTGTGTCTCCGTGGCCTGGACCTCGTGGTTGGGGGCGGCCGCGAGCGCGGGCACCGGCTGCAGGCTGGCGAGGGCCGTGACCATCGCGAGAAGGAGGGAAGCGGCGAGGAGGATCTGCGGGCGGGTCATGAGGGCTCTCCTGGTGTCGGTGTCGAGGATCGATTCGATGCGCCCCGAGAGCTGACCTCTCCGGGCCATGGCGACGGCGAGCAGGGGCGAGCCCTCGCGCGCCGCGCGGGTCAGCTCGAGCAGGCTCTGCGCGTAGTCGGCGTCCGTGGCGCCGGCGAGCAGCACGGCGTCGTCGCAGGCGAGCTCGGCCTCGGCTACCATCCGCCGGGCGGCGAGCCAGCTCAGCGGGTTCATCCACTGGACGGCGACCGCGACTCGGGAGGCGAGCTGGAGCAGCCAGTCCCGCCGTCGCAGGTGCGCGAGCTCGTGGAGCAGGACGATGCGTCGTGTCGAAGCCGGCCACTGATGCGCCTCTTCGGGAAGGATGATGGAGAGGGGGCGGCCGACGGCGAGCGGTCCGCGGACCTCGGTCGTCGTCAGCAGGGCGATGCGCCCGTGCCTCGGCTCGAGCCGCTCGAGATCGCGTCGCCATGGGCTGTCGGGCGAGAGCGGCTCGGCCCGGCGGATCATCGAGCGCAGACGGACCAGGCAGACGAGCAGGTGGACGAGGAGCAGAGTGGTGCCGCCCAGCGAGATCCCGATCCAGAACGTGGGGCTGCGCCACGCCCTGGCCACAAGCTCGCGGAAGCCGCCCGCTGCGCCGGCCTCGCGGCCGACCGTCGCGTTCTCGTCTTCACGAGCGTCGCGTCCGCCGCGCTCGCCGGCGGACTCCCCCGCGATCGGCGTCGGCACTCGGGAATCGGCAAGAGCCTCGGGATCCGTCGAGTCGCCCACGCCGCCGCCGGCGCCGCCATCGACGGCGGCCAGGATCGGGATGCCGATCTTGGGGACTGCCGGCCGCAGGATCGCGATCGCCGTCATCGCCAGCAGCGCGGTCGCCCAGAGGAGATGCCGCGCGCTCGAGGGCCCCCGGCGCATCAGAGCGGTCACGACCCAGACCACGAGCACCGGCGCGCTGGCGCACAGCAGCCACTCGAGCAGCGCGCGGGTCACGACGACACCTCCTCGTCGCCTTGGCCGCCGCTACGACCCGCCCGGCTCCGGCGCGCCTCGCGGATCAGCTCGTCGAGCCGGTCGAGCTCCTCGTCGTCGAGACGATCGACCGAGTGCTCGAGCAGCCCGTTCGCGGCCGCCGCGATCGAGCCCTCGTAGAACACCTGCACGAGCCTCTCGGTGGCCGAGGCGCGTGCTTCACAGCGCGACACCGCCGGGCGGTAAACGTACTTGAGGTCGCGCTCGCCGTGGTCGACGAAGCCCTTGTCCTCGAGCCGGCTGAGGAGCGCGCGGGCGGCGGAGTAGCTGGGTGGGTCCGGGAGCCGGGAGCGCACGTCCTCGGCCGTCGCCTCGCCGAGCGCGAAGAGAATGTCCATGATCTGGCGCTCCCGGCGGGGCAGGTCGTCGAGTCGCTTGCGCTTGCGTTTCATCTGCGGGGATCCCTGGTCGTGGTAGGAATGGCGGGCGGCAGCTTCGGAAGTGGAGGCGGCCGGTGCACGTTCTGTAGCCATCTGCTACGAATGTAGCGGAAGAAGGTTTCGAGATCAAGACCTCTCGGCCCGACGAGCCAGCGGTCGAGGCTGCGTCGTTCTCGCGATCGTCGCGGCCGGGTTCCGTCCAGCCGACGACGCGAACACTCCGCGGGTCCCGCGACCCTGCGCGTGATCGCCGAGCAAGGCGCGGAGTCCATGTACACGGGACCGTGGGCCGAGCGCGCGGTCGCCGCGATCCGGGCCGACGGCGGTCGCATGACGCTGGAGGACCTCACCGCCTATGGGCCGAGCCGCTGGTCGCCGACATCGGCGGCGGGTATCGGATCGCCACCAACCCGCCGCCCAACAACGGCGGCGTCGCCCTCATCGAGGCGCAGCTCCTGGCCGAGGTCTCGGGGCTCGCCGACTACGAGGAGCTCGACCCGCACGAGTCCCGCTTCGGCGGCGAGGGCCTGTGGGTGGCGATCCAGCGCGACCCCGAGACCGGCGAGCTGCGCGCCGGCTCGCACAACCGGACCAACAGTGCAGCCGTCGCCTTCTGAGGGGGGGGCGAGGCGGCGGCCTCCGGCCGGGGAGCCGTCGCCGCGGGATCGATGATCGCGGCTGGAGGTCCTCGCAGCGGCCGAGCCTCCGCTCGGCCGACGAGCGTGCGTTCGGCGGTTCCGTGGACGATGGGATCGCGCGACCGTTTCGGTGTCGTCGAGCGGCCGACCGGGAGGTCGGCCGCTCACAGACTGGCAGCAGAGACTCGCCCCGGCACCACGGCTGGGCTGCTACACTCCTCCCGTTCTTTCCATCGACTCGACATCGGAGCGCCGCGGTGCGGCGAGCGTTCCGGATCGTCCGCATCGACCCGACGGGGTGCGGGGAGTGCTCGGCACCCGCCTCGTTCTCGCCGGCGGGCGATCCACCAGCCGTGACGCGGTCCTCCTCCGGAGGCCCCATGGCACGGACGCGCTCGCTCCCCACGATCCTGCTCTCCCTGTGTGCGGCGCTCCCGGTGAGCGCCCTCGCCGCCGGGACGGCTCCTGAGCTCGACCGGGAGCGCATTCGCGAGGTCGCCACGCGCTCCACGGCGCTGCTCCAACAGAGCGCGCAAGCGTGGGTGATGACCCAGAACTGTGCGTCCTGCCATCACCAGGGGCTGGCCACCGTGGCCGTCGCGCTCGCGGGGAAGAAGGGGATTCCGATCGACGGGCGCAAGCTGTCGCTGCAGAGCGATCGCCTCGCGCGGCGACTGGAAGAGCGCTCCGGTCAGCACGCCTTCGCGCTCGCCACCAGCAACCCCGCGATCGGCGAGTCCTACCTCCTGTGGGCGCTCACCGCGGCCGGCCGGCCGGCCGGTCTCGACAGCGAGCTGGTGGTGCACGCCCTGGCGGGGCGCCAGGGCGCCGACGGACGCTGGAGCTCGGTCGAGCACCAGCCGCCGCTCGAGGACAGCGCGATCACGGCGACTGCGTTGACCCTGCGCGCGCTGGTCGAGCGGGCGCCCCCGGGCCGCGTCCAGGAGATGGAGGGTCGCGTCGAGCGTGCGCGGAGCTGGCTCGAGGCCGCCATCCCGAGGGAGACCGAGGAGGCGGTCTTCCGGCTCCTGGGCCTCCACTGGGCGGGCGCCTCGGCGGAGCCGGCGGCGGCGGATGGCTCCGAGGAGACTGGCGCCGAGGGCTCGCTCGCGCGAGCTCTGGACGACCTGCGCGCGAAGCAGCGCGAAGATGGCGGCTGGTCGCAGCTCCCGACCCGTGGCAGCGACGCCTACGCGACGGGCCAGGCGCTGGTCGTGCTGCATCAGGTCGGGGGCGAGGCCGTCGACGGCGAGCGGTTCCGACGCGGCATCCGGTTCCTGCTCGACAGCGCCGAGGACGAGCGTGCGTGGAAGGTCCGCTCGCGCCGGCGCGGTCCGCGCCGCCCCGACGTCGAGACCGGCTTCCCGTTCGGCCGCGACCAGTTCTCGTCCTACGCCGGCACCGCCTGGGCGACGATGGCGCTGGCGGTCGCGCTCGAGCCGGGCCCGTCGCCGCTCCTCGAGGCGCAGCCGGTGCCGCGCGTAGAGAAGCCGGAGCGCCGCCTGCCGACGGTGATCGAGACCGCGTTGCTCGGCGATCTCGAGGATCTGCGCATCGCGCTCGAGGCCTGCGAAGGGGAGCAGCTTGCGGGCGTCCGCGGACCCCACGGGATCACCCCCCTGATCGCGGCGGTGCACGATCCGGCCAAGGTCGAGCTGCTGCTCGAGCACGGCGCCGAGGTCGCCGCGACGACCGAGCTCGGGCTCGGCGCGGTCCATGTCGCCGCCTACTACGACGGCGCGCTCGGCTCGCTCGAGCTGCTCCTCGACGCCGGCGCCGGCGTCGAGCGTCCGACCAACCTGGGGCTGCTGCCCGTCTACCTGGCGGCGATCTCTGGGCGCGTCGACACGGTGGAGCTGCTGCGCGCGCGGGGCGCGTCGCTCGATCGGTGGTCGGTGGGCTCCGCGCCGCCGGATCCGTTGCTGGTCGCCGTCAAGCGGCAGGACGAGTCGCTGGTCGACTACCTGCTGTCGTCGCGACGCGCCCGGCGGTGGGGCCGCACGCCCGAGGGCTTCTCGCCACTGGTGCTCGCCGTGCAGACCCGTTCGACCGAGCTGGTGGCGCGGCTGCTCGAGGCGGGGGCCGATTTGGGGGAGTCGGATCGCGAGGGAGAGACCGCCCTGCACTGGGCGGCGATGGTCGACCCCGGCCACGACGGCATCGTCGAGCGACTGGTGCGGGCAGGGGCGAATCTCGCGGGGCGCAACGCCTACGGTCTCGTGGCGGCCGAGACCGCACAGCATTTCGGTCATCTCCACCTCGTCCCCGGCGCTCGCGGCAACCTGGAGACGACCGGCGACGAAGAGTGAAGGGCTGGGCGACGCGGTGACGGCTCGACCACGGGCTGCTCGGTGACGATCCGCCTCGGCGCCGTCGAGCTCGCCGGCTCGGCGCATGGAAGCGCCGCTTGACGCCGCCACCGACCGTCGCGGTCGCGGAGAGGGAGGGCGGCTGCCAGCGGAAGCCGCGCCGGCGTCGTGCGTGGCCGCTATGATCCGTCGGGTCTCGGGACGATGGGCAGGTCGACCTTGCCCCAGGGGGCGACCTCGACCGCGACCTCGACCGCGATCGCGAAGCTCGAAGCGCCGAGCGCGAGATCGAGCTCGACCCGATCGCGCGAACGACCGGACGGAACCTCTCGTTGGCCTACATCCCGCTGTCCAGCTTCAGGGAGTACCCGCTCGACGAGATGAAGCAGCGAGCCCGGGAGTGGCTCGAGGAGATTCGTCGCCGGCGGACCGTCCGTCACTTCTCGGACCGGACGGTGCCGCGCGAGGTGATCGAGGACTGTGTCAGGGCGGCGGCGACGGCTCCGAGCGGTGCCAACAAGCAGCCCTGGCACTTCGCCATCGTCTCCGACCCCGCGGTCAAGAGCCGCATCCGCGAGGGGGCCGAGGCGGAGGAGCGGGAGTTCTACGGCCGGCGTGCCCCCGAGGAGTGGCTGGAGGCCCTCGAGCCGTTCGAGACCGACGCCAACAAGCCCTTCCTCGAGGTCGCTCCCTACCTGATCGTGATCTTCGCCCAGCTCTCGGGTCGCGCTGAGGACGGCAGCAAGATCAAGCATTACTACGTGAAGGAGTCGGTGGGGATCGCCACCGGCTTCCTGATCGCGGCGCTCCACCACGCAGGGCTCGCGTGCCTGACCCATACGCCGAGCCCGATGCGCTTCCTCAACGACATCCTCGCTCGTCCAGCGAACGAGACACCGTTCCTGGTCCTCGTGGTCGGCTATCCCGAGGAAGGCGCCAGGGTCCCCGACATCGGAAAGAAGCGCTTCGAGGAGATCGCGACCTCCTTCGAGGACCGCGGCCGGAGCGCTGATTCGAAGCCCGGCGAGGCCGACGAGGTCGCCGAGGGCCGGGGCCGGAGCCTGGAGCGGTGAGCTTCGAGGTCAAGGGCAGCTCGATCCGCTCCAAGCTCGAGTTCGTCGAGGAGCGCTTCGGCGCCGATGCCGAGCAGGCGCTGATCGCGGCGGTGGGGAAGACAGAGCTCGTGCGAGTCCTCGAACCGAGCTGGTACCCGTACCCGCACCCGCTCTACGTGGCCCTGCTGCGCGCGATCGCCGACCGCCACTTCGGCGGCGATCTGTCGAGCCTGCAGGAGGTGGGCGGCGACACGGCTCGCCGTGCCCTCGACACCACCTACCGTGCTTTTCGCGCCGGCACCTACGCCGACTTCCTCTCCCGGCTGTCGCGGCTTCACCACATGCTCTACAGCGAAGGGCGCTCCGAGGTGGTGCTCGGGGAGGACGGGACCTCCTGCCGGGTCGTCTTGAGCGACAAGCCGCGGTTCGACGTGGAGGACCTCCAGATCGCGCTCGGCTTCTACCTCGAGTGCGGGAGGATCTACGGGTGCCACGCGATGCGCGGCCGCTTCGAGGTCGCGGGCGCCGAGGCGAGGTTCGACCTGCAGTGGAACGAGCGGCGCAGCCGCAGGCGGCTGCCGACACTGCCCGGGAGCGGCGGCCGATGACGCCCCGGCCGGCGCTCGCGACGTCGTCTTCCGGGGCGGCCGATCTCCTGGTCGGCCGATCGGCGCCAGGGCAGTCTCCGCGATCTCCAGCCAGCGGGCAGGATCCAGCCTGCACGAGCCGAGACGAGAGGAGAGGAAGCGTGATGAAACCTTCCGACCCATGGCGCGGCCGGCGATGACCGACCTGCTGGATCTCGCCGAGCGCGCCTGGCGCGGCGAGCTCGACCTCCAGTTCGAGCACCATCCCGTCCACACCCACTACGCGGGCGCGACCGAGCTCGCGCCGGGCCTGCTCGCGCTCAAGGGCATCGCCGGCATGTACGCCGTCGACTGCGCCGCCGACGACGATGGTGGCGATGATGGCGGCGACGATGGTGACGATGGTGACGATGGTGGCGGCGACGATGCTGACGACGATGGTGGCGGCGGTGGAGGAGGCTTGGTGCTGCTCGACACCGGCAGCGTCCTCGACACCGCGCGGCTCCACCAGGCGGTTCGAACCTGGCGCCCCGACGCGCCGCTGCGAGCGGCCGTCTACTCCCATCACCACGTCGACCACGTCATGGGAGTGGCCCCCTTCGACGCCGAGGCCGCGGAGCGCGGCTGGGCGCGTCCCACCGTCTACGCCCACGAGCTGCTGCCGGGGCACTTCGATCGCTACCTGGCCACCCTCGGCTTCAACACGGCCATCAACCGCCGCCAGTTCGCGATCGACGCGCCGCATTTCCGGTGGCCCTCCTCCTACCGCTACCCGGACGTGGTGTTCGAGAGGCGGCTCGGTTTTCGGGTCGGGAAGCTCTCCTTTCATCTCGAGCACGCGCGAGGCGAGACCGACGACGTCGCCTGGACCTGGATCCCCGAGCGCCGATGGCTGCACACCGGCGACCTCTTCATCTGGGCGGTGCCCAACGCCGGCAACCCGCAGAAGGTCCAGCGCTTCGTCAGCGACTGGGCGGGCGCGCTCGAGAGGATGGCGACGCTCGGTGCCGAGATCCTGCTGCCGGGCCACGGGCTGCCGATCCTGGGGCGCGAGCGGATCGTCCAGGCGCTCGCCGACACCGCGCTCCTCTTGCGCGAGATCGAGGGCCGGACCCTGGCGGCCATGAACCGCGGCTGGCCGCTCGATCGCGTGCTGCGCGAGATCGACCTCGCGGCGTCGCTCCCCTCCGAGCTGCTCGAGCGCCCCTACCTGCGGCCGATCTACGACGACCCGGCCTTCCTGGTGCGGATGGTCTGGCGGCGCTACGCCGGCTGGTGGGACGGCGAGTACGACACGCTGCTGCCGGCGCCGCGCCCCGAGCTCGCCGCCGAGTGGGTGGCGCTCGCCGGCGGCGCGGAGCAGGTCCTCGCCAGGGTCGACGAGCTCCTCGGCGAGGGTCGCTGGGCGCTCGCCTGCCACCTGGTCGAGTCCGCCCACCATGCTGCTCCAGAGGACGCCGCCGTGCACGCCAAGCGCGCCGAGGTCTACCGTGCAGCTTCGGAGGCTCAGCCGTCCTCGATGGGCCGCAACATCCTCCGTCACGCCGCGCTCGCCAGCGAGCGGGGCCGGCGGGACCTGGCGTCCGACCAGGAGTGAAGCTCCGCTTGCGTCTCGATCAGCGGCGTCTCGATCAGCGGCGAAGGATGCGCACGGCGACTGCGCCCGACACCAGCAGCAGCCCTCCGATCGCGGCCCCGACCACGGCCCAGAGCACAGGCGTGGGCAGCGGCGACGCCGGATCCTCCGTTTCTTGACGTTCGACGGGCGTTGGATCGGAGTCGGACCGCGCCTCGGTCTCCGGGTCCTCGGCCTCGGATGCGGTGGAAGATTCCGCCGCCACGGGCGTCTCGGTCAGGACCAGCGAATAGGCGCTCTCCAGCTTTCCGGACTCGAACTTGCCGATCCGATGGGTCGCCACCTCTACGAAGGCGGCGCCGGCCGGTGGCCGGAGGCCTTCGAGCCGCAGCGTCGTTCCCGGCTGGTCGAGCGCATGACCGGCCGCCGCGAGCTCGTTGCCGTCGCGGTCGTAGACGGTGAGCTGCAGGTGCTTGTCCGGCTGCTCGGGCGTGAGCGTGACGCCGTAGGCGGGTCCCTCTCCCGCATCGAAGCGCAGGTAGTCGCTCTCGTCGTTGGCGTGCAGCCACCCGCGATGCTCGCCCGCCTCGATCGGCGCCGCCTTCAGGCGGCTGTCCCCGGCGTCGGTACCGCTGCCGGCGTCGAACTGGTCGAACAGCTCGACCTGGAATCGTGAGTCCTGGTGCTGGTCACCCGGGCAGGTCATCGGCCCGACCAGCACGAAGAAGCGTCCTCCCTGGCCGTCGCTCACCGGCACCTCGACACCGACCTGCTGGCCCGGCTGGTGACCCCAGCGCGACCCGATCCGCTGGCGGTCGGGACCGTGAACGGCGATGCCGGCGCAGGAGCTGTGTTCCTGTTCTCGGGCGCGGTCGCCGGTGATGGCGATGCCCGCCTCGTGCGATTGCATCGAGGCGACGAGCTTCTGACCGGCCGCGACCTCGACGGCGAAGTAGTCCTCCTGGCCGCGCTTCTGATGGTGATCCAGCCGGTGGAGCGCGCCGGGGCTCAGCTCGACCGCGGTGTCGAAGCCGTCGCCGCCGCGCACTTCCGAGCCCACCGCCTGCCGCTCGCGGTCGAGGACGAGCGACGCCTGCACCAGGTCCTGGAGCGAGCCCGCCAGGGAGGCGGCATCCCCCGCGTCGCGGTACTCGCCGCCGGTGCAGGCTGCGATCGCCTCGAGCTGCCGGCGGGCGGCGGCGTCGACCGCGAAGCCGACCGTGTGGACGGTCAACGGGAGGCCGTCGGCGGCCAGCCGGCAAGCGACCTCCCGCGGGTCTCGGCCGCAGCTCTCCTCGCCGTCGGAGACCAGCACCACCGCTCCGGGCTCATCGTGCTCGGAGAGGTCCTCGGCGGCCCGTTCCAGCGAATGGGCGAGCGGCGTCTGGCCGCGCGGCGCGGCAGCGTCGACGACGGCCGCGAACCGCGCAGGATCCACCGGTCCGAAGGGGATGACCAGCTCGGTGTCGCGGCAGCTGGCTGCGCGGTCGTCCTTGTCGATCCGGTGGCCGTACAGTCGCAGCGCCACGATGCTCTCGGACGGTATGGCGGCCACCGTGGCCGCGACCGCCTCGCGGGCGACCTCCATGCGGCTGCGATCGCCGGCGGCTGCCGCCATCGAACCCGAGACGTCGAGGATGATCTCCACCCGCGAGGCGAAGGTCGCGGAGGCGGCGGCGAGCAAGATGACGGTGACGAGCATGTGGCGCATAGCGCCCTCCTCTCTCGATCTGTCTCCACAGTTCCTCACGCAAATGGGAGCCGAACGGGCTCACGGCACGGCGCCGCTCGCTCGACTCGCGGCCGATGTCCCACGAGGAGGCTGTCGCCCCTTCTCGGCTGCCGCCCGCTCAGCGCTGCGAGCCGGCCGGTTGCCGGCGCAACCTCACGGTGGCCGCCGCGACTCTCCGCTCGGCGGTCTCGCCGTAGACCTCGGGGGTGGAGGAAGCGGTCCTGCTCGTGGGACGGCTTCTCCTCCTCGACCGGATGCGCGGGCGACACCGGCGAGGAGCTCGCCATCCTGAGGCGCCATCCGGAGGATCTCAGCACTCCCCGGGAGCTCTGCAACGGGCCGCCAGAGTCTGTTCGGCCGACCATCGGAGGTCGGTGGCGCAGGTGCTGTGGCACAGTGGAGGCAGCTACGACAGGGAGACCCTCGATCATGCGCCCGTCACTCTTCGAGCTCGCGTTGCTCCTTCCGACCCTTGCCGCCGCGCTCGGCTGTGCCGAGCGGGTCCCCGACATCGCTGCTGCGACAGCGGCCGCCCCGCCGGCCTCGAGCGCCACGCTGGAGGAGGTCGACGGAACACTGCGCTCCGAGACCCACGTTCTCGAAGAGCTCGCCCCCGGGGTGTACTTCGCGACCGGCACGGGCGCCGTGAACGTGGCGAGCAACGCCCTGGTGGTGGTCAACGAAGAGGACGTGCTGGTGGTGGACTCGCACATCACGCCCGACGCCGCGCGTACCCTGATCGACACCGTCCGCGCACTCACCGGCAAGCCCCTGCGCTATCTGGTCAACAGCCACTTCCACTTCGACCACGCGCACGGCAACCAGGCCTTCCCCGAGGGAATCGAGATCATCGGCCACGAGTACACGCGCGAACGTCTGCTGGGGGACGTCCTTTCCGAGCCGACCTACCGCAGGCTGGGCAGCCCCGACGTCGTCGCTCCCCAGATCGCGGCGCTCGAGGAGCGGCTGCCTACGGCCGGCGAAGAGGAGCGTCCCCGGCTCGAGGCTCAGCTCGCGATGCAGCGTCGCCACCTGGCCGCGCTGGACGAGATCGATCCCACACCGCCGAACGTCACGCTGACCGAGAAGATGACGCTCCATCGAGGAGATCGCGAGATCCAGATCCTCCACCTCGGTCGCGGGCACACCGGCGGAGATCTGGTCGTGTTCCTACCGGCAGAGCGGATCGCCTTCACTGGCGACCTGTTCTACCCCGGAGCGCAGTACCTGGGCGACGGCTACCCTCGTGAGCTGATCGCCACTCTCGAGGCGATCGCCACGCTCGACGCCGACGTGCTCGTCGGAGGACACGGGCCGCCGGTGCGCGATCGCGCGGTGCTCGAGCGCTCCAAGCAGTACCTGCGCCAGTACTGGGACCAGGTCGCCGGCTTCCACGCGCGGGGGCTCACGGTGGACGAGGCGATCGCCGAAGTCGACTTCGACGGCTGGGAGGACTGGGCCGGATTCCAGCTCACCTTCCCCGCAGTGTTGCGCCTCGAGGTGGCGCGCATGTACGAGCTGCTCGAGGGCGCCGACTGACCCACCCGTCTCGTCCGCACGACACCATCGCCGCCCCACCTTTCTCGCTCTTGGTCGTCCCTCGAAGTGACCCGAGCAGGCCCGAAAAGAGCTCGCGGGGCCGAGACGCGGTCCCGTAGAATCGATCGCGCTCCGCCCATGTCACCTCGCGATCCCAAGCGTGCCGATCCCGCGGGAGTCGCGGCGGCGCCGACCCGGCCCTACCGGAGCCCGCTGGCGGCACAGAGCGACGCGCTCTCTCGGGGCGCGCGCCGACCGCGGCCGCGGCTCGGTCGGCTGATCCGTCGTCGGCTGAGCGACGGCCTCGCCAACGTCGGATGGGCGAGGCTCGCCTGGATCGCGCCCCTCGGCCTCGTCCACTCGCGCTACGTCGCCTATAGCTGGGAGCCAGGCGGTCGCGAGCCCCCCGCGCTGGCGCTCCCGGGGGTCGAAGTGAGGGAGCTGCGGAGTCGCGACCTGCCGCTGCTCGAACGGATGAATCCGCGGTGGCACTCGCGGGTGGTGGCTCGCCGGCTCGAGGAGTTCCAGTGGAGCGACTGAACGCCCGGCTTCGAGAGAATCAGTATTCGTTCGAGCATTGGTGTTTTCTCCTACGGGGCATGCTCGTCCCCTGGATGCGCAGTTGCGCCTTCGGAGCGATCCGGCTCTTCGGTCCGTTTCCGTCTCGTCAATTCTCCAGCGCACCGGCCTCCAGCGCACCGGCGTGGAGGACGCAGATCCACTCCAGGTTCTCTGGCCTGCTGCAGTCGAGAGGGAAGAAGGGCATCTGGTAGAGGTGGTCGCGGATCTCCTGTCGGCCGCCGACGAGCACCGGCTTGTCGGCGGTCACCAGGACCCAGCCACCTCTGAAAACCCCGTCGGGTACCACTACCCGGGGAACGAACTCGCTCGTCCCCCCCGGTATGGTCAGGGCGAACCGGCTGGTCACCCGACCGTCGCTCCGGAGCCACCACACGGTCGCCTCGACCTCTCCCCCCGTCGTCTCGTCGAAGTTGAGGTTCAGGATCGAGACGACCGGCAGCACGTCGGGAGCATTGAAACGGCCCTCCCTTGGGCGTTCGCTCGTGGCTCAGCCATTGCGGAGACACCCACACCTGGTGCGCCTGGGCCGGCCCTGCGATCGCCCCCTGGTCGAGGTGGAAGTTGTTGGCTTCGTCGAGGCGCAGCCCGGCACCGGCGCCGTAGGTCGTATCGAGATCGACGCCGCAGGTCCAGCTGTCCGTGTCCGGATTCCACTTGGTGACTTGGCCCTCGTCGCATTCCTGGGGCAGTTGGAACGAAGGCGCGATGTCGGACTTCGCGACCCCGCTCGACGCTCCGCCCAACAGGCCGTCACCCGCCAGGACCTCGGTCACGTCGCCTGCGCTCAGGGAGATCTGGCCATCCCCTTGAGCACAGCCAACGGCTGGCACTGCGCCCTCCGCGAAGCCGTAGACCGTCCCGTCCTCGGCGCTCAGACAGCCGGTGTACGTCGGGGTCTCGGATCGATCAGCCACCTGTGCGAACGCCGAGGCGCTCACGAGGATCAAAGCGACCGAGGCTCCCACTGTGCACGCTGTTTCCCGCATCGGTACCTCCTTTTCGCCGCGAAGAGGACGTGGGTGTAGAGGCGAAAGGTCGCGGCGGTGGGGCGCGCGGACTCGAGCCTCGCTGCGGTTGTAACCAGGAGAAGGTGGCTCGGGCGACGCCCCTGTCTTTCAAACTGAATTCACGCAATCCGCAGAGAAAGGGGCTCAGCAGGGCACACCGCTAGACTGCGAGGCGGGTGTCCACTGGCGAGATCACCCGGTACCTGCAGGCCTGGGCGACGGGGATCCGGAAGCGTCGATCGGCTCTTCCCCGCCGACGGCAGGCCGGAGGAGGTGGCCGGGCTTTACGCGCAGGCCCGGGACGGCTTCAAACGACAGTTCGGGCATGACCACCCGCACGCCGCGGCCGCCATCTCGCAGCTCGCTGCGATCGCGCTCGAGCAGAGAGAGCCCGGGCGGACGCGAAGGCTGGCAGAGGACGCGCTCGCTCGTCGGCGCGCCAGCCGCGGCGAGCAGCACCCGGACTCGCAGGCCAGCAGCCGGGCTCTGGCGTCGTTGAATCCTCTCTCCTGAGAGCGAGACGACGGTGAACGGTCTCGCGAATCAGCCGTCGGCTGCTCCGAGATCCCCCGGCGAGCGGCTCGTATGATCAACGGTGCTGCTGCAGAAGTTCCGTGTGTCACTCCACGTGGAGGTCCCCATGATTCGCACAAGCTCCCCACGCCGGCTCGACGGTCCCATCCATCGCCCCGCCACCGGTGCGGCAGGCGTGATGCTCGCCCTGCTCCTCGTCCCCGCGGCGTTCGCCGCCGACCAGGATCTCGCCGGTCACTGGAACGGCACCGTCGAGCTCCCCGGCCAGGAGCTCGAGTTCGACGTCGACCTGCGCTCGGGCTCCGACGGCTGGAGCGGCGACATCTCGATCCCGGCGCAGGGCCTGCGCGACGTGCCGCTCGCGGGGATCGAGGTCGAGGGCGATTCGGTGCGCTTCGCCATCCCGGGCATCCCGGGCGAGCCGACCTTCGAGGGGACGCTGGCGGGCGACGTCGTCGAGGGGGACCTGTCGCAGGGAGGCGCCACCTTCCCGTTCTCGATGACCAGCGGCGTCGACCTCGCCACCCGCGCGCGCGAGGCGCTCGAGGGGATCGACCCGATCATCGAGCAAGCGCTCGAGGACTTCTCGGTGCCGGGCCTCGCGCTCGCCGTGGTGGCCGACGACGAGGTCGTCCTCGCGAAAGGCTACGGCGTGCGGGATCTCGGCACCGGCGAGCCGGTCACCGAGGACACGCTGTTCGCGATCGGCTCGACCACCAAGGCGTTCGCGGCCTTCGTCCTCGGTCTCCTGGTCGACGAGGGGAAGATCTCGTGGGACCAGCCCGTGATCGAGCTGCTCCCCGACTTCCGGCTCCACGACGACCACGCGACGCGGCGGCTCAAGGTCAAGGACCTGGTGCGTCACAGCTCGGGCCTGCCGCGCCACGACGCGGTCTGGTACAACTCGCCGGACTCGCGCGAGGAGCTGTTCGCGCGGCTGCGGCACCTCGAGCCGAGCCGTGACCTGGGCGAGACCTTCCAGTACCAGAACCTGATGTTCATGACCGCCGGCCTGCTCGCCGAGCGGGTGACCGGGAAGAGCTGGGAGGAGCTGGTGCGCGAGCGCATCCTCGATCCGCTCGACATGGAGCGGACGAACTTCTCGGTCGAGACCTCGAAGCAGGACCCGAACCACGCCGCGCCGCACGCCATCGAGGACCAGGAGGCGCGCGTGATCCCCTTCCGCAACATCGACACCATCGGCCCCGCCGGCTCGATCAACTCTTCGGTGAGCGAGATGACGCAGTGGATCCGGCTCCAGCTCGGAGGCGGCGAGATCGGCGGCGAGCGGCTGATCGAGACCGCGACGCTACAGTCGATGCACACGCCCCAGATCGCCGCCGGCTCCTATCCCACCGACGGCACGACGCTGCCGATGGGCTATGGCTACGGCTGGATGACCGAGGCCCACCGCGGCCATTTCGTGGTCCAGCACGGCGGCGGCATCGACGGCTTCATCTCCTGGGTGGCGCTCCTGCCCCACGACGGGCTGGGCGTCGTCGCGTACACCAACGCCACCGGCATGAACCCGCTGCCGACCGCCGTCGCGCGAACCGTGATCGACCGCGTCCTCGGGCTGGAGGAGATCGACTACCTGCAGAAGGGTCGCGACGCGATTGCCGAGGCGCTCGCTGCCCAGGCCGAGGCGGAGAAGAGCAGCGAGGCGAAGCGCCAGGAGGGGACCTCGCCGAGCCACGACCTCGCCGAGTACGCGGGGACCTACGCGCACCCAGGCTACGGGGAGGTCGAGGTCTCGCAGGGCGGCGACGGCCTGAGCGTGGTCTACAACGGCATCCCGGCCGAGCTCGAGCATTGGCACTACGACACCTTCAACGCGCAAAAGCTCGAGGGGGGCGATCCGGCGCTCGACGACACCAAGATCATCTTCCGCCTCGACGTGAACGGCGAGATCAGCGAGCTCGAGGCGCAGCTCGAGGCGGCGGTCGACGCCATCGTCTTCGAGCGCCAGCCCGACCCGCGGTTGTTCGAGGGGGAGTACCTCGACCAGTTCGTGGGCGTCTACGAGTCGAGCACCCAGAGGTCGACGGTGGCGCGCAGCGGCGACCAGCTCACGCTGTCACTGCCCGGACAGCCGATCTACCGGCTCGAGCCGATTCGCGAGAACGAGTTCGAGCTCCAAGGGATGCCGGGGTTCAGCGTCGAGTTCGTCCGCGACGACGATGGCGCCGTCACCGCCATTCGCTTCGTCCAGCCCAACGGCATCTTCGAGGCGAAGCGGGTCGAAGAGCCGTAGAGCCCACCTCCCCGGCCGGGTTCCCGGTCTCCGGCTCTCGTCGTGGCCGACCTTCCGGTCGTCCGGCGAGGCCGGGGAGTCTGGAGCCCCCGCCCGCCGTCGCCGGGGTACGCGGGCGTCTCGCCAGGCGTCCGGTCGAGCGTGTCGTCTTCGGGTCCGCGGTGCGCCCTGCGGGCGCGATCGGCGACAGGAGGATCCCGAAGCCGTCGTCGCGCGCCCGGCTTCTCTGCCGGAAGATCGGGAGCTGTTCTGCGCCCCGATCGCCATTCTTGACGCCGACTCGCCACCGGCGTAACCTGTCCGCCATTGAAACGTTTGTTTCACGCCAAGCGAATCGGGGAACGTTTGACACAGCGGTTGAAGACTGAGGTCTCAGGTTGGCCCCCCGAAGGTCTCGGGGTTCACGCCTGAGCTCTCCCGACCGCCGCCCACCGTGGAGGTCCTTGGAACCGTGACCACCAGAGTTCATCCGACGGATCGTTCTCGAACCGGAGCTTCCGCGGCAGCGCGGCTGGTGCTCCAGCTCTTCGTGCTGGCGCTCGTCGCCGGCTCCGCCAGCGCCCAGACGACCTCTACGCTCGAAGGCAGGATCACCGATCCCGAGGGCGATGCCCTCCCGGGCGCCTCGGTCGTCGCCGAGGGCGCCGCGGTTCGGCGCACCACCACCAGCGACGCCAGCGGGGACTACCGGATCCCGGCGCTTCCTCCCGGCACCTACACCGTGACGATCTCGGCCGAGGGATTCTCGACGATGTCGAGAACCGACCTCGAGATCGCTCTCAACCGCACGGTGACGCTCGACGCCGAGCTCGCGATCGGCTCGATCGAGGAGACGGTGACGGTCACCGCCGAGCCGGCGCTGATCGAGACCAGGAGCTCGAGCACCGGCACGGTGGTGACGCCGGCCGAGATCGAGAACCTGCCGGTCAACGGGCGCAACTACCTCGACCTGCTGCAGCTCGTGCCCGGCGTCACCGTCAACCGCGCCGCCGACGAGGGCTCCGATTCGGCGACGCCGATCCTGGGCGAGCGCGCCGGCAACAGCATCTACCTGGTCGACGGCATGCCCAACCGCGACGAGTTCGGCGGCGGCGCCGCGGTCCAGTTCAACCAGGACACCATCTTCGAGTTCGAGGTCATCACAGACGGCTACAAGGCCGAGTTCGGCCACGGCAGCGGCGGCGTCATCAACGTGGTGACCAAGAGCGGCACCAACGAGTGGCGCGGCCTCGGCTTCGTCTACGCTCGCGACGACAGCCTCGACTCCTCGAACAGCCTCGACGAGGACCAGGACGCCCCCGAGCTCGAGCGCCAGAACTTCGGGCTCAACGTCGGCGGTCCGCTCGCCGACGACGTGTTCTTCTTCGCCTCGGGAGAGCGGATCGACGAGGACCGCCAGCTCAACTTCAGCTTCCCACCGGCGACCCCCGCGCTGATCCGCGACTTCGAGAGGTCGTTCGACGATCCCACCCGCGACGAGCAGACCCGGCTGTTCGTCAAGCTCGACGAGCAGATCGGCGATGCCCACCGCCTCACCCAGCAGGTCAGCTACACCGACGGCGAGCTCGGCGACTTCCTGCCGCTCTCGTCGGCGGCGAGCCTGCCGTCGACCCGCCGCAACTTCGAAGACGAGCGCACCATGATCGGGCTGCGCGACGTCTCGCTGCTCGGAGCGGGCGACCCCTGGGTGCTCGAGGCTTTCGCGCAGTATCGGGACGAGACGAGCCTCAACGGTCCGGCGCACCCGGAGGCCGGCCCGTCGACGGCCTTCAACATCTTCAGCTCGCCGAACACCTTCCAGGTCTTCGGCGATCTCGGCACGGTGTCGTTCGGATCGTCGATCGGGGCCGGCGAGATCGACCAGGAGTACACGGCGGCCGGCGTCAGCGGATCGAAGACGCTGGGTGAGGATCACCTGTTCGAGGCAGGGATCGACTTCCTGCGCACGCAGGTCGACGGGCTCGAGGCGAGATTGCTGTCGAACCAGCTCTTCGCGACCGAGGAGAACTTCGTGCGCTTCGGCCCGGTCAATTCCGGGTTCTTCACGCTGACCACCGTCGGCGGGCTGGCCCCGGAGGACGACCTGATCCGGCTGCGCAACGACTACACCGGCGCCTACGTGCAGGACGACTGGCAGATCGGCGAAAACCTCGTCCTGAACCTGGGCGTGCGCTGGGACTACGACGCGGAGTTCGACGACTCGGACAACTTCGGACCCCGGCTCGGCTTCGCCTGGTCGATCGACGAGAAGACCGTGCTGCGCGGCAGCTACGGCGTCTTCTACGACCGCTTCCGGCTCGGCCTGGTGCGCAACGTCCCGCCTTTCGGCGGCTCGAGCCGGTTCGTCATCCAGCCGTTCTCGTACCCGCAGCTCTTCAACAACGTGACGACGATCGCGCCGGTCCTGTTCGGGCTGTGCATCAACCCGACGCTCTCCGACGCCCAGATCTCGGCCGGCGGCGTCCCCTGCCCGCTCGGACCCTTCCCCCACATCGGCAACGACCGCCTCAACAACCTGGTCGCGCCCGGCCGCTCACCGGTGCCCGGCGAGACGGTGGTCACCGTCGACAACGTCCAGGAGCTCACCGGCCTCACTCCCGACGAGTACCTGGCTCAGGTCACCGCCGCCGTCCCCCTGCCGCCGGGGTTCGAGTGGTTCTGGGGTTCCTTCGGGGTGCTGTCGCACACCGGCGTTCCGCCCGGGCAGGCTCCGGTCACCCTCGACCCCAGCTTCGAGACGCCGAGCACCGACGCCTGGCACCTCGGATTGCAGCGCCAGCTCGGCCGCCACATGGTGGTCGGCCTCGACTACCACCACCGTGAGATGAACGACATCCTCGGAGTGCGCCAGACCAACCTGGCCTTCATCTCCCGCATCCCGGGCAACCAGCGCACCTTCGAGGAGCCGAGCCGCTCGGTCGAGATCAACGGCTTCGGACCCTGGTTCGAGGGGGAGCTCGACGCGGTCACCCTCACCTTCGACAAGCGCTTCGCGGATCGCTGGGCTCTCTCCGCCTACTACACCTACACCGACGCGGTCGACAACCTGCGGGTGTCGCAGCTCGGCTCCGGCTCGCTGGTCGACGGCACCGGCCCGGGCTATCCCTCCGACAGCTTCATCGGCATCGTCCCCGAGGTCTTCGATCCGACCACCGGCCAGTCCAACGCCGACGGTCCGTTCACGGCCGGCAACGGCAACCCGGTGCCGCAGGCGGGCACCTTCTACAACGGCCCCGACCTCGACCGGGGCACCTCGGGCCTGGCGCTCGAGCACACCGCGCTGCTCTACGGCATGCTGCACCTCCCCCTCGACTTCGAGTTGGCGGCGATCCTCCGCTACCAGAGCGGTTTCCCGTTCAGCCGCGGGACCGACGAGCCGCTCGACGTCGACGGCAACCTGAACTTCAACGGCAACGACAAGAGCATCGAGCGCAACCGCTTCGAGTCGCCGGATTACACCAGCCTGGACCTGCGGGCGGGCTGGCGCTTCCCGCTCGGCGAGCGCTTCCGGGGGCTGCTGCTGATCGAGTTCTTCAATGTCACCAACGAGCAGAACCCGGCCGCCGTGGAGAACATCCCGGGGCGGCTCGTGGGCTTCGGCGAGCCGCTCCAGGTGCTGCCCGGGCGGGAGGGTCAGATCGGAGTCCGTCTTGAGTTCTAGGTCGACTAGGCCAGCGGGAAGTTCACAAAACGGTCAAAGTTCGATCAAGCAGCACCTAAACGACGTGGATCAGCGGTTCTCGTGCCTAGTCGACCTGAGCCCGCGCTGCTTGCGGCGCTTGGGCGGGGAACATGAGCTAGCGGGTTCGTGGTATGACCGCGCCTCGCCCCGCCGCTCGCTGGGGAGTGGTGACAACCACGAGCCCGCTAGCCTCTCGCCAGCAAGAGGGCGCGGTCGGCTCGGCGCCCGCGTCGGATGGCGCGGGGCCGTCCTGCTGATCGTGACGCTCGCGGCGAGCCCGGCGCCGGTTTTCAGCCAGCAGACGGCGACCGCCGAGCAGGACGCCGCGGCCACCGAGGAGGAGGGCGCGGTCACGGCCGACCCGGAGGCCCCGCCGCGCCGCGGACCGACCGATGTGGCCGAGCTCGGCGCCTTCCTCGACGGCTTGATGGCCGCTCACCGCGCCGATCACGACATCGTCGGTGCCACCGTCGCCGTGGTTCGCGGCGGCAGCGTGATGCTCACGCGCGGCTACGGCTGGGCCGACCGGGAGGCGCGCGAGCCGGTCGATGCCGAGCGCACGCTGTTCCGCATCGGCTCGGTCAGCAAGCTCTTCACCTGGACGGCCGTGATGCAGCTCGTCGAGCAGGGCGAGATCGACCTCGACGCCGACGTCGAGACCTACGTCGACTTCGAGCTCGGCGCCGGCAATTTGCCGCGCGACCTGCCGCCGATCACCATGCGCCACCTGATGACCCACACCCCGGGCTTCGAGGACCGCGCGCTGGCCCTGTTCGGCGAGACCGAGCTCAGCCGGCGCGACTACCTGGTCGAGCACATGCCGGCGCGGGTGCGGCCGCCCGGGACCTTCTCGGCGTACTCCAACTACGGCACGGTGCTCGCCGGCCACGTGGTCGAGCGGATCTCGGGACTGAGCTGGGAGGACTACGTCGACCGCCACATCCTCGAGCCTCTCGGCATGGACTACGCGACCGCCCACCAGCCGCTCCCCGAGCGGCTCGAGCCCTCCATGTCGAAGGGATACGCCGGCACCGGCGCGGACGCCGAGAAGGAGTTCGAGATGATCGAAGGAGCGGCGCCAGCCGGTTCGATCTCGGCGAGCGCGGGGGCGATGGCGAAGTTCATGCTCGCCTTCCTCCAGGGGGGGCGCTACGGCGACGGTCGCATCCTCGAGGAGGAGACCGTCGAGCGGATGCTCGATCGCGAGTTCACCCACGACGAGCGCCTCAACGGCTTCGCCCTCGGCTTCTACGAGAAGAGCTCGCACGGCGTGCGCGCGGTCGGCCACGGCGGAGACACCGCGTGGTTCCACACCGACATGGCGCTGATCCCGTCCGAAGACCTCGGCGTCTTCGTCTCCTACAACACCGCAGCGGGAGGCGAGGTCTCGTTCGGCCCGTTCTTCGAGGCGTTCCTCGACCACTACTTCCCGGTGGAGCCGCCGACCTTCGTCGAGGCGGACCAGGACGAGATCGAGCGCATCGCGGGCGTCTACCGGTTCAACCGCGGCTCCTACACGACCTTCGAGAAAGTGATGCGCCTGGCCTCCCCGGTGACGCTGGCGGCGGCTGAAGGCGAGCTGGTGCTGCAGAGCCCGCTCGGCGCGCAGCGCTTCCGGCCGGTCGGGGGCGGCCTCTACCGCGAGCTCGACGGCTCGGCCGAGCTCGCGTACCGGCAGAGCGACGAGGGGAAGGTCACCCACGTCTTCCTGTCGTTCCTGCCGATGATGGTCCTCGAGCGGGTGGGGGGGCTGGCATCGCCGACGATCCATCTCCCCCTGCTGGTGGCGGTTCTCGCGATCTTCCTCCTGTTCATCGTGGCCTTCCCGATCCGTTGGTTCCTGCGCCGGCGCTACAAGGCGCCCGTCGAGGAGCGCGGGGAGCGCCGGGCGCGCCTCCTCGCCCTGCTGATGGCGATCGTGGCCGTCGCTTTCGCCGTCGGCCTCGCGGCGGTGGGCTCCTCGAGCGAGAGCATCTTGGTGGGGGAGACCGGCGCTCTGCGGGCGGTGCTGTCGCTCGGCGTGCTCGCCGCCTTGCTGACTCTCGGGGTCGTGGTCGCCGCCGTGATCGTCTGGCGGTGCGGGTTCTGGGGCCTGTGGGGGCGGCTGCGCTACACGCTGGTCGCGCTCGCCGGGGTCGCGTTCGTGCTGATCCTCCAGACCTACAACCTGCTGGGCTGGAGGCTCGGGTAAGGAGACGGCGAGCGCCGATGCCCCATAGGACCGCAGCACGCGGAGCTCGAGACCAGGCTTCCGGGGAGGGGACCGCGAAGCGGTCGGCTGGAGCCTTCTCCTCGCCCCACGATCTCGCCGCGCGGCTGAGCGAGCGCCGGCGAGCCATCATCGGCCCCGCTCTCGAGAACCCGAGGCGGCACGTGCTGATGAGCGTGCGCCAGCTCGCGGCCGAGCTCGGATCGGATCCGGCGACGACCCTGCGCATCGTCAAGGCGATGGGCTTTCGCTCGTATCGCGAGTTCCAGCACTACCTGCACGAGCTGTCCATCGCCCACGCCACCTCGCTCGACCGGATGCGCACCTCGCCGTCGCCCGGGGAGGCCGCGGCCGCGATCGAGCGCTGCATGGAGCACGACATCGAGAACCTCGAGGCGCTGCGGGCCGGGCTCGACGTGCGGCGACTGCAGGCGGTTGCGGCCCGCATCCACCAAGCGGCGCGCGTCGTCCTGTTCGGGGGCGATCTCGCCATCAGCCTGATTCACTACCTCGAGTCCCATCTGGTGCTGGTCGGCGTCGCCTGCCTCAGCGCGACCACACCCGGCCGGTCGAACCACCTGGCGCGGCTGCTCGGACCGAAGGACCTGGCGATCGGGGTGAGCTTCGGGCGCGGCCTGCGCCAGACGGTCGAGGGGCTGCGCCAGGCCAAGGAGAACGGCGCCTACTGCGTCGGCATCACCGACACCGTGCTCTCTCCGATCACGCGCTTCAGCGACGAGCACTTCCTCTCCACCGCCGACACCGACTCGTTCAGCGCCTCGTACGCCGCTCCGGTCGCGCTGCTCAACGCGCTGCTGGTGGCGTGCGCGCACCATCGGCTGGCCCGGACGATGGAGCTGCTCGAGGCGGCCGACGAGGAGCAGCGCCACGGGTACCGCTGGTACTCCTCGAGCTGAGTCGCGACGACTCGGGCAGTTCCTGCGTCCTCCACCCATCGATCGGCCGGCAGAGCGTGGCCGCGACGATGGATCTGTCCAGAGTGGCCATCGGAGCCGAAAGGCCACGAGCAGGACCGGGAGCCGGCGTGCGCGGTTCGTCGTCGGATACCCTGTCGCCGACCTCGGTGGAAGGAGCTTGCTTGGATCTGCTCAGCTCGAACGACGGCCGACCGTACCGGCTGCTGATCTTCGATTGGGACGGCACGCTCCGGGACTCGATCGGGAGCATCATCGGCTGCGCGCTCGAGGCGGCCGCCGAGCACGGGCTCGAGGCGACCGCGGGCGCGGTGCGCGCCTCGGTCGGGCTCGGGCTCGACGAGGCGATCCGCTTGTGGTGCCCCGACGCTGCGGACGACGTGCGCAGGTGCGTGCGCAAGAGCTACGGGAGGCTGTGGATCGATCGCTGGCATGCGCGCGCCGATCTCTTCCCAGGCGTCGAAGAGGCGCTGACCAGGCTCCACGCCGACGGCTACTGGATGGCAGTGGCCACGGGCAAGGGGCGTGCCGGGCTCCAGCGCGACTTCGGCCACGGCACCGGCCAGCGGGTGAGCGGGCTGTTCCTGGCCAGCCGAACGGCCGACGAGACGACCCCCAAGCCCAGCCCGGCGATGGTCCACGAGATCCTCGACGAGCTCGGGGTGAGACCCGAGGAGGCGATCGTGATCGGCGACAGCCGTCACGATCTCGAGATGGCCGCGAACGCCGGCTGCGCCGCGGTCGGCGTCGAGGGGGGCGCGCTGCCGGCGCGAGAGCTGCGGCGCTACGGTCCCCGCGTGGTGCTGCCGGGGGTCGTTCACCTGGCGGATTGGCTCGCTCGGGCATCCGTCGACGTGACCTCGCGACCATGACCTCGCGACCATGATTTCGCAACCATGACCTCGACGCTCGATCGCACCGCAGCGGCGGGCACGGAGGTCCTTGGCCGGTGGTCTCGCGCGGAGCCTCCGGGGACATGATCGACGTCCTCGCCATCGCCAACTACCGCTCGCTGCTGCGCCTGGCGCTGCCGATGGGGCGGCTGACCGTCGTCACTGGCGCCAACGGCAGCGGCAAGTCCAACCTCTACCGGGCGCTGCGTCTGCTCGCCGAGACCGGCCGCGGCGGGGTGGTGCGGGCGCTGGCACGCGAGGGCGGGCTCGAGTCGACGCTGTGGGCGGGACCGGAGGATCTCTCGCGGCGGATGCGCTCGGGGGAGGTCGGAGTGGCCGGCGGGCCACGCTCGAAGACGGTGCGGCTCCGGCTGGGTTTCGTCGGCAAGGACCTCCTCGGCGAGGACCTCGGCTACTCGATCGCGCTCGGCCTGCCGCCGCCGTCGAGCTCGGCCTTCGCGCTCGACCCCGAGATCAAGCACGAGGCGATCTGGGCCGGCCCGGTGGCCCGGCCGGCGAGCCTTCTGGTCGAGCGCAAGAGCTCGATGGTGCGAAGCCGCGAGGACCGCGAGTGGAAGGTGATCGCCGGCGACGTCTCGGCCGCCGACAGCCTGTTCGACCAGACCGCGCACCCCGCCGCGATGCCGGAGGTCCATCACCTGCGCGAGGCGATCCGGCGCTGGCGCTTCTACGACCAGTTCCGCACCGACCCCGACGCGCTGGCGAGGCAGCCCCGACTCGGCACCCGCACGCCCATCCTTCACCACGACGGCCGCGATCTCGCTGCGGCGCTCCAGACCGTGCGCGAGATCGGCGACCGGGAGGCGCTCGAGCGGACGGTAGCCGACGCCTTCCCCGGCTCGCGCCTCGAGGTGGTCGTGCGCGAGGATGGTCGCTTCGCGGTCGAGCTGGAGCAGGAGGGCCTGCTGCGCCCGCTCCAGGCCTCGGAGCTCTCCGACGGCACCCTCCGCTTCCTGCTGTGGACCGCGGCGCTGCTCACCCCGCGACCGCCGCCGCTGATGGTGGTCAACGAGCCGGAGACGAGTCTTCATCCGGACCTGATCCCAGCGCTGGCGAGACTGCTGGTGCGCGCCTCGCGCGAGACCCACGTCTGGGTCGTCTCCCACTCCGCGCGCCTGGTCTCGGCGCTCCAGGAGTCCGAGACCTGCCGGACGATCGAGCTCACCAAGGAGCTCGGCGCGACCGCCGTCGTCGGCCAGCGCAGCCTCGACGAGCCCCCGTGGAGCTGGCCCGACTGACGGCGAAACTCCGAAGCACAGCTTGCGAGTCGACAGGTGCGAGAGCTCATCGAGATCCTCAACACGATCCCGCTGGCCGGGCTCATGCTGGTGGTGGCGGCGGGGTTCCTCATCGGCCGCCTCGAGTGGCGCGGGCTCTCTCCCGGACCGGCCGGCGGCACGCTGCTCGTCGCGCTGCTGCTGGGCGCCCTCGGCCTCTCGTGGGACCGGCTCTACGGCGCGGTCGAGCCGCCGGTCACCCTCGGCGACTTCGGTTTCGCGCTGTTCATCTACTCGGTCGGTTTCGAGGCCGGGCCACGCCTGTTCGCCGCGGTCGAGTCGGGGCGCGCGTGGCGTTTCGCCGCGGTCGCCGCGGCCGTCAACGGCGGCGCGCTCGCGATCGCGCTCCTGCTCGGCCGGCTGCTCGACCTCGGGGCGGGGGCGACCGCCGGCCTGCTGGCGGGGGCGCTGACCAGCGCCCCGGCCTACGCCGTGGCCTCGGAGGCCGGCGCGCCGGCCGGACCCCTGTCGGTCGCGTTCGTGCTCTCGTACCCGATCGGGCTGTTCAGCGTGACGCTGCTCGTGCAGTTTCTTCCGAGGTGGATGGGCGACACTCTCTACCACGGGGCCGAGGCCCAGGAAGAGGAGGAGCGTCGCCCACGCGGTCCGGAGCTGAGCCGGGTCTTCGTGGTCGAGCGCGACGACGCGGTCGGCCGGTCGCTCGCCGAGCTGCAGCTCACCGCGCGCACCGGCTGCGTTCTGACCTGGCTGCACCGGGGCTCCGAGTTCCTGGTGCCGGCCGCGCACACCGTGCTCGAACGCAACGACCGGGTGATGGCGCGGGGGCGGCTCGACGAGCTCCGCGAGCTCGAGCGCCGGGTCGGCGGCGAAGTGTTCGACGACGAGCTGCGCGACGCGATGGCCTCGCCACGTGCGATCCAGGTCACCCGTCGGGATGCGATCGGACGGACCCTCGCCCAGCTCCAGCTCACCGACCGCTTCCGCTGCCTGGTCACCGAGGTCCATCGCGGCGGGGTGTCGCTCGAGCCCGCCGCCGATCTGCGGCTCCAGCGCGACGACGTGGTGCTGGTCAGCGGGCGGCGGGACGACGTGCGCGCGGCGTCGGCGGCGCTCGGTCGCTTCGAGCGCACCGGGCGCGAGACCGACCTGGCGGTGTATGCCGGCGGCATCCTGCTCGGCCTGCTGATCGGCGCCGTCCCGCTGCCCTTCCTCGGCGAGAGCGCGGCGGTCGGCACGGCGGTCGGCCTGCTGACCATGGGGGTGCTCCTCGGCCGCTTTCGCCACCTCGGCCCGGTCTCGGCGCACGTGCCGCCCGCGGCGCGCCAGCTCGTGCGGGATCTCGGCATCCTGCTGTTCGTGGCCGAGACCGGAGTACGGGCCGGCAACGGCCCCCTGATGGGAGGGCAGTCCGGTGTCGTCTTCGGGACGGTCTTCGCGGGCGCGGCGCTGGTGACCTCGATCACGGTGCTGTCGTCGGTTTTCGCGGCCCGCAGGCTGCTCGGTTTGCAGCCGCTCGACGCCTGGGGCAGCGTCTGCGGCGGGCTCACCTCGTCGGCGGCGCTGGTGGCGCTCCGCCGCGCATCCGACAGCAACGAGCCCGCGATCAGCTACGCCGCCGCCTACGCGGTCGGCAGCGTGCTGGCGACGCTCGCCGGCCGGTTCGTCGTCGCGCTGCTGTGACGCCCACGAGGAGGACCTGTACGGGGGCCGTCTGGTCTACAACGGGGTGCTGGTGCTGCAGCGCTGCTCCAAAGGCTGCGCATGACGAACGCCGAGGAGCGGCCGGCGTTTCGGTGAACCTCGCCGCGCCGACTTCGGCGAGCCCTATATGGAGAGCCTCCGGAGGACGAGCAGCCCGATGGCGGCGAGCAGGGCGACGAGGCTCGCCATGGCGCCCGGCCCGAGGGTCGGAATCTCGAGCAGGGACGGGGGCGCCTCCGCCAGGCACCCGGTGATGATCGAGTCCGTGAGTGCTACGTCGGTCGTCGCCAAGGCTCGCCCTTCCCAGCTCGTGTCGGTCATCGTGGCGGCGGTCCCCGAGAGGACGTTGCCCGCGAACACCGCATCCGTCATCGTCGCGGCCTCGGCGGTCCACCAGTACACGTTGCAGGCCTCCGCGGTGCCGCCCATGACCACCTGCAAGTTGGGGCCGGTGCCGGTGAGGGCGCCCAACCCGCCGGTCCCGATCCTGAAGACCCAGACGTCGTCGGCGTCTCCGTCGAGCGTGATCGTGACGCCGGCGCCGATCGTGGTCCCTGCGGCGGAGCAGTAGACACCGGGCGGGAGCGTGGTGGTGGTGGTCGGCACGACCCCGTCGCACACCGGGTTGAGGGTCTCGACCGCGTCGTAGGCGTCGTCGAAGTCACTGACGACCGCCCCGGCGACCGGCGCGTCGACGTCACCCGTGATCGTGCACGGCCCGGTGTCGGTGATCGAGTTGCCGGTGGAGCCCACGTCCCCGTCGATGGTGGAAGTGGTACAGGTTACCGTCCCGGAAGTCGGGATGCCGTTCGTACCCAGGACCGTGTAGCTACCCGCCGTACCCAGTGGCGGCGCCACCGCCTGGGCCCGTGACGGGGCGGCGTACCCCAACGAAGCCAGGGCGTCGAGCCCGACGCTGGTCAGGAGCCTCGCGTGCGATCGGTTCATGTTGACTCTCCATCTTCCTGCGCCAAGAGGCTCGTGCCGACCCTTGGCCTACGGGGAAGTCGTCCATCGTACGTTGGCGGGCTTGCTGAAGTAGTTTTCCTGTGTATCAGAGTAAGTCCGATCGCACGCCGCCGGAAACCGCACTTTCTACCCACCCGCTTCGGCCAGTAGAACTACGGTGCCGGAGGCTCAGGAGGCGCGCATCTCTACGAGCTGATGCCCTGGCAATCGCCGTGCAGCCTGCCGATGAAGACCTGAGGCCCGGGCTCTAGGCCCTGGGAGACCTTCGCGAGGTGGCGACCGGCGCCTCCTCCCGGGCGGAGGAGGGCGACCGCGAGTCGGGCAGTCTTGCCAGGACTCGGAGGCTGCGTCACACGCTGTACGACGACCCGCCGAGGACCGTGGCCTTCTCGGTCCACCAGACGCGCGCAGCCCCCGCCGCTCTCTGCAGCACCGGTCCCTGCCGCACCAGCCCCCAGACCAAGGGCTCCCGGTCCTCTCGACCGGCTCGGAAGGCTGCGGCCACCGCCTCGGACTCTTCCTGCGACACCGGCCGGTAATAGCCCCAGGTGTCGTCGAACACCTCCATCCAGGCGCATAGATAAAGCGTCGAGCAAAGCTCGCACCGCGCGATGGACGCCCCCTCGTGGGAGTCCATGTACAGCTCCTCCGTGGTGGCGAGGCGCAGCTCTTCGACCGGGATCCCCTCCCGGGAGCACACGGCGCAGCCCGCCGCTGCCGCCGGGATCCGCAGACCACCGCCGGACCCCTCACTGGTCACGGCTCATCGCCCTCCCCGACCGCCTCCTGCAGCACGGCCAGTGCCCTCTGATAGCGCTCCATCCTCGCCCTGTCCTCGTCACCCGGCGCCGCGATCCGGCTCAGGTCCAGATTGTCCTCGAGGTCGGCGATCTTCACCTGTCGCGCGACCGGATGCCGGGCCGCCCGCCACACGAACGCCTCGTAGGTCTCGCCCTCTCCTTTGCGCCGGGTGAGGGCGTCGAAGGCCGCGACCACGTCGCCCGGGAAGCCGCGGCGTCGGAGATCCTCGAGGGTGTGGTCGCTGTCCTCCACCACGTCGTGGAGTAGCGCAACCATGCGCTCGGTGGGACTCCTCACGCGTAGCATCATCCGGAGGGGATGGAGGATGTAAGGCGCGCCGGCCTTGTCCGTCTGCCCGCGGTGGGCTTCCAGCGCCAAGGAGATGGCGTCTTCGAGCGTCGGGGACGATTCGTTCATCGGTGGTTGCGACTTTCCACGAGCTTAGCCGAGCCCACGGCTCCCGGGAGCGTCGCCAGGACGGGCCGGCTCGGTTGGTATGCTGCGGAATCGCACTCCAGGAGGTGAAGATGACCTATCCTGAGCTTGCCGACGAGCCGCTGCACCGGTTGTTGTTACTGGTCAAACCGGCCGGCGACATCGACGAGCTGAACGCCCAGCTCGCCTGCCTCCGCGAGATGTTGTTCCGGGCTCTTCAGGAAATCGAAGTCCTGAGGGCCCTGCTCCTCGAATCCGGCGACGGGCGCCAAGGCACGTATCGCGAGCTCCTCGTCCGTCGCATGATCGGCGACCACGACAGCGCCGGAGTCGATCCTCATCGTCGCCACTCGTACTTCCGGCACCTGCTGAAGGAACGAGACTTCCTCCAACAGGTGCTGGGGATGAGCGACGAGGAGTTGCTGGCATTCGAGCGCGAGGTCGAAGAGGTCAGCATCGCGACCTGAGCTCTTGGTCGCCGAAGCCGCATCGATCTACTTCGGCCCGAGGCCGCGCCGATCCATCTCCCCCCGGCGCAGGCGGGCCATGTAGCCGTGATAGGCGCGCATGGCCTGCGGGCCGAAGAGCAGCATGATCGGGATGTTGGCGAAGAGCATCACCCCGGTGCCCAGCGAGGAGACGACCTCGAGCTGCGCCTCGGTGCGGATGAGCGGCGAGCTGGCGACCAGGACGAGCAGGCAGTAGAGCACGCGGTAGGGGCGCACCG
The DNA here is from genome assembly GCA_035546295.1 of Thermoanaerobaculia bacterium. Classification (GTDB taxonomy): domain Bacteria; phylum Acidobacteriota; class Thermoanaerobaculia; order Multivoradales; family Multivoraceae; genus DATKBT01. The sequence continues at coordinate 47,357 of DATKBT010000061.1, read as the reverse complement.
ACCGGACGCCGAACAGGTACACCGAGCCCTGCTCTCCGTAGTAGCTCCAGGCCGGCAGGGACGCCGGCCGCGACGAGAGCGTAGAGGCTCGCGTCGTTACGGATGCTCCTCGACCGCGGGCTCCGCGACCGGGTGCTCGTCGACCGGGGGCTCGAGCACCACCGGCGCTGCATCGACGGCGAGCACCTCGCGGGTCCGCAGGGTGACCACGGTGAGGGCGGTCGTGGCGATGACCATCCCCACCACCTGCTGGCCGGCGAGCGGCTCGTCGAGGATCAGGGCGGCGAGGGCGGTGGTGGCGATCGGCGCCGCCAGCGACGCCGTGCCGCCGACCCAGACCGGGATGTGGCCCAGCGCCCAATTCATGAGCACGTGCCCGGACCAGCCGACCCCCGCCATCGTCACCAGGCCCGCCCACTGGAGCGGCGTCGGGACCGCGAACCCGGTCGGGTTCCAGGCCAGCGCCGGCAGGACCACCAGCACCGCGACCATCGAGGAGCCGGCGGTCAGCTCCCGCGAGGTCAGCTCGCGACGAGCCCGCTTGCAGGCGAGGAAGTAGCCGGTCCAGGCGAGCAGGGTCACCACCGCCCACGCGTCGCCGCGCGGGTTCCAGGAGGGCTGGCCGGTCGAGCCGAGGAAGACCAGCGACACGCCGCCGATCGCGGTGAGCGCGGCGAGGGCGTCGGGCCAGCGGATCCGTTCGCCGAACAGCATCGGCGCCGCGAACAGCAGCAGCAGGGGCTGCAGCGAGCCGATCACCGTGGCGTTGGCGACGGTGGTGAGCTTGAGGGCCAGGAAGAACGCGACCAGGTCGACGCCGAGGCACAGACCCGCCACCGTGCTGGTGCGCAGCACCCGCCAGGTGAGGCGGCCGCGGCTCGCGTAGAGCACGCCGACGCCGAGCACCACGCCGATCAGCAGCCGGTAGGTGACCATCGGCAGAGCCGGCATCGTCATCCCGCGCACCAGCACGCCCGGGATCGACCAGCTGATCAGCGCCAGGAAGACCGCGCCCGTGCCGGCGGCGACACGGGGGGCGGGTGGGGCGGGGTCGCTCCGCGGCACGAGGGATTCCGGGGCTAGCGAGGGGGGAGCGGTGGCAGCCTGTTCGAATCGTCAGGGTTTGGTTCTACGGCTGTCCGCGGCGACGCGCCGGAGGCGCTGGAGCCGCGAGAAATGGCTAGCCGGAGATCTGCTATAGCGCGCGCAGCGTGCCCAAGCAGATCGGAGTCCAAGAGGCTGTGCAGGTTTCGAGATCCGGTTCTATGGCTGTCCGCGGCGACGCGCCGCAGGCGCATGGAGGCGCGAGAGATGGCTAGCCGGAGATCTGCTATAGCGCGCGCAGCGCGCCAAGCAGATCGGAGGTTAGCGTCAGCCGAGGTCGAACGGCGGCAGCGTGAGCTCGGCGGTGCAGGAGGTGTCGAGGCCGTCGACCTCGCCGCGCTCGAGGAAGCTCGTCGCGATCGAGCGCAGGCAGCGGCTGCCGCCCACGCCGTGCGCCCCGGGAACCACCAGATGCAGCGATCGCGGGAGGTTTCGCGCCGCCACCTCCCCCTGCTCCGGCGGCGTCACCGGGTCGAGCGTCCCCGACAGCAGCAGGGTCGGCACATCGACCGAGACGGGATCGCCGTAGCCGTCGTCGACGCTGCCGTTCGGCCACACCGCGCAGGCCGCGAGCTGCGCGCGCACCCGCGCGGGCCCCAGGTAGGTGCCGCCGGTCTCGGCCTCGATCTCGGGCTCGCCGATGCGGGCCAGGTCCTCGGGGCAGGTGACCGAGAGCAGCATCCCCATCGCCAGCGCCTCGGTGATGCCGCGGGTGCTCGCGAACGCCGCAGCCGCGATCGGGGCGAGGTCCCCCTCCCACGCCTGGTGCACGAGGCGCGGCAGCGAGCGGGCGCGCGGCATGGTGTAGCTGAACACCCGCAGCCCTGAGGCGAGCGCATCACGCGACAACTCGAGCTCGAGCGTCCGGCCCGACTCCGGGTCCTCGAAGGAGACCTTCGCCGGCTGGCGCTCGAGGCGCGCGATCACCTCGACGAGCTTGGCGGGGAGGTCGGGGAAGGCGCGGTCGCAGGCGGGGTCGCTCGCGCACTCGGCGAAGGTGGCCTCGATCGCGCCCTGCGCCGAGCGCGCGTGGTGCAGCGGGTTCTTGAACGAGAGCGGCGCGACGCCGTCGAGGATGGCGGTGCGGATCGTCTCCGGGTGCCGGCGCATCCAGACCAGCGCCGCGCGCGTGCCGTAGGAGCCGCCGAGGAGGTTGACCTGGTCGTAGTCCATCGCGGCGCGGATCTCGTCGAAGTCGTCGACCGCGCTCGGCGTCGTGTAGAGCCGGAGGTCGGCGCGGGTCGAGAGCTGGTCCCGGCAGCGCTCGATCTCGTCCAGGCGCACGAAGGGAGGTTCGAGGAAGCGCTGCGGATCGTCGTCGGGCGGCGGGCAGTCGAGCCGGTTCGAGCCGCCGGTGCCGCGCTGGTCGAGGAACAGGAGGTCGCGATGCTCGCGCCAGGGCGAGCGCGCCCGCCTCGCCGCGCTCTCGACTGCCGAGGCGCCGGGGCCGCCGGCCAGGAACACGATCGGATCGTCTCGGCGCTCGCCGGTGGCCGGCAGCAGCGCGATGCGGACGGCGATCCGGCGGCCGCTGCCGGCGGCGCGATCCTCCCAGACCTCGTGGCTCCCGCACAGCAGGTCCGGGCTGCCGAGCTCGGGGCACGGCGCCAGCTCGACCGAGCCGCGGCGGTGCTTCTCGGTCGCGGCTTCGCTGGCGCCGCCGCATGCCGCGGCGGCCAGGATGGAGACCGTGGCCGCCAGCGCCAGGAGCTCGTGCCGAGTCCTGCAGCAGCCTCCTAGAATCGTGCTCGAAGCGACGAGCGGAAGCCGCCGGCGTCGTCGGGGGAGCCGCGCGTCCATGGGCGCTGAGTCTACGGCGAATCCGGCGGGCGCAGACCCAGGCCTCCGCGAAACCCCACCGATATACTCCACTCCTGGAATCGAGGGCCCTTGGAACCTGGGGGCCAAGACGAAGGCTCATCCCGGAGGAGGCAGCGTCCGCCAACGGCTCGTTGCGAAGGCAGCGAGGCGACGCGGCCTCCGACTCCCCACCCCCGAGACTGGCGAGAGGTTCTCCGTGAAGGTTGACAGCAGGCCGCGAAGCGGCTCTCGACGGCGGTGCGCCCGCCGTGCGTGGAGGGTCTTCCTGCTCGGGATCACAGCGCTCGCGCTCTCCTGCTCGCGGCCGCCCGAGCCGTGGAGCCTGGTGCTCGTCTCCTGGGACACCACCCGTCGCGACCACCTCTCGGCCTACGGGTATGAGCGACCGACGAGCCCGGTGTTCGACGCGCTCGCCGAGCGGGGAGCGCTGTTCACCCAGGCGACCGCGCAGATGACGATCACCAATCCGTCGCACGCCACCATGTTCACGGGCCTCTACCCGCACACCCACGGCGTCGGCGAGAACACCCGCGAGCTCGCCGACGAGTTCGTCTCGGTGACCGAGCTGCTCGTCGAGCGCGGCTATCAGACCGGCGGCTTCGTCTCCGGCCATCCGCTCAAGCCCGAGATCACGGGCATCGACCAGGGCTTCGACCACTACGACGGCGAGCTCAAGCGGCGTCGCGACGGACGCGAGACCCTCGACCGGGCGCTCGCGTGGCTGCGGGGTGTCGACGGCGAGCGGCCGTTCTTCCTGTTCGTGCACTTCTACGACGCGCACGGGCCGTTCCGGCCGCCCGAGCCCTACCTCGAGATGTTTCGCTCGGACCAGCCGGGTCGGCAGCTCGAGTTCGTGCCCCAGTACCAGAAGGTGCGCGACGAGAACGGCGACGTCCTCCGAGACCTCTCGGCCTACGTCGACCGCTACGACGCGCTGCTGCGCTACCAGGACGACTTGCTCGGCGAGCTGCTGGAGGAGCTCGACCTGGAGCGGACCGTGGTCGTGATCACGGCCGATCACGGCGAGACCCTCGGCGATCGCGCGACTCCCCTCAACCTCAACCACGGCACCAGCGTCTTCGAGGAGCAGGTCGCGATCCCGCTCCTGATCCATGCGCCCGGCGGCCCCCAGGGGATCTTCGAGCGGCCGGTCGAGAGCGTCGACCTGGCGCCGACGCTGGTCGAGCTGCTCGGCCTCGAGACGCCGGAGGGGCACCGCTTCGAGGGCGACAGCATGATGCCGATCCTGCGCGGCGAGGCCGACGAGGGGACGCCCAGCTTCGCCTTCGCCAGCAACCGGGCGCGCTCGCAGAACCACTCCGACCGCGGCTACGAGCTGCGCAACCGCGATTTCATGCACTCGGTCCGCGACCGACGCTGGAAGCTGATCCGTTACCCCGGCGTCGAGCGCGACTACCTCGAGCTCTACGACCTCGCCGAGGACCCGGGGGAGCGGCTGGAGCTCGGCGCCCGGCATCCCGCCGTGCGCGACGCCCTGCTGGCGACGCTCGAGGCGTGGCAGCTCCAGGGCGACGAGCCCGAGCTCGACGGCGAGGTCGATGCCGAGGACCTCGAGCAGCTGCGCGCACTGGGGTACGTCGATGATTGATCGAAGAGAGCATCCACCGAGCGCTCGGCCGCTGGCGTCGATGCCCGCCCTGGCGACGGTGCTTTCGACGCTGGTCGCCTGCGGCGGCGAGGGCGTCGACGCCCCCTGGCCGCAGTGGCGCGGTCCGACCGGAGACGGCGTCTCGACCGAAGCGCCGCTGCCCACCACCTGGTCGATCGACAGCTACAACGTGCGCTGGCGCACCGAGATCCCGGGGGTCGGCAACTCCCAGCCGGTGGTCGCGGACGGCCGGGTCTTCGGGACCTACGCCTACCGCCAGGGGGCGGACCCGTTCGAGCCCGACCCCCTCGAATCCGAGATCGACCCGGAGGCGGAAGCGGCCGATGAGACCTGGAACGACGACGAGGAGGCGCCGGCTCCGGATCAGCGGCCGGCCGGGACCGAGCGGCTCAAGTGGCGAGCCGTGATGGCGATCGACCTCGAGTCGGGGAACGTGCTGTGGACGAAGCCGCTGTTCGAGGCGCCTGCCGAGCGCAAGCACCGACTCAACACGATCGCGGCGCCGACCCCGGCCACCGACGGCCGCCACCTCTACGTCTACTTCGGCTCGGTGCTGGCCAAGCTCGATCTCGCCGGCGAGGTGCTGTGGCAGCACGAGATCGACCCCGGCTACGGCCGGCTCACCCGTTACGGCGCCGCCAGCTCGCCGGTGCTCACCGACGAGGACGTGATCGTCGTTCAGGACAAGGAGTGGGCGCGCACCGAGGACGTCGGCTGGATGGCGGCGTACTCGAAGGAGACGGGCGAGCAACGCTGGCGCACCGAGTGGGAGCACACCTGCTGCTCGTACGCGACCCCGCTGGTGGTCGATCGCGGTGCCGGTCAGGAGATCGTCTTCGCGCACTCCGGCGAGGTCACCTCCTACTCGGCCGAGGACGGCGAGCGGCTCTGGTCGGTGCAGGTCGAGATCCTGCAGATGGTCTCGACGCCGATTCTGGCGCGCGAGCGCGCGGACGGCGACGTCCTCGCGGTCTCGGGGGGCGCCCACAACGTGAAGCGCACGATCTTCTTCCGGCTCGAGGGGGCCGGCCGCGACACCCGCGCCGAGCAGCTCTGGGACGACCCGCGATTCGCGCCCCAGAACTCCTCGCCCGTGCTCTACGGGGATCGGTTCTTCACCGTCAACGACGCCGGGGTGCTCACGAGCTGGGACGCCGCCACCGGCGAGGTGGTGTGGAACCACCGGCTGTCGCGCGGCAAGAACCGCGCTTCGCTGATCGCGGGCGACGGCAAGCTCTACGTGCAGTCCTCCTCCGGCGTGGTCACCGTGGTCGCGGTCGAGGACGACGGCTCACCCCAGATCCTCGCCGAGAACTCCCTCGGCGACGACGGCTCGAACGCGACCCCTGCGGTCGCGGGAGGCTGCCTCTTGCTGCGCACCGCCCGCCACCTGACCTGCGTCGAGGCCGAGGCGTCGGAGCCGCCGACTTGAGCCGGCGCGAGAAGGCATCGCCGGTCCCGTCGAGCCTGGGGATCGCGAAGAGGCCGCGGATCTCCTCGGCGCTGCGGATCGTGGCGACACTGCCGGCCGCGACACTGCCGAGGCGCGCGACGAGGCACGCGACGAGGCACGCGACGAGGCGCTGGATCGCTGCACCGCTCCTGGCGGCGGCATGGATTCTCGGGATCGCCTGTGGGGGCGATTCCGCGGGGGAGCTGGGCTCGCTCGAGTGGCCGCAGTGGCGCGGGCCGGACCGTGCCGCGGTGTCGAACGAGTCACCGCTGCCCGTGACCTGGAGCCCGACCAGCCCGAACCTACGCTGGACGGCCGAGCTGCCGGGCGTCGGCAACTCGGCGCCGATCGTGGCCGCGGGCCGCGTCTACGCGACCACCGCCTACCCGGTCGACGAAGCACGGCCCGAGGGAGAGCACTGGCGCGCGCTGCTCGCCTTCGACGCCTCGAGCGGCGAGGCTCTCTGGGGAGCCGAGGTCTTCGCCGGCCCGGCCGAGAAGCGCCACTGGCTCAACACCCTTGCCGGCCCCACTCCGATCGCCGACGGTGAGCGCATCTACGTCTACTTCGGCTCGGTGCTCGCCGCGGTCGACACCGACGGTGCCGTCGTGTGGCAGCGGGAGATCGACCCCCGCTACGCCGAGCTCAGCCGCTACGGCGCCGCCAGCTCGCCCGCGATCGCCGGCGAGCTCCTGATCGTGGCGCAGGACAAGGAGTTCGCCGAGACCGAGGACGTCGGCTGGGTCGCGGCCTTCGACCGCGCGACCGGCAAGCCGGTCTGGCGGACCGAGTGGGAGCACACCTGCTGCTCCTACTCGAGCCCGCTGGTCGTCGAGCGCGGCGGTCGCCGGGAGATCCTCTTCGCCCACTCCGGCGAGGTCGCCGGCTACGACGCCGAGAGCGGCGACAAGCTGTGGAGCCATCTCTACCCGATGCTCCAGATGGTCTCGACCCCGGTCGTCGACGGCGTGATCGACGGCGATTATCTCGCGATCCTGGGCGGCGCCGACCACAATCGCGGCAACGTGGCGCTGCGGCTCAGCGGCAGCGGCTCGGGCACCGAGGTGGAGACGCTGTGGGAGAGCGAGAAGCTCGCGCCGCAGGCGTCCTCCCCGGTCCTCTACCAGGGCCTGCTCTACAACATCACGACCCAGGGCGTCCTCGTCGTCTACGAGCCGACCAGCGGCGAGATCCTCGCCCAGGTGCGCCTGCCGCGCGGGCGCAACCACGCCTCGCTGGTCGCCGGCGACGGCAAGGTCTACGCGAGCTCGTCGAGCGGCGCGGTGACGGTGGCGAGCGCCGGGCGGGCGCCCCAGATCCTCGCCACCAACGAGGTGGGGGAGCGGGGAACGACAGCGTCCCCCGCGATCGGCGCCGGCTGCTTCGTCCAGCGCACCGAGGGTCACCTGTGGTGCATCGAGGCGACGTCGCAGGAGAGCGCGGACTCCTGAGCCGACGGCGTGGTGGCCGGCTGCCGGCTGCCTGACGGCGATCGCTCACGGTTTCTCGTCGGTGAGCAGCTCGGGGTCGAGCGGAACGCCGCAGCCGTTCACGTGCTATGATTTAGAGTTATCAAATAATTGATTTAGTAGAGAAGAACTCGCTACGCTGTGCGCGGCTCGATTCCGCCGGGAGAGCTAAGGACATGGACGACGACCTGGCCCGCATCCTCTTCGCAGCGATCTGGCTTCCCTTCGCCGCGATGCGTATCTACTACATCCGCCTCGGCGGCGCCGAGATGCGCCCCGTCTACTCGCGATGGGAGGGGAGAGGCTTCGCGTTCGTCCGCGTCTTCCTCGCCCTCCCCTGGATGGCTTTCCTCCTGGTCTGGCTCGTACGGCCCTCGACGGCGTCCTGGGCTTCCTTCGCGCTGGCCGCTCCCTGGCGCTGGCTCGGAGCGGGTCTCCTGGCCGCGGGCGCTCTGCTCGTGTTCTGGGTCAACCGCACCCTGGGCCGGAACTTCAGCGGATCGCTCGCCCTGCGCAGCGATCACCGGCTGGTCCAGGAAGGGCCCTACCGCCGGGTCCGGCACCCCATGTACCCGGGCTTCCTGGCGATGACCGTGGGCATGCTGCTGCTCTCGGCCAACTGGATGATCGGCGTTCCGCCCATCCTCGGCGTGCTCTACGTGATGGCGGTGCGCACCCCGAGAGAGGAGGCGATGCTGATCGACCGCTTCGGCGACGAGTACCGTCGCTACCGGGAGCGGACCGGCCGGTTCGTCCCACGGATCTCTGCCTGAAGGCGGTCGTCAACCGGCTCGACGCCCTAGCTCGGGACCTTCCCGGCAGGGGCGGCATCGGCCGGTCGACGAGCGACGTCGGGCTCGGGGCGGCCGCTGGCCGCGACGGTCGAATTGCTTCTCTCGCTCCGCTGGATGCGGTATCCTCTCTCTTCCTGCATACGCCATGCCGCGATTCGCACACCGGGGGGATCTCGCGAGTCAGGCATCACGATGCTTCGCAGCGCCGATGGCTGCCGGCGACGATCCGGGAGCCGAGGCGGTAGTGGTATTCGTTCGACGCCCTTGCCTCGACCGATGTGGAGAGACCTCTCCCTCACCCGCGCAATCTCCGCGGCCGCCCGCTCGACCAGGGCGGCGGGGAAGTCGTGCGACGACGGCCTCGGCAGCTCAACCGTCGTCCAGGGTGTGACCTTCTGGGTTCCACCGTGGCAGGGGGCGGTGAGATGAGCTCGGCTCAATTGAGCTTGCCGCGAACCGGCGGCGCGGAGCGCGAGCTTTGGCGGCTGATGGAGGAGGTGGCGCGCGCCGGCTCGGCCGAGCAGCTCTACCAGAGCGCGCTCTCCTGCCTGAGCGGCATCCTGGGGGTCGAGCGGGCGGCGGTCCTGCTCTTCGACGACAGCGGGGCGATGCGCTTCGTGGCCTGGAAGGGGCTGTCGGAGGAGTACCGCAGAGCCGTGGACGGTCACAGTCCGTGGCGACCGGACGAGCGGGCAGCGGCTCCGGTGCTGGTCCCCGACGTGTGCCGTGATCCCTCGCTCGCCGCCTTCGGCGAGGTCTTCTCGCACGAGGGGATCGGGGCGCTCGCGTTCGTCCCGCTCCACTTCGCCGATCGGTTGCTCGGCAAGTTCATGCTCTACCATGACGAGCCGCACGAGTTCACGGAGCGCGAGATCGCGATCGCACGCATCGTGGCCGGCCATATCGCCTATGCGCTCGAGCATCGGCGCGTGGAGCAGGACCTCGAGCGACGCCTGCGGGCCGAGCAGCGTGCGCTCCATCGAGCCGAAGACGAGATCGCGCGCCGGCGAGCGGTCGAGTTGCGCAAGGACCTGCTCGTGCAAGCCGGCCAGGCGCTCTCGCGTTCCCTCGATCTCGAGGAGACCCTCGAGGCCCTGGGCGACATCGCGGTGCCGGCCTTCGCCGACTGGTACATCCTGCACCTCCTCGACGAGCGCGGTGAGATCGTTCCCGCCCATATCGCTCACGTCGATCCGCTCCGCGTCGAGCAGGCCTGGGAGGCGGCCCGGCGTTGGCCGACGCTTGCCAGTGACACGACGGGGGTCGCCGGCGTCATCGCATCGGGCCGCCCTCTGCTCGTCGAGCAGGTGACGCCCGAGATCGTCGCCCGCGTCGCGCGCGACGCGGAGCATCTCGAGCAGCTCGAGGAGGTCGGGCTGCACTCGGCGCTGATCGTGCCGCTCGCGGTTCGCCAGCGGACGATCGGCGCCATGACCTTCGTCGCCGCCGAGTCGAAGCGCAACTACGATGCGGAGGACCTGGAGCTGGTCGAGGCGCTCGCCGGTCGGGCCGCGTTGGGGATCGACAACGCGCGCCTGTACGGTGCGGCCGAGGGGGCGCGCAGGCGAGCCGAGGACGCCGCCTGGCGGGTGGACGTGCTGGCGCAGGCGAGCGCCGCCGTCGCGGACTCGCTCGATCCCGACAGGGCGCTGCAGCAGCTCGCCCGTTTCCTGGTCTCGACGCTGGCCAACTACTGCGTCACCTACCGGCTCGACAACGACGGCTCGATTCGCCGGGTGGGGCTGGCGCACTCGGACCCAGCGCAGCAGGCCACCGTCGAGCAGCTCGTGCTCGCCGGCCCCCCACGGCTCGACGACCCGTACGGCGTCGGCGCCGTGCTGCGCACCGGAGAGGCCATTCTCGCCGCCGACATCCCCGCCGAGCTGCTCGAGACCTCGGCCCAGAACGCCAAGCACCTCGAGGTGCTGCGCCGCCTCGCGCCGCGATCGAGCCTGGTCGCGCCGCTGCAGGCGCGCGGGCGAACGGTGGGCGCCCTCGCGCTGGCGACCACCGATCTCTCCGAGCGCCGCTACGACGAGGTCGATCTCGCGCTCGTCCAGGAGCTCGCCGGCCGAGCCGCGCTGCTGATCGACAACGCGCGGCTGTACCGGGAGGCGCGGGCCGCGACGAGGGCTCGCGATGAGATGCTGGCGGTGGTCTCCCACGACCTGCGCAGCCCGCTGGGCACCATCGTGACCGCCTCCGAGCTGCTGGGAATGAACCTGCCGGAGGATCGGCGGGCGAGGACGCGAGACAGCCTGCGCAGCGCCGCGCGTGAGATGAACCGGCTGCTCGACGACCTCCTCGACGTGACCCGTCTCGAGCACGGAGACCTGGTGCTGCAGGTCGAGCCGGTCGACGTCGCGGCGCTGGTCGCCGAGGTCATCTCGCTGCACGAGCCGGTCGCCGAGGAGCGGTCGATGCAGCTCACGCACCAGGTCGCGGCCGGTGTCGGCAGGATCGAGGGCGATCACGGCAGGCTTCGCCAGGCGCTCTCGAACCTCCTCGGCAATGCGCTCAAGTTCACGCCCCAGGGAGGCGCGGTGAGCGTCTCGGCCCGAGCCGAGGACGACGTCGTGCGCCTCGAGGTGGCCGACACCGGCCCGGGGATCCCGCACGAGGAGCGCCCGCATCTCTTCGATCGGTTCTGGCGGAGCGACCGCGACAGCGGCGGCGGCGTCGGGCTCGGGCTGTCGATCGCCAAGGGGATCGCCGAAATCCACCGCGGCGCGATCGAGGTGGAGAGCTCGGTCGGCGAGGGCTCGCTGTTCACTCTGGTGCTGCCGAGGAGCCTTGGAGGCCCGGACTGCGGCTCGCCGACGAATCCCGGAGAGGACTGCGACGTCGGGCGCGAGGGGGCGGAGAGCGAGCTCGTCGAAGAGCCGCACCTGCGGGCGTGATCATCGCGAGCCCCGCCGGACCGCGCAGGGGTCGAGGTGATGACTCGGCGACCTGGATCAGCTCCCTGCCGGCGAAGATCCCGTCCTCGGGCCCCGTCCTCCCCTCGACCTCGACGTGGATCCAGGGCTCGTCGCCCGGGACGCTCGCGGCCCAGGCGACGGCCGAGATCCCCGGCACGCCCTGGAGACGGAGGACGAGCTCGTCACGGATCGCGCCGAAGCGGGTCGCTGCTGCCGCTCCACGCTCGTGACCAGGCGCTGTCGGCTCGTCGATCTCGACGCGAGCGCTCGAGAACTGCTTGGCGGCGAAGCCGGGACCGAGGACCCCCGTTCGCAGCGTCCCCCACGCCAGCTCCACGGCGCTCGGCATGACGGCCAGCGAGAGCGCGACCTGACCGACCACCAGCACCGTCCAGAGGCCGCCGAGCCCCAGGCTCCCTCGCGAGCTGGTCCCCAGGAGGGCCGAGCGGCTCAGCCGCCGGGTGGCCTGGAGCGCCGGGATCAGACTGGCGATCGCGGCCGCGAGGGTTGCGAGGCCGACGGCGAAGAGCACGGTCTCGGCGGTGAGGCCGAAGTCGATCCAGAAGGGCATCTCCTCTCCCTGCCAGGACTCGAAGAACCGAAAGAGGGTGCGGGTGGCGAGCAGGGCCAGACAGGCGGCCGCACCGGCGAGCACGAGGAGCTCGACGAACATCTGTCCGACGACGCGCGCGCGGCTCGCTCCCAGGGCGAAGCGCGTGGCGAACTCTTCCTGCCGCATCACGGCCCGGGCGTAGACCAGGATCGCGACGTTGGCGCAGGGCGGCACGAGGAGGAGCGTGATCAGGACGAGCACGATGCGCAGCACCCAGCGCACCTGCGGGCCTTCGAAGTCCCCCGTGAAGCCGAAGGTGTAGGGGACGACCCGAGGATGGATCTGGTGCTCGGCCGCGGAGTCGGCAGTGCTCTCGGACGGTTGCACGGCCGGTTGCACGGCCGGTTGTACAGACGACGTCGGCGGCGCCGCGAGGCCGATCGTTTCGAGCTCGGCGCCAGCTCCCTCGAGAGAGGCACCAGGAGCGAGCCGAGCGAAGACGGATCCTGTCGGGGGCGCTCTCAGCTCGTCCGATCTGTGCGTGCGCAGCGGAATCCACAGGCCGTGGTTGACGGGGAATGCGAAGCCGTCGGGCATGACGCCGACGATCGTGTGGACGCTCGCGCCGAGGCGGAGGGTCTTGCCGACGATCTCGGGGTCGGAGTCGAAGCGCGACTGCCAGACGCCGTGGCCGATCACGACCACGGGCTCCGCCCCCGCGCGCTCGTCGGCCTCGATCAGGGGTCGTCCGAGGCGGGGAGGAATGCGGGCGAGCTCGAAGGCGGAGGCCGTGATCTCGGCGACCTCCACCGGCTCGGCCGCGGCGTCGTCGAGGATCAGGTTGCGCTCGCTGGTCTCGAAGGCGCCGACGTCGACCACCTGGCGGAGGCTCGCGCGCCAGCGCTCGTAGTCGGCGATCCTGGTCGGCAGTCGCCGCTGCGCGGTCGCGTCCCAGGTCTGGATCGCGACGACCCGATCCCCTTCGTCGAGGGGGAGGGTGCTCTCGAGCAGCATGTCGGAGAAGGCGAAGACGACGACGCCGATCGAGATCGCGGCCGTCATGCCGAGGCCGCCGACCAGGGTCAGGCCCCAGGACTTTCGTAGCATGCGCAGCCCCAGCTTGACGTCGAGCCACCAGGTGTCGATCCAAGGGAGGCCGCGCTGCGCGCGCAGGTCCTCGATTGCACGGGCCGGTCCGCCGAAGCGGACCCGCGCGAGCCGCGCCGCCTCGCGCGGGGCGTACCCCTGGCGGCGCAGGTCCGCCTCCGCGAGCTCGAGGTGGGAGGCGAGCTCGTCCTCCAGGTCCCGATCGGCTCGTCTCCTGGTGAGTGCTCCCCACAGACGCCGAATCCACTCGCGCAAGCTCGTCAACGCACGTCTCCCCTGGTCCCGGATCAGAGCTCAGATCTCAGGTCTCAGGTCTCTTGGCGGAAGAGCTCGTACATGATGCCGACCATGTTCTCCCACTCGCGCTTCTCGGTCTCGAGCTGACGCCGGCCGGCCCGCGTGATCGAGTAGAAGCGGGCCTTGCGGTTGTTCTCGGTCACGCCCCACTCGGCGCGGATCAGCCCTCGCTGCTCGAGTCGCATCAGGCCGGGGTAGAGGCTCCCCATGTTGAGCAGGATGCTCCCCGAGGAAACCTGCTCGATCCGTCCCGCGATCGCGTAGCCGTGGAGCGCTCCTAGCGAGGCCAGCGTCTGCAGCACCATCAGATCGAGGGTGCCGCGGAGCACCTCCGTCTTCGCCGGGTGCTCGGTCTTCTTCCTGGGCTCGTCGGCGGGCATGGCGAGGTTCTTCGTTAGGAATACGAATGGAAGCTCTCCACGTTTCATTCGAATACCGAATGGAGACGAGGAGCGCGCCGGGATGGGTCCTCGGGTCGCGTCGTCGGGTCGGTGTCGGGTGGGCGCTTTGCTGGCTGGCTTCGCGGTTCGGGGCGATCCCTGCTCGTCGCGCGTGGTCGTGATCGCGATCATCGGTTTCCGCGTGCGGGCTGCCGATTCCCCTCGTGAGCTTCCTCGCGAAGCGGGCAGGATAGGGTCGGGTCGTCGACGACGAAACTCTCCGCGACCGGCTACCCCGCACGGGGAGGGAGATGGAGGTTCACACATGGCGCTTCAGATCGAGGTGGTTCCGATCCTTTCCGACAACTACCTGTACCTGCTCCACGAGCCGGAGAAGGGGATCACCGCGGCGGTCGATCCGCCCGTCGCCGGCACGGTGCTCGAGCGGCTCGATGCGGTGGGACGCAAGCTCGATTGGATCCTGTCGACCCACCACCACGCGGATCACACCGGCGGCAACCTCGAGCTCAAGTCGGCGACCGGCTGCCGGATCGCGGGTCCGGCCGGCGAGCGCGAGGCGATTCCCGGCATCGACGTCGAGCTCTCCGAGGGGGACGCCTTCGAGCTGGGGGCCGAGTCGGCGAGCGTGATCGAGACTCCGGGGCACACCCGCGGTCACATCAGCTACTGGTTCGCCGGGGCCAACGCGTTGTTCTGCGCCGACAGCCTCTTCGTGCTCGGTTGCGGGCGATTGTTCGAGGGGACCGCCGAGCAGATGTGGGACTCGCTGTCCAAGCTCGCCGCCCTGCCGGAGGAGGCGCGTGTGTACTGCGGTCACGAGTACACGCTGTCCAATGCACGTTTTGCGCTGACCGTCGATCCCGACAACGAGGCGCTCCAGGAGCGGGCCCGAAGGATCGAGCTCCTGCGCTCGGAGGAGCGGCCGACGGTCCCCTCGACCATCGGCGAAGAGCTCGCCACCAATCCGTTCCTGCGGGCGCAGGATCCGGCGATTCGGCGGCGCCTGGGGCTCGAGTCCGCCAGCGACGCCGAGGTCTTCGCCGAGATCCGGCGCCGCAAGGACGCGGCCTGATCCCCTCGTCGGCTCTCCCTCCTTCCCTCTGGAGCTGCGCTCGGCGGCGGGTCACGAGGACGGCGAGCGATGCATCGTCTGGCGTGGATCCCCCGAGTCCCTCCCGGCGAGGCCGTGGCGCCATGCCGCCCCGCCGCCGCCCCGGCATGGCACCACCGCATGGCACCAACGGTGTGGCCCTTCGGCCAGCTCGTCGCTAGGGCTCGGCATGGCGCTTCGGCATGACCACTTCGGCACGCGGTGTGCATCGCGGTCCGGCGGCGAGAGCGTAGTGGGCTCTCGGTAAATGCAGACCAAGCCGGGCTTCCCAGTCCTGATACACTCGTCACGACTGATCGGGAGGGGAACCCACGGGATTCGAGTTATGAACGATCAGCCGACCGGCAGCTACGACACCTCCGACCGTCCGTTTCAGCTCCTCGAAGCGTTGACCCTGCACGCCGAGCAGATCGACGGTGTCCGGCGCAAGGACCTGCGCCCGGGCGATCGCGTGATCGTCTCGACCCGTAACTCGATCTACTCGATCACAGCCACCGACGAAGAGGCCTACGACGTGGCCGGGGGCTGGTTCGACCGCCAGGGAAACTCGCCGATCCGCCTCGAGATCAACGGCTGCACCGCCGGGGGCAGCGCCCTCTTCCGGCGGATGCTGGCGGCGCCGGGGCTGTTCCTCGAGTTCGCCAACGGCGTCAAGACGACGCGCATTCGCACCGTCCGGTTGCTGCGCTCGCCCGCGTGACGCGTTCCAGCTCCGCGCTGGCGGCGGCCGCGATGGCGCTGGCCGGCATGGTCGCGGCTGACCCTCTGGCGGCTGCCCGTCTGGCGGCTGCCCATCTGGCGGCGACCCGGCCCGCGGCGACCCAGCTCGGCGCGTCCCGGCCGGATGCGGGGTGGCCGTCGTGGCGCGGGCCGTCGCGGGACGGCATCGCGCCGGGGGCCGATCCTCCGATCGAGTGGAGCGAGGAGCGCAACGTCCGCTTCAAGGTCGAGATCCCGGGCCGCGGCTCCTCGACCCCGATCGTCTGGGGCGACACGATCTACCTGCAGACCGCGATCTCGACCGGCGAGGACGGCGACAACGAGCAGCGGCTCGAGGACTGGCAGCAGGACGGCAGCGAGGTCTTCGAGGGGGAGTCGTACCGGCCGGCGCGCGTGATCCAGTCGTTCGTCGTCCTGGCGCTCGATCGCGCGAGCGGTCGCGAGCGCTGGCGCACCGAGGTCGAACGGGGCCTTCCCCACGAGGGGATGCATCCCACGAACACCTGGGCCTCGGCCTCGCCCGTCACCGACGGCCGGCGGCTGGTCGCGTTCTTCGGCTCGCGCGGGCTGCACTGCCTCGACCTCGAGGGCAACGTCCTGTGGTCGAAGGACCTGGGCGACATGGACACCCGCAACGGCTGGGGGGAGGGTGCCTCGCCAGCGTTGGTCGGCGACCTCCTGGTGGTCAACTGGGACCACGAGGGGGAGTCGTTCCTGGCCGCCTTCGACGTCGCGACCGGCGAGCAGCGGTGGCGGACGCCGCGCGACGAGCCGAGCAGTTGGTTCACGCCGGCGCCCGCCGCGGTCGGGGATGGCCATCAGATCGTGACCATCGGCGCCCATCGCGTGCGGGGCTACGACCTGGCGAGCGGCGAGCTCGTGTGGCACGGACCGGGGCTCTCGCTCAACGCGATCCCGACGCCGCTGGTCCACGATGGCGTGGCGTACCTGACCTCCGGCTATCGCGAGACGAACCTCTTGGCCGTCGATCTCGAGCGTGCGGCCGGCGCGATCGAGGGAGGAGGCGAGGGCGGGGAGGGCGGGGAGGGCGGGGAGGGTGGAGCCCTGCTCTGGCGCTACGACCGGGACACGCCCTACGTGGCGAGCCCGCTGGTGCTCGGCAACACGCTCTACCTGACGAAGCATCTGCGCGGCATCCTCTCCTTGCTCGACGCGCGCACCGGAGAGCGCAGGCTCGGTCCAGTGCGCCTCCCCGGCATCCGCAACCTCTACGCCTCGCCAGTCGCCGCCGCCGGCAGGGTCTACTTCGCCGGTCGCGAGGGCGTCACGGTGGTCGTCGCTCACCACGAAGGGGGCGACGGTGAGAGCGGGGAATCCGAGGCCCCCGCGAGGAGTGGGCTCGACGTCCTCGCCGTGAACACGCTCGACGACGGGTTCGATACCTCGCCCGCGGTCGTGGGCTCCGAGCTCTACCTGCGCGGGAGGCGTTTCCTCTACCGGATCGACGAGGATCCGGCGATCGCCCAGAGCGACTCCTCTTCGCCGCCGCGGTAGCGGCTGGTCCGAAGACTCGGGCCGCGGGGACTCTCGCGGTCGCTGCGCTCCCTGAGAGTGACGCGACGGGGAGGGATCGCCGGCGGGGAAGCGACGATGCACGACGCCCTCGCCCTCGTCGGGGAAGGCGCGGGACGCGGATCGAGGGCCGCTGATCGCCGGACGCGGCGGACGGCCCCGGCCGCCTCGGCCGGGCGCGCCACGCCGTCATCCTCCGGCGGCGACTCCGGGCGCGCCGGCCCGCCGCAGCTTCTCGAAGCGCGAGCCCGACCACCAACCGTGCGCGCCGTGGAGCGGCCCCATCAGGAAGAAGACGAGGCCCGAGAGCGCGCGCTGTCCGGCCAGCGCGAAGGCCAGCGACAGAACGCCGATGCCCAGGCTGATGAAGTGCGAGCGGACGTCGGCGAGCGCCAGATGGCACTCCGCGGGATCGAGCCCCAGGGCCTCGCGCTTGCGGTAGCCGTTGAGGTTGAGCAGCGCGAAGCACAGGAACAGCAGAGTGAACGAGCCGGCGTAGAAGAGCATCAGCTCGGGTCCCTGCCCCAGGTTGGCGACGCTGTCGCCCACTGGCCCGCGCCCCATGCCGCCGTAGAACAGCGGTCCGGTGACCAGGTAGTTGGCGAGGAAGCGCAGGGGGTAGACGAAGAACAGCAGGAAGAGCAGCAGCGCGCCGTTGAGCACGATGGTCAGCATGTCCTGCAGCCCGAAGCGCCGGAAGAACTTGTAGTGCAGGTACCAGCACCAGAGCAGGAACGTGCACGAGAGGACGAAGGCCGGAAGCTCGCGAAACGTCTCCACCAAGTCCGCGTAGTCGGCGGGCGCCCGCTGGGCGAAGGCGAGCAGGGCGACCGCGAGGCCGAACACGCCGTCGGAGAGCCCCTCGATGCGAGAGACGTTGCCGCCGCGCCAACGGAAGTGGCGATCGGCTTCCAGGGGAGCCTGCTCTCGCGCCGTCATCGATGACCTCTCCGGGTAGGACGGACATCCTATCGGCGATCGTCTGCGTCGGTCGGCGTGGTACGCCTCGGTCGAGCCGCGACCGGAGTTCCCGTTCCCGATGCTCGAGCGCCTCTCCCAGACGATCGGGGAATCGTCGCCGATGGGGCTGCTGTGGAACATGATGGGCTACTCGAGGCTCTACAACCTGTTCAGCGGCGGCGTGGACGTGTTGGGGGGAGTGCTCCTGCTGTTCCGGCGCACCGCCACGCTGGGCGCCCTGGTGGCGATCGGCGCGATGGCCAACGTGGTGCTCCTCAACTTCGCCTACGACGTTCCGGTCAAGCTCTACTCGATGCACCTGCTGCTGATGGGAGTCGGCGTCGCCTGGCCAGCGCGCCGGGGAACCGTGACTTCTCTTGCGGAGTCCAAGACCAGAGCCGACCCTCGATCCGCAGCCGACGACCTTTGACCGGGAGATCACCGATGGACATCCTCCTCCTCCTGCGCCAGTCGCTGCGCGCGCTGAGCCGCCGCCCCGCGTACTCGCTGCTGGTGGTGGCGACCCTGGGGCTCGCCATCGGCGCCGATACGGCGCTGTTCAGTGTGGTGGAGACGGTCCTGCTCCAGCCGTTGCCCTACCGCGACCCCGATCGCATGGTGCTGCTGCGCGAGGAATCTTCGGTGTCGCCGATGGTGCCGATGACGCCGAACGAGGTCGAGCACCTCGACCGCACCAGCCGCACCCTCGAGTCGCTGGTGGCCCTCGATCCCGTCAGCTTCCACGTGCGGGGCGAGGAGGGCGCCGAGCAGGTTCCGGGCGCGCTGGTGACAGCCGACTTCTTCGACGCCTTCGGCGTCCAGCCGGCGCTCGGGCGCGGCTTCGTCGACGCGCGCGGGCGCGCCGACGGCGAGATCGAGGGGATCGCGCCGGTGCTGATCACCGACGAGCTCTGGCGCACCCGCCACGGCGCCGATCCCGGTGTCCTCGGCGCCCGGCTCGACATGGAGTTCACGGCCATGTTCGGACCGCGCCGGGTGCTCCCCGAGCGCTTCGAGATCGTCGGCGTGCTCCCCGCGGGCTTCGTGTCGCCGTTCGCGGCTCCCCAGATCTTCGCGCCGCTGCGCTACCCGGAGGGGGAGGCTCGGCTCCAGGGGAGCTACCTCTTCCCCTTCGGCCGCCTCGCGGACGGCGAGACCCTCGCCTCGGCGAAGGCCGAGCTCGACCTGCTGTTGCGTTCGCTCGGACCGGAGGGACTGCCGTCGTCGGTGGATCCCGAGACGGTGGGCGTCACCGTTCTCGGGCTCCAGGCGAACCGCGTCGGCCGGGTGGAGTCGGCGCTCTGGATGCTGTTCGCGGCGGTCACGATCGTGCTGCTGGTGGCGTGCGCCAACGTCGCCAGCCTCTCCCTGGTCCGCCTCGCCGAGCGCCGGCCGGAGCTCGCGCTGCGCCGCGCGCTGGGCGCCGACCGGCGGCGACTGGTCGCCGGGCCTCTGGTCGAGAGCCTGCTGCTGGCGCTCGCCGGCGGCGCCGCGGGCCTCGGCGTCGCCTGGGTGGGCGTGCGCTGGCTGCGCGACGCGGCGACCGGCCAGATCCCGGGCGCCGGCGACGTCGACATCGATGCTGCCGCCACTGGCTTCGCCGCCGCGGTCGCGCTCGGCACGGTGCTGCTCTTCGGGCTGCTCCCGGCTTGGGTGGGGTCGCGTCGGGTCGATTCGGGAGCCGGGCGGATCGCCGGCGGCTCGCAGCGCCTGCGCAGCGGGCTGGTCGCGCTCGAGATCGGGCTCGCGCTGGTGCTGCTGGTCGGCGCCGGTCTGCTGGTGCGCAGCTTCCAGCAGCTCGGCTCGGTCGATCTGGGCTTCGAGACCGAGCGGCTGGTGACCTTCGAGGTCGCGCTGCCGGCGCGCTATTCGGAGCGTGGGCGGCGGGCCGAGGTCCAGCGTGCGATCCGCGAGCAGGTCGCCGCGATCGCGGGCGTACGCTCGGCGGCCGTGACCAGCAGCCTGCCGCTCACGCCCGTCAACACCGCGACCCGGCTCGAGATCGCGGGTTACGAGGACCCGGAGGGAAGGACCCCCTTCGCGAGCTATCGCGACGCCAGCGCCGAGCTGTTCGACGCGCTCGGCGTGCCGCTCCTGGCCGGGCGCACCTTCGAGGAGGGGGACACGCTCGGAGAGCCACGGAGCGTCGTCGTCAACCGCGCGTTTGCCGAACTCTACCTCGGCGGGGGCTCCGGTGCCGGCGCGACGGCGGGCTCCGAGAGCGCCGGCGACGATGCGGCGGGGTTCGATCCGACCTCGGTGCTGGGGCGGGCGCTGCGCCTGATCGACGTCGTCGATGCGGAGCTCGAGGTGGTCGGCGTCGTCGGCGACGTGCGGGACTTCGGGCCGGCGCGTCCGGCGCGCCCGACCGCATTCGTCCCCAGGTTGGGCTCGAGCACCGCCGGCTATGCGCTGCGCACCGAGGCCGTGCCGGAGGCGGTGTTCGCGGCGATCCGCGCTGCGGTGGCGGCGGTCGATCCGCGCCTGCCGGTGCAGGGGCTGCGCACCTTCGAGTCGGCCG
This sequence comes from Thermoanaerobaculia bacterium, assembly GCA_035546295.1. Classification (GTDB taxonomy): domain Bacteria; phylum Acidobacteriota; class Thermoanaerobaculia; order Multivoradales; family Multivoraceae; genus DATKBT01. Next base: position 26,962 of record DATKBT010000061.1, on the reverse strand, counting down.
CGTCCCGCTGGCTCGGAGCTCCCCTGTTCAACACCTGGCTGATGGGGCTGTTCTCGGTCCTGGGCCTGGTGCTGGCGGTGGTCGGGCTGTTCGGTCTCGTGGCGTACTCGGTCCGGCAGCGGCGCCGCGAGATCGGCGTGCGGATGGCGCTCGGAGCGCTCGGCGTCGACGTCCTGCTCGAGGTCCTCGCCGACGCCTCGAAGCCGATCGGGGCGGGGCTCGCGCTCGGCGTCGTCGCCGCGATCGGGGCCAGCCGGTTGCTCGAGTCCCAGCTCTTCGGCGTCGAGGCGATCGATCCGCTGACCTTCGCCGGCAGCGCCATGCTGCTCGCGGCGGTCGCCGTGATCGCGGCGCTGGTTCCTGCCCGCCGGGCGACCCGGGTGGACCCGGTCTCGGTGCTGCGCGACCGGTAGTCGCGTGCTGCGCGACCAGTAGTCGCGTGCTGCGCGACGGTCGTGGGCGAGGGTCGCGCTACCCGAGCAGGCGCCCCACCCTCGACCGGATCCGCGACCACAGCGGCGCCCGCTGCCGAGTGCCTCGGGGAAGCTCGTAGAGGATTCCTCCGTTGCGCTCGACGCCCACCGGCGCGACGTGGGGCGCCCGGCGATCAGCGCGCGCACGTTCGGACCGTGCGCCAGGCCTCCTCGTAGTCCTCCCGGAGCCGCTCGAGGAGCGCTGGGTCGATGGCGCTCCTGACGTGGAGGTATCCCTCGGCGCGGAAACGGCGCAGCTCGTCGGCTCGGTCCTCTGAGATCTCGCCGGCAGCGAGAGCGTGCTCGAGGAGGGAGGGGAAGTCGTCGCGATCGATTCGAGGAAGGCTGGTCGCATCGAAGTCGATCACTGGAGAGCTCCTCGGACTGCGGTTCGGGACGATGAACGCGGCGTCGGCTTGTCGGGCGCTCGCGGGGCCGTTACCGTAGGCGTGACCTCGAGACCGATGCGTGCCGTCGCTTCGATCATCGGCGACCGAACCATCGATGAAACTCCGGGAGAATCCGTCCTATGGTGAAGACTCCGTCGACCATGCTATCGATCGGCACGCGGGCGCCCGAGTTCGACCTCCCGAACGCCGCAGGCGAGCGCCACTCTCTCGACGAGCACCCCGGCGCCAAGGGGCACCTGGTGATGTTCATCTGCAACCACTGCCCCTTCGTCAAGCACCTGCGCAGCGCGCTCGCCGACTTCGGGCGCGCCTACCAGGCGCGGGGCCTCGCGATCTACGCGATCAGCAGCAATGACGTGACGTCGCATCCGGAAGATGCGCCGGAGAAGATGGCCGAAGAGGCGCGGCGGGTGGGGTACACCTTCCCCTACCTCTACGACGAGAGCCAAGAGGTCGCCAAAGCCTACAAGGCGGCGTGCACGCCCGACTTCTTCCTCTTCGACCAGGATCGACGTCTGGTCTATCGCGGCCAGTTCGACGACAGCCGGCCCGGCAACGGACGGCCGGTGACCGGCAGCGACCTGCGCGCTGCCGCCGACGCGCTCCTCGAGGGCCGCAAGGTCTCCTCGCAGCAACGTCCCAGCGTTGGCTGCAACATCAAGTGGAAGCCCGGCAACGAGCCGGACTACTTCGCCGCTTGAGGCTCGGCGGGCTCGACCCCGAGCCCGTCGATCTCGGTCCCCGGCGTCCGCCGGATTTGGAAAAGCACCGGACCGTCGCTCGCGAGCGCGAGCTCTGCGTGCCTGCCGAGCTCCGCCACCAGGCGACCATCGGGTGCGACGGCTCGGAACACCGGCGCTCGGTCGGTGTCGATCAGGTCGGTGTCGATCACGCCCGCATCGCGCTCGAGCAGACGCACGCGGTAGCGGCCGGCAGCGAGATGACCGCGGAAGACCACCCACTGTCCCGGCGCGGTGAAGCGCACCGGCGACTCCGAGGAGCGGCGCATGTCCTGAGCACTCACCCAAGCGCTCGCCGCCGGCAGGTCGAGCGCGGCGACCGGCGGGAAGCGGACCGGCACGCGATAGAGGAACAGCGCGGGACCGCGCTGCGTGCGATCCGGAGTGACGTCGGCGACCAGCTCCCAACCCTCGAGCACCTCCCGGTATCGGCGGGCGTTCTCGTCGTGGTGCTCCGCCTCGAGCAGGGCCTCGCGCAGGAAGCGGCCGAACGCGCTCGAGGAGAGCAGCAGGTAGTCGACGCTGCCGTCGACGACCTGGTCGATCGGGATCCGCGGGTAGAAGCGCGTGTTCCAGATCAGCAGCTTCGAGGGGTCGAGACGCGGGGTGTAGGACTCCTTGAGAACGGTGGCGCCGATCGGCAGCAGCTCCTCGAGGAGACGCGCCGCCTCCTCGCGGGTGCTTTCGCGGGCGTGGCTGACGGCGTCGGCCGCCGTGGCCCAGGCCGGGACGGCCAGGGCGAGGACGCACGACGCGATGCTGAGCAGCCGGCGCCACGGGCGCGAGACGCGGAGGCTCCAGATCCGCTCGAGCGCGAGGACCAGGCCGACACCGGCGACCGCGGCAAGCACCGGGATCACCGTCGCCAGGTTGCGCTTGACCACCATGCTCATCGAGATCATCAGCGCCAGGTAGCAGATCGGGTAGGGCAGGATCCACAGCAGACGCCGTCGACGCTCACCGCGCGCGAGCAGCGGCGCGGCGACGATCAGCAGCAGCGCCGGAACGCCGAAGCTGGCGGCCAGGAGGCCGAGGTAGTAGAGCGTGTGACTGTCGGGCTGGACACCGATCCAGCCGCCCTCCGAGTACTGGCGCAGCCCGAACAGCATTCCTCGCGGCGAGGTCACCGCATCGACCGGTGAGCGGAAGAAGGCCGGCATCGAGCCGAGGAAGGTGGCGATCGCGCCGCCGGCCGCTGTCGCCAGACCGCCCAGACTCGCGAGTCGCCACGCTCGCGAGCGGAGGCGGTGGAGGAGCCAGACCACCACGATCGCCAGCGCCACCGTGCCGGCGGGGTACTTGGTCGCCGCCGCCAGCCCGGCGAAGGCGCCGGCGAGCGCGTAGTCGCGGAACCGCTCCGCCGCGGTCAGCCGGGCGGCGAAGTAGAGCGAGACGGTCGCCAGGCAAGCCGACGGAAAGTCCGAGATGAACAGGTGAGATCCCTCGTTGAACAGCGGCGAGAGCACGTAGAACGCCGAGGCCGCGAGCCCTGTCTCGACGCGCCGCTGCTCAGCCGCGAGCACGGCTCCGATGCCGAAGACCGGCAACACGGTGAAGGCGCTCATGGTGGCGGCGACCAGCCGCAGCCACAGCCACTGTCGGGCCAGCGGCTCGTCGGTGCCACTCCACAGCCGTGCCAGCGTCTCGTCTCCGGGCGTGCGATCCGCAGCCCACAGCGCGAAGGCGTCGACGTAGTAGAGAAGATGGGGGTAGACGAAGCTGTGTGGCAGCAGCTTCCCTTCGTTGATGTCGGTGGCGTACCGGTAGTAGGTCCCCTCGTCGAGGTAGGAGCGCTCGCCGACCTCGTGGTCGATGCCGATCAGGCGCACGCAGAGGGCGACGCAGAGGGCGCCGGCGAGGGCGAGTCGCGTGCGGCGCTCATCGGACCTGCGCGCGCCGGCGCCACGAACCCAGGCGATCGCGGTTGCGGCCGCTGCCGCGAGCGCGACCGACACCCCGATCCTCCCCGCGGGGTGGGTGATCGCGGCGCCGACGCCCGCGAGCATGGCAGCCCAGGCCGCGATCGTCAGAGCGAAGCCGGCGGCCGCCGCCGTGATGCTCCAGCGCAGCGGGCTCCAGTGCGCCCGGCCGAGAGCGCTGACAGTGTGCTGTCGATGGTCGATCACGAGCTCGACTCGCGGCGCGGCCCGTGCCGCGGGCCCTCCTGAGAGTGCGGGTAGGATAGCGGCCTTCGGGTGATCTCTGATCGCGATCGACGTGCCCGATTACGCGGGCCGCCGCCAGGTCCCCGCTTCGCCAGCCTTCTGAAGGGGAGAAACGACATGTTCGAGCCGTCCGCCAAAGCCAAGGACTTCCGCGACCGCCTGCTCCAGTTCATGGACGAGCACATCTACCCGAACGAGCAGCGGGTCTACCAGCACATGAGCACCACGGAGGATCGCTGGCAGCCGATCCCCGTGATCGAGGAGCTCAAGCCGAAGGCGAAGGCGGCGGGATTGTGGAACATGTTCCTGCCCGAGAGCGAGCACGGACCGGGGCTCACCAACCTCGAGTACGCGCCGCTGTGCGAGATCATGGGCCGCGTCTCGTTCGCCCCCGAGGTGTTCAACTGCTCGGCGCCCGACACCGGCAACATGGAGGTGTTCGCGCGCTACGCCAGCGACGAGCTCAAGGAGAAGTGGCTGAAGCCGCTGCTCGAGGGCGAGATCCGCTCCTGCTTCGCGATGACCGAACCGGCCGTCGCGTCCTCCGACGCGACCAACATCGAGTCGCGGATCGAGCGCGACGGCGAGGAGTACGTGATCAACGGCCGCAAGTGGTGGAGCTCCGGAGCGGGGGATCCGCGGTGCAAGGTCGCGATCTTCATGGGCAAGACCGATTTCGATGCCCCCAAGCACGCCCAGCAGTCGATGATCGTCGTGCCCTTCGACACGCCCGGCGTGAAGATCGAGCGCATGCTCACCGTCTTCGGCTACGACCACGCCCCGCACGGCCACGCCGAGGTCACCTACACCGACGTCCGGGTGCCCAAGGACAACCTGTTGCTGGGCGAGGGGCGCGGCTTCGAGATTGCCCAGGGACGGCTCGGTCCCGGGCGCATCCACCACTGCATGCGCTCGATCGGGCTCGCCGAGCGCGCGCTCGAGCTGATGTGCAGGCGGGTCAACGAACGGGTCGCCTTCGGGCGCCATCTCGCGGAGTTCGGCTCGATCCGCCAGGACATCGCCCGCTCGCGCATCGAGATCGACCAGGCTCGCCTGCTGACGCTGCAGGCCGCGCACTTGATGGACACGGTCGGCAACAAGGAGGCGCGCAAGGAGATCGCGATGATCAAGGTCGTCGCGCCCGCCATGCTGCTGGGTGTCCTCGACCGCGCCATCCAGTCCCACGGCGGCGCCGGGGTCTGCCAGGACACGTTCCTGGCCAGCGCCTGGGCCAGCGCGCGCACGCTGAGGCTCGCCGACGGGCCCGACGAGGTGCACCTGGAGTCTGTGGCCAAGCAGGAGATGCGCCCCTATCGGAGGTAGGCACTACCAGAGGTGAACGCGGCCGCCGCCATACTTCTGGTGAGATCGATCGTATGGCGACGAGGAAAGTGACCGTCTCGCTTCCGGCGGACCTTGCCGATCAGGTGAAGGAAGAGGTGGCCTGGGGCCGGGCCGAGTCGGTGAGCTACTGCGACTTCAAGACCTCGGCGGGATCGATGGCGAGCGTCCGCCGAGCCGGCGCCAGCGCGGCCAACGCCGCGACTACGAGCAGCGTCGCGGCGACGGCGATCGTGAGGGCGACGTCGAACCCCGAGATCGCGAGGTCCGATCTGGCGAGGCCCGATCGGTCGAAGACCGAGGAGAGCCAGCGCTCGCCCGCCCAGACGACCGCGAAGCCGACGGCCAGGCCTGCAGCAGTGACTGCGAAAGCGTAGCCCGCGACGTCGAACAACAGGCGGCGTCGGGCTGCCCCGAGCGCGAGGCGGAGCCCGAGCTCCGACCGTCGTCGTCGGACCCCGTAGTCGAGGGCCCCGTAGAGGCCGAGCGCCGCGAGCACGAGCACCAGCCCGGCGAACGAGCTCATCAGGGTCGCTGCGAATCGCTCACGCGCCAGGTGCGCGCCGAGCAGCTCCCGGTAGATCACGAAGTCGTAGGGCGCGAGGTTCGGATCGAGCTCGGCGAGCACTCCTTCGACCCGGCTCTGGAGCGCCGAGAAGGTGGGCCGGGGATCGCCGCCGCGGGCGACGACGAAGCTCAGGTCCCAGTTGCGGTTGCCCGCGAACTGGGTCTGGGGCAAGTAGATCTTGGGCACCGGCGTCTCCGCCGGCGCCGGCCGGACGTCGGCGACCACGCCGACGACGGTGCGGGCGGGGCGGCCGCCGACCAGGAGCTGGCGGCCGATCGGGCTTTCGTCTCCGAAGTAGCGGGTGGCCAGCGTGCGGTTGACCAGGACCACGGGGGGCTGCCCGGCGCGGTCGCTCGCCGCGAGATCCCTGCCCTCGAGCAGGGTGATCGCGAGCGCTCCGAGCAGGTCGCCGGCCACACAGCGGATCTCGGCGAGCGGCACGGTGTCCTCTTCGTCGAGCTCCACGCCGGCGATCCGGAAGCCCCAGCGGTTGCGGTGGCCGTCCCCCGGCAGCTTCGACGTCGCGGCCGCGGCCTCGATCTCGGGGGCGGCGTGGAGGCGTTCGAAGAGCTGGCCGTAGAACGCGATGCGCCGCTCGGGCTCGGCGTAGCGATGGTCCGGGAGCCGGAGCTGGAACGTGAGGACGTCGTCCGGCTCGAACCCCATGTCGACGTGGTAGAGCTCGGCGAAGTGTCGACCCAGCATTCCCGCGTAAGCGAGCAGGACGACGGCCAGCGCCAGTTGGACCGCGACCAGCAGGCGTCGCGGGATGCCGGTCCGCTCGCCGGCCGTCGCGCCGCGGGTGATCCTCGCTGCGGCCGCCGCGCGCGACGCCTCGAGCGCCGGCAGCACTCCGACGAGGATGGCGGCGATCGCCGAGACCGCGACCGCGACGCCCAGCACCGGCAGATCGAGCCGCAGAGCGTCGTAGCGGGGGAGAGCCGCCGGCTGTGCGACGCGCAGGATGTGTACCGCGAGCCACGCGAGAGCGGCCCCGAGGGCGCCCCCTGCGAGCGAGGTCAGGCCGCTCTCGAGGATCGCCTGGAGCAGGAGGCGGCGGCGGCTCGCGCCGACCGCCGAACGGCAGGCCATCTCGCGCCTGCGATCGAGCGCCTGGGCCAGGGTCAGGCCGGAGAGGTTGAGACAGATCACCACGAGCAGCACCCCGACCGCCGCCAGCAGCAGCCAGAGCATCGCGCGGCTGTCGCCGACCACCGTCTCCTCGAGTGGCACCATCTTCCAGGCGAGGCTCTCCGGCGCGCGGCCTTCGGCGCGAAGACCCTCGAGGAAGCGGTCGATCTCGGCCTGCGCGGTCTTCGGGGCCACGCCGTCGCGCAGGCGCGCGACGACGCTGAGATAGCTGTTGTCGAGGACGTTGACGCCCCCGGCGGCGGTGTCGAGCGGCAGCCACAGATCGGCGCTGCCGCCGACGTGGGGCGCGCGCGCCCCGCCGAAGCCACGCGGCATCACGCCGACCACGCTGAAGCGCGACCCGCCGAGCTCGAGCCGCGATCCCAGCACGCCCGGATCGCCGCCGAGCTCCTCGTTCCACAGCCGCCAGGAGAGGATCGCCACCGGCTGCGCCGGCGCGGTGACCATCTCGAAGCGGTTCGGGTCCCGCAGGCCGGCGCCGTCGGGGATCTCCTCGCGTCGCTCGAAGGTACGGCCGAGAAGCGGGGCCACTCCGAGCGCCTCGAAGTAGCCGGCCGAGACGCGCAGGGTCCTCAGGCGCCGCCCGCGACCCTCGCGGACCAGGTCCAACCCCTCCTCCTGATAGTCGTAGAAGCCCGCGACCTGCACCAGCGAGCCGAGCTGCTCGCGCGCCGCCGCGAAGCGCACGCCGGAGAGGAAGAAGTCTCCCTCGTCGGCGGAGTCCTTGAAGATCCGCACGATGCGGTCGGGCTCGCCGTAGGGCAGGGGGGCGATCAGGACGCCGCGAACGACGGTCACCATGGCGACCGCGGCGCCTACGCCGAGTCCGAGCGTGCACACGCTGAGCGCGGTCAGCAGCCGGCCGCTTCGGCGCAGGCGCCGGGCGGCGTGCAGGACTTCGTCGAAGAGCACTCTCACGGTGCCGTCTCCTCTGCGTCGGCGGGATCCAAGTGCGCGGCCAGGCCGCTGAGCCAGCTCGTCGCGCCACAGACCGGGGAGCTGCCGGATCAGGTCTCGCACCGCGCGCCACTGTCCGCGGCGCACGACCGCCGCCGGCTCCGAGCGGCGAGCGCGCGCCGCCTGTTGAGCGGCGAGCTCGTCGCCGAAGCGGGTGCGGAACCGGCGCGGGCTCAGGCGCAGGAGCGCCTCGAACGCGCGCTGGTCGAGGGCGCGGCGCATCACGAGCGCGATCGCCCCGCACCTGCGCGCCCGAGCAGGCCCAGGGAGCGGGCGTGTTCGAGCCGTCGTTGCTGAGAACCCAGCGCCTCCTCGAGCCGGCGCTCACCGGCGGCGGTGAGCCGGTACTGACGCCCCGGCCGTCCCGGCCCCCGGCTCCCGTCCGTCGCCTGGCTGGTCCCCTCCTCCAGCGTCAGCCAGCCACCGTCGAGCGCCCGTTGGAGCTGACGGTAGACGGTGGCGAGCGGCGCCTCCGCACCGCGCCAGCGAGCGATCCGGTCGAGCAGGTCGCCGGCCTCGGCCGGACCTTCGCGCAGGGACAGCAACAGATCGACCTGCAGCTCGGTCAGCGCGTCCGGCGCCGATCGCGCCCCCGGCGCCCGGTTCCTGGATGTTTTTCTCATATCGAGAAATATACGCCAGACGAGCGACGTGGTTGCACTACACCGTTGCTCCTCTGCGTGGATGGAGGGCTTCGCCCGACGGAGCGGGCCGAGCGCTCCTACGGCAAGCGAGCGCTCCTACGGCAACACGGTGACGATCGACGAGGCGCCGTTCGGTGCGTTCGCCAGCGTGGCTTCGTAGCGTCCCGGAACCAGGTCGAGGATCACGGCGACCATCTGCGTCCCCCGATCCGGCTCCTGCGGCACCACCTCGAACGGGAGGACGCGGGTGTCCCCGGTCGATAGGTCGCGGAACTCGATGCCCGATCGACTCGGTGCGCCGGCGCTCGACGGCTCCGAGCGCACCAGCATCCCGAGGCGCTCGCCGGCCCGGGCGACGGCGCGCAGCACCGGCACGTCGGCACCGGCTCCGAGGCCGAGCGGGTTGCGCTCGGCGTCGGCGACGTCGAGATCCTCTTCGAGGCCGAAGAACACGGCCTCGTCCCGCAGCGGGACCATCCAGCCCGGCGGCTCGGCGCACGCCGGCGCCAGCTCGCGCTCGAAGACCCAGCTCCGCTCCTGGTCGGCGCCGGCGAGACGGGCGCGGATCAGCGCGCCCTCACAGGGCACGATCACGTCGGCCGCGAACAGCAGCCGCTCCCGCGCGTCCTCTCCTGCGGTCCACGAGATCGCGCCGGAGGCGAGGTCGAGGAACTCATCGCGAGCGCCGGGCTCGGGCTCGAGCGGCAGGGCGATCACGTGGAGGGTCAGCGCGCCGCGGCCGTCGAGGACGGCGGGCAAGAGCGCGCGGGTGTCCACGTCGAGCAGCACGATCGCCCGCTGCAACCGGCTCGAGCCCGAGCCCCCGAGAGCCTGGCGGAAGGCGGCGAGGCGGGCGTCCTGCGGTCGCAGCGCGCCGGCGGTGCGCTCGCCGAGCAGCTCGGCGCGCACGACGTCGACCGGATCGTCGTGGCGGAGGAAGCCCGGCAACGCCCACTCCGCGGCCAGCGAGCTGGTGACGCGAACCCGAGCCCCGAGGTCGTCGACGCGGACCTGGAGCGTCTGCCGGCGCCGCTTCTCGAAGAACGCGGGGTCGGACGGCAGCGAGACGACCAGCCGATAGTGGTGGCTGCTGTTGTCGTAGGCGCGGCGCACCGCGGTTTCGAGTCGGTTGTAGTTGTCGTAGAGCTCGCCGCCGGTCGCTTCGGCGAGGAAGAAGAGCGAGTCCGAGCCGTCGCCGGCGAGCCCGCCGCGCAGGGCGAGCTCGGGGATGGCCGAGAGCTGCGCCGAGTTGAGCTCCGGTCTGGGGGCGGTGTCGACCATGCTGAACGCCGTCGATCGCCCGCCGACGCCGGTGACGTCGACCGCCTGGACCACGAAGCCGTGTCCCTCGAGGACGTACGCGAGGCTCTGGTAGTTGGCGAGCAGGGCGGAGCCGGCTCCGGAGCGGCCGATGCGGGGATCGCCGCTGCCGATCCCGTCCTCGATGACCTGCGTCCAGTTGGGCATACCGCGGGACAGGAGCAGAGCGTAGCGAGGACCCGGCACGTCGCCGAGCAGTCGCACGAGGTTGGAGAAGCTCTCGGTCGACTCCACCGCAGCCTGGGCGACGGCGTTCTCCGCTGCCAGCTCTGCGACCGCGAAGTCGCCGAGGTCGTCCTCCACTTCGTAGCGGAAGAGCGCCCGCTCGAACGTGGGGTCGGGCAGGGTTGAGAGCGACCGCCCGATCTCGGAGTCGAGCGCCAGCGCACCGCGCAGACCCATCGCCCTCGCCGCTGCCGGACCGGCTCCGTGCTGCCGGCTGAGACCCGCAAACCTCTCGAAGGCGCTGCGCGTGCGCGCGGCGTCGGTGTCGACGCTCGCCTCGACCAGCTCGAGCGCTGCGCCCAGGAGCTCGCGGTCGGTGGTGAAGGGCTGGATCAACGAGGCCTCGATGCCGAGCACCGAGATCGCGACGCGGTCGCCCTCGCCCAGCTCGTCGAGAGTCCCGCGGACGGCCCCGAGCGCGCTTCGTACGTACTCACGAGGGGTCCACATGACGTCGACGACGACCAGCACGCTGCGTCCGGCGGGCGGCTCGGGCTCGGGGTCGCCCGCGGCTTCCGCGGGCGAGCTCGACCGGCGACGCGGGCGCCGCTCGGGCTCCGAGCTCAGCTCGTCGAACGCGACGACGTCGAGCTCTCGCCCGTCGAGCAGCACGTGGAACCGGTCGCGCTCGATGCCCCGGACGGGCCCGCGCGGGCCGAGCACGCGCACGTAGAGGGTCGACTCGCGAACGACGATGCTCTCGCGGAGGCTCCCCTGGTCGGAGATCCGCGGTGGCTGCGGGGTCTGCGAGCTCGAGGGCGAGACCGAAAGGACGAGCAGCGGAACGAGGAAGCGCAGCCAGCCCGCAGGTGAGAGCGGCCGCAGCCGCTCGAGGAGGGATGTCTCGGGCATCTCGCACCTCCGAGGAGTCTCGAGGTCGCTGCCGAGACGGCCGGAACGCGATCGCTCGACACGACGCGTTCGGCAGCGCCCGCCGGTTCGGGAGTCGGGGAGGACTCGCCCGAGCGAACCCCTTGCGGGTTGCAGCTATTCCGTCGTCTCCCGATCACCGACAGATTCGCTGCGCCGGGTCGAGCTCGCGCAGGAACGCGAGACCGTCGAGGTGCCGCCGGCACCCGACCCTGATCGCTCCGCGACACGAACGCCTTCGCCACCTGTCCGTAGAGACGGCGGGCGTTTCGCTCGGCGACTCGGTCCGCTGCCCGTCGATGCCGGACGATGCCGGCTTGCGGGCGCGGGTCGCCGAGGCTGGCTGCGCGAGAGTCGACGCTCGATTCGGTCCGCCCTCGAATCCGGCGCCTGCTCCGCTCACTCCTCCCGCAGAGCCGTCATCGGATCGAGCCGCAGCGCCCGCAGCGCCGGCCCCAGAGTCGCCGCCAGCCCGACCACGCCGAGCAGGAGCAGCGCCCCGACCAGGGTGGGCACATGCGTCGCTGGGACGTCGAACAGCTCGCCGGCGAGCAGCCGCCCGGCTGCCCAGGCGCCGATCAGGCCGAGGGCCGCGCCGATCACGATCGGTCGCAGCCCCTCGCCCAGCACCCAGCCGAGGATGCGCGCCCGATCCGCTCCCAGCGCCAGCCGCACCCCGAGCTCGCGTCGCGCCTGCGTGGTGGCGTAGGCGATCAATCCCCACAGCCCGACCGCCGTGAGGATCACGGCCGCGCCCGCGAACAGCCTGAGCAGGAGGCTGCGCAGGCGCTCGGACTCGACCGAGCCCAGGACCCGCTCCTCCATGGTCCGGACGTCGAACACCGGCACCGCGGGGTCGAGCTCGGCGGCGGCCTCGCGCAGTCGGGCGACCGCGGCCTCCGGCTGATCGGTGCGCATCGTCACCCAGAAGCTCTCCGACCAGAGATTCTGGCGGTGATTGGTGTAGATCTCGGGGCGGATCTCGTCGTCGAGCCCGAAGTGGCGCACGTCGGCGACGACGCCCACGATCTCCTGCCAAGGCGTATCGGAGGTGGGGCCGCCCCAGCGCAGGCGCTGCCCGACGGCGCTCGTCTCGGGCCAGTAGCGGCGGGCGAGGGTCCGGTTGACGACCACGACGGGAGCTCGTCCCTCGCGGTCCTCGGGAGCGAGCTCGCGCCCCTCGAGGAGCTGGATGCCCATGGCTTCGAAGTAGCCCCAGTCGACCACCCGGTCCTCGGCGCAGTCCTCGGCGCCGGGCTCCGGCAGCGGCCGTCCGCCGGCGATGAAGCTGTCGCACGAGTAGGTGTCGGAGAGCGGCAGCCGATTGACCATGCCGAACGACTCGACGTGCTTCGCCGCTGCGCTCTCGGCGCCGAGGATCCGCGCGCGCAGGCTCTCGAAGTACTCGAGACGCTGCGCCGGCCCGTAGCGGTCCTCCGGCAACGAGATGCGGCCGGTGGCCACCGCGGCGCGGTCGAAGCCGGCGTCGACCGCGAGCAGTCGATCGAGGCTCTCGGTGAGCAGGCCAGCCGTGAACAGCAGCACCAGCGACAGCCCCACCTGGCAGGTGACGAGGGTTCGCCGGCTGACCATCGCGCGCCGTCCCGCTCCGACGCGGTGAGGGTCCGCGGGGCGCTGACCCACCTCCCGGGACGCCAGGCGCACCAGGGCGGGCAGGGTGAGCACGGCGGCGGTGAAGACGGCGAGTGCGAGGGCGAAGCCGATCGTCGCGCCGTCGATCTGAAAGCTCTGCGCCCAGGGCAGCCGCGAGAGTCCGAGAGCGGCGGTCGCATCGCGCAGCACCCAGGCGAGTGCGATGCCGCCGCCCGTGCCGAGCAGCGCGATGACCAGCCCCTCGAAGGCCAGAGTGGCGAGGAGTCGCACGCGCCCGGCGCCCAGCGCGGCGCGCAGCGCCAGCTCGTCGCCGCGGTCGAGAGTCCTGGTGAGGAAGAGGGCACCGACGTTGGCGGCCGTGATCAGCAGCAGGACCGCGACGCCGACCGAGAGGATGGCGAGCAGGCCCTCGACATCGCCGACCACACCTTCGCGCAACGGCACCAGGTGGGCGCTGCGTTCCCGATTGGTCGTCGGATGCTGTCGCTCGAGCTCCTGCGCCACGATCTCGAGCTCGGCCTGCGCCGAGCTCGGCGTCGCGCCGGGCGCCAGCCGCGCGATCGCCTGGAGGTAGTGCCCGCCTCGCGAGGTGTTCTCGGGGTCGACGGTCAGCGGGCGGACGACGGCACGCGAGTCCCAGGCGAGCGGGTGGACGAAGTCCGGCGGCAGCACGCCGACGATCGTGTGGGCGAGATCGTCGAGGACCAGGGTGTGCCCCAGGATCCCGGGATCGCCGCCGAGATGGATGCGCCAGAACGGGTGGCTGATCACGACCACCGCGTCCTGGCCCGGGAGGCTCTCGTTGGGCAGGAAGCCACGACCGAGCAGCGGTTCGACTCCGAGGACGCCGAGCCAGCCGGTGGTGGCGACGGTTTCGTCGAGCCGGAGGGCGCCGTCCTCGCCCTGCCAGGTGACCGAGCCTCCGGTCATCCCGACGATCCCCTCGATGCTGGCAGCTCCGGCCGCGTAGTCGAACAGGTCGAGCGGGTTGTGGTTGGCGCGACGATTCTCGCCGTTGATGCCCCAGACGCGGACCAGCCGGTCGGCGTCGGGGAAGGGCAAGGGCTCCAGGAGGACCGTGTGGATCATGCCGAAGAGGGTGAGCGTCGCCGCCGCGCCGAGGGCCAGGACGACGACCGACGACAGCGTGTAGAGCGGGCTGCGGCGCAGCCCGCGCAGGATCGCGAGGAGCTCGTGGAGGGAAGGCGTCATGCGTGGGTCTCCCGGTGGTCGTGGCGGCGGCAGGCGATAGGCGGCGCGACACTCGCGGCGGAGAGCGGCCGGCTCCCCCAGCTCGCGATCGCGCCGGTGCTCGCGCAGCAGCCGGCGGTGGTGCGCCAGCTCCTCCGACAGCCGTTCGTCGAGCGCCGAGGGCCGCAGCCGCCATCGCAGCGAGCGCAGCGCCGCGAGCAGGCGATGGAGAGCGACGAGCAGGGCGTCGGCGGCCGCTGCGGAGTGTCGCGCGAGGCCCCTCATGGCGACGGCAGCGTGCGCGACACAGCCTCGACGAACCGCCGCCAGCTCTCCACCTCGACGCCCAGCCGGCGCTTTCCGAGAGGGGTCAGCCGGTAGAAGCGGGCGGGGCGGTTGTTCTCGGACCGGCCGCGCTGCGAGCGCACCAGCCCCTGCCGCTCGAGCCGGTAGAGCGCCGGGTAGAGCGACCCCTCCTCGATGACCAGCTCGTCGTCGCTGTCGCGCTCGAGGCGCCGCGCGATCCCGAAGCCGTGCTCCGGGCCGTCGCGAAGTGCCGCCAGCACCAGCATGTCGAGGGCGCCGTGGAGGTGCTCGTGCTTCCTGCTCGTCATGGCGAAGGGCCCGCTCAGCTGTTCCCTAGATAATCTAATGATCGGCTCGGCTCATTGTACGTCGACCTCCGCCGAGGGTTGCGCCGACCGATGCGCATCAGCTCACGCGCGCCGGTCGACCGCGCTGTCTCGCTGCGTGGGCCCCGCCGTTTGCCACCGGCGCGGTCCAGCGCCGCCGGCGAAGCCTGGAGGAAGCGGTCGGACGACCCGGCGCGGCGACTCGCCCGCTACTGGCGTTCCCCGCCCAAGCGCCGCAAGCGGCGCGGGCTCAGGTCGACTCGGCCGAAACCGCGGAGTCCTGGCGAACAACATGGCTCGATCGAACTTTGACCACTTTGTGAGCCTTGGCCTCGCGCTTGCGCGAGGCCAATGACCGCCGCCTGCCGCAGGCAGGCAAGAACTTCCCGCTGGCCTAGTCGACCTAGGCCCACCGTGGGATGGATTCTCGCATGGCGACCGGGCGGCGAAGCGCTGGCGTTCTCGAGGTCATCGCTGGCTGCGCCGATACTCCCGCCCTCGCCAACGCGACGTCCTCCCCTTCAGATGGGCCCAAGCCGAGCTCACGGTCATCGCTCCGTAGAGCGCGGCCGCCAGCGGCAGCGTCCAGGCGAAGGCGAAGCCGGCGCGGTGGTGGCGCACCGACGGCCAGAGTGCAGCCACCTGGAGCAGCCACGCGATGGTGAACCCGGCCGCCGCGACCGCGGCAGGCGACAGGGCGCCGTCGCCGGCCGCGCCGTCGCCGGCCCAGCCGGCCACGAGCGCGGCGGACAGACCGAACGGCGGTGAGACGAAGACCAGCCCCAGCCCCACCAGAGTCAGAGCCAGCAGGGTCCAGCGGAAGCCGAGCTGCACGAAGGCGTTGCGTGCGATCATCCGCCAGACCTCGGCCAGGCTCTCGTAGGCGCGCACCGACTCGACCCCGGGATCGAAGCCGAGCCAGATCCGGCCACCCGAATGCTTGACGGCGCGCGCCAGAGCGACGTCGTCGATCAGACGGTCGCGGATCGCCTCCAGACCGCCGGCGCGCTCGAGCGCCGCGACGCGCACCAAGACGCAGCCGCCCGCTGCCGCCGCGACTTTCGAGCCGTCTCGGTGCACCAGCCGAAACGGGTAGAGCAGGTGGAAGAAGTAGACGAACGGCGGCACCAGCAGGCGCTCCCAGAAGCTCACGGCGCGCAGCCTCGCCATGACCGAGACGAGGTCGCGCCCGTCGGTCTCGGCAACCTCGAGCAAGGCCGGCAGCGCCCCCTCGCGCAGCCGGATGTCGGCGTCGACCAGCAGCAGCCACTCGGTGTCGCCGCGCAGCTCGCGCGCCCGCGCGAGCCCGCGCGCCTGAGCCGCGACCTTGCCGCTCCAGCCGTCGGCGTGGCCGTCGACGCGCACCACCTCCAAATGCGCTCGCCGGGGGCCTCGACCCTCGCCAGCCGCCGCCGTCCCGAGCTCACGCGCCACCCTCGCCGTGCCGTCGCTCGATGCGTCGTCGACCAGGACCACCAACCCGAGTCCTCGCTGCGCCAGCAGCGGCGGGAGCGTCAGCGGCAGCAGAGACGCCTCGTCGCGCGCCGGCACCAGCGCTACGACGCCCCGCGCGCCCGTCGAGCCCGCGCCCCCCAACCGCTCCGGCAGGAAGAGCTCTCGAGGCCAGCGCAGCGGCGTCGCCGCCCACAGCCCGATCCAGATCCCGGCAACGGCGACTGCGACGATCGAGATCGTGGCGATGGCGAGACCATTGGCGGCGAGGAACGACATCGACGGAGGTCGCGCAGGGCGCTCCCAGGCGCGGGGGTCGCCGGCGAGATCGAGGAGCGGTGCGCCACTATACTGATCCCCCGTGCTCTCGGCGCCACAGCTCGCTGCCGGTCTGCTCCTCGCCCTCGGTCATCTCGGTACCGGTCTCGAAGGGGCCGCGACCCAGTGCCAGACGCTCAACTCCGTGCCCGCGGATCTGTTGGCGAAGGCGACGGCGGAACCGC
Organism: Thermoanaerobaculia bacterium; assembly: GCA_035546295.1. Lineage (GTDB taxonomy): Bacteria > Acidobacteriota > Thermoanaerobaculia > Multivoradales > Multivoraceae > DATKBT01. Next base: position 10,705 of record DATKBT010000061.1, on the reverse strand, counting down.
TGATCACGATGGAGACCCAGCCGGGCTCGTCGCTGCGGGTCAGCACCGTGGTCACCCGCATCGACGCGCCCATCGAGCTGGTGTTCGGCATCGTCACCGACCACGATGCCTTCGCGCGCATGTTCGACGAGGTGCGCCAGTCGCTCACCGTCGGGGCCGAAGGAACCCGGCGCATCGTGTACATGGACATCGACATGCCCTTCCCGGTCTCCAATCGTCGCTACGAGATCGAGCTCGAACAGTCGCGCTCGGGCCCTACCGAGCGCCCGTGCTGGGAGTCCTACTGGCACTACCTGCCGGGGTCTGGAAACATCGAGGCGAACCACGGGCGCTGGGAGCTGATCGGAGACGGTCCGTCGACCTGGCTCGCCTACGTCGCCTTCGTCGACCCCGGCGGGCACGTTCCTTCGTGGACCGTCAACTGGGCGACTCGCAAAGTACTCCCTGGGATGATCGAGTCGGTGCGCCAGGAGGCGCGGAAGCGGCTCCGCGACCTGGGCGCGCCGGCGCGCTGACCGGCGCGTCCTGCTCGCAGAGAAGGTAAGGCCGGATGATCCTCGAACGCCTCGCTTCACTCCTCGACCGCCTCGGCCTGGAGAACGCTCCGCCCGCCGTCGCCCGGCTGGTGCTCGCCGGGCTGGTCGCGCTGTTCTGCTGGCTGGTCTATCTGCTGGTGCGCCGGATCGTGGTGCGCGCCCTGCAGGTGATCGCGGGCCGAACCCGCGTCACCTGGGACGACGTGCTGCTTCGCCAGGGAGTCTTCGAGCGCCTGTCGCTGCTGGCCCCGGCCGTCGTGCTCTACAGCGCCGCGACCCTGCTCTTCCCCGGAGAGGGAGAGGAGGCCGGCGTCGAGCTCGTCCAGCGGCTCGCCAACGTCTGGATGGTGGTGATCGCGGCGCAGACCGCCGGCCGCCTGTTCGACGCCTTCGGCGCCTACGCCAAGTCGCAGCCGGCGACGCGGGACAAGCCGATTCGCAGCTATCTCCAGGTCGCCAAGATCATGATCTGGATGGCCACTGCGATCGCCTGCGTGGCGGTGCTGATGGACCGCTCACCGTGGGCCATCCTCACCGGTCTGGGGGCGGCCACCGCGATCCTCCTGCTGGTGTTCCGCGACTCGATCCTCGGCTTCCTGGCCTCGATCCAGATCTCGGGCTACGACCTCGTCCGGGTCGGCGAGTGGATCGAGGTGCCCGCCTACGGCGCCGACGGCGAGGTGGTCGACATCTCGCTGCACACCGTGCGGGTGCGCAACTGGGACAAGACCCTCGTGGTGCTGCCGACCACCGCGCTCCTGACCAGCGGCTTCACGAACTGGCGCGGGATGACCGAGTCGGGGGGACGGCGGATCAAACGGTCGATCGCCATCGACATGGGGACGGTGCGCTTCCTGGAACCGGACGAGCTCGAGCGGCTGTCGGGCGTGGGCATCCTGGGTCCCTACCTCGAGCGCAAGCAGCAGGAGATCGCCGACTGGAACCGGGCGGTGCCCGAGGGAGATCAGCTCCGCCGCCGGCGGCTGACCAACCTGGGGACCTTCCGCGCCTACATCGAGGCCTACTTGAAACACCACCCCGAGATCCACCAGGAGATGACCTTCCTGGTGCGCCAGCTCGCCCCCGGATCGGAAGGGATGCCGATCGAGATCTACGTCTTCTCGAAGGAGCAGCGCTGGGCCTTCTACGAAGGGATCATCGCCGACGTCTTCGACCACCTGCTGGCGGTGCTGCCGGAGTTCGCTCTCGGCGTGTTCCAGCAGCCATCGGGCTCCGACCTGCGCTCGGTCTCGGCGGCTCTGGGTGAGCGGAAGGCCGGTACGCGGGATCCCGACGGGCGGGTCGCGGCCCGATCGGTCGGCGTCGAGGGAGCCGACACCGCCGTCTGAGCCGGACGCCCTGGCGCGTGCCTTCTTTTTGAGACCGCGCCGATCTCGCGGCGCCGCCGACGCCGCGAGGCGTGAGCTCCCCGCTCGTCCCAGGCGGGGAGACCTCCCGGATCCGGGCGGCGCGGCGGACCGCCCGCGACCGGGCTCCGGGAGGTGACCGGCGCTCGTCACCGCGGCGATTCCGCCGCTCGCTACGCGACCACCGACATCGTCTCGCGAGCTCCCCTCACGAACACCAGGCGCCCCTGGTCTTCGACCAACACCTCCACGATGTCGCCCTCGGTGAGTGCGCCGGCGGCGATGAACTCGGAGAGCGGGCTGACGATCTCGGCCTCGATCACCCGGCGCAGCGGTCGCGCGCCGTAGCGGTGGTCGGACCCGCGCTCGACCAGGAGGTCGCGCGCTTCGTCGCTCACCTTGAGCAGGAACGGCACGCCGGAGCGCCGCAGCACACGGTCCTGGAGGTCGCCCAGCATCCGGTCGAAGATCCCGACCAGATCGTCCTCTCCGAGCGGCTCGTAGACGAGTTGCTCGTCGAAGCGATTGAGGAACTCCGCCGGGAAGTGGCTGCGGGCAGCCTCGAGCGCGGCATCGCGCACCCGGTCGGGATCTCGCTCGCGGCGGCCGCGCATGCCGAGCTCGAAGCCGAGTCTCGGAGTGTCGAGCAGATCGCCGATCGAGCGGCTGCCGACGTTGGTCGTCATCAGGATCACCGAGCGCGTGAAGTCGGTGGTGCGGTTGTCGCCCAGGGTCAGCCGACCGTCGTCGAGAACGCCGAGCAGGGCGTTCCACAGCTTCGGGCTCGCCTTCTCCACCTCGTCGAAGAGCAGCACGGACAGCTTGCCGCCGTCACCGGCGAGCCGGTCGGCGAGCGCGCAAGAGGGCAAGGCCGATGCCGCGCCGGCGGCCTGCTCCAGGAGGCGCTGGTGGCCCGCGTCGATGCGCTCCTGGCTGAGCAGGGGCTCGACGTTGAAGCCGATGTAGCCGGGGGGGGATCCCAGCAGCTTGGAGAGCTCGAAGCCGTGGGCGTACTCCTCACAGTCGATGCGAGTGAGCGCGTTCTCCGACTGGAGCAGCCCGCTCGCCAGCGCCTTCGCGGTCTCCGTCTTGCCGACCCCGGTCGGACCCAACAGGAGCGCGGTGAGCAACGGACGCGACGGATCGTTGAGGCCCGCCAGAGAGCGCTGCAGCGCCCGCACCAGGGGATCGATGGCCCGCCGTTGGCCGATCACCCGTCGTCGCATGTGCTCGGCGAGCGGCTGGACCGAAGGGACGACTCCCCCCGGCTCGAGCCGGCAGCTCTCTCGGCTCTCGGGTTGAGTCGCTACCCGCTCGACGGCGGGGACTGGGAGTGCGAAGGGCTCGTGGTGGGCAGTCATGACGCAGACCTCCTTCTGACCGTTCTCTCGATCTGCGGCGCGTCGTCGGGTGAGCGACGTCCAAGGGATCGAATCGGAAGTTAGGGAGACCGCGCGGTCCGTTGGTTCTGACTACGCAGCGCTCCGAGGACTCGGCTGACCGACTGCGTACGCGGCTCGCTAGTGCAAGCGTCGTACCGGTTCCCGCGTGCAGTTTCGTCGAGCGCGACGGAGGCCATTCCGGCACGAGAGCGGTGGGGCGATCGGGTCAGACCGGCGCGGCGGAGCGCCAGCCATGCCAGGCTGACGCCGCGCCGTGACCGACGACCCGGACCGCCGACCTCGCCGGGAAGGTCCGCAAGTCAAGCCGGAGACAGTCCAGACCTCCGGAGAGGACGTCGCTCGGGAGAGTCGTAGCGAGTGCGTGGTGGTCACCACTCCCCAAGGAGGTGCGTTCGTTCGACCTGCTGATACCACGAGCCGGCTAGCTCATGTTCTTCTCCGCCTCCGGCCCATCGGGCCTCAGCGGAGTGTGCTCGTTTGGTCCCGCGCAAGCGCGGCACCAAGGTTCCCCGCCCAAACGCCCGCAGACGGGCGCGGGCTCGGGCGGCCGACTAGGCCGGGACCCGCCCGCTTCGGGCTATCGGCCTAGGAGCCTGTCCGAGTAACCGGTAGCGATCGCTGGAACAGTCGCTCGGTTCTACGGCTGTCCGCGGCGACGCGCCGCAGGCGCTGGGCTCGACCCGCTTCGCAGGCTCAGCGCGCCTCACCGCTTCTCGCTTCGGCTCCGCCTCAGCTCGGAGTGGAGCCGCGAGGAATTGCTAGCCGGAGATGTGCCAAAAAGCGCGCGGAGCGCGCGGGCACATCGGAGGCTAGCCTCGGTCAGTCGCCGTCGAAACGCCAGCGGGTCGCGCTCTTCGGGAAATCGCTCTCGCGCCACGCGAGGACCCGGCGCGGTCGCAGCGCGTAGAGCACGTTCCCCGGCGCCTCGAGCGGCGGCCGCATCCCGTACTTGGCCGCGTAGGGCTCCGCCACGCGCTCGAGCGACGAATGGTCGGCGATCTCCTCGATGCGACCCTCGACGATCACGGCCTCGTCGCCGCTCTCCAGGTGGACGACCGTCTCCGGTTTCGCGGTGAGGTTGCGAGCCTTGCGGGTCGCCCGCGCGGTCGAGAACCAGATCGCCCCGTCGAGCCAGATCCCCCACACAGGAGAGCAGTGGGGACGCCCATCCGGGCGCGTGCTGGCGACCCAGTAGTTGCGGGCTGCACCGAGCCGCTCGGTCACCCACTCCCACGGCAGCAGCCCTTCTGCGGAGCTCTCGAGGCCGTAGGCCTCCGGCATGCTCGGTCGATCGACCCGGGCTCCCACGGGTTCTTCCGACACTGGTGCTTCCGACATTCGCCCTCCTCCCCATCAGCGGTCCGGCAACGTGCGACTCGTCGACCGTGCACTACGACCGTGCACTACGACCGTGCACTACGCTTGCACGACGCCGCAACGCCCGCACGTCACCTCAGACGATCCGCACAACTTTGCCACGCTCCCTCGAGATCACGCGCGTCTTCCTCGGCTGGGACGAGCCGCTGCTTCCGCGCGCCAGCGACTGGCTGCTCGGGCGCTCCGCGAGCCGGTCCGGTCCGGCCGACCTCGAGCGGCTGCTGGTGATCACCCCGGGGCGGCGCGCCGGCCGGCGACTGCTCGAGCACCTGTTGGCGAGCTCGACCGGCGGCGGCTTGATCCCGCCGGTGATCGCGACCCCGGGGGCGCTCGCCGAGCTGCTGTTCGTGCCCCGCGGACCGCTGGCGGGTGCGCTCGAGAGCCGGCTGCTGCGCGCAGAGACGCTCCGCCGGGCGAACCGCGAGATGGTCGAGCGCATCCTGTCGGAGCCGCCGGGCCCCGACGATCTCACCGGCTGGCTGGAGCTCGCCGCCGAGCTCGAGCGGGTGGAGGAGGAGCTCGCGCTCGGGGGTCTCGACGTCGATGCCGCGCGCCGCCGGCTCGAGGCGACCGCGGTGGCCGCCGGTGTCGAAGCCTCGGAGGACGCCCGGTGGGAGGCGCTGGAGACGATCTCCAGGATGACCGGGACGCGGCTGTCGGAGGGAGGTCGGGAGGGGGCGCAGGCCTTCCGCCTGCGCGCCGCCGCCGGGGGCGCGGAGCGCTCCGGCGTGGAGCTCGACGGCGTCGTCCTGGTCGGCATGGCCGAGCTCCCCCGCCTGTTCCGCGGCCTGCTGGAGTCGGCGGACCTGCCGGTGACGGCGCTGGTGATGGCGCCCGAGCGCGAGGCCGAGGCTTTCGGGCCCTGGGGCACGCCGCGCTCCGACGTCTGGCCGGACCGCAGCGTCGAGCTCGGTCCCGGAGCGGTGGTGGTCGCCGACCGGCCGGCGGACCAGACGGCGATCGCGGTCGAGCGCGCGCTGGCCTGGGGCGCCGGCGCGGGGGACGCCGGGCACGAGCCGATCTCGATCGGCGTGGCCGATCCTCGGATGGCGCCAACCCTGGTGGACCAGCTCAGCCGTGCCGGCATCCGCGCCCACGCGCCGCACACGCGCTCGCTCGCCTCGAGTCTCCCCGCGACCCTGCTCGCGTCGCTCTCCCGCTACCTCGCCGGGCGCAGGCTCACCGACCTCATCGCGCTGCTCCGGTTGCCGCCGGTGGAACGCTGGGTCGGCCGGCGCCTGGCGGAGGCCGCCCCCGAGCTGGTCGCCGCCGATCGGGCGGTCGGCGGGCTGGGGTGCGCGATCGCCGAGGGGAGGTGGCTCGCCGCGCTCGATCGATTTGCCGCCGAGTGCTCGGCGGATCGGGTCGACCGGCCGCTGGGGGGCGCGCGCGAGGGTCGCGAGCTGGTGCGCCGCATCGACTCGGCGGTGCTCGCGCTGCTGGCGCCGGAGAGCGGCGCCGCCGGCGGCGAGTGCGCGGCCGGAGCCAGCGAGGAGTCGTTGCGCGGCCGCGGCCACCCGGGCCGCTGGGCGGGCCGGGTGGCCGCGGTGCTGTCGACGCTCTTCGCCGACGATCCCTCGACCGGCGCCGATCCCTCGACGGGTGTGGGGCCGCCGGTGGCTCACCGAACGCCCGTGCACGAGACGACGTTCGAGGCGCTCGCCGCCTTGGGGGATCTCCTGCGCGAAGCCCACTCGATCCCCGAGGAACGAGCTCCCGCTTGCAGCCTCGAGGAGCTGGTGGCGCTGCTGCTGCGCTCGCTGGGTGAGGGCGCGGCTGCGAGCGAGGGGGAGGGCGACGAGCAGGTGGAGGTCCTCGGCTGGCTCGAGCTCGGGCTCGACGACGCCCCGGATCTCGTGGTGATCGGGCTCAACGAGGGCATCGTGCCGGCCGCGATCCCGGCCGAACCGTTTCTCTCGGAGGGGGTTCGGCGCTCGCTCGGGCTGCTCGACGATCGCCGGAGGCTGACCCGCGACCTCTACCTCCTGACCAGCCTGATCCGCTCGCGCCCGCGCCTGACGCTGGTCTCGGGTCGACGCACGGCGGAGGGCGAGCCGCTGGCGCCGAGCCGTCTGCTGCTGGCGCGCCCGCCCGACGAGCTGGCGCGCACGGTCGTCGCCTTCTTCGAGTCGGCGCCGCGCGCCGGCGTCGCCGCGACCCTCGCCGAGTGGCCGGCGGCGTCGGCCTTCTCGATCCCGCGACCCGAGTGCGAGGACAGCGATCTGAGTTCCCGGCAGCTCTCGGGCCTCTCGGTCACCGCATTTCGCGACTACCTCGCCTGCCCGTATCGCTTCTACCTCCGTCACGTCCTCGGTCTGGAGGCGGTCGGCGAGCCGGCCCGCGAGCTCGACGCCGCCTCCTTCGGCCGCCTGGCGCACGAGGTGCTGCGTCGCTTCGGTCTCGGTCCTGCCGCCGACAGCGCCGATGCCGACACGATCACGACGACCCTGCTCGACGAGCTCGACCGGGTCGCTCGCGAGCTGCTCGGCAGCTCGCCGGTCGCCGCCGCCCGGGTGCAGGTGGCGCAGCTCCGGCGGCGGCTCGAGGTGTTCGCCGTCTGGCAGGCCGACCAGCGCCGCCGCGGATGGCGAATCGAGCGGGTCGAGCTGCGTCTCGAGAGCTTGCTCGAGGTCGACGGCGAGCCGTTCGTGATGCGCGGGCAGCTCGACCGCGTCGACCTCCACGACGACGGCCGGTGGCGAATCCTCGACTTCAAGACCGCCGACTCTCCGCGGAGCCCGGAGCAGTCCCACCGGCGGGGACCGGCCGCCGACAAGCAGTGGACCGACCTCCAGCTCCCCCTCTACCGCCGGCTGGCGCTCGACGCCGATGTGGCGCCATTTCGCGAGCCCGCCGGAGCGGGTCGAAGCGGGTGCTGGCGCGAGATCGCGGCGGCCGGTCCGCTGCTGGCCTTCTACTCGCTCTCCAAGAAACTGTCGGCGGACGGCTACGCCGAGGCGCAGTGGAGCGAGCAGGAGCTCGAGCAGGCCGAGGCACGCGCTCGCGACGTCGTGCGAGCGATCCGCGCCGGGATCTTCTGGCCGCCTTCCGAGCCGCCAGCGTGGGACGACGGCTACGGCTGGATCGCGGGAGACACGCTGGCCGATCGCGGTCGCCTGGTTGCGGAGAGCGGTCGCCTGCTGGCGGCGTCCGGCGGGCGGTCCAGCTCGGCGGAAGCCCTCGGCGGCCGTCGGGCCGAGGCCGAGGGGAAAGGTCCTGGTCGCGGGGAGCAGGGCCCGTGAGCGAGGGGAGGATCGCGGCGTCGCCGCCGCTGCCGGGGCACCGGCTGGGGCACCAGCTCGTTCGCGCAGACGCCGGCGCCGGCAAGACGTACTCGCTGGCGGTGCGCTACCTGGCGCTGGTCGCCGCGGGCGCCGCGCCCGAGAAGATCCTGGCTGCCACCTTCACGCGCAAGGCGGCAGGCGAGATCCTCGAGCGGATCCTGCTGCGCCTGGCCCGCGCCGCGCTCGACCCGGCGTCCGCGGAAGGTCTCGCCCGCGACCTGGGGAGTGCTGTCGAACCGGTTCGAGCGCGCCGATTCGCCGAGCTGCTCGCCGGACTCTGCGCCGGCCTCCATCGCGTCCAGGTCGGGACTCTCGACGCGTTCTTCCATCGCGTGACGACGGCCTTCCGTCTCGAGCTCGGCATCCCCACGGTCACGACCGTGGCCGCCGCCGGCGACCCCGGCCTCGCTCCACTGCGGCTCGCGGCCGTCGAGCGCGCTCTCGGCGAGCTGGCGGCGGAGGGAGAGGACGCGCTGGTGGAGCTGCTCGGCAGGCTCTACCGCGGCGATGCGGCGCGCTCGGTCGCGTCGGCGCTCGATCGGGTCGTGCTCGAGGTCTACGAGACGTTCCGGCTCGCTCCCGAGCTCTCGGCCTGGCGCCGGCTCGAGATCCCGCACAGCCGGCTGGGGGAGGAGGAGCTTCGCGCGGCGGTCGAGCGGCTCGGCGACGAGGCCGCGGGCTTCGACGGCGCCCTGCTCGAGGCGCTGAGCAAGGACCACGCGCAGGCGCGCCGCGGTGACTGGCTCGGCTTCCTCGTCGATGGTCCGGCCGCCAAGATCGCCGAGGACCCGCAGCAACCGTCATATCGCCGCCGGCCGCTGCCGAAGAGCCTGGTCCGCGCTTACGCACCTCTGGTCGAGCACGCTCGCTGGGACCTCCTCGAGCGGCTGGCGCGCCAGACCGAGGCAACGCACCGGCTGGTCGCCGCGTTCGACCGCCACTTCGAGCGGCTGCGGCGCGCGCGCGGCGTCGTCCTGTTCTCGGACTTCTCGCGGCTCCTCACCCACCATTTCGCCCGGCTCGGGGAGGAGGCGCTGCTCGGCCTCTTCTACCGCCTCGACGCCCGCGTCGAGCACCTGCTGCTCGACGAGTTCCAGGACACCAGCCGCGAGCAGTGGCTGGCCCTCGCCTGGCTGGCCGAGGAGATCCTGGCCTGGGGAGACGGCTCGCGGACGATGTTCTGCGTCGGCGATCCCAAGCAGTCGATCTACGGTTGGCGGGGCGGCTGTGCCGAGCTGTTCGACCTGGTCGAGTCGCGGCTGCTCGGCGACCACCGCGCCGCATTCGGCGGTGGGCGTGACGATGAGCTCGGCGGGGGCCTCGAGGATGGGCCCGGGTCTGGATCCGAAGGTGGCCTCGAGGATGGATCCGGGCCTGGGTCCGAAGGTGGCCTCGAAGGTCGACCGATCGGCGCCGGCTCAGTCGCGCCGGCGACCGTCGTTTCCGCCCTGGAGCGCTCTGCGCCCCTGCGCCGCCTCGGCGTCAGCTTCCGTTCCTCGCCGGTGGTGCTCGCCGCGGTCGATGCGGTGTTCGCCCGGCTGGCCCACAACCGCGCGCTCGCGGAGGGTCCGCCGCGCGAGGAGGCCGCGCGCTGGGTCGCCCGCTATCAGCGGCACGAGGCGGCCGTGCCCGAGCGCCCGGGGTGGGTGCGCCTGATCACGTCCGGCGAGTGGGAGGGGGAGTTCCCGCCCGACGCGCCCCCCGGCGCGATCGATCCGGAGGGCGAGGAGGCCGACCAAGAGGAGGCGGCGGAGGCGCAACGGCCGGTCGGGCACCTCGCCTTCGTCGCCGACCGCGTCGCCGAGATCGCCGCCCGCAGCCAGCCCAATTCTCCGGGAGGAGATCGGGGACAGGTACCTAATTCTGAGGGGGGAGATGGGTACCTGTCCCCGATCTCGGTCGGCGTTCTGACGCTGACGAATCGGACCGCGGCGGAGCTGCTCGCGTTGCTGCGCGAGCGCGGGGTCGAGGCGAGCGGCGAAGGGGGCGGCCCGCTGATCGACGATCCCGCGGTCACCGCGGCGCTCTCGGCGCTGTGGCTGGCTGCACATCCGGGCGACTCGGCGGCGGCCTTCCACGTCGCCCGGTCACCGCTCGGCGGCGTGCTCGGGCTCGACGACTTCCGGTCGCCCGAAGACGTGTCACGTCGGGTGCGGAGCGAGCTGCTGGAGCGCGGGACGCCGAGCGTGCTCGCGGAGTGGGCGCGGGCGCTCCAGCCGGCGACCAGCCGGCGCAGCGGAGCGCGCCTCGCCCAGCTCGTCGAGCTCGCCGAGACGCACGAGCGCGAGGGGCTGGGCGGACCCTTCGACCTCGTCGCGCGGGCGCGCGCGGCGACGCTCGAGGAGCCGAGCCCGGCGCCCGTGCGGGTGATGACCGTGCATCGCGCCAAGGGGCTCGAGTTCGACGTCGTCGTGCTGCCCGAGCTCGAGCGCCGTCTGGGCGACCTCAACAACCCGCTGATCCTGCTCGACCGGCCGGCGGCGATCGCGCCGATCGCGGCGCTGTTCCGCGGCACCAACCAGACCGTGCGCTCGTGCAGCGAGCAGCTCACGGCCGTGCACGCGCAGGAGGTGGCCCGGCGGGTCGCCGACGATCTCGGCGTGCTCTACGTGGCGCTGACGCGGGCCCGCCACGAGCTCCTCCTGGTGGTGCAGCCGGTGGCGAGCAGCAAGTCGGGGCGGCGCACCTTCGCCGAGCTGCTCCGCCACGCGCTCGCCGAGGCCGGACGGGACCGTTGG
>DATKBT010000060.1:0-10177 GCA_035546295.1 Thermoanaerobaculia bacterium | reverse complement strand
AAACGGCTGTGGCCTGGTCGACCCAGCCGCGCCCGCTTGCGGGCTTGCGGCGCACGAGTGATCGGCTAGCGGGCTCGTGGTATGAGCTCGCCTCGCTTTCACGGCTCGTTGGGGAGTGGTGACCACCACGAGCCCGCTAGCGCTCGTTCGGCCGCTGCCGCCGATCAGAGCGTGCCGCCGCCGCCGGAAGTCCCGTCGCCCCGGTGGAGCACGAGCACCGTCAGATCGTCGTCACGCCACGCAAGCTCGGGGTCGAGATCGATCCCGGAGCCGACGAAACGCTCGAGGTCGAGCAGCACGCCCTCGAGCAGCCGCTGAGCCCCCACACCGGCATGACGTTCGAGGCTGCGTTCGAGCCGCTCGAAACCGAACGGCTCCTCGCCGCCGAGCCGCCGGGTCTCGATCAGGCCGTCGCTGGTGAAGAACAGGCAGTCCCCGAGCTCGAGCCGCACGCGGCGCGGAGTCACCTGCAGGTCGCGCCGGACGCCCAGCGGGTAGGCGATCGACTCGAGCGCCTCGGTCTGGCCGCCGGCCGAGAGGCGGTAGGGATAGACGTGCCCGGCGCTGGCGAACTCGAGCCAGCCGCTCGTCGGCTCGAGCACCGCGTAGCAGAGCGTGGTGAGCAGACGGCGCTGGGCGCTCTCGTAGATCACACGGTTGAGCGCGCGAAAGACCTCCTCGACGTCGGGCCGGAAACCTGTCTGGACCCGCAGCGCCGAGCGCGCCATCGACATGATCAGGCCGCTCGACACGCCGTGTCCGGCGACGTCGCCGATCGCCACCGCGAGGCGGCCGTCGCCGAGATCGAGCACGTCGTAGAAGTCGCCCCCCACCTCGCTCGCCGGCAGGTAGACCGAAGCCAGGTCCACGCCGAGCAGAGAGTCGGGCAGCCGCGGCAGGATCGAGCTCTGGATCTGACGCGCGGTCTCGAGCTCCACCCGCTGGCGCTCGCGCTCGGCGATGCGGCGCACGTGCGGCGGGACGTCGTCGTAGCGGTACTGGATGACCTCGTGACCGCCGAGCCATCGCAGGCTCAGCCAGAGCGGCGTCGCCGCGCCCAGCACCGCGATCCACCCCTGCGCCTGGAGGCCGGCATCGCCGGCATACAGCAGCGGCAACGCGTGGAGGCTCACCTGCGCGACCAGCTGGGCGAGCAGCGCCGCCAGCAGGTCGTAACGCAGGAACAGGACCACGGGCACGGCCGCCGCCAGGATCCAGAACGGCAGCCCCGAGCCCACCGGCACGAGCCCGATGACGGGCCACATGACCAACCCTCCGAACAGCGCCACGACACCTCCGCCGACGAGCGCGCCGAAGCGATCGACCAGCGGCGGCATCAGCAGGAGCTGGTGGAGGCTCACGTACGCGAGCGAGAAGGCGACGAACAGCAGCAGCAGCGCGAGCCCCGGCAGCGCAGCGTCGTGCCAGAGCGGCCCGACCTGGAGCGCGAACAGCGGCGTGCCGCCGACCCGCGGCCCCTCGGCCGCCAGCGTCAGCACCACCCCGGCGAGCGCAATCCCGGCGGCCACGCCGCGCAGCGACGAGGCGGCCACCGTCGAGTTGGTCCACCGTCCCTTCCAGACCCCGTCGAACGCCGCCAGCCGCGAGCGCCAGGCGCCACGGCAGGCCGACTCGCCGACCGAGCTGCTCATGAATCCGAGCGCGGCGAGTGCCGGCAGGTAGATCAGGAGCACGAAGGCGGTCTGCACCCAGGTCACCTGCATACGCGTGAGGTCGCCGAAGCTCGACCCGTCGGCCGCCGAGCGTGCCGTCATCGCCAGCACCGCGGCGCCGGCGACGAAGATCACGGCGAACACCTCGATTCCACGCCGCACGCCCATCACGCCCTGGTGGTAGCGACGCACGAAGACCACCGCCAACGCCGGCAGGAACAGGAAGAGAAGCACGATGCGGGAGGTCTGGCCCAGTGTCGCCGGCCGTAGGCGTTCCTGGAGCAGCGCTCCGCCGCCGTCCTGGACCCAGGTGTAGAAGCCCTGGAGCTGATCGCCCGCGAAACGCACCTCGACCCCGTAGTCGACGATCCCCCGCAGCACCGGAGTCACCTCCGGGTAGCGCACGAACTGGTAGCTGAAAGAGCCGAGATCGACGCGACGCTCGACCGGCTCGCCCAGACGGGCTAGGTCCACCCCCTGCTCGGCGAGAAAGCGCCCGGCTCGCGCCCGTGCCGTGGAGAAATCGAGGACGGCGTCGCTCTCGAAGCCCGACGGCGTCCCGCGCAGCAGCGAGCGCACCTCGCCGTCGAGCGCCACCTCGGCGAGATAGCTCCACTCCCCGACCTCGGCGCTGCGGGCGAACACGCTGACCCTCCAGCGCTGGAGCTGATCGCCCAGCCGGCTCTCGCGCAGCGCCTCGGCGCCGAGACCCGGGCGTGCCTCGCGCAGCCGCAGCTCGAGCACCGGGTCCGCCACCAGCGACGCGCTGACGTAGGGATCCTCGACGTCCTCCCCCAGGTCGCGGATCCGCTGCTCGACGATCTCGATCACCTCGCCCTTGCTCACCGTCCAGTCGACGGGAGCGAGGGGAAAGGCGCGGCGATAGGACCAACTCAGGAGCACGGCGCCGAACAGCAGCACCGCCAGCCAGCCGATCAGCTCGCGACGGTCGAGCGGGAGGCGGGCTCTGGGGATGCGGAAGCTCATCGGTGACGCGCTCGGGCCCGCAGCACGACCACCCGATCGTGATGTCGCCGGGGACGAGCGCGAATGCTACTCAGCCGTGCACCGACGAGGCACGTCGGGACCCAGCCGAATGTACGCAGCCCCCGCCGTCCGGGTTCGACAGACGACCCGGCGATCCACAGGCATCGCCCTCACGACAGCCGCCGCGTCACCTCGTTGAACCGCAGGATCTTCTCGAGATCGACCATCCCCAGGAGCTCCTCACCGTCGATGACCAGCGCGGGCTGGTCGGGGCGCGTCTGGAGGGCGCGCATGACGTCCCCCAGCGGCGCCTCGGGCGTGACCGCGGTCACCTGCCGGCGCATCACCTCGAGCACCGCGACCTCGGGACCCTTGGTCGACAGCCCCTCGAGGATCCCGGCGCGATCGACCAGCCCCGCGACCCGGCCCCAGGCATCGACCACCGGGAAGTGGCGCTGATGGGTGGCGAGGAAGAGGCGCGTCGCCCACTCCAGCGAGTCCTGGGGCTGGAGCCGCTCGAAGCGGGTCATCATCGCCTCGCGCGCGGTGCGCCCGCGCACCATCAAGCGCGTGCGGTTGTACGCCGCCTCCTGGGAGGCGCCGAAGAAGACCACCAGAGCGATGACCAGGAGCAGCAGGTTGCGCGCCGGGCCGAACAGGGCGAGGAGCGCGAGCAGCAGCGCGATGCCCTGCCCGAAACCGGCCGCCACCTGGGTCGCCCGCTCCTCGGACATGACCAGCGACAGACCCCCGCGCAGGATGCGCCCGCCGTCCATCGGGAACGCGGGGAGCATGTTGAAGCCGAAGATCAGCGCGTTGGCGAGCACCAGGCGCACCAGCAGAGACGCCGGCCAGCTGTCGGAGACCAAGCCCCAGGGCAGCCCGAGCGCCGTGATCACCAGGGCGAGGCCGATCGCCACGGCGAGGTTTACGGCCGGACCGGCCGCCGCGATCAGGAGCTCGGCGCTGCCCGACGGAATGCCCGCGAACCGGGTGATCCCGCCGATCGGCAGCAGGACGATCTCGCGGGTGCCAATGCCGAGGCGGCGAGCCACCAGCGCGTGACCGAGCTCGTGGAGGACGAGGCAGGCGAAGATGGCGGCGAGCGTCGCCACCGCCAGCGCCGCCGGCTCGCCGGTTCCGGCGAGCAGCGCGCCGACCAGGAGCACCAGGAACAGGAACGTGAAGTGGACCCGGATCGGGATGCCGAACAGGGTCAGGAGCTGCACCGACCCGGACGACACCGGTCCCGGCGACACCGGGTCCGTGGACGCCGGACCCGTCGGCGACGGGCCCTCGGTGTTGGTCAACGGGCGCCCTCGATCGCGGTCACCGCCTCCAGGGCGCGCGTGATGCGCCGAAGCCCCTCGTCGAGCTGATCGCGCGACGAGGCGAACGAGATGCGCACGTGCCGGTCGGCGCCGAAGGCGATGCCCGGCACCACCGCCACGCCGGCCTCCTGGAGCAACCATTCGGCGAGCTCGCTGGAGCCCTGGCGGCCCGGCCCGAAGCAACCGGAGACGTCGGGGAAGGTGTAGAAGGTCCCCGGCGGCGACGTACAACGCACCCCGGGAATCCGCGCCAGCGCCTCGACGACCAGGTTCCGGCGCTGCTCGTACTCGGCGATCCGCTCGCGCACCTGGTCCTCGGCGGCGAGGGCGGCGAGCGCGCCCTTCATCGCGAAGCTGGTGGGATTCGAGGTCGCGTGGCTCTGGATCGCGCGCACCCTGGCGATCAGCGGCTCGGGCCCGAAGACGTAGCCGAGCCGCCAGCCGGTCATGGCGTAGGTCTTGGAGAACGAGCCGACCAGGACGCAGGTCTCGGGGAAGTCGCCGGCGAGCTCGGAGACCGAAGCGTGGGATCGCCCGTCGAAGACGAAGCGGTCGTAGGTCTCGTCCGAGATCAGGGGGATGCGGCGCTGCGCACAGGCCTCGACGAGACGCCGCAGCTCGGCGCGCTCGATCACGCCGCCGGTCGGATTGCAGGGCGAGTTGACGAGCACTGCCCGGGTCCGCTCGCCGATCGCGTCGAGGATCGGCTCGGCACGGATGGCGAAGGCGTCCGCCGGATCGGTCTCCACCAGCACGGCCTCGCCGCCGGCGAGTCGCACCTGCTCGGGCAGGCTGACCCAGCAGGGGGAGGGGATGACGACCTCGGCGCCATCGTCGACGAGCGCCAGCGCCAGCTCGAACAGCGCCGCCTTGGCGCCCACCGTGATCAACGCATCACGGCCGCCGCTCCACGGGGCGCCGGTGGCCGCGAACCGTTCGGCGAGCGCTCGGCGCAGGGCCGGATCGCCGCCGACCTCGGTGTAGCGGGTGTAGCCGGCGGCGAGCGCGTCGCTGGCCGCTGCGACCGCCACTTCCGGAGAATCGAAGTCGGGCTCGCCGGCACCGAGATCGACCAGATCAGCCCCTGCGGCGCGCATCTGGAGGACCCGGCGGGTCAGCTCGAGGGTCGCGGACTCCCCGATCCGGCTCATACGCGAGGCGAAGGACATCGCAACGCATGGTAGCATCGCGATGTGCGCCGAGACGGCGTCTGCCCGGCGCATCCGGCCCCCACGAGCCCCTCGCGACGCAGCCGCGACGTCCGGGAGAGCAACGACGGCAGCCTCCCCGCCGCACCCAAGGCGCGCTCGCCGCAAGCCCTCTCGATGAGCCCTCGAATGAGCCCCTCGCGCGCCAGGTCGCACGCCCGTTCCGGACTCATGCCGGCTCTCGCCGCCGCGACCGCGATCCTGCTCGTCCTCGTCTCGACCTCGCCAGCCGCGGCCCAGACCGGCTTCACGGCAACCGAGAAGGCGTACTTCGAGCTTCACCTCGACCGTTCCGCGTACTCCCCCGGTGAGACGGCCCGACTCGCGGCGGTCGTCCACGTCGAGGCCGGGTGGCACATCCAGAGCCATCAGCCGACCTACGACTACCTGATCCCGACCGAGCTCACCCTCGACCTGCCGCAGGGCTGGCAGCTCGGCGAGGTCCGCTACCCGCCGGACCTGATGTGGCACGCCGGTTTCGCCGACGAGGAGCTCGCCGTCTACGAGGGGACGGTCTCGATCCTGGCCACCATCGGCGTCCCGCCGGACGCGCCGCTCGGCACCGAGGTCGACCTCGTCGCCACCCTCGTCTACCAGGCCTGCGACGATCGGGTCTGCCTGCGGCCGACCGAGGGGCAATCGGTCGCGCGCCTGGTGGTCGCGGAGGGGGGGGAGGCGCTCGCGCACGAGGCCTTCGAGCAGACCGGGGGCGCCGGACCGGCCGTCGCGCGCCCGGGGCGCAGCCTCTTTGTGGTCCTGGGCCTGGCGCTGCTCGGCGGCCTGATCCTCAACGCCATGCCCTGCGTGCTGCCGGTGCTCTCGCTCAAGGTCTTCGGGCTGGTCAAGAAGACCGGGCAGTCGCGACGCCAGGTCACGCTCGGCGCGCTGGCGACCGCCACCGGCATCCTGGTCTCGTTCTGGGCGCTGGCTCTCGCGGCGATCGCGGCGCGCTCGGCCGGTGAGGCCGTGGGTTGGGGCATCCAGTTCCAGAACCCCGGCTTCGTCGCCTTCCTCGCCGTGGTCGTCGTCTTCTTCTCGCTCAACCTGTGGGGGCTGTTCGAGATCCCGTTGCCGGCGGCACTCGGCGGCGTCGGCGGTAGGCACGAGGGGCTGCTCGGCCACTTCACCACCGGGCTGTTCGCCACCCTGATGGCCACCCCCTGCTCGGCGCCGTTCCTGGGCAGCGCGGTCGGGTTCGCGCTGTCGCAGCCGGCCGGTGCGACGGCACTGGTCTTCACCTTCGTCGGTCTCGGGATGGCCGCCCCCTACCTGCTGCTGGCCGCCGCGCCCGGCGTGGCGCGAATGCTGCCGCGGCCGGGCCCCTGGATGGAGGTGCTGAAGGTCGTCATGGGCTTCCTCCTGGCGGGCGCCGCGGTCTGGCTGCTCTACGTCCTCTCGGCCCAGATCGCCGCTCACCGGCTCGCCTTCTTCGAGGGCGCCCTCCTGCTCCTGGCGCTGTTCGCGTGGATCAAGAGTCGCGCGTCGCGCGCCGGCCGCTCCCGCTTGCCCGGGGTCGTCGGGATGGCGGCGGCCGCGGTCCTCGCCATCGGCCTTGCGGCGACCTCGGACCCGGCCGCGGCGAGAGCCGAAGGCGAGGGCAGGATCGCCTGGCAGCGATTCGACGAGCCGGAGGCGCTGCGCCTGGCGGAGGCCGGCCGCCTGGTCTTCGTCGACGTCACCGCCGACTGGTGCGCGACCTGCAAGATCAACGAGCGCGCGGTGCTCGAGAGCGCGGCGGTGCTCGACGCCTTCGCCCGCCACGAGGTCGTGCCGATGCAGGCCGACTGGACCAGCCGCGACGACGTGATCGCCGAGTACCTGGCGCGCCACGGCCGCTACGCGATCCCGTTCTACGTCCTCTACCGTCCGGGCAAGCCCCCCCACGTGTTCGGCGAGCTGCTGACGAGGGGAACCGTGCTGTCGGTGCTCGAGGAGTCAATTCCGGCAAAGGGTATCCAGACCGCCGAGGACCGCTAGGTCGACCAGGCCAGCGCAAAGTTCTTGCCTGCCTGCCCGCTGCGATCGCCCAGAGAAAACGGCTGTAGCCTGGTCGACCCAGCCGCGCCCGCTTGCGGGCTTGGGGCGTACGAGTGATCGGCTAGCGGGCTCGTGGTATGACCCCGCGCGCCCCCGCCGCTGGGTGGGGAGTGGTGGCCACCACGAGCCCGCTAGCCTCTGCCCCCGCCACGGCCCCCGCCCTCGTCGTTCTCGTTCGACGAGACCTCGTCGCGCTCCCCATCCTCACCCGCTTCGCGTGTCTGCCGGCGAAGCTCGTGGACTCGTTCCAGGCGGCGGCGCAGCTCGGCCTCGAAGCCGGCGTCGCGCGGGCGGTAGAGCTCGGTGCCGCGCAGCGCCTCGGGCAGGCAGTCGATGCCCCCGACGCCGGTTTCGGTCGCCGGAGCGTAGACGTAGCCGTGGCCGTAGCCGAGATCGCCCATCAGCCGGGTCGGCGCGTTGCGGATGATGGGCGGTACAGGGTCTGCCGGACGCTCGCGAATCGTCGCCCGCGCCGCCTTCTCGGCCTCGTAGGCGGCGATGCTCTTGGGGGCGAGGGCGAGATAGATGGCTACCTGCACCAGCGCCAGTTCCCCCTCGGGCGAACCGAGGCGGTCGTACGCCTGCCAGCCGAGGAGCGCCTGTGAGATCGCCGCGGGATCGGCGAGCCCGACGTCCTCGCTGGCGAAGCGGAGCATCCGACGCGCCACGTAGCCCGGGTCCTCTCCGGCCTCGAGCATGCGCACCAGCCAGTACACGGCGGCGTCGGGATCGCTCTCGCGCAGCGACTTGTGGAGCGCCGAGATCAGGTTGAAGTGCTCCTCTCCTGACTTGTCGTAGAGGAGCACCTTGCGCTGGACGACGCGCTCCACGACGGCGAGATCGATCGCGGGACGCGGACCTTCGCCCTCCGCCGTATCCTCCGTCGTATCCTCCGCCGCCACCGCTGCCGCCTCCTGCGCGGCGAGCTCGAGCATCGAGAGCGCCTTGCGCGCGTCCCCGGAGGAGAGCTGTGCGATCTGCTCGAGAGCATCGCGGTGAGCGATCAGGCCCCGGCCGCCGAGACCGCGCTGCGCATCGTCGAGCGCGCGCTCGAGCAGGGTCACCAGCTGGTCCGGCGCGAGCGGCTCGAGGACCACGACCCGAAGGCGCGAGAGCAGGGCGCCGTTGAGCTCGAAGGAGGGGTTCTCGGTGGTGGCGCCGACCAGCACCACGTCCCCCCGCTCGACGAAGGGGAGAAAAGCATCCTGCTGGGCGCGGTTGAAGCGGTGGATCTCGTCGACGAACAGGAGCACCGCCCGGCTCCTGCGCAGCCGAGCGGCCTCCGCCATGACCTCCTTGATCTCTTTGATTCCCGAGGTCACCGCGCTGAACGGCAGGAAGTGGCTGCGGGTCGCACGCGCGATCAGGCGAGCGAGGGTGGTCTTGCCGGTCCCCGGCGGCCCCCAGAAAACCAGCGAGGGAACGCGATCGGCGGCGATCGCACGGCGCAGGAAGCCGCGCTGTCCGATCACCTTCTCCTGACCGACGACCTCGTCGAGCGTTCGAGGACGCATCCGCTCGGCGAGCGGAGCGCTGGGGTCGATCGTGGCGACCGCCGACCGCTTCGCGCCCTGCTCCTCGCCGGCACGCCGCTCCTCGCGCACCCCTCCGAACAGGTCGAGGTTGCGGCCGGTCATGGCCAGCAGGCGACCCGGCGCCGCTGCCGCGCGCTCATCGGCCGGCGAGCGGCGCCCACTCCACCTCCTCGACGTCGAATACCGCCGAGAGTGGACGCACCGCGGCTCCCCGCTCGAAGTCGAGGCACAGGTCCTCGGGGTCGAGCACCCCCTCCCGGCCGCGATCGGAGAGCAGCACGACCCAGCGCGCACCGACCTGGAGGAGATCTCCCGGCCGGACCCGCTCGCCGAAGGGGGTGTCGCCGAGCAGGTCGACGTAGTCCCACTCGAGCTCGCCGGCGCTCCTGCCCGCAGCGCTCAGGATGTCGCGCAGCAGCAGCAGCCGCGTGAAGGTGATGCCCTTTTCCTGCAGCTCGTCGAGACGCGCGACGAGCTCCGACCGCGGATTCTCGGGCGGCTCGATCTGGGTCAGACCGAACACCCGCGTCGGCGGAGCGAGCACGCCGTCCAACGAAGCGACGACCGCCGGGAAGCGGCTCGGGTCTTCCATCAGGGCGCCGCCGCCGGGAGACTTGTAGCGTTGGGCGGCGACCAGCGACCGGTCGTCCTCGAACAGCTCGACCCAGACCTGATAGTGCTGGGTGCCAAAGCCGGAGCCCGCGCCGAAGCCGAGCCCCCCTTCGGCCTCGAGATCGAGCTGATCGTCGCGCCGGGTCTCGATGCTGCCGTCGGCGACCCAGCTCCGCCCCCACTCGGGATGCGAGAACTCGGCGAGCTGGAAGCGCTCGAGGGTCTCGTCGCCGCTGAGCGCGACGTAGGAGGGGGAGCCCTCGACGGTGAGCCACGCGACCTTGGCGACCTCCGGCCGCTCCCAGAGGCGGAGCCGGGCCTCGTCCGTCTCGATTCCCCAGGCGGGGTCGAAGCGCACTTCGGGAGCCTCGGTGTAGTAGATCGTTCCGCCGTCGGGGTCGACCGCCTCGACGATCGCATGGAGCCGGAACCGCTGTTCGGGGGAGATCTCGATCCGTCCCACCACGGCGACGCCGGAGCCCTCGACCTCGATTCCGACCCACGCCCGCTGCAGCTCGGGCCGGCGGCTCTCCTGAACGCTCGGGATCAGCCACAACGCCACGACGAGCGCCGTCACGATGACGGCGACGGCGACCGCGAGGACGGCTCGGCTGCTCATGAGCTGGCATGCTAACCCGACCGGCGACACGTCCGGTTAGACTGCTGGCTCGCGATCCGGTTCCGCGCACGGCCGACGACGCGACTTCCGCGCATGGCCCACCATGTGACTTGCGCGCGTGGCGACCATGCGGCGGCGACGCTCGATCGCCGGCGCTGGTGCGCGCCAGAGGAGA
>DATKBT010000059.1:0-34984 GCA_035546295.1 Thermoanaerobaculia bacterium | reverse complement strand
CGATTCGTTTTCGTCGTCGATTGCGACCTCGAGGAACCGCCCGAGCTGTTGGCGTGCTTTTGGGAGAGGCTGCACCGAGAGCCGGCCGTCGACGTGGTGTATGGGGTCCAGCGACGCCGCAAAGGGGGAGTGGTCGAGCGCTGGAGCGGACGCCTGTTCTACCCGCTGCTCCGCTTTTCCACCGGGCTTCCGCTGCCGCGCGACACGACGATGGCCCGGCTGTTGCGTCGAGAGTACGTGGACGCGCTTCTTCGCCATCGTGAATCGCCGATGAGCATCGACGTACTCTTTGCTGTCGCCGGCTTCCGGCAGGAGGGCGTCGCCGTCGACAAGTCTTCGCGCGGCAGCTCGACCTATCACCTCCGCAGGAAGCTCAGTCTCGCCTTGCGTTCGCTGCTGCTGTACAGCGCATTGCCAGCCTGGACGTGCCTCGCCCTCGGCGCCTCGGCATTGGCTGGAGGTGTCAGCCTCGGTCTTTCCTCGCTCGTGCGGTACGGGCTCGAGGGCCTGATGGCTAGGGCCACTCTGGCCTCCCTGTGGGTCGTCGGTGGAGGGGTGCTGATCGCTTCAGGGATGATCCTGCTCGCACTCGACCAAGTGCTTGCCGAGGTCCGACGGAGGCCGATCGTCGTGAGCCGGATCTTCGCCGGCGACGCAGCAGCCGCGCCCGCAACCACACTCGCCGAGACGCGCGAGAACTCAGGGTGATGTCCACGGCCGCCGGCCGGCGGTTGCTGGTGCTTGGCGCCGGCCACTTCCAGATCCCTGTCATCCGCCGAGGAAAAGAGCTCGGCTGCCAGGTCATCGCAATGGACTACTTGCCGGACAACCCGGGCCACCGGCTAGCCGACGAGTCGCTGTGCATCTCGACGGTGGACGTCGAGGCGGTCGTCGCCGCGGCCAAGAACCTCGGCATCGACGGCGTGCTCACGTACGGCTCGGACGTCTCTGCCCCTACGGTGACCGTGGTCGCGGAAGCGCTCGGGCTGCCGGGGAATCCGTCGACGGCTGGCAGGATCTTGCAGCGCAAGGACCTCTTTCGTGCCTTTCAAAACTCGACCGGGCTGCCGCATCCACCCTTCACCGCCGCCCGCCGAGCTGCAGATCTCCAGCGAGGTGCGAGGCATTTGCGCTTCCCACTGATCGTCAAGCCCGCCGACTCGAGCGGCTCGAAGGGGCAATCGCTGGTTTCCAGCAGCGAAGAAGTTGCGGTCGCCTTCGAGCTCGCGATGCCCTTCTCACGCTGTGGGGTCGTAGTGGCCGAGGAGGTGCTCGTCGAGGACCTTCCGGAGCTCGTCGGTGATGTCTGGATCTCCTCCGGTGTCCTTTCGTTTCGCCAGTACGGTCACAACTACTTCACCACATCGAAGCCCATACGGGTTCCGGTAGGCGAGATCGTACCGGGGACCTTTTCCCGCGATGTCACTTGCGAGCTCGACCGTCAACTCGCGATTCTGATCTCCGGTCTGGGTCTGCGCTGCGGCTGCCTCAACTTCGACGGCATGGTGGCCGGTGGCGAGGTCTACCTGCTCGATATTGGGCTGCGCAACGGCGGCAACTTCCTTCCTGAGTTGATCGAGCTCTCGACCGGCTTCGATCTCACTGCCGCGGCAATCCACTCGGCCTTGGGCACGCCGTTCTCGACACCGGCAGCGATCGAAGAGCGGCCGGCGCTGTCCTACGTCCTCGGCGCCCGCCAAGCGGGCATCCTCCGGTCCATCGAGATCGCCGATACGTTGCGACCGCATCTCGCCCGGCAGACGTTCTTCACGTCGATTGGCTCACGGGTGGAGCCATTCACCCGAGGCGATCGTGCGCTCGGTGTCCTCTTCTTCACCTTCCCTACCGCCGACGATGCAGTACTCGCCGCGACCACGCTGTCCGAAGCGATCCGGGTGGTGGTCGAGTGATCAAAACCTACCAATTAGATCAAGGCGACGACGAACCTGAGACCTCGGCACCACCGCATCACCGGTCCCCAATACGACCGGACCTGCGCCGAACACCCGCGAGATTTTCACAGCCTCGTCATCTAGCGAGTTCTCCGTCTTGCTGATCCCGGCGGTTCCAGCCGCGGCTCGGCGTCCCCGGCTCATCGCCAGATAGAAGCACCTCGCCATGAGGAGGAGCAGTCTGCGGGGCATGACGCGCTCGAGCACGGCAATGAGCGGTTCCTCTGCCAAGAAACGCGAGATCGGACGCGAGTCGCTGCGGTTGCTTGCGTTGAAGAACAGGTTCTTGAAACCGTCCGGCGTGAAGTGGCCGCTCAGTCCAAGAAAGGTTTCGATGCAGCGGAGGACATACACCGGATCCGAGAGCAGTAGATCGTAGTCGTAGAGGAGCAGCCGCGGGCCGAGGCGCCGCCGATAATCTTCAATGGCCCGGACGAGGGCCCCCCTTCCGAGCTCGTAGCGAATCTCCGTTCCCCGTCGATGATAGCCATAGCCGTCGAGCCATGAATCGAAATCGGGAACGTCATCCCGGCGTCGCCGCAGCTCGCGGTGGAGCGAGGCCGCCAGGGCGCTTGCGTGCCGAACACCGAGCGCGACGCGCACCGGCGGATCGTGCTCGACGATGCGATCGAGAGCCTGGCCGCTGAGGCAGTACTCGGGAGTGACATCCAGGCAGAGCTGACCAGGGAGACGGTGGCCGTAGACCCGATCTAGCCATCGGCGGCCGCGATCGAAGTTGAACAAGAAGTAGCCGACTTCCTTGCGATAGGGCTGGCAGAACTGTGGGTGCCTGCCCAGAATATGAAACAGCGACGTCGTGCCGGTGCGTGGAAGGCCGGCCAGTACGAAGAGCTCTGCGGGTACAGTGGCGCTCAAGGTCAGCCCGGTGAAGCGAGCGTCGTGTCATCCGGCGCGTCCTCGTACCACACCTGTAGGTGTCCGTGCTCGTCTACTTGCGCCGACGAGGGAAGCCGCCAGGCGGGGCTGAACGAGAGCCGGTCCTTCATGCTGTAGTAGCTCTGCAGCAGCACGTTCTGGCCTCGTCGCTCGAGGATGGTGCCCTCGTAAGGCGTGACCTTGCCTACGTCGGTGAGGAGCGTGAAGATCGGCTTGGCGCGGCCAGAAACAGAGCCGGACGACGTGAGCTGACGGACCAGGTCAAGGCCGCGGGCGACCGAAGTACGGTGATGTCTCATGCCGCGGAGCGGTACGGCATGGAACAGGTAGTGCATCTCGATGTGGAGACGCCGTAGGGCCTCGCCGAGCTCGGAAAGGGTCTCTATGTCATCGTTGAGCCCGCGAAGCAGCACCGATTGGTTATAGACGCGGACGCCCGTAGCACGAATCCTCGCGCATGCTTCGACGACCTCGGAGAAGAGCTCGGCTGGATGGTTGACGTGGAGCCCGATCTCCATTCGCTCGGAGAAGTCGCGCAAGAGCTCCGAGAGGCGCTCGTCTACCAGCCGCGGCGCCTGAAGCGGAACGCGAGTCCCTACGCGAATGAGGGCAACCTGCGGCGCATGACGAAAGAGGGCTTCGACCAACAGCCGCAACCGCTTCACACCCGTCAGCGGATCGCCCCCGGTGATCAGAACCTCACGAATGTCGCGGTTCTCTGCCGCCGTCCCGACCCAGCGGGCGATCCTCTCGAACTCGGAGTCCGGTAGGTGAAATGGCTCGTATTGGCCACGAATGCACCAGCGACAATGAGCAGCGCACAGCATCGTCGGCTCGACGATAAGCGAGCGTCGATAGAGGCGTTCGATTCCCTGCAGGGGACGACCTTCGAAGATCGGTCGAATCTCCGCCTCGTAGTGGCGGCGAACCTCGCCCTGGCGACGCTCGTCCTCCCGCGGATCGAACAGGTACTGACGCTCGATCGCCCGAAGTGCCGCGGGGGCCAGCTCCGGTTCTGCCAGCAGCTCCCGGCGCTTGAGCTCCAGGTAGCTGGAAAGCTTGACCGAGAACCGGCCGTCAAGATGTCCTGCCATCTCAGCTCCCTGCCCGGCGCTGCTTATCGCTCACGATCAGTCCGACTCGTCACGAACCCTCTCCACCTCGACGCCATGGAGGAGGAGCTCGCCGCGCCCGGCGTAGAACACCCGCGCCTCGAGCCCGGGGGGCGCGAGCTGCGTCGGCAACGACAGGCGCACCGCGACACGGCGGCGTCCACGCTCTTCGAGAGCACCGCGAGCCAGCTCGACATCGCCCCGATCCGTCACCAGGTCCCATGATCCCACCGGGCCTTCGCCCGACAGTTCCCGGATCTCCACGTCGAAGATCACGCGCCACGCCCCCGGCGGCAGCCGGACGTAAGGCCCGTACGCCAAGACCCCTGGGGAGGTTCCGGCATCCGCCCAAAGGCTGCCTGACTGCAGCGTTCCAACTTGGGTGGGCAGGACGGAGGCCGGAAACGCGAGTCGTTCCACTGCTCCCTCCTCCAGATTGGCCTTGCGCCAAGCGGGCAGGCTGGGAAAGACATCGCCGCCGTAGATCAGCAGGCGATAGTCTCCCGCTTCGACCACTCGCTCAGGAGCTCCGACGAGCGAGCTCAAGAACTCCTCGTCCAGCAGAGCGTCCTCCTCCGTCGGCAGAACGAGAGCGGTCCTTCCCTGGCCCCCCTGTGCGTACCAGCTGTCGACAGTGAGGTGCCGGACCGGAACCGGGAGACCGGCGTCAAAGCTCACTGGCCGAAGATCGACGCGATAGTTCGTTCCTACGGCGATGGCGCCGCTGTACCAGTAGGGGGCGTATCCACTGCGCACCTCCGCATCGTCCAACAGCTGGACCAGATCTCTCAAGCCGGCCAGTCGGGGCGGCTCCTGCGGCGGCGTGGCCATGGCCGGAAGCGCGTAAGAGGCGGCGGAGACGACCAGCAACAAGCTCGAGGCGGCGATCACCCAGGGCACACGCATCAGCCGCCTGGACTCGTCCAGGAACAGGCCGCTCGCTACGAAGACCGCGAACGCCGCTGGAACCAGGTACCGAGGCTGCCCGCTCAGCTCACTCAGGAACGTCGACGTGTAGAGCGTCACCATGAGCAGACCGACACAGTAGAGGACGAAGAAGCGCCGTCGCGGCTCGAGCCGGCGGCGCAGCATCAGCAGCGCGCCACCTCCGAGCCCGGCGAGCAGCAGCAAGAGCACGAACCGCGCCGCGTGTACGAAGGCGAGCGGGTTCGCCGTGGTCAACGGCTCGTGCGGCAGCAGATCGAATAGTCGCAGGACCGCCGCACCGGCGCCGATGCTGCGGTCGCCCTCCGCGTCCGAGAAGTAGGAGCCGACGAAGGGCGTGAAGGTCACACGCCCGAGGATCTGACCACGGGCCACCACACCACCAATGGCTGCTAGTAGACATACGAGGGGACGTCCAACAGCGCCACGCAGCGGCAAGGCCATCAGCGCGCCGGCAACCGGGATCAGCAGAAGATGGGCACCCCGTCCGCCATAGAGCCCGGCCAGAAAGTAGACCGACACTGCGAATGCGCCCGGGACGAAGCCTTCAGCGCGGTCGACCAGGTACCTTCCCGTAGCCACCGTCATACCGATCACGAGCAGGCACAAGAATCCGTATGCCCCCTGGCCGTAGACGTTCTCTGCCCACTCGCTCGACAAGCCAGCCGAGATCACGAGCAGCGAAGTCAGCCGCGCCGGCATCGACAGCCGGAGGTAGACGAGCAGTCCCCAGACCGCGAGTAGGAAGAGCACGGCGAACAGACTCATCGCGGCGGTGTGAGCCGCTAGCCCAGTGCCCAGCAGCGGTGAGACCGCGAGGACGAGGAGGTGGCCGTGAACGAGCCAGATGTTGCTCGTGTAGTCGAAGCCACGAGGGAACAGCGTGCCAGACTGGAGAATCTCGCGGGCCAGCAGGTTCTTGGTCGCGCTGTCGCTGTGGAACAGCTGGGGATACGACACCAGCAGGTAGACGCTGAGCAGCGTCAGGTTGGCAAGCAATGCACAGGAGAGGAAGCGAACGAGCTGGCGCGGCTCGGCCTCGGCGATGAACCTGCCGTGGCTCAGCGTCTCTTGCTCTGCCTGATCGACATCCACCGCGGACCCTGAGGTCGCCTCCGGCTGCATCGATTTCCCGACTCCCCCGAGGGCGCGATCTTCCTCCACCTCGAGCCCCGCCATCGGGGCCGATCGCGCCGTTGAGGCGCCTCGTCCCGCCGATCGGGTTTGGACCCGCGACTCCGAACCACAGCGTCTCGAGCTAGATGTCATCGATCACAGAACAGAGATCCCATTGGGGACTCCGGGTCAGTGTCTCTGCTGATTCCGGCGACTCGTTGACGACTCTACCTCCTTCCGCACACGGCAGTGCCGGGACGCGCCGGACGCGGTCGATTACGTGGAGGCGGAAACCTCGATCGACGGGGCTCCGCTGGCGGCCACTGACCGGACGCTCCTCGGCTCACCTCGGCGCCCGAGTGCGCCGCTACCCGTGCTCACCTCCGCGTCGCCAGCACACGATGCGGGCGCCTCCGAGCGCTCGGCTCGGAACGTCCGCGCCTTGCTGAACGCCTTCGACAGTTGGGGGCGCGTCACCGGCTCGGGTGATCAAGAGCAGGACACCCCCAGGAGCGAGCCGCCACCTTGCACAGCGCAGCAGCGCCGCCGATGGCCAGACGCTACCGAGGTCCACCACGATCCAGGCGTCGTTCGGGGATCGATACCCGCTCGCAGTGACGCTTGCGATCCGATCACCGAATCTGCGAAGAGCGATCTCGAGGAGATCCTCTGACCAGGCGCGAGCAAACGACAGCTCGATGGATCCCCACGTCCGCAATCCGGGCTCGAGCTCTTCGAGCTCCCGCAGGAGCTCGCTCATCTCGGGCGGGCTCAGCCAAGCTGTCGCGATCTCGCCAACGGCGGCGCTGTTCCCGCGAGACCGCTTCGATTCGTTGGCTTCGAGACCTCGAAGGGTCTCTTTCTCCTCGCGTTGGTCGAGGCGACGCTCGAACTGCGAGAGTTCGTCTCGCAGACGGTACAGCTCATCCCGCACGAGTCTCTGCTGTTCGTCGAGCACCTGCTGGCGATGGACCAGGGCGACGAGGAGGTCGCGAAGGCGATCCCAGGCAATGCCGAGATCGCGAATCCTCCGCGCCGTCCTCCTCAGGAAACCACCCGCCCTGGACAGGAAATTGCCCGAGGATGCCAACTCCAGCCCGCTGCGCGCACGGACCTGATTCCAGCGGAAGAGGAGCTGCCGAAGATCGGAGTCGCCCCAGGAGGCCGCCTCGCCGGGCTCCGCGCTCTCGTCGGCGGGCGATTCGGCCCTCAACAGATCCTCGGATCGCGAATGCTTGATCCAGTCGCGCTTCCACTCGCCGAGTCGGCCACGCCCAATCTCCGCCCTCCTCCAACCCGTGGGCCGTCGTAGCGACACGAATCCGCCGCAAACGACTCGGCCCGAGTCGATCTCGACCGGCCGAAGTCTCGCCGTCGGAGAGTCGAGGCGGATCACTCGCTGCACAGTTCGCGTCGAAGGAGACAGAGTTCCATCGAAGGGCTCGACCGCCTCGCCTCCCGTAGACTCGATCAACACGGTTTCGACATCCGAAGCCGACAGCGTGCCGCTCCACTCCCCGCCGTCGTGGTTCGCGGGCCCGGCAACCCGATGCCAGAATGAGACGAGCACGACGCCATCGTCCGCTACGATCCTCAGCGCTTCGGAAACGACGGCGATGAGTTGTTCGGGATCGTGGACAGCGATCTCACGGCTCACGATCACGACATCGGCGCTCCCGTCGGCGAGGCCGGTCTCCCAGGGAGGATCCGCGTCGGTGGGTCCTTGATCACAGCCGATCCGCGAGCTCGACGTCCCCCCGACGCTTGCGCAACGTGGTTCGATGACTCCGAGGAGGCGCGGCGCGACACCTCCCAGGACGACCACGTCGGCCCCTCCCTCAAGGGATCCACGCTTTCGGAGCAACGCCAGGAGCACCGCACTCTCCGCCAGAGCGCCGCCCAGACCACCGGCCAGCCGTAGACGCTCCTCCAGCTCGACCGCATCCGGAACCAGCTGCTCCAGCGCCCACGCGACATCTTGCTCGTATCGGTGCTCGACCTGGATCACGCCGCTGGGCGCCAGGGGAAGCGCCGTCCTGCTGGATTCGCTCTCTCGCGGGCTCAGCTCGAGCAGCTCGAGGTACTTTCCACCCATCGCGTCGAGCGTTGCGTGCTCGCGGTAGAACCGCCTCGCGGCCGCGCCCCGACGCTCGATCTCGTCGCGATCGACTTGAAGACCCCGCAGGATCCGCACCAGCGCTTCCACCTCCCCCTCGCCCGCCGGTAAGTAGTCGCAAAACTCCGTGGGGAACATTCGCCAGGCCTCGACGTCGGTGACGATGACTGGCTTGCCGGCCGCGATCGCCCGCATGAGCGAAGCCGACATCTGCTGACGAAACGGCCAACGCAAGTTCACCACCACGTCCGACTCCAGCATCGCCCTGTCGAACTCGGCTCTCGTCACACGGCCGCGAAGGTGAAAGGAGCGCTCGACACCCTGCATCTGGAGGTACCGCCGCAATGCGTCTCCGTACTCCGGAGTCGACGGAGCGCCAACGACCCTAACGCGTGCGTTCACGCCCTCACCACCGAGCGCCGCCACGGCGTCGGCGAGACGCTCGATCCTCTTCACCGGATCGACGCTTCCGAACACGCCGATCTCGAGGCAAGAATCATCAGCGCGCCGCCCGGGAGGCTCGCGCGTCTCGAACGGCACTGCAGCCATGGTGTCAGCGACACCCATGAGCATGAAACGCGCGTCGGCCTC
The DNA here is from genome assembly GCA_035546295.1 of Thermoanaerobaculia bacterium. Taxonomy (GTDB): domain Bacteria; phylum Acidobacteriota; class Thermoanaerobaculia; order Multivoradales; family Multivoraceae; genus DATKBT01. The sequence goes on along the minus strand of DATKBT010000059.1, from coordinate 26,255 downwards.
GGGATAGCGTGCTGCCAGAGTCTCCGCTCCGCCGACGAAGTGAACGACCTGAATCCGGCTCGCGCCGATCACCGGACCGAGAAGGAAGTAGCGTGTAAGGAAGCTCTCCGCGGCGGCGTGTCGCTCTGTCGGCTCGAGCTGGAGAATCGCGCCGTACTCCCGTGCGGCGTCGCGTCCCTCCAGTCGCGCGATCTCTCGCTTGAACGCAGCCTCGTCGCCGCGTGAAGCCAGCCGGACGACACGTCCCCACGTCAAGTCGTGAAGAGTCACGAGGTCGGGCTCGAGGGCCAGGCTCTCGAACTCGAACAGATGAAGCCCGGACCCCCCGAACTGAAAAACCAACGCGTCTGCTCGCGCCGGTCTGACACGCTCGCGATCGGCCGACCGAAACACCGACCGCAACGGCCGCTCCAGCGCCGGCGTCACGTCGCGGTCCACCACGATCTCCAGATCGACATGCTGCTCGATCCACTCGATCAGCTCGAAGGAGTAGTCGGCGACACCGCTCTCCTGCGGAGGCATCGGCGACCACAGGCTCAGCTTCGGGGAGCGTGGCGTTCGCTCTCGCTGCTCCACGGCCTTGCGGTAACAAGCGAGGATCTGGTCGCCGAGATGCTGGCCGTTGAACAGCGAAGAGCGTTGTAGCCCCTGAGCGCGAAGGCCCGATCGCAAGTCGTCGTTCTCCAGGATGGCAGCGACCGCGTTCGCGATGTCGTCTGGCCGATCTGGCTCGGCCAGCAAAGCCGCCTCCCCCGCAATCTCAGGTAAGGAGGCAGCCCGGCTGGCAACCACTGCCGCTCCGCACTGCATCGCCTCGAGCACCGGAAGGCCGAAGCCCTCGTAGCGTGACACGTGAATTGCCGCACGGCAGCGGTTGAAGAGTCCGATCAACTCGTCGTCGGAGATCAGCCCCGTCAGGAACAGGTTCTCGCGAACGCCATGACGATCCCCAAGCTCGCGCACCAGCCGTATCTCGTCCGGGCGCAGCTCGCACACAATGACCAGCGCCAGATCTCGAAAGCCCCTTTCCTGCAACTTTCGAAAGGCCCGAATGAGACCTTCCAGGTTCTTCGAAAAGTGAAAGTGCGAAAGAGCGACCACGAATTCTCCGCCGAGGCCGAGTCGCTCACGCAGCTCGGCGATCGCCTCCTCTCCTTCCACCTCCGTCAATGGCCGAAAGATCGGCTCCGCGAAGGGATAGGTGACGTCAATCCGCTCGTCGGCAACTCCCAGGTAGAGCTGCGCCTCCGACTTGACGAATCGGGAGATGGCTGCGAGGCGGTCCGCCCGCGATACGAACGTCGCTGCACGAGTATAGACATCACGCCAGTAGCTCTCCCAATAGACATCGTGCTTGCCAGAAGGGAAATACTGCTGTGGGTACACCATCGGGATGAGGTCGTAGTGAGTTGCGACGTACGGGCAGGAATCGACCTGCTGGAGGACCAGGTCTCCGAGAATGAACGGAGCCGTGGCGTGAAAGACATCGAGCTTCTCGGCCGCGATGATCTCCTGGATCTGACCCTCGAGCTCGAAGCGCACGCGTGCTCCATTGGGGGGTTCGGCACCCTCGTTCCGAGCCAGCGACGGCACAGTCTTCAGGCGGACACGCGGATGACGGCGAATCTCGGTCGTCAGATCGTCCCGCCCCTGTCCCTTGCGACAGAACAGGACATAGTCGTCGTCGCCACCGACAGCCAGCGCCTCGCGTAGCTGCTGTAACGTGAAGCGGCCCATCCCTCGCTTCGTGACCAGCGAGCCAAACGACAAGAAGCGAAAATCGAGGCCGATCTTCATGTCGCGCTGATCCGAGCGCGGGGTTCGGCTCTGATCCCAGCCACCGCCCCAGCTCCGAATGACTCCTGCTCGAACGTCTCACGATACTCGAACCCATCGACATCGCCCGCTTCGATCGGCACGAACCTGTCGTCCTCGTATCCCCAGTAACAGACCTCCCAGATCCACTCGCGAAACAGGATTTCGAGGTCGGCGGTCGAGTACTGGCGAAACCACGTCGTCATCCGGCTCCTGCCGACCGGCAGGGTGACGACGAGCCTGCCGCCGGGGCGCAGCAAGCGGGCGGTTTCGGCCAGCGCCAGGCGATCGCCTTGGCAGAACAGCGGCTGACCGTAGGTCGGAAGGCCGATGTGCTCGAGCGTGGACAAGAACAGCACCGCATCAAAGGAGCAAGCGTTCAGGTCGTTGCCGACGATGCTCTGATGATGAAAGGTCACGCCTTGCGGAAGCGATTTAGAGCAGTCGCGTGGATCCAGGCAATGAATCTCGCGACCCGGGCCAACGATCGCAGCCAGGTAGGTCGCTTCACAGCTTCCGACGTCGAGCACGACTCCGCTCTGAGGCAGTTGGGCGAGCGCCCACGGAACCTCGACGACTCGTTCGTTGGTCACCTCGCACCTCCGCTCGCCGGCGAACTCACATCCTGCTTGAACCGCTTCGCGCACTCCTCATAGAGCTCGGCGTACCGAGCCGTCGATTGTTCGAAGCTCCATGGGTCCTCTACAGGCCCCGGAGACCAGCGGAGCCTGCCCTCGACGTAGTCCCGAAGACGTCGCGCGAACCCTGCCGCCCCCTCCTCGCGTGGAACCAGCCATTCCTGCCGCCCCGCACGCCGCAGACGCTCTCCGACGGCCCCGAAATCGAACGCGACCACCGGCGTCCCCGCCGCCAGCACCTCCGACAGCGTGTAGGACCACGACTCCGGGACGACAGAAACCAGCGTCACGACGTCCGTGTGAGCGTCCAGCAGCTCCGGCAGCCACTCCTTCTGATACCAGCCGGTGGTCCGCACGCGGCCTGCTCGCCGCGCCAACCGCAGGGATTCGTGATCCACGACGCCGCCCACGGCGCGAAAGCTGAAGCGTCGGTCGCGTCCGAGCTCGTGCACGATCTGTGCGAACACGGCAGCACCTTTGCTGCGAGTGAACTGGCCGACGAAAACGACACGAATGCGTTCGCGTCTGCGCTCGCTCTCGCCGCCGCGCAGGTTCAGGTCGGCTGCACTCGCGTTCTCGATCACATGCGTCTTGCTCTCGAGGCGAAGATCAGAGAAGAGGTCTGCCACCGCCAGCGCCATGAATCGGCTTGGCGCGACGAGCGCCGCCGCGCGACGGAGGATCGCCGCCGAATCGGAACGCCACTCATCCTGAGCGTTTCCTGAGGACTTCCCCTCGGGCAGCCCCGACGCTTCGAGGCAACGCCGACAGCGAACCGCGTCGCGCGAGTAGTCACAGAAGGCGGAGGTCGTGCGTTCCATGAGATGGGGCCGTCGGCAGTAGAGCTGAAAGTCGTGGAGGCTGATGACGATCGGCAGCTCGAGATCGAGGAGAAACCGTCGCTCGAAGTGACGGAGATCGTGGACGTGCACGAGCGAGCAGCCGAGAGCCCGCGCAAGGTATCCCACGACCAGCCGCTGGCCAAGAGCGCGCTCCGCTGAAGCGCTGGGCAGGTCGAAAGACCAGAGGCGCTCCGGCGATTCGCCCCAGAGAACCTTCGAGCTCGACATCTCGACCCAGACGGCGGCGCTGAACCACCCCTGTGCCTGCAACCCAGCCCGTAGCTCGGCGACATGACGATCGACTCCTCCTTTCGGATGACTCGGGTCAGACGAGACCACGTGGAGCACTCCCCTGCCGGACGTGACCGGAATCTCGGCCTCCAACATCTGGATCGCTCGGTGATGTGATTCGAGCGGATCCTGCTCGAGAAATGCTGACACCTCGCGGCGAGGCTTCCGTTGACGCCGAGCCTGTCGACGCGGCGCGGATCGCTCCGAGCGGGAACGCCTTCCGATCGCGGAGTCTCGTTGTTCCTCGCTGAAGACAAAGATCCAGTCGGCGAGACGATGGATCAAGCCGAGCCGCGACGCTTCGAGGCTCCAGACGCTCTCCCCCGCTCCGTCATCGGGCAACGCGAGCTCGCCCTGTCCATTCACACTCTCCAGCGCCCGACGCGTGACCAGCCTGCAAGGGCCTGCGGCAATGGGCACCTCCGGTGCTCGATGAAGCGAGCAGCGCTCGACGAGCTGAGCGTGGGAGTGGATCGTGTCCGTCGACGGCCGGGGGGGACCTTCTCGAGCGAACGGCGTCGCATAGATGGTCGCAGCGTTCGACAGTGCAGAGACCGAGGCGGTGCCGCTCCGACGGGCGACCGCCGCGAGCCCTTCGATCCAGCCGGAGCTCACCTCCGTGTCGCTGTCGAGCACCACGACGTCCCGGCCTGAAGCCTGGAGCCCAACGTCGACGGCTGCGGCGAAACCGCAGCCCTGATGGGCTCTCAGGATCTCGACCCGGCGACCCTTTGCCGTCCAGCTCTCCAGACCTTGAAGGTACGGGGAGCCATCGTAGACCGCGTCCCCCGCTACGATCACGACGAGTCGGTGGTGGCGTAGATCCGTGTGCCGCGACACCGAGTCGAGACAGGCACGGGTCGACTCACCCACGTCGAAGACCGGGACGAGGATGTCGATTCCCTCGACGTTGCCCAGCTCACGGGGAGGAAGCGGAACGTCGTCTCCGAAATCCAGAGTGACGCGGAGCCGCTGCGAACGCCACCGCCGCCACGCGAAGAACAGGCGCGTCCCCACGGACCGCATGCCTTCGGATCTCAGCAGGCGGAGAAGCAACCGACCCTTTTCGATCAGGACCGCGACGGTCGTCATCCGTGTCCGAAGCCGATGCGATGGATCGTTTCGGAGCGAGACGGCTCATCACCCGGTTGCACGAGCGGGAGTCTATCGGGTCGAAAGCGCCACCCCATGGAGTTTTTCTCGATCGAGACCTAATGTAGCGGCAGCTCGAGCGCCGATCCAGTACCCTTCTCCCGATCCTCTCGCCATGCCCCCACCCAAGCCACTCCTCCCCTACCGAGACCTCCTCCTCGAGCTCGTCCGCCGCGAGCTCAAGGTGCGCTACCGCCGCTCCACCCTCGGCTTCCTCTGGACCATGCTGCAGCCGCTCCTGATGATGCTGGTCTTGAGCATCGTGTTCAGCGCGATCTTCCGATTCGATGTCGAGAACTACGCCGTCTACGCCCTGTCCGGGATCCTATTCTGGAACTTCTTCAGCCAGTCGATCACCTCCTCGATGAACTCGCTGCGCGGGAACGCGCCGCTGCTCACCAAGCTCCCCGTTCCGCGGGTCCTCTTTCCGCTGGCGACGGTGATCTCGGGCGTCATCAACCTGCTGTTCGCCCTGATCCCGCTGTTCGCGCTGTTCGCGGCGACCGGACATCCGCCGCGGTGGTCGCTGCTGTTCCTGCCGGTCTCGATCCTGATCGCGGCGCTGTTCACGCTGGGCGCGGGGCTGTTCCTCTCCCCGCTCGCGGTGTTCTTCACCGACACGGTCGAGCTGGTCGGCGTCGTGCTGATGCTCCTGATGTACCTGACGCCGATCTTCTACCCGATGTCGATCCTGCCCGAGCGCTTCTACTGGATCGTCCGCTTCAACCCGGCCCGCTCGATCCTCGAGGTCTTCCGCGATCCGATCTACTTCGGCAAGATCCCGCCGCTCACCCACCTGTCGGTGGCGCTCGGCGTCGCCCTCGTCGCCTTTCTCGTCGGGCTAACCACCTTCCGGCGCGCCGCGGACAAGATCCCGTTCTACGTGTGAAGACGGAGGCCCCACAGGTCGCGGTGGAGGGCGTCAGCCTCCGCTACCGGCTCGCCAAGCAGCGCGCCAGCTCCTTCAAGGAGTACGCGATCCACTGGATCAAGGGGTCGTTGATCCACGTCGACCTGTGGGCATTGTCGGACGTCTCCTTCGAGATCGCCCGCGGCGAGCGGGTGGCGGTCATCGGCCGCAACGGCGCCGGCAAGAGCACCCTGTTCAAGGTCCTCTCGCGAGTGCTCAAGCCCACCCAGGGGAGGGTCGCGATCACCGGCTCGGTCGCGCCCATCCTCGAGCTGGGGACCGGCTTCGACCCCGAGCTGACCGGCTGGGAGAACATCTACCTCAACGCTCTGCTGCTCGGGCACAGCCGCCGCGAGGTCCACGAACGCGTCGACTCGATCGTCGACTTCAGCGGCCTCCACGACCTCATTCACTCGCCGATCAGGAACTACTCCTCGGGGATGGTCGCGCGCCTCGGCTTCTCGATCGCGACCGCCTGGCAGCCGGATCTGCTCCTGCTCGACGAGGTGCTCGGCGTCGGAGACGTGTCGTTCTTGCGCAAGTGCAAAGAGCGGCTCGAACAGCTCCGGGAAGGCGGCTCGACGGTGCTGTTCGTCACGCACGATCCGGCCGCCGTCGAGGCGACCTCGGACCGCTGTCTCTGGCTGGATCACGGGCGGCTCGTCGCCGACGGCCCGACCGGCCATGTGCTGTCGCGGTATCTCGAGTCCTCGGAGCACGACGCCCGTAGCCTCTAGGCTCGGCGGAGCCTCGGATCGTTCCAATTCCTCCGGAGTCGCGACCGAGACTCGTATATCGACACAATGCTATGATCACATGATGGGGACGAGACCGCGCCAACCCACTGCCGTCTCGGTGGTCGTACCAGCCCGCGACAACCACGACCTCACGAGGAGCTGCCTCGAGAGCGTCGCCGCCGCGTGCGAGTCCGTCGCGGCCGAGGTGCTGGTGGTCGACGACGGGAGCACGATCCCGGTTCGCGAGGCGCTGGGCGACGCGGGCATCGAGGTCGAGGTGCTCCGCCACACCTCTCCGCGGGGGTTCACCGGCGCCGTCAACGAGGGGATCAAGGCCACTCGAGGGCGCCTGATCCTGGTGCTCAACAACGACGCGGAGCTCGAGGCTGATGCGATCCGCGAGCTGCTCGCAGCCTTCGAACGGAACCCGGAGCTCGGGGTTGCGGGCAGCCAGCTCTACTACCCGGACGGCACGCCGCAGTGGAGCGGAGGCCGGAGCCCGACCTCGCTGTGGCTCTTCGCCCTAGCCAGCGGCCTGCCCAGGAAGCTCGAGCGAATCCCGGGCTACCGGCGATGGCGACCCGTGCACAGGTCCGCGAACGGGGTCGACTGGGTGTCGGGCGCCGCGCTCGCGATGCGCCGGGAGGTCTGGCTCCAGGCGGGCCCGTTCGACGAGTCCCTCGGCGCCTACGCTCAGGACCTCGACCTGTGCATGCGAGCCAGTCAGCTCGGATGGATCGTCCAGGTGCTTCCCGAGGTGCGGGTTCGACACCACCATGGCGCCACCATCGCAGGGCGACAGAACGGCGGAGTCGTCCCCGAGCACCCGGAGCAGCTCTGGACTTCGCTGCTGGCCTGGTGCCACAAGCACCGCGGCGGTCCTTTCCTGCTTCGCGCCAGGCTCGCCCTGCAGGTGGGTGGCAGGCTGCGGCTGGCTGCGCGAGCGCTCGGACGTCCCCTCGTCCCGGCGGCGAGCAGAGTCGCGCACGCCCGTGAGACCGGTGCCTACCGCGCAGCGCTGCGCGGGATCGCGGAGTTCGCGCCTCGTCCCGCCTCGTCCGTCGGCCGGCTCGAGCATCGAGCGGACACTTCGCGCCGCGGCCTCGCCGAGCGTGCGGAGGGCCACCTCGACGAGCAGCGCAAGGCCGAGGCTGCGCGAGGCGCGGTGACGGGAACAGGACGCTGAGCCCCTCGCTCCCTGCCTGCCGACCTCGACTGTGCGCGCCGATCTCCGCTGGTGCGCCGAGCACCGAGGATCGAGGCCGGATCGCTGACGCGAGCCGACGACCCCGAGCGGTCTCGCACTCCTCGAGCCTGCCGAGGCTGACACGCCTCCTGCTGCTCGTGCTGCTCACCGTCGTCGCCGGCTGCGCTCCCGTCGTCCGGCTCTCTCTGCGCCCGTTCTACCGACCCGCCCCGCTCCTCGACGACGTGCGCGTCGCGCGGGACATCCCCTACGTCATGCCCTCCATCGGACCCGCTCATCCGAAGCAGAGGCTCGACCTGTACCACTCCGGCGGCGACGAGCTGGGCACGCTGGTCTTCGTCCACGGCGGCTCGTTCGAGGAGGGGGACAAGGACCTCGAGATCGGTGGCCTCGACATCTACGGCAATGTCGGCCGGTTCTACGCAGCGCACGGTCTCGCCGTGGCGGTCGTCGCCTACCGGCTGCAGCCGGAAGTGACCTGGCCCGACCAGGTCGACGACGTCGCTGCCGCGTTGGCCTGGACCGTCCGCAACGCGCAGGAGCGCGGCGGGTCGGGGCGGATCTACCTGTCGGGGCACTCGGCCGGCGCCTGGCTCGCCAGCCGCGTCGCCCTCGACGACGGCGTGCTCGCGCTCCACGGCCTCGGTGCCCGGCAGATCGCCGGGGTCATCGCGATCAGCGGCTCGGGCTTCGACCTGACCGATCAACGCACGTGGGAGCTGTACCCTCACGAGGACTGGTGGGCCGAGCGCTTTTGGCGGCCCTATGCGCGCGGGTCCTGGCAGGAGGAGGCATCACTCGTCCCGCTGGTCGATTCGGATGCGCCCCCCTTCCTGCTGCTGCACGCCGACAGCGAGCTGCGCGCTCTCGAGCGTCAGAACCGACTGTTCCTGGCGGCGTTGCGGCGCTCGGGCGTGGAGAGCGAGCTGGTCCCGCTGCGCCACGGCAGTCATCGCCGGATCGTGCTGGCGATGAGTCGCGAGGATCGGGAGGTCACCGAGCGCATCCTCGAGTTCGTGGGGTCCGCCCATTGATCGCCACAGCGTCCGCCGGCCCACGGCGACGGCGGACCGGCGTCCTCGGTCGGCTCGGGCTCTGTCTGGCGTGGCTCACGGCATTGTGTGCGGGCTGGTGCGGTGCGGGCTGGTGCGGCGCGGCGCTGGCTTCCGAGCGACGCCCGCAGATCACCGTCGGCGATCTGATCCTCGAGGCGCCGTCTGGATGGGAGGCGCAGCTGGAGCAAATGGCCGAGGCCGCGGCCGACCTGGTGCCGCGGCTCGAGAGCGATCTCGGGCGCGGAACCGTCGCCCCCTATCGGATCGTGCTGCTGCCGTCGCGACGTGAGCTCGACCCGGAGCTGGTGCGGCTCGACGAGTTGGCGCCCCCGTGGGCGTCCGGGTACGTCCTCGGCGCCTACCGGATCGGCGCGATCCGGCTGCAGCAGCTCCACCGCTATCCGGTCGACGATGCGGTCGAGGTGCTCGCCCACGAGATCACACACATGATCCTCTTCGACGCCGCGGGGCCGGGCCTGCCGCGCTGGTTCGGCGAGGGGGTCGCCACCTGGGAAGGCCGCCGGCGTGGGCTGCGCGATCTGCTGGTCACCACCGCGGCGTTGCTGCTCGACGACCCGCCGCCGCTGGCCGAGCTGGATCGCGAGCTCGACGCCGGACCGGCCCGCGCTCGCCGCGCCTACGCGACCAGCTTCGCCTTCCTCGAGTGGAGCATCCGCCGCCACGGTCCGGACCTGGTGCCCCGGCTCCTCGACGAGCTCGCTCGAGCCCGGCGGGCGAAGGAGCCCGGTGCCGATGTGGACGACGGCGGCGCCCTGCTCGCCGACGCCTGGCGGGAGGTGACCGGCGAGAGCCTCGCCGGCGCCGAGGAGCGGTGGCGCCGCCACGCGCTGTGGATCCACCGCTGGCTGCCGGCGCTGGCCGGCTCCGGCACCCTCTGGATCGCGGTCACCGTCCTGTTCCTGGTGGCCACCGCGGCGCGGCGCCGGCGCACGCGCGCGCTGTATCGCCGCTGGGCCGCCGAGGAGGCGCGGGTCCAGCCGATCGAGCTCGACCTCGGGCCCGATCGCGTTCGCTCGACGCCCGACGGCGGGGACGAGTCGAACGATCAGGACGAGCGAGCGCGATCGCTGGTGAACTGACCGGCCTCGGCGGAGAGGGCGCCGGCCGGGCGCCGGGCCTGCTGTAGAGTCCACCACCGTGCCGACCCGCCAGCCGCTCGCCGTTCGCGAGCGGGCCGGGAGATCGCTCACCCGCCGGTCGGCCCACGTCGCGCCGGGAGATCCCATGAAGAACCTGCTTCCCTTCGTCTTCGCTCTGGGTACTGCGATCTGCTGGGGGCTCTACGGACCGACCCTCGGACGGGCCAGGATCGCCGACGCCGACCTGTCGCCGTTCAAGCCCTACGTGGCGATCGGCTTCGCCTACTTGGTGATCGCGATCGTCGGCGGCATGGCGGGAATGGCCTGGAAGGGCGACAGCTTCGCGCCCAGCGGCGCCGGGGCCGGTTGGGGGCTGGCGGCGGGCACCCTCGGCGCCCTCGGCGCTTTCAACCTGACGCTCGCGATGTTCACGGGCGGCGCCCGGATCCCGCACGCGGTGATGCCCGTCGTGTTCGGCGGCGCGGTCACCGTCACTGCTCTATACGCGGTCGTCTCGTCCAGGGGCAAGCTACACACGACGCCGATGCTGTGGGTCGGCATCCTCCTGATGCTGGTCGCCGTGATCATCATCACCCGCAACACGCCGCACGCGGCCCCCGCCGCCGCGCCCACGCCCGGCTCGGAAGCGCCGGCGGCCGCGAGCGCGGACGCCGAGCACTGACGCAGCCCAGAGACGACGGGGACGCCTCGTCCCGGGCTGTCCGTAGAATCGATCCGACCGCCACCACGACGCCCTCCCGGCGATGCCCCGAGCCGGCGCCCGCCACACCCCTCCGCCACGTGGCACTCGATCCGCGGACTGCGACCTCGAAGCTCTGGCGCCTCTTCTGTCGCGGCGTCGTGCGGGTGTTCTACCGGCGCGTCGAGATCTGGGGAGCGGAGCGGCTCCCTGGGTCTGGACCGCTGATCGTCTGCGCCAACCACCTCAACGCGCTCGCCGACCCGATCATCCTGCAGTCGTTCGTCTCCTGCCCGCTGCACCCGCTGGCGCGCAGCGGCCTGTTCCGCAATCCGCTGATGTGGCCGTTGCTCTGGCTGGCGGGCGCCATCCCCGTCTACCGGCGGCGACCGGAGCGAGCGGGCGCCGCGCCCGGTGACTCCGGGCGCAACGACCGCACCTTTCGGCGCGCGACCTCGCTGCTCGCCGAAGGAGGTGCGATCCTGATCTTCCCCGAGGGCGAGAGCCACTCCGATCCCCGGCTCAAGCCGCTCAAGACCGGAGCCGCGAGGATCGCGACCGCGGCCCGGCTCGAGCACGGGCTCGACGTGCCGCTGCTGCCGATGAGCCTCACCTTCACCCGACGCGGGCGCTTTCGCAGCAGCGTCCTGGTCCAGGTCGGCCGGCCCGTCTCGCACCGGTCCGCGAGCCGGGAGAGCGATCCGGCCGCCGCCGTGCGGGAGCTCACCGAGCAGGTGGAGGAAGGCCTGCGCGCGATCACCTTGAACGTCGACTCGTGGGCCGATCTCGACTTCCTCAACCGGCTCGATCGATTCTACCGGCTGCGGCGCGGCAAGCGCCCCGATGCCAGGCCGCTGGCACGCCGCTTCCGGTCCCTGCAGAGGATGATCGCCGTGCACCGGTCGCTCCGGCAGCGCGCTCCCCGGCAGGTCGAGTCGGTGCGCCGCCGGCTGCGCCGGTTCGAGCGACTGTGCCGGCTGCTCGGGGCGCGCGACGACGAGCTGGTGGTCGAGCACCGGCCGCTGCGCTTCCTCCTGGATCTACTGCCGCGGCTCACGCCCGCGATCCTGGCCCTGCCGATCGCGGCCGCCGGCTGGATCACGTCGGGTCCGCCGTTCTTCCTGACCCGCTGGCTGGGCCCGAGGATGGCGCGCCGCGCCGACCAGTACGACACGTCCAAGATCCTCCTCGGTCTCGTGCTCTTCGCCCTCTGGTGGGGAGCTCAGGTCTGGTGGGTGTTCGAGACCTGGGGATGGCGCTGGGCGCTGGTCTGGACGGCGCTGCTCGGCCCGATTGCGGCGGTCGCCTGGACCTTCGCCCGCTGGCGGCGACGGCTCCTCGAGGAGCTTCGCGCCTTCGTGGTGCTGCGCAGCCGGCGGGACGCCAGCGCCTACCTGCGCGGCCGCCGCGACGAGCTCCAGGTCGAGATCGCCGAGCTGGCGCGGCTCGCCAAGACCTTGCCCGAGCCGGGTCGCGAGCGAGACGTCGAGCTCGCCTCGTGACGGCGAAAGGCCGCGAAACCGGCTGCTATCGTGGCTGCGATGAACCAGACCTCGGATGGTCGGAGCGAGACGCCGCCGGAGATCCCGACCTCAGAGATCGTCGCCCTCCTGCGTGAGCGCCTGCCATCGCTCGACGCGGTCTATCTGTTCGGGTCGACGGCCGAGGGTTCCGCGCTCCCCGGAAGCGACCTCGACATCGCCGTTCTCGCCGGCCGGCCCCTCGAGGCGACGGAGCGGTTCGAGCTCCAGATCGCCCTCGCTGTCCTCGTCCGGCAGGACGTCGATCTGGTGGATCTGCTGAGGGCTTCCGACGTCTTGCGCATCCAGGTCATCGCGAACGGGGCGCTCCTCTTCGCGCGGGATCGGCAAAGCGTCGAAGCCTTCGAGGCGTACGCGCTGTCGTCCTATGCTCGGCTCAACGAAGAGCGACGCGACATCCTCGAGCAGGCGCAACGCGAAGGCTCCGTCTATGGTCGATGACGTCGTCGTCAACAAGGTCGCCATCATCGAGCGATGTCTGGCGCGTATCGCCGAGGTCTACGCGGGGAACGCGGCTCACCTGAACCAGGATCTCACGCGCCAAGACTCGATCCTCCTGAACCTGCAGCGCGCATGCGAGGCGTCGATCGACCTCGCGATGCATCTCGTGCGCCGACACCGGCTGGGGGTGCCACAGGAGAGCCGTGACGCCTTAGACTCGCTGGAGGAGGCACTCCAGCTCGAGCCGGAGCTCGCCGAGTCCATGCGCAAGATGGTCGGGTTCCGCAACGTCGCGATCCACGACTACCGCGAGCCCGCGCCGCGGAATCCTGGCGACAACGCGGCTCTCAACCGGCATCGTGGCCGCTGGGCCGCGGCACTCGCCGCCGCTGCAGCAACCGCTCGGCGAGATCGGGCGGAACGATCGTCTCTCCCGAGAGCAGCCTGCTCCACTCGTGCTCGCCGACGAGCTCGGCCGGTGTCGCGCCCTCGATGCGATCGCGCAGGCCGAGGGTGTAGGCCAGGTAGCCGACGACCAGCTCGGGGGGGAGCCCGGCTCCCCGTAGAGCTGCGACCGTGAGCGCCTGGTCGCGCTTGCTCAGCTTCTCCCCTGCCGGCGTCACCATGAGCGGGACGTGACCGAACCGCGGGGCCCGACCTCCGAGCGCCTCGAAGAGCAGGATCTGCCGACCCGTCGATCCCACCAGGTCCGCTCCGCGAACCACCTCGTCGATCGCCATCGCCAGGTCGTCGACCACGACGGCGAGCTGATACGCCCACAGACCGTCGCGCCGGCGCAGCACGAAGTCACCCACCTCCAGATCGACCCGCTCTCTCATCGATCCGAGCACCAGGTCCTCCCAGGCGACCTCGACCGGGTCCACCCGGAATCGGACCGCCGCGCCGGCGTCCTCGCTGGCGAGCAGCCGTTCCAGCCACCGGGGCTCCAGCCCGGTGGGCCGCAACGACGCGGGGTAGGGCGCGCTCTCGGGACCGTGGGGGGCGGACGCGACGCCGCGGAGCTCGCGGCGGGTGAGCCCGCAGGGGAACAGACGGCCGCGCGCCTCGAGCCGGCGCAGCGCCTCGAGGTAATGCCGGGTGCGCAGACCCTGCTCGTACGGTCCGTGCTCGCCGCCCCGGTCCGGTCCCTCGTCCCAGTCGAGCCCCAGCCACTCGAGATCGCACCGCTGCTCCTCGGCGAGCCCGCGAACGACCCTTGGTGCGTCGAGGTCTTCGTTGCGCAGCACGAAGACGCCTCCCGCGCTGCGCACCGACAACCAGGCGACCAGGGCGGTGCGGGCGTTGCCGACGTGGATCGGCCCGGTCGGAGAGGGCGCGTAGCGACCGCGGGGCGGGCCGAGGTTCGATCGTGCGTCGCTGCTGTCCATCGGCCTCGGTCGGTGAAGAGTCCCGCGCCCCCGCGCGTCGCGATGCTGCCACGGCAGAGCCCATCGCGAGGAGGCAGCGAGGAGGAAGCGAGGAGAAGCCGCGTGGCGAAGCGGGCGATCCGCCGAGAGCCGAGCGGCCGGGAGCTCTCCCACCCGTCGCTCCTCGAACGATCACCGCCGGCCACGGGAGTCGCCGCTCGAGTTCGCCGCGGGAGATCGAAGGAGCCGAGGTCCCGGACACGATCGCGAGCTGATCGCCGACCTCTCGGGGCGGCTCGCCGCCTCCCGGGCTAGAATGACCGATCAGCGTACGCCCTTCGCGCAGCCCGCGCGTGGTCTCGCGGTGGCGACCCTGCGGGCCGGGATCTCTGGGAGGACCATCATCCGACGCTCACTCGCCACGCCGAGCACGCTCGTGGCGCTCCTCGCAGCCAGCGCCCTCGCGGGGGCGATCGCCCCGAGCGTCGCGAGCGGGGGCGGCCTGCCCGGCTCGGCCGCCCCGGTGAGCGCGGCGGTCGACGCGGAGCCCCACCAGGCGCTCGTCGGCCGCTATTGCGTGCGCTGCCACAACGATCGCCTGGAGCGCGGAGGCCTCACGCTCGAGTCGTTCGAGCTGGCGCGCCCGGAGCTCGCCCCCGAGGTCGCCGAGAAGATGATCCGCAAGCTGCGGGTCGGAATGATGCCGCCGCCCGGCGCGCCGCGGCCCCCCGAGGCCGAGATCGCCGCGCTGGCCGATCACCTCGAGACGACGATCGACACCGTCGCGGCCGCCGATCCCGACCCCGGCCGCCGCCCCTTCCAGCGCCTCAACCGCGCCGAGTACCGTCGCTCGGTCGAGGATCTGCTCGGCCTCGTCGTCGACGTCGAGGCCTTCCTCCCGGCGGACACCGTCAGCCACGGCTTCGACAACGTCGCCGACGTCCAGGGCCTCTCGGCGACGCTGATGGAGGGATATCTGCGCGCCGCCGCCGACATCGCCCGGCGGGCGGTCGGCGACCCCGGCGCCGGACCCGCGGAGGCGACCTACACCGTACCCCGCACCGCCTCGCAGCTCGAGCGCGTCCCCGGCGCGCCCTTCGGAAGTCGCGGCGGTGTCTCGATCGTCCACGCCTTTCCGGCCGACGGCGAGTACGTGTTCAGGATCACCCTGCACTCGACCCCCACCGGCGAGCTGTTCGGCTCCCGCGCCGAGGGTGAGCAGATCGAAGTCTCGATCGACGGGCAGCGCGTGGCGCTGCTCGATCTCGACCCGCTGATGAACGAGGCGGCTCCCGCGGGAATGACGATGGAGACCGGTCCGATCGTGGTGCGCTCCGGCTCGCGCCGGGTTTCGGCGGCCTTTCCCGTCCGCTTCTGGGGCCCGATCGACGATCTCCTGGCGCCGATCGAGCACACGCTGGCCGACACGCAGATCGGCATCGCGTCGGGGATCACCACGCTGCCCCACCTGCGCTCCCTCGCCATCGGCGGGCCGTACCGCGCCACCGGCGTCTTCGACACTCCGAGCCGGCGGCGGATCTTCACCTGCCGGCCGACCGCGGCCGCCGAGGAGATCCCGTGCGCCCGCGCCATCCTCTCCGCGCTCGCCGAGCGCGCCTACCGCCGCCCGGTCGACGACCACGATCTGGAGGGGCTGCTCGGCTTCTACCGGTCGGGCGCCGCGGAGGGGGGCTTCGAGTCCGGGATCAGGAAGGCGTTGCAGGCGATCCTCGCCTCCCCGCACTTCGTGCTCCGCCTCGAGCAGGTCCCGCAGGATGCCGTCGCCGGCGAGAGCTTCCGGATCGGCCCCCTCGACCTCGCTTCGCGCCTCTCGTACTTCCTCTGGGCGAGCGGTCCGGATGCCGAGCTGATCGCAACCGCGCGCGCTGGACGCCTCGGCGAGCCGGCCGAGCTCGAGCGTCAGGTGCTCCGCATGCTGGGGGATCCCCGTGCCTCGGCGCTGGCGACGCGCTTCGCCGCCCAGTGGCTGCGGCTCCAGGATCTCGATCGGCTCCACCCCGACGCACTGATGTACCCGCACTACGACCAGACCCTCGCGGCGTCGATGCGCCGTGAGACCGAGCGCTTCTTCGAGCACGTGGTGCGCGCCGACCGGCCGGTCCTCGAGCTGATCGACGCCGACTACACCTTCGTCGACGAGCGGCTGGCGAGGCACTACGGGCTGCCCGGCGTCACGGGCAGCGAACATCGGCGGGCGCAGCTCGCCGACGAGGGCCGCCGTGGCCTCCTCGGGCACGGCAGCATTCTCGCCCTGACCTCGCACGCCACCCGCACCTCGCCGGTGCTGCGCGGCAAATGGGTGATGGAGGTGCTGCTGGGCTCGCCGCCGCCCCCGCCGCCGCCCGACGTCCCCGACCTCGAGCAGACCGAGGCGACGGCCGGAGGTCGTGCGCTCTCGGTTCGCGAGCGGCTCGAGGAGCATCGATCGAACCCGGCCTGCAGGTCGTGCCATCGGGTGATCGATCCGATCGGGCTCGCGCTCGAGAGCTTCGACGTCACCGGGGCGCGGCGGATTCGCGACGGCGGCGTCGCGGTCGACACCACCGGCACGCTCTTCGACGGCGCGCCGCTCGCCGGGCCCGCCGATCTGCGCAACGCGCTCCTGAAGCGGGCCGACGTCGTGCTCACCACCTTCACCGAGAACCTCCTCGCCTACGCGCTCGGCCGCCGGCTCGAGGTCTCGGACATGCCGACGGTGCGCCGGATCGTTCGCGAGGCGGGCGACAGCGAGCATCGGTTCTCGGCTTTCGTCCTCGGCGTCGTTCGCAGCGATGCCTTTTGCAGGAGCCGCCTCGATCCCGCCGGCGTCGCGGTCGCCGACGACGGGGCCGGGAACGACCCGGCTCGGGCCCACCGCGAAGGAGCGGACCGATGATCCTGACCAAGAAGCATCTGACGCGCCGCACCGTGCTGCGCGGGCTCGGAACCACGGTCGCCCTGCCGTTTCTCGACGCGATGCGGCCGGCGCTCGGGCACGCCCGTGTGATCGACCGGACCGCCACCGAGGATCCGACGCGGCTGGTGTGCATCGAGATGGTCCACGGAGCGGCCGGCAGCAACGAGCTCGGAGCGTCCAAGAACCTGTGGGCGCCAGCCGAGGCCGGTCGCGACTTCGACCTCACGCCGTCGAGCCTGAGCCCGCTCGAGCCCTTCCGCGACTGGCTCACCATCGTCAGCAACACCGACGTGCGCAACGCCGAGGCGTTCACGGCCCGCGAGGTGGGCGGCGATCACTTCCGCTCCAGCGCGGTCTTCCTCACCCAGGCGCACCCGAAGCAGACCGAGAGCTCCGACGTCGAGGTCGGCGTCTCGATCGACCAGCTCTACGCCCAGCGCTACGGCCAGGACACACCGATCCCGTCGATGCAGCTCTGCATCGAGAACGTGGACCAGTCGGGTGGCTGCGCTTACGGTTACGCCTGCGTCTACACCGACACCATCAGCTGGGCGGCGCCCACCACGCCGCTGCCGATGGTGCGCGACCCGCGGGTCGCCTTCGACCAGCTCTTCGGCGCCGGCAGCACCCCCGACGAGCGCGCCGCGCGCCGCAGCACCGATCGCAGCATCCTCGACTGGATCGTCGGCGAGGTCGACCGCCTGCGCCGCGACCTCGGCCCCGCCGACCGGCACCGCCTGGGCGAGTACCTGGACCACGTGCGCGAGGTCGAGCGGCGGATCCAGCGCATCGAGCAGCACAACGTCTCCGGCGAGGCGCGCGAGCTGCCCGAGGCGCCCATCGGCGTTCCCGACTCCTTCGCCGAGCACGTCGAGCTGATGTTCGACCTTCAGGTCCTCGCGCTCGCCTCCGACGTCACCCGGGTGTTCTCCTTCAAGATGGGGCGCGACGGCTCGGCGCGGGTGTACCCGGAGAGCGGCGTCAACGCGCCCTTCCACCCGGCCTCGCACCACGGCGGGAAGGAGGAGCGGGTTCTCGACTTCGCCAAGATCAACCGCTACCACGTGAGCCTGATCCCCTACTTCCTCGAGCGGTTGCGCTCGACCCCCGACGGCGACAGCAACCTGCTCGAAAAGACGCTGATCGTCTACGGCTCGCCGATGGGGGACTCCAACCTCCACAACCACAAGCGCTGCCCGCTGTTCCTCGCCGGCCACGCCAACGGCGCGCTCGCGGGCGGCGTCCACCACCGTGCGGAGGACGGGACGCCGATGGCCAACGTCATGCTCAGCCTCCTGCACCAGCTCGGCCTCGACGACGTCGAGAGCTTCGGCGACAGCACGGCGCCCTTCACGCTCTGAGGGAGAGGTCGGCGATGCGCGCGACACGGAGGGGGCTGTGCGGCTGGTTCCTGGCTCTGTCGGCGGTGGCGATGGCGCCGACTCCCGGGGTGGCGGCGCCGACCCCCACCCCGGTCGCCGATGCCGCCCGGGACGGAGACCGCGAGACCGTGCGCGAGCTCCTGTCGCGCGGCGAGGACCCCAACGCCGCGCACGGCGACGGTCTCTCGCCCCTACACTGGGCGGCGGTCGGCGGCGACCGCGAGCTGGCCGAGATGCTGCTGCACGCCGGCGCGCGGCTCACAGCCAAGACTCGCAACGGCGCCTTCACGCCTCTGCTGCTGGCGGCGCGCGCAGGCAACGCTGCCGTCGTCGAGCTCCTGCTCGAGGCCGGCGCCGATCCGGACCAGGCGGCCGACACCGGGGCCACCGCTCTGATGCTGGCCGCGGCCTCCGGCGACGCCGCGGCGGTCACCGCCCTGCTCGACGCCGGCTCGAAGCCGAACCTCGTCGAGGGCGTCTTCGGGCAGAGCGCGCTCGTCTTCGCCGCGAGCGCCAACCGCGCCGAAACCATCGCGGCGCTGATCGCGGGCGGAGCCGACCCGAGCCTGGCCAGCACCGTGACCGATGCCGAGCAGATCGAGGCCCGCAACCGTGAGGCCGTGATCCAGCGCCGCGCGCTGATCCAGGCGCAGGCGCGGATCGCCAAGGAGGCCGAGGAACGAGCCGCCGAGGCCGCCGCAGAGAAGGCGGCCAGTGAGGCCGGGCACGACGATGCCGAGAGAGCCGGCGAGGACGAAGGCGAGCTACCGGACGAGACGCGACCGCCGCCCGCCGTGGCGGCGCCGGAGATGCTGAGCCCGCAGGAGCCGATCGATCCCGAGCTGGGCGGCAACCCGCCACGCGCGGCCGGCGTGCCTGAGCGATCCGATCCGAAGCCCCGACGCGAGGTTGGAACCGCCGACGGACCGCGGCGCGCGGGGAGGGCGAGGCAGGAGAGCGCAGATGCGATCGACCCCGAGCTCGGTGGCAGCCCCCCCTCCGCCGCGGCAATGGTCGCCAAGCAGGAGGAGGAGGAGGCAGAGGAGGAGGCAGAGGAGGCAGAGCAGGCCACGAAGGACGGCGCCGTGAAGGTGGAGCGTGAGGCCGGGAGCCGAGACCGCGACGAGGAGCGCAAGGGCCCCCGACCCGCCACGATGGGGCAGCTCGTCGGCAGGCAGGGCGGCCTGACGCCGCTGCTCCACGCCGCGCGCGGGGGGCACGTCGAGGCCACGAAGGCGCTGCTCGCCGGCGGCGCCGACGTCGATCAGCCGAGCGCCGGCGACCACACCAGCCCGCTGCTGATGGCCACGCTGAACGGCCGCTTCGACCTGGCGATGCTGCTGCTCGCGCAGGGCGCCGACCCGACGCTTGCCAGCGACGCCGGCGTCACTCCCCTCTACGCCGCGATCAACGTCCAGTGGGCGCCGCACGCCTTCTATCCACAGCCGAGCCCGGCGCAGGAGACGACCACGCACCTCGAGCTGATGCAGGCCCTGCTCGCCGCCGGCGCCGATCCGAACGCGCGCCTGGACAAGAAGGTCTGGTACACCGGCTACAACTTCGACCAGAGCGGCGCCGACGAGACCGGCGCCACCGCCTTCTGGCGCGCCGCGCAGTCGAGCGACGTGGCCGCGATGCGCCTGCTGGTCGATGCCGGCGCCGACCCGACGATCGCGAGCAAGGTGGTGCCGGAGCGCCGGCTGCCCAACGGCCGCAACGCCGACGCGGATCTCGACCCACCAGGAGAAGACGCTCCGCCCGAGCTCGGCAGCCCTGCGATCTCGCCGCTCCAGGTGGCGAGCGGTGCCGGCTGGGTCGGCAACTACCATCGCAACGCTCCGGGCGGCATGCTCCCCGCCGTGCGCTATCTGGTCGAGGAGCTGGGCGCCGACGTTCGCGCCGCCGACTACCGCGGCTACACGCCCCTCCACAACGCCGCCGCGCGAGGCGACGTCGAGATGATCCTCTACCTCGTCTTCCACGGCGCCGACGTCACCGCGGTGGCGAGGAGCGGCGAGACCGTCGCCGACATGGCGAACGGTCCGGTGCAGCGCATCCAGCCGTTCCCCGAGGCCCTCGCCCTGCTCGAGGCGATGGGGTCGAAGAACAACCACAACTGCGTCTCTTGTTAGGCTGGCTCGCGCCGTCGCCGGTCCGGCTGCCGCAGCCGGACGACCGAGGAAGACAGTCCGTGCCTCCAGGCGCCCTGCCTGATGCCGACCCTCGCCACCCGCTCCTCGACTCTCGACCGTTGGGCGCTCAGCCTCTTGTCGCCCGGCGCTGAGCTGCTTCGACTCGCCCGCCGCGTCGCCGAAGCGACGGCGGCTCCCGTGATCGGGGGAATCTCGGTCTTCCTCCACGGCTATCGCCGGACGACCGAGGACATCGATCTGTTCGCCGCCGACACCACAACGATCGCCGAGGCCGTGCGTGGGATCGGCGGTGTCTGGAACGAGAAGGAGAGGCAGCTCGAGCTGAGTGGCATGCCGATCCATCTGGTGACCGAGGCGCAGACCGGGGGCCCTCCGGTCGAGCGGGTCGTGCTCCAAGGGGTGCCGACGGTGGGTCTCGCCGACCTGGTCCGATTCACGCTGCACAGCGGGCTCGATCGGCCCGATCGAGCGCAGGACCTCGCGGACGTCGTCGAGCTGATTCGTCGCGTGCCGCTCACGAAGCGCTTCGCGGCCCAGCTTCCGTCGGAGCAGCGTGCACCGTTCAGGAAGCTGGTCGACGCCGTGGAGAGCGCGTAAGGGAGCGCGGGCGCGGCTCGATCCAGGCTCTCTCTATCGAGCCGGCGCGAGCGCCTCGCGGATCGCCTCGACGATGGTCTCGACCCACGGGACCAGGAACATCTTCGCGAGCATCTCGAGCCTCCCCTCTCAGTCGTCCCGTCCGGCCGCCGCGCGTCCCACCGCCAGCGCTTCGAGCTGCTGGACGATGATCAGGCGAAACCCCTGCCCGAGCCGGTTCGCGACGTCCTCCGGCCCAGCCGTGATCCCGCACGGCACCGAGTGGCGCTTGCAGGCGGCGAGCACCGTCTGGATCGCCCTCTCGACCTGCTCCATGTCGCCCTCGAAAGCCCGCCGCAGGTCACCCGGCCCGGCGAACAGGACTCCCACGCCCGGCGTCGCCGCGATCTCGCTGGCGTGCTCGACGCCTTCACGATCCTCGACGATCAGCATCGCCACCAGCTGCCCCTCGGACGCGAGCGGCCAGACGTCGGCGCCTCGCCGGTACTCGCCCTCGGCAACGCCCCAGACCCGGGGAGCGCGGCCGACGGAAGACGGACGCGTACCGGACGGTTCGCCGGTCGAACCCGCAAAGCGCATCGCGGCCACCGCGACCTCAGCATCCCTAGAGTTGCGCACGTGCGGGAACACGACACCGTGAACGCCGGCGTCGAGCGCGGCGGAGACGCGCTCGACCAGCGTGTCCTCCCCCGCGCTCACCGGCGGCACGCGCAGCACGAGCGGTCGAGCGCTCGCCGGATCGGCGGCGCCGACGCGCAGGGCATCCATGTAGGCCTGCATCGTGTCGAGGTCGAACGGACCGTCCTCCAGCGAGTAGAAGACGAGGTCGGCGTCCGCGACCTCGGCCATCAGCGCTCCCTGCTCGGCGGTCTTCGGTCCCGAGAACACGCCGAACACCGACTGACCCTCGTCGAGGAGCTCGACGATCGGATTCCGCACCGGGGAAGAGGCCGACGCGGGGTCTGCTGGACCGCCGACGGGGGCGGTGCCGTCATCGGCAGGCGTGCAGGCAAGCCCCAGCGTGAGCATCGTCAATCGAGGCAGGAGGCGCAGAGCTCGCATGGAGGCACCCTCTCGTCTTCGTCGCCGGCTCGGACGGCCCGCCAGGATCGGTCCGGTGGTGAACAGGAGGACTCTACCCCGGCGCTCGTTCCACCGCGGCGGCTCCTCGGCGGAGCTCTGCATCGCCGGCACTCGTCGTCCCCGCGGGACCAGGCAGGGCTCCGCGTTCTCGCCACCGTCCAGGGTCACGCTGATCGCAGGGCGGGGCACCACGCCGCGCGACGCGGCGCCTCACCCGCGAGCCACTCGGGAGCCCGTACCGATCCTCTCAGCTCGCCCAGAAGACGTCGGTGGTGCCGATTCCCTGGTGCTCGGCGACGGCGGCGGCTTCGCGCCGGACCCCCGGCTCCAGCCGCCTCGTCCACCCACGCAGCGGGTGCACGCTGATCTCGAGCCGCTTCGCTCGTTTCTTCTGGGTCCAGGTCGCCACCACCCTTCCGCGCGCCAGCACGACCGCAGAGACCATCGCCGCCTTGCGCCAGATCAGCGGCCGCTCGCCTTCGGCCGGGACCGTCCAGCTCTTGTCGGCGTGGGACATCAGCAGGGTGTCCCACATCGGCAGCAGCCGTACCGGCCAGTCGCCGACGCCGCGCGGCGGCGCCCGCTGCAGCTCCTCGGCGTCCTCGAGAAGGGCGAGCAGCCCGGTGCGCTCGCCGCAGCGCACCGTCGCGAGCTCGCCGCGTGACTCGAGGGTCTCGATCCACTCCCTGGCGACGGCGATCCGCGCGCCCCAGAAGTGGGCGAGATCCTGCACGGTCGCCGGGCCGTTGGCGGCGAGGTACCTGCGCGCCAGAGTGATCGCCGCCTCGCGCGGGTCGGGGTCGCTCCACTCCAGATCGGGAAACCAGTCCGTCCTCGCCGCATAGCCCTGCTCGGCCGCAGCTCCGTCCCGGCCGACCTTGTCGGCGATGCATGCGTCCCCACGGTTGTTGAGCTGCCAGAGGAGGCGGCCGGCCGCGAACCGTCGCACCTCGAGCGCCGCCATCGCCGCCCGCTCGGCGATCGCCTCGAGGTACGAGGCCGGCACCAGCTCCTCGACATCGGCGCGCGTCAGCGGACGCTCCGCACGGCGCAGCTCGTCGAGGACGCAATCGACGGCCCGCTTCGGAGGCAGGGGCCCGCCGCGGCCGCCGGGCGCCCACTGCGCGCGCGCCGCGACGATCAGCCGCCAGTCCTCTGGACGGTAGAGGTGGACCGTGTCGCGCTGGCCCCAGGTGCGAACGAGTCGGCGCTCCTCGAAGAGGGCGGTCCGCAGCTCCTCTGCGCTCGGACGCCCGGCGGTCCGTTGAGCGACCGCGAGCAGGCCGGTCGTGAGCTGCTGCGACTGCGCACCGAGGATCGCGGCCGCTGCTTCCGCGGCGCTCGCGGCGCAGGGACCGGCGAGGTGGCCTCGGCGGGCGCGGAAGTACAGGGCCTGCTCCTCGCTGACCACGATCGGCTTGCCGGCCACCGCCAGAGCCTATTCGGTGTCGGCCCGACGCGGCTCGCTCCCATCTGCCGCTGGCTCGTCGGATGGTCACCTCGCCGCCCGATCCCGGAAGTCGACGGCGGAGGCGGCAGCCACGGGTGAAGGCCGCCGCCGACTTCGACCGCCAGCTCTTCGGCGGCGCGGCGAACCGGGGAGCCCAGCGTCCCTTCCTGCTGCTCGCCGCCGAGGACGTGGGGCTGCCCACCTCGAAAGAGGCGGAGGAGGCGGCGCGCGCTGAGCTTGTGCCGGGCCGCTTGCGGCCCGCGGCCGAGCGCCGTCGAAAAGCCGATCACGCCGGCGTCTCGATCGCCCGAAGACGCACCGTCGAAGGCCCCGGTCGCGCGGCGGATGGAGCTCGATTGGACGGTCCCCTGCTCCGGTCCGTAGCATCTGAGATCATCCGCGATCCGCGACTCGAGATTCGTTGCCTCCGCTGGGGGAGGCTTCCGCCCATGAGAGAGCTGCTCCACGCCGCCCGCACGCTGGCTCGCGGCCGCGGCTTCACCGCCGTCGTGGTGCTCACTCTCGGGCTCGGCATCGGCGCCACCACCGTCGTCTTCGACCTGTTCAACGTCTTCCTCTGGCGGCGGCCCGCGATCGAGCGGCCGCACGAGGTGGTCGAGGTCTACACGACGCACTCCCAGGCCTTCATCGGCCCGTACGGCGCGCTCTCCTGGCCGGACTACCTCGACTACCGCGACGCCGCCACCACGGTCCGCCGCTTGGTCGCCTCCTGGCAGCAGTGGACGACGCTCGAAACCGGCCAGGGGACGGAGGAGGTCGAGGTCCTCCACGTCACCGGGCATTTCTTCGAGGAGCTCGGCCTGCGTCCGGCGCTCGGGCGCGCGCTCGGACCCGACGACGATCGCCCTGGCGCACCGCCGGTCGCGGTGCTGGGCTACCGTCTGTGGAAGCGCCTGGGCGCCGATCCCGACATCCTCGGCGCCACGATGAAGCTGCCGGCGACCGCCGTCCAGATCGTGGGCGTCACCCCCGCCGGTTTCTACGGCCTGTTCTCGGGCTCCGACCTCGACCTGCTGATCCCCGCCGAGCTCGGGATCGCCACCTCCGCCGAGCTCGCGGAGGCCCGCGCCGACCGCACGCCGCACGCCTGGAGCGCCCTGGGGCGTCTGGTCCCCGGCGCCACGCCCGAGGAGCTGCGGGCCGAGCTCGCGGTGGTGGCCGCCCGGCTCGACGCCGAGCACCCGATTCCCAGCCGCGCGCGCGCCATCACCGTCGAGCCAGTGCGGCTCGGGCACCCGGTCGACGTGCTCCGTCTCGGCTCGACGCTTTCGATCTTCGCCGCGGCGGTCGGCGTGCTCGTCCTGATCGTCTGCGCCAACGTCTCCAACCTGCTGCTCGCTCGCGCGATCTCGCGCCGCCGGGAGATGGGGATCCGGCAGTCGATCGGAGCCAGCCGGCTCCGCCTGGTCCGCCAGCTCCTGCTCGAGAGCCTGCTCCTGGCGCTGGCGGGCGCCGGCGCCGGCCTGGTGCTGGCGCTCGGGGTGCGGAGGCTGATGGCCGGCTACTTCGGCGAGGAGCTCGTCCTCGCGATGCGCTTCGACCAGCGGGTGCTCGGTCTCACCCTGGCGGTCTCCGGCGTGGTCACCGTCGCCTTCGGTCTGGCGCCCGCCCTGATCGCCTCGCGGGTGAACCTGGTGGCGGCGCTCAAGGAGGCCGCGCCGACCAGATCGCTGGGGCGCCGGCTCCAGGGCCGGTCCCTGCTCGTCGTGCTCCAGGTGGCCCTCGCGCTCGTGCTGCTGATCTGCTGCGGGCTGCTGGCGAGCGACCTGCTCGGCGCGCGCTCGAGCGACCTCGGCTTCGACGGCACCGACCTGCTGGTCGCCTCGATCTCGATCCCCGAGGGCTCGACACCGCAGGAGGGGAGAGCCCTCCTCACCCAGCTCCGCGAGCGCGCCCGCTCGATCCCGGGGGTGACGTCGGCGGGAATCGCCTCGCTGGTCCCGCCGCTCTTCCTCGACGTCACGCAGCAGCTCGTGCGCCCCGAGTCGCCCGACGAAGTCCACCGAAGCCGGTTCAACGTCGCGGACGCCGAGTACTTCGCCACGCTGGGCCTTCCGCTGTTCCAGGGTCGCCTGTTCGCGCCCCGAGACGAGGGCAGCGAGAGCGGGGTGGTCGTGGTCAATCAGAAGCTGGCGGACGAGCTCTGGCCCGGCCAGTCCCCGCTCGGGCGCATGGTGCGGATCCCGCGCGCGCGGCCCGGCGATCCCGGCACCGATTACCAGGTGATCGGCGTGGTCGGCAACGTCACGCAGTTCGCCTCGGCGCGCGGCCCCGAGCCGATGATCTACTTCACCTGGCTGCAGCGCTTCCGCTCGTCGACCGACATCGTGCTGCGCACCGCGGGCGGCTCGCCCGGTCCGATCTTCGCCGCTCTCCGCGAGCAGCTGCGCCAGCTCGATCCGACGTTGCTGCTCGCGAATCCCATGACCCACGACGAGCAGCGGTGGCAGACCCTGGTCGACAAGCGGCTCCAGACCCAGACCGTCGCGCTGTTCGGCGGCGCCGGCTGCTTCCTCGCCCTGCTCGGGGTCTTCGGAGTGATCAGCTACTCGGTGAGCCAGCGGGTGCGCGAGATCGGCATCCGGATCGCGGTCGGCGCCGCACAGCGGGACGTCCTTCGCTGGGTGCTGACCCGCGGCGTCGCCCTGGCCGGCGCCGGCATCGCCTGCGGGCTGGTCGCATCCTTCTGGGCGGTCCAGCTCCTGCGCGGGGTACTCCCGGGGCTCGCTGCACCGAGCCCCGCGCTCTTGATCGGATCGGCGCTGTTCCTGCTCACCGCCGCCACCGCCTCGGTCTGGCTGCCGGCGCGCCGCGCGTCGCGGATCGATCCGCTGCGCGCGCTCCGGCAGGATTGAG